>CANJHS010000045.1 GCA_947474225.1 Roseiflexaceae bacterium | reverse complement strand
CTCTTTTTGGGCACCACCTTCACGGGTCAAGCCCAGACCCCTGCCATCCCACGGATCTGGTCAATGACTGCGAATGAGACCGCGCGCAGTATAAATACCATTACCTTCACTGTCACGTTTAGTGAGGCAGTGACCGGTGTGGATATGTCTGATTTTTCGACAACAGGGGACAGTCAGTACGTCAGCTTTTCACACGTTGCACCCACTGATAAAGCCGACACGTATGTTGTAGAAATGACGCTCTCGGGACCAAGTACACAGCTCGCACTCACCCTCATTGACGACGACTCGATAATAAACGCGTCAAACAGTCCGCTTGGTGGAGTCGGTACACAAAACGGCAACGCAATGAGTGCCGCAGTAACGCCGCCATTGTGGACAACAGTACTGACTACCGTTTCTGCTCCAACGCAGGCAGACACCCTCTCACGGACGCTGCCTCGTTCTACCTATAATCAGGTTGGAAGTTATTCCTCAATAGCCATTATTAGCCCCTCAACTCCTGTCATGAGTTATTTTGACATGACCAATGGAGACCTCAAACTCGCAATCTGTGACGACGCAGACTGCACCAACCCGCTGGTCCTAACGATAGATAGTACTGGCAATGTCGGCAGGTACAGTTCAATCGCCTTGACGACAGCCAACATACCCGTCATTAGTTATTACGATGACACAAACAGTGCCCTGAAACTGGCCATCTGTAATGACACCATCTGCTCAAACCCTACAATAAAAACGATTGATAGCACTGGCGTTGTCGGTTTGTACAGTTCGCTTGCCTTGACGACAACCGACATACCAGTCATTAGTTATTATGATGATAGCGGCTTAGATTTAAAACTCGCAGTTTGTGACGACACCATCTGCTCAAACCATCCAATAACAAACATAGATAGTGCTGATCAAGTTGGCACATTCGCTTCTCTTGCACTGACCACCACTAACATCCCCGTTATAAGTTATTATGATGCCTCAAACAGTGCCCTGAAACTGGCGATTTGTGATGATACGGCATGCACGAGCAGCACTATTTCAACTCTTGACAGCATCGGGACTGTGGGTCGCGGTACGTCCATTGCCCTGGGGTCTACCAACATTCCCATCATCAGTTATTTCGATCAGACAAATGGGAACCTGAAACTGGCCGTCTGTAACGACGCGGCCTGCTCCCTTCCGAACATTTCTACCCTTGATAGTATCGTTGACGTGGGCAGTCAAAGCTCTCTTGCACTCAGCTCTACCAACACCCCAGTCATAAGCTATTATGATTCCACCACCTATGATCTCAAACTCGCAGTCTGTGATGACACAGCCTGCACAAATCGTGTCATTTTGATTTTGAATAGCAGCGGTGACGTGGGATATTTTAGCTCACTCGCCCTTAGCATTAGCAACGCTACGGTCATTAGTTATAGTGACAGCACCAACGGCAACCTCAAACTGTATCACCCTGTGTCAACGGCAATCGACCAAGGCCAACCCAACAGCTTTGGTAAATCTTCACCAACTTTGGGCCAAAGTATCACTGCAGCCACTACTACCCTCTCGTGGGCTGCAAGCACGCATGCCACAAGCTATGCATATTGCTATGCGCTGTCGATTGCCGCATGCACAACCTGGATCAGTGCCGGCACTGCCACCACTGCTAGCATCAGCGGACTGACCCAAGCGACGTATTATTGGCAAGTCCGCGCCACCAATACCTCAGGCACGATGCTCGCCGATGGCGATTACTATGGGTCGTTCATCGTGAGCCTGCCACCCGCTGCATTCGCAAAGTCATCGCCGGCCACCAACGCAACCAAACAGAGCACGAGCGTCACGCTCGCATGGGCCGCTAGTGCGCGTGCCACCAGCTACGAATACTGTATTGCCCTAACTACGGCAGCCTGCACCACCTGGAAGAGCACGAGCACTGCCCGGACCGCAGCGGTCACTGGCCTCGCCAAAAACAAAGCCTATTACTGGCAGGTCCGCGCCAGGAACACGATAGGCACCACGCTGTCGGCGAGCACATTCTGGAAGTTCACCACCGCGCCATAATAGAGATCAGTTTTCAGTTAACAGGTATCAGTTTGACCGGACGAACGTCCCCTGTGTGCAGGACACATACTGCATGGAGGGGAAGTTTGTTGGTGCTGTTTTTTTTGAGAAAGCGTCGCGTCCGCAACGGTTTCGTATACGAAAAAGCGGAAGCGCATGCGCTTCCGCCCACACACACAGAAAATTTCACCCTACACCCGAAAAAGCCCATCGATCGCCACGCTCAGTTCGCGTAACGTGCTCACCACATGCACCCCATCGACCTGCGGCTTGATGATGTGCATGTAGTTGTCCTCGCGGTACCAACGCCAATCGGGTTCGGGATTGAACCACAGCACCTTGTGCGCTTTTTTGCGTAATGCCACAAAATCCTCCACCCGCGGCACTCCACGATGATCGTCACCGTCACCCATGAAGATGACCGTCGTCGTCCGATCGACCGCACCGGAGTGATCCTTGAGGAATGTGGTCAAGCAACTGCCCAGACTGGTCTGGTACGGTCCACCTTGGATGCGATCCGGCAAGATTTGAATCGCAGCTTCGGGACGCAACTCTTGGAAGTCCTTCGTCACATCGGCAATCGTCCGGTAGTAGACAAATGGCCGCGTGCGTTTGACCTGGTCCTGAAGCGCATACACCAGCAACAGCATAAACGCCGCCGCCGCACGCATCGACCCCGAGACGTCGCAAATCACCGTCAACTTTGGGCGCAAATCTTTCTTGATGTAGCGTAATTCCAAGGGAATCCCCTGGTAGCGCAGATTGGCACGCACCGTGCGGCGGATATCCGGCGTGCCGCGCTGGGCGCGCTTCATACGCAATGCCGCACTCGAGCGCAAGCGTGCCGCCAGCCGGCTTACTTCACGCCGAAAAGTGGGCACATCATCAAAGCTGAACTGATCAAACGGCCGATCGAGCAATTCGTCGCGCTTGACCTCGCGGTCCTCGTCCGGCTTGCCCGCGCCTTGTTCGGCCTGGACCATTTCGGCCACCTGTTGGGCAATGGTGGCCCGGTTTTCACGCAGGTCGCGCTCGATCTGCTTCATCTGTGCCGGGTCGACGCCCATCTGGCGCAGGCGGTCGAGAACCATTTGCAGCATTTCATTGGCGATGGGCATCCCAATGCCGTCCATGGCCATACGCATGGCCCACGACAGCGGCAAGCCCTCGCTCATATCGGGCATGGCATCCTTCTGCTGCATCATGTCGCGCAGTTCGGCGCGGGTCATGCCGTTGCCCATCAACGCCTCGATGAGGCGTTCGAGTGCTTCGTCGTCCAGGCTGTCGAGTAGCTCTTGGAGCATCTGCTCGAGCTGCGCAGCGCCGTCATCGGGCAATCCACCACCGGGCGTCTGCATGGCTGGCGGTGCATCGACCCCAAAAAACTGCGGGAACAGCTCGTCAAACACTGCCATATCGGCACGCTCTTTGACCAGACTACTCTGCAAGGCGGTCTGCACCGCGCCGCGCTCGGCCACGTCGATTTGCTCGAGGGCGCGCAGGGCGTCGATACTTTCGGCCATCGACACGCGCACCTCGCGCCCACGCAAGGCCCGGATGAATGCAATCAGTCGCTCGTCCATCGCCTGCCTCCGTCCGTTGTTACAGGCTCAGTTTTATCCCAAAAATCTGACAGTATGTTGTGCCTTTTATCTGTCACGACGGCCACGGTCACGATCGCGATCACGGCCGCGGTCACGGTCTCGTTCGCGGGTCACATCGGCCGGGGCGTCGTCGTCGCGGGTCACCAGGCGCTTACCCTTTTGGACGTCGGATTCGTATTTGAGCAGGACATTCATGGTCGCATCCATAGCGCCACGGTCGAGGTGTTTGACGTTGAGTTCGACCAACGCCCGCGCCCAATCAATGGTCTCGGACATGCTGGGGGTTTTGCGTAGGTCCAATTGCCGTAGGCGCTGCACCATTTCGACCACTTGCGCGGCCAATTTGGGGGGCACGCCGGGGACGCGCAGGTTGACCACGGCGAGCTCTGATTCGGCATCGGGGTAGCCGACATAGAGGAACAGACAGCGTCGCTTGAGTGCTTCGGACAACTCACGGGTGTCGTTGCTGGTCAAAATAACGATGGGCTTGTGGACGGCCTTGATGGTGCCCAACTCGGGGATGCTCACCTGGAAGTCGCTGAGCAACTCCAACAGGAACGCTTCGAATTCAGCATCAGCACGGTCTATTTCATCTATCAATAGCACGACCGGTTTGGGGCTGGTGATGGCGCGCAACAAGGGCCGTGCCAACAAGAAGCGTTCCGAGAAGAACACATTTTCTTCATTTGCTATTGCATCCGCAGCAGCGGCGAGCGACGTGGCTGCGCTGACCATATCGCCGATGCGTTCGCGGAGTAGCTGTGTGTACAAGAGTTGTTTGGCGTATTCCCACTCGTACAAGGCACGAGCCTCGTCGATGCCTTCGTAGCACTGCAGCCGGATGAGTTCGCGCCCGGTTGCAGCGGCGGTGGCTTTGGCCAGTTCGGTCTTGCCGGTACCGGCCGGCCCCTCGGCGAGAATGGGCTTTTCGAGCCGGCTCGCCAAAAACAATGTGGTGGCGATCGATTCCGTGGCAATATACTTCTGCTCGGCGAGGCCGAATCGGACTGTCGCGATATCACGAAACATCTGCTACCTCCATGTTTGTCGGGGTTGATGCTATTTTAGGGTAAAAACGGCGAAGGTATCAGGTATCAGGTATCAGGTATCAGTCATCAGGTATCAGTCATCAGGTATCAGTCATCAGTCATCAGTCATCAGTCATCTGGTAAGCTATTTGCATGCAACACCACACCATCATCAACGACGACGTACGGTTACATGTCACCACCCACGGCAGTCCTGCAGCACCGGCCATCATCCTGTTGCACGGATTCCCTGACAATGGTCACGGCTGGCAGCAGGTCGCCACACTGTTGGCAGCAGACTGGTATGTCATCGTTCCCGATGGGCGTGGTATCTACCGTTCTGATGCACCAAGCGAAACAAGCGCGTATACAATCCAGCACCTTGTCACAGATGTCCTGCGCATCGCAGAACAGCTCGCACCCCATCGTCCGGTAACGTTGTGCGGTCACGACTGGGGTGGTGTCGTCGCATGGGCAGCGGTCAGTCTGCATCCAGACCGTGTCGCACGCGCTGTGATATGCAATGCGCCGCATCCGGCCGTCTTCCTCGATGCACTCAATCACGACACTGCCCAGCAACACGCCTCGCGCTATATCAGTGCGCTCCGCTCCGAAGGATTTGAAGAACGGTTTGCGCAGAACGACTACGAAATCCCGCTCGGTGCCTTCGCATCTGTTCCCCTGACGGCGCACCAGAAAGACGCGCTCCGTGCGGCATGGGCACGGCCCGGCCGCATCCGTGGAGCGCTGAACTGGTATCGGGCAGCAGATTTTGCCATCACAGGCGGCACCTGCGACATCCCGATTCCCGATGGTTCTATTCCTATTGAACTCTTGTGGGGTGCGCATGATGGATCGTTATTGGTGTCGCTCGCAGAACGACACCGGACAACCATGCCATGGTTGCCCATCCGAGTGTTGCCCGATGCAGACCACTGGCTTCCATGGACACATCCGCAACAGATTTTTCACCAAATCGTCTATACCAATGACAAACAGACCACCGGCTAGCCAGTGGTCTGTTCCATCAGCGAACCTACTCCATGCCCAAATAGGCCTTCTGCACGGTTTCGTTCGACTGCAATGCCGCGGCAGAATCGCTTAACACAATCAGCCCCGTCTGCAACACATAGCCACGGTGGGCCACAGCCAGTGCCATCAGGGCATTTTGCTCGACCAGCAGAATGGTCGTTCCTTGTTTGTTGATGTCCTGGATGATGGTAAAAATCTGCTCGACCAACACCGGCGCCAATCCCATCGACGGCTCATCCAGGAGCAATACCGTTGGTCGCCCCATCAAGGCACGGCCAATCGCCAACATCTGTTGTTCGCCGCCCGACAACGTGCCGCCCTTTTGGGCGATGCGTTCGCGGAGTCGCGGGAACAACGTGTAGACGCGCTCGAGATCTTCTTTCATGGTAACGGCATTATTCCGTGTAAAGGCACCCATCTCGAGGTTTTCGAGCACCGTCAAGCGGGGGAAGATGCGCCGGCCTTCGGGCGACTGCAAAATACCCTGACGGACGATTTCGTGCGCGGGCAGGCGATCGATGCGTGTGCCGTTGAACAAAATATGCCCCGTGCGTGGGCTATTGATACCCGAGATGGTACGCAAGGTGGTCGATTTGCCTGCGCCGTTTGATCCGATTAGGGTGACAATTTCGCCCTGATTGACCGTCAACGAAATACCTTTGAGGGCATGGATATTACCATAGTAGGTGTGTACGTCTTGGAGCTCCAACATCGCTGTGGTCATGTCGGTTCTCCTGTGTTCCTGGCGTTTGCATGCGCCATAGACGCTGCCCCACGGCCCAGATAGGCCTCGATGACCTGTTCGTTACTGCGGATGTCCTTGGGCAAACCAGCCGCGATTTTGGCGCCACGGTCGAGCACCGTGATGGATTCCGATATTTCCATCACCAGCTTCATGTCGTGTTCGATCAGCAGAATGGTAATCGCACGCTCGTCACGGATACGGCGAATGAGTTGGGTCAACTCGGCGGTCTCGTGGGGATTCATCCCCGCGGTCGGTTCGTCGAGCAAGAGCAGCTGTGGGTCAGTGGCCAACGCACGGGCGATCTCGAGGCGCCGTTGATCGCCGTAGGGCAAATTTTTGCTCAGATCATCAGCTCGCTGGGCAGGCAGCCCGACCGCATCGAGTAACGCATGTGCCTTGGCACGTGCGGTGGCTTCTTCGTGCTGTACCCGGGCTGAGTGTACCAGGATACCGAGCACATTGGCGTGCATCCGGGAGTGCATGCCGACCATGACGTTTTCGACTGCCGTCATATTGCCGAACAAGCGGATATTTTGGAAGGTGCGCCCAATCCCTGCAGCAGTGACTTCGTGGGGCTTGAGGCCAACCAACGAACGGCCAGCGAATGCAATCGTGCCCGAGGTGGGCGTATACAGACCGGTAACGGTGTTGAAGAATGTCGTCTTGCCGGCGCCGTTGGGACCAATCAAACTGGTAATCGAACCGGTGGCCACGCTGAAGTCGACCGAATCAACCGCTGTCAAACCACCGAATCGTTTGGTCAGGCCGCGTGTCTCGAGGATGTTAGTCATGCCGTGCCTCCCCCGCCGCCACGGGCAATACCCGGGGCGCGCCGTTTGATGGGACCAAACCCTGCGGCCGCAGCACCATCATCAGCACGAGCGTCAACCCAAACAACAAAAGGCGGAAGTCTGAGGCAAAATTGATGTCACGCAACGATTCATTGCCCGACGCTACGATTAACTTCTGTACCACATTGGACATCTGCGGGAGAAACAAGCGGTCGGCGAATTGGATAATGATGCCGCCCAAAATCACCCCTGACATGTTGCCCAATCCACCCAAAATCACCATGCAAAGGAGCATGACCGAAACGTCAAAGCGAAAGCTTTCGGGAAAAATAGCACTGATATATGCTCCATAGAACGCACCTGCCAAGCCGCTGAAGGTCGCTCCAATGGCAAAGGCCAACAACTTCACATTGACCGTGTTGATACCCATCGCCCCGGCCGCGAGTTCGTCCTCGCGCAAAGCGGTCCACGCGCGCCCTAGGCGTGAATTGCGTAACCGTGAAATGAAAAATATCGAAATCAGCATAATTCCCAGAATCAAAAAATACCACGGGATGGGATTGCTTGGACTAAATTCGCCGATGATGGGCAGCCAGGGTCGATTAATCGGATTGATTCCTTTGGTGCCGCCCGTCAAATCGACGTCCACAAACAGCGGGTAGTTCCAGATAGAGAGTGATACTTTATCGAGGTTTTTGATGGCGATCGGCACGATTTCGCCAAATCCGAGCGTCACAATGGCGAGATAATCACCGCGGAGTGGGAGTGTCGGCGACCCCAAAATGAGCCCAAAAATCGCTGCAGTCGCTGCCGCCACCCAGATAGCCAACCAGAAGCTGAGTGACAGACCGAAGTGTGGTGACGAGACCATCGCGGCAGCATACGCACCTATGGCAAAAAATGCTGCGTAGCCCAGATCCAACAGACCCGCGTACCCCACCACAATATTGAGCCCCAACGCCATCAACAAAAAGACCAACACGGGGATAACTTCGTTCATGAAGCGGAGGTTGAGGAACTGATCGAGCCATGGGTACGTGACCAAGATGATCCCCACCACGATGGCCATCCCAATCCGCTCGCGGGCAGGCGGCTCAGTCCGGACGACACACATGACCACACACACCAGCACGCACAAGATCGTTGCGCCGATGATGGCAATACCCACCGCGAGGATGTTGAGCGGCTCGCCGATGATCGGGTCAATACCCATGTTGCGCAAGACAATTCCGAGAATCGTCATGACGCTGCCTACCAGTGCAGCAATCATTCCCTGACCGACTGCACGCCGTTTGTCGGTGAGCGGTTCAGCCTGCGGAACCACATAGCCACTAATCAGGCCAGCCACCAACCCAGCAAAAATCCCTGCAAATCCACCACTAATCAGCGCGATGGCAAAACCAAAGGCGGCACCAATCATACTTGTGCGTATACGAATCTGCATGGTCTAGGCCTTTTGTGCCGTGTCGTCACCCAACAAACCAGTCGGGCGGAACACCAAAATAATGACCAGGATGCCAAACACCACGGCATTCGTCCACTTCGTGCTGATGTATTGGTCCGACATGGCCGAGATGATGCCGATGAGCAACCCACCGAGCATGGCACCGACGATGTTGCCGATTCCACCCAGCACTGCAGCCGTGAATGAGCGCAACCCAGCGGTAAAGCCCATGTCAAACACTGCGGTACCGTTATACAACCCCACCAACATGCCCGAAGCACCTGCCAAGGCACCACCCAGGATAAACGCCAACGAGATGGTGCGATTGACGTCGATACCCATCAGGGCGGCGGCATCACGGTCCTGTGCGGTTGCACGCATCGCCTTGCCGAGGCGGGTACGTGTGACAAAGATATAGAGCGCAGCCAATAACACAACCGAGACACCGACTACGATCAAATCTTTGGCACCAAAGCGCACCCCTGTCCCTGCCAGCAGATTGACGTTGGGGAACAGCGCGGGGAAACTCTTTGGTGCAACGGCATTGCTACCCATCACACCGTGCATAAATGGCAAGCGCAGATAGCCCCACAACAAGCCGAGATTTTGAAAGATAAATGAAATCCCGATTGCGCTTATTAACGCGGCCATACGCGACCCGACGCCCCGCAACTTGCGGTAGGCCCAGCGGTCCACCAGCATATTGAGGGTAGCAGTGAATGCCATCGTAGCGATCAGCACGACAAGCAGCAATGGTCCACGTACCAGCCACGGCGTCTCTGGCGTGAGTGCAAATGTGCCGATGAGCGTCAGCGAAAAGAATGCACCGAGCATGTACAAATCACCGTGTGCGAAATTAATCAGTTCGACGATGCCATACACCAGGGTATACCCCAGTGCAATCAGGGCGATATAGGCACCATTGGTCAGCCCTATCAACAATTGGCGGACCAATAACTGTGGGTCAGCGATCATTGCCTTGACCATTTCGATGAATGGCAAGGTCAGAAAGAGCACACAAAAAATAACAATGAATATTTTGCCGATGCTCCGCCATGGCACGTTCCGTACTGCACGCGTGTGCGATGCTGCCATGTTTCCTCCTATGTGCCTCGTCATTTTGGGTTCGGCGATGTGATTTACGCACACAATGATGCACTACACCGAGAGGGGCGAAAATACAGCAACAGGTCGGCGCGAGAACGCCGACCTGTTGCTGCGCGAGCGGTACTACTTAATTGCGGTAACGAATTCGAACTTGCCGTTGACAACCTGCGCGCCGCTCATTGCGGTCAACGAGGTATCGCCGTTTGCGTCGAAGCTCCACGTTCCCAGAATGCCCTTGAAGTCCTTGGTACCCATGACTGCTGCCTGAATGGCGGCACGATCTGCCTTGCAGACGGTGTTGAGCGCATTCATTGCGACGTTTGCTGCCTCGTACCCATAGACCGCATACACTTCAGGTTCGGCGTTGTACTTTGACTTGTAGTTAGCGTACCAGGTTGCTGCATCACCTTCGAGCTTCTCTGCAGGCACACCACCAAAGGTTGCATAGACACCTTCGGCATCAGCACCTGCTGCCTCGATGAAGGCGGATTCATAGATACCATCGGGGCCCATAAATTTGCCCGTAAAGCCTTCGGCGCGGATGTCCTTGAGGAGTTGACCAGCGTTATTTTGGGTAATGCCACCGTAGTAGACCATGTCCGGTGCAGCATCGACGATTTTGGCTGCCAACGCACGATAATCTGCTGCTTTGCCATCAATGCCATCGTGGGCTTTCACATCCAAGCCGAGTTCTTTGGCGGTTGCTTCAAAGACATCGGCAACGCCCTTCCCGTAGAGTTCGGTGTCGTCGAGTACATAGACGCTGGCGGCACCGAGCGACTGTGCCCAGCGGGCTGCTGCCGCACCTTGCAGATCATCTGCAGGCACCACGCGCGCATAGTTATTGGTACCGTTGGGGTAGTATTTGGCAGGTTCGTCAGCTTCGCCCTTGCCTGGCTTGGTCAACCCTGGGTAGGTGTTTGCGGGGCTAATCATCACCAAACCGGCTTGATTCAAAATCGGAATACTGATTTTGGCAGCGCCGGAGTTAAATGTGCCGATGTACATCATGACAGACGTATCACCAGCTGCTTTATTGGCATTGGATGCCTCTTGGGCTGCATCCCACTTACCGGCGGCAGCGGTGGCGTCATCCATGTCTTCGTAGACAATCGTGAATTTCCCGTCACACGCTTTGTAATTCGCTTCTTCCAAGCGTTGCTTAATGGCATTAACAATCGAGTCGGTCTGACCCTTTGACGAACCTGTTCGTGGTAGCGAAGAGACAATCTTGATGGTAGAACCATTGCCTACGGAAGCTAAACTCCCACACGACGCGAAAAGGCTCGCAACCATCATTAACACGAAGAGAATACTGACACGCTTCATTTTGGGTCTCCTCACATCATTTGCTATTCGACATTGTTTTTCGCCTGGGTTTCCTACACGCCACATACGTCATGATGGATGTTTGATTCAATCACGAACCAAAACCACATTAAATGTACCATACATAAATTGCACAAGTCAATAGCTTTATACGATTAGGTAGCCAAATTAACAATCTTTAGAGACTATCTCGCCTATTTTTTTGGTGCGTTTTTTCGTGGGGTATTTGAGTATGGGACGTCGGGCAGATCATGTGTGAATCTGTGCGGACCAAGTTGGTCCGTTGCACCTGATATTTACCCTAGAGCATCATGGTGCTATAATGCACCTATTCACTTTCTGAGTCGCCTTTAGTCGCACAAGGTGAGGTGCATGACAGCACAGCCACGTATCCATGGACGCTACCGTGTTGACGAACGCCTCGGTGCGACACGCATCGCAACGGTATACCGTGCCTACGACGACAAACTCAATCGGCCTGTGTTGCTCAACCTGATGCGCAGTCATCTGGTCGATCAACGCGGGATTCGTGAGCGATTCATTTCGGACTCCGAACTGCGTGCCCGCAACGTGCATAGTGCCTTGCCAGAGGTTTATGACAGCGGCACCATCGAAAATCGGCCGTTCTTTATTACAGAATTCATCACTGGCAAGACGTTACGTGCCCGTGCACCCGTTACGCCCATCGAAGCCTTGCAATATATACGCCATATCGTGGCGGTTATTAAAGCTTGTCAAGAATCACATATCCCACATCCGCCAATTAGTAGCAATGACTTCGTGGTCATCAGCGAAGGGCATGTAAAGTGGATTGAAAATTGGACGCTGACGCCCAATGAAGTCCTTATTGACATCGCCAGTTATCGTTCGCCCGAGCGACAACAAGGCAGTGCCGAGACGGTCGAGAGCGCGATTTACGCGGTAGGCATTTTGTTATTCGAGATTCTCGGCGGCTTTCGACCATTCAGCGGGACCAATGCCGACGAGATATTGACACAACACGAGTCGAGTGACATCCCGCCCGTGTCGGCCGTGGTCAGCGCTGGCTGTCCGCCCGAGATTGACGACCTCATCATGCGGTGTACAGCTCGCAATCCCGTCACACGCCTCAAAAATCTCGACGAATTACTCGACCTCATCGAACAAGCCCGACGTGACCTCGTCATCGGTGGCAATGGAACGGGCCAACTTACCGAGAATGCCAGTCGGTCGGTCGAACAGAGCACACCAACAAACGGTGCTTCAACACGCAAGCATCGTTCAGGGAACCGCACCATCGGTCGCATCTTCATTGCGATTATTGTGCTTACTGGTCTGGGTGGTGGCGGCTGGTATTATGTGAAAAGTCAGCCTGATGCAGGCGCAGCAGTGCTTGATCGACTGCAGTTGCAGATTCCTTCAATCAGCATGCCGAGTTGGCTGAATACGCTCATTGACGTTGGTGGCAACGAGACACAATATCTGTCAGTGAACGGGGATACTATCCTCGCGGTACTCAACGAACCAGCCAGCAACGGCGCTGTCGTCGGTGAAATCCCCGCTGGATCACGTGTCGAATGGCTCGATGGCCCGCAGAGTGCCGACGGCGATGCCTGGCTCAAGATACGTTACACCATCGACACCACAACTGTCGAAGGATGGGCCCCGCAACGCCGATTGACCACCACACCCTGACGAAAGGGGAGCGATGAACGCACTCAATGCGCTGATAACAGAACTCAAAGCAGCGCAGAATCTGGTCGTCATCACCGGTGGCGGGATGTCGGCAGAGAGCGGTGTAGCTTCATTCCGGCAAGCAATGGTCGGCCCATGGGCGGGATATGATGTGCGCGATTTGGCGACTCCACAGGCATATGCACGTAACCCCAAACTCGTCTGGCAGTGGTACGATTTTCGGCGCCTACAATCACAGGCTGCCGATCCAAGTGTCGGTCATCACGCCCTAGTCGACCTCGAACAACACATCCCAAACTTTCTGCTGGTGAGCCTGGCTATTGACGGACTTCACTGGCGGGCTGGTTCACGTGATATCCTTGAATTCAATGGTTCGGTGCACCGCACACGTTGTGTCGAATCTGGTCACATGGGTGATTGGGAGGAAGAAGGCGAAGTCCCACCACGCTGTCAACGCTGTGGGAGTCCGCTACGCCCTGATGTGGTGTTGCTCGGCGAAGGGTTCGCACGGCACGATGTCCGCCGTGCCCAGACCGCAGTCGAGGCCTGCAATGCCATTTTGTTCGTCGGCGAACTGAGCGCTGCAGACCCTATCGCACAATTTCCTTTTCTCGCCAAACGGGTGGGTGCCAGGGTCCTCACCATCAACACCGACGCCGCATCGATATTCAGCGTCATGGCGGATGTGCATATCAACGATACGCCAGGGAATGTCTTGCCGACGATTGTGGCAGGAGTTACCCGTGTCGAGGGGTCGTAACCGCATGACACAGACGGCACGCACTATTATCCGACCGTGGAATCGATACGATGACGAACGGAGCTATCGCTGGCCATCGTACAACGATCCTTTCGAGTCTATCTGGAATTTGCAACGGGCCCAAACGCCATTCTCAGGCACATGGTTTAATGACATGCTCGCCTCGCGACGCCATTGGGCAGTCGACAGCCGTACCGGTGAGCTGATGGGGCGTATTTCGCTGCGCGAAATCGACAATACCAAAAAGCAAGCCCGCCTCGGCATTACGTTTTCTGCTGGTTATGTCGGTCGTGGGTTGGGCACCGAGGCAATGCAGGGGTTTTTGGATGTTTTTTTTGGCGAACTCGGGTTTGTGACGATGGTCCTGGATGTTGCATCCGTCAACGAACGTGCCGTACGCTCCTATCTCAGTCTGGGGTTTGTGCATATCGATAGTGATTGGCGTACTGCCTATTACAGTGACGATTTGCCTCGCCTCGATAATCCGCTATTCGTCCATCTTGCCCCACATATCCGTGAGACAGATGGTACTCTGGCAATAGAATTCTTTGAGATGCAGTTACACGCCGAGCAATGGCGTGCACATCGTGCACAAAAGGCTCGATAGAGGTAGATTCTGATGCAATACAAAACCGTGATTACCCGTTTCAGCATGTTTCTCGGAGCACTATTGCTCCTGGCTGCGTGTCAAATTGAGGGTGGCGTGCGCGACCGGACCCCTGTGGTCCCCAACACCACACCTGACGCTATTTTGGCGCCTACCAATCAATCAGTCGCAGACGCGCTCGCCCAACGCAATGATGTATGGGCAATCGGGATTACCGAACTCCCGGCAGATCTGTTCCCGTATCCGAAAGACAGCGCACTCAAACGTGCCAATAGTATTGCGCTCGAAATGATTTCTCCTTCACCTATACTTGCCTATAACTACGACTACATCACCACTGGTGTTTTGACGCGCATCCCCAATATAGAAAACGGCGATGTACAGATTGACGATGTATCGGTGTACCTCGATGCAGCTGGCAATATCACGACGACGACCACGACCGTGATTACCCAGGTCCAGCAGGTCTCCATTACCTACCACTGGAATGACAAATTGACATGGTCGGATGGGGTGGCGGTGACTGCACAAGATTCGGTATTTGCGTACGAATTAGCACGCAAACAGGCTCCATTGGGTGAAGAAGCACGCATTCTGCTTGACCGCACCGCGGACTACAAACTCATCGACGACCATACGACCAAAGCAATTCTGCAACCGGATTTGGTGGGCACGGGTATCTTTTTGAGCTACTGGACACCCCTCCCGCAACATCTCTTGGCAGACGTGGCTCCGGCTGAGATTCGCGATTCAGCATATGCCAAAAAACCGGTCGGCTATGGTCCGTATATGCTCGACAGTCGAACGAGTAATGAAATCCATTTAGTACGCAATCCATACTTCTATGGCACCATACCTGCGGTCAACAACGTCACCTTGACGCAGATGTCTGGTGTCGATATGATCCGCGCCAATCTCGGCAATGATAACCTCGATGTCGCGGTCACCGACCGTGTTGCAATTGACCAGTATGCATTCATAGACCAAGACGCACGTGCCGGCATGCCAGTAACTTACTATCGCAGTCCCGTCTGGGAGCACATCGACTTCAACCTCGACATCCAGAGCCTCCAAGATATCCGTATCCGTCGAGCGTTAGCCTATGGATTTAACCGCCATTCGCTTACCGACACGTTATTTAGCGGACGATCGCCGACACTCAACAGCTGGATCCTCCCCGAGCAACACGGTGCTGCTCCCGTAGACCAAATTACGACCTACGACTACTCCCCCGATACCGCCAACGCGCTCCTCGATGAGGCCGGTTATGGCAAATGGAACAATGGGATCCGCCTGTCCAAACAGGGGATTACCTTGACCCTGAACTTGATTACCACAACAGGCAGTCCGCTACGCCAAGAAATAGCAGAACGCTTCCAATCGGACATGAAGGAAGTCGGCGTCGACATCACGATTACCTACATGCCCCCTGAAGAAATTTTCGCTCCGAGTGGGCCACTGTTCTTACGCCAATTCGATTTGGCGCTGTTTGCCTGGATAGCATCACCCGATCCTGCCGGGTTACCGCTGTGGAGTTGTGCATCGGTACCCAGCGATACGAACGGTCACATCGGCAACAACTTTGCCGGCTGGTGTATGCGTGATGCCGATTATGCAGTCAAAACCGCCGCCACTACGCTAGACAAAACGGTCCAACAAGAGCAGTACTTGCTCCAGCAACAACTCTTTACGAAAGAATTGCCCTCGTTGCCGCTCTTTCAACGACTAGGCGTTGCGCTCATGTCTGCCAAAGTAAGCGGTGTTGCGCCCGATGCACTGGCACCCATCACGTGGAACATCGCAGAGTGGAAGCGCAAATAACACCGCACTGTTGGTAATGATTCAGTAACGACTACCTGTCACACTCCCCTCTGTGAAGCAAAACAGAGGGGAGATTGTATGCAAGAAACTATTGCATTACTCGGATTGGTGCGCATCGACGGCCTCGGTCCACTGCGGATTGCACGTCTGGTCGAAGGCTTCGGCAGTGCATCTGCCGTCTGGCAGGCAGACCGTGGTGACCTGATCGCAGCGGGCGTCCCCGCACACCTCACTGCAGAGCTCCATCGGCAACGTCTCCAGCACGACCCGAGCCTCGAATACGAACGGCTGTGGAATGCAGGTATCCAGGTTGTCAGTAGCGCAGATACACACTACCCCACCTTGCTACGCCACATCCCCGGTGCGCCGACGATTTTGTTTGTGCGCGGGAGCTTGACCGGGCTCCAACAGCCGACCGTGAGTATCGTCGGTACGCGCGCGCCGACGCCATACGGCAGTGAGGTCACACGCCAATTTGCCGGCGATTTGGCCGTCAAAGGATTTACCATTGTCAGCGGATTGGCAATGGGAATCGACACTATTGCACATCAGGATGCGTTGGCTGCTGGCGGTGCGACAGTCGCTGTGTTGCCGTCTGGGGTCGATTTGGTCTATCCGGAGCGCAACCGTTCGCTCGCAGCAGCAATCCTTGCACATCCCCATTCTGCAGTCGTAAGTGAGTTTTATCCTGGCACACGGGCAAGCCCGCCGCTATTCCCTGCGCGCAATCGGCTCATCAGCGGTCTGTCGAGTGCGGTTATCGTCGTCGAGGCGGGGACGACCAGCGGAGCACTGATTACGGTGAAAGCGGCACTCGATCAGGGTCGCGATGTGATGGCGGTACCGGGTTCAATCTACTCTGCCAAAAGTGCAGGATGTAATGCACTGCTGACACAAGGGGCCGTCCCTGTGCGTAATGCCGACGATGTGGCAGCATATCTAGGGTATGGCGTTGAACCAGCGCAAGAGGATGATCCATTCTTAGCAATGCTCCAAACCGCTGTCCATATTGATGACCTCTGCCGACAGACCAATCGTAGCAGTGCTGAGCTGTTGGGAGATTTGCTGATGCGTGAGTTGCGCGGTGAAGTGCGCGACGAAGGACATGGCTACTATGTGCGAGTGCGCGCCCGCACATAGCGATTTGGCATACGCTTCATGTGAATCAAGGTATAATTTGGAAGGTTTACACAATGGTGGGTCATGAACAATTCTATTTGGCGCGATTACAACTGGGTGTTAGCGTTAGCCCTCGTCGGGCTTTCTCTCTTTAGCATCAGTATGGTCTATAGTGCAACACTGAACGACCCCATGACACTCGGATACTTTAATCGCCACCTCGTCAACCTGCTGATTGGTTTTGCAGTGATGGTGGCGGTGACCTTTCTTGACTATCATGCATTTCAAAGTTGGACCTTCCCGCTTTATGTCTTGAGCATCATTCTCCTCGCGACGGTGCTGATTTATGGCAACATCCGAGGTGGTGCGCAGAGCTGGCTCGACTTCGGGATACGCACGGTACAGCCTTCCGAACCCATCAAACTAGTTATCATCCTGGTTTTGGCGGGCTTCTGGGCAAGCCAAGAACGCAGTCTCGGTACATGGCGGCCGTTCATCGGCAGTGCGTTATTGTTGTCTATTCCGTTATTGCTTGTGTTTATTCAGCCTGATTTCGGGACGGCGTTGGTGTTTGCGTCTGTGTGGCTGATTATTACGTGGATTGCAGGGATTACGATACCGCAGATAATCACCCTCGTCGGAGTGGGGTCCCCACTCTTTTACTTCGGTTGGACGTATATTTTGGCGCCGTACCAACGGACACGGTTACTTATTTTCTTAGACCCAATCAAATACGACCCAGAGCTCAAATCTGGCGCATGGAATATCATCCAATCACTCACGGCCATTGGCTCGGGCGGACTCTCCGGCCAGGGTTGGACCAATGGAGTAATGAGTCAAGGGAACTATCTGCCGGTGCAGTATTCGGACTTCATCTTTGCCATTACCGGCGAAGAACTCGGGTTCATCGGCACCGCAGGCATGCTCCTGTGTCTCGGGTTGCTGATTTGGCAAGCACTCGATATTGCAGCCAATTCACGCGATTTGTTTGGACGGCTGATTGCCGGCGGGATCGCGGCGATGTTCCTCTGTCACGTTTTGGTCAATGCCGGGATGAACATGTCAATTATGCCCATCACGGGCATCCCGTTACCGTTCATCTCGTATGGCGGGAGCTTTACGGTGACGTCGTTTGCCGCGGTCGGTCTGCTCCAAAGCATTTCACTCTGGCGACGGCGCATTCATTTTTAGGAGGGTCTCGATGAGCACCTACGCCAAAGCCGGGGTCAACATCGCCGAGGGGAATCGTGCCGTTGCGCTGATGCGCGACGCCGTTCAGTCGACCTACACTCCCGCTGTGTTGGCCGGGGTCGGTGCATTCGGTGGGTGCTTTGATTTGAGTAAGGCTGTTGATTCGCTCAGCGACGCTATTTTGGTGGCATCGACAGACGGAGTGGGCACCAAAACCTTGGTAGCCGCCGCGTACAATGATTACTCATCGATTGGCGCGGATTTGGTCAATCACTGCATCAATGATATCCTCGTCCAAGGCGCACGGCCGCTGTTCTTCCTTGATTACATCGCCGTAGACGTGCTCAAAGCAGAACAGGTCGCAACCGTTGTGCAGAGCATTGCAGCTGCGTGCCGGGCCGCCGGCTGCGCCATCCTCGGTGGCGAGACAGCCGAAATGCCCGGCGTCTATCGCGACAACACCTTCGACGTGGCGGGGACCATCGTCGGTGTCGTGAAGCGCAGTGCACTATTGCCGGCAGGTGTGGTGGTGGGTGACGCCATCGTCTCGCTCCCATCGAATGGACTGCATACCAACGGCTTTTCACTGGCGCGCCGGCTCGTCGACAGACTCGGTGGATACGACGCGACCCCCGACGTTTTGCATGGCATGACCGTGGGGCAAGCGCTCCTGGCACCGCACCGTTGCTACGTCAGCGAATATACCGCCATGCAGCAGAATGGTGTGCCCATTCACGCCATGGCACATATTACCGGCGGAGGCCTGTATGACAACCTCCCGCGGATTTTGCCGGACGGCTGTGGTGCACAGATACAACGCGGCAGCTGGCGTATCCCTGCCATTTTCGACCTACTCGTAGAAGCCGGTGACATCAGCGAGTCTGACGCCTTTCACGCCTTCAACATGGGACTCGGGATGCTCGTGGTGCTCCCGGGAGACGCTGTCCCCGCTGCGCTAGATTGCATCTCCGACGCACGTCTGGTAGGAACGGTGGTGGCCGGCTCAGGAGTCACATTGGTATGATCACCGAACACCTCCTCACCCTCCCCACCGGTCGCATGCTTTCGTATAGCGATAGCGGTCCTCGCACCGGTCGCGTCGTCGTCCTCTGCCATGGATTGCCGGGTGCACGTGTGCAGATACCTTCGACCGCTATCCTTGAGCAAAACGGTATCCGCGTCATCATCATTGAACGCCCGGGCATCGGCCACTCGACCCTCCAAACGACCCGCACGCTTGCCAGCTGGAGCGCCGATGTCAACGCGGTGCTCGCCGCCGCTGAGGTAGAGAACGTAACGTTGGTGGGGTATTCAGCGGGCACACCGTATGCACTCACCTACGCCAGCCTTCATCCTGAGCGAGTGCAGCGCATCTACATTGTGTCGGGGATGGCACCTTCTGCTGCACAAGACATCGCCAAAATGACACCCGTCAATCGCTGGCTGCATTCGATGGGTACTTCATTGCCCGCACCGCTACGGCGTGCACTTGCTGGTACCGCGGCGGTCCTCGTGGGTACGGGCGAAAAGGCCGGCACCTTCGGGATAAAAATGATGCGCTCTGCATTCACTCCTGCAGAAAACAGCTATATTGACTCCCCAGACGGCACGGTCTTTCGTGCAATGCTGGCAGAACATTTTCGGCAGGGATACAACGGATATCTCATCGATTTGGGCTTGGTGACCCAACATTGGCCGATTGCCTACGAGCGCATTCATCATCCGATTCATGCCTGGTACGGCAGTGACGATCGGATTACCCCACCAAATGCCGTGGAGTCGCTCCAAAAGATACTCCCGCAGACGACGGTAACTATCACTCCCGGTGCAGGCCATTTGATGATTTTTATGGCGTGGGACTTATTGATCTCTCGCATAGCCAACGAGGCGTAACATGCAATTCGGGACACTGCTCGCCGAGGGCAAAACCAAACAAATCTACGCCCATCCTACCGATGCAACCCTGGCCATCATCCAGCACAAAGACGCCATCACCGCTGGTGATGGCGCGCGCCGCCATATCATCCCGGGCAAATCGTTGCTCAGCGGACCGACGACTGCCAATGTCTATGCGTTGCTGGCACGCACCGGTATTGCCACCCACTTCGTCAGCGCACCGAGTGCCAACACCATGGTTGTGCAACGCTGTACGATGATTCCCATCGAGATCGTCACGCGTCGACATGCCACTGGCTCGTATCTCAAACGGCACGCCGATATAGTTGAGGGCCAGCGCTTCGATCCACTGGTGGTCGAGTTCTTTTTCAAAGACGATGCAAATCACGATCCACTGATGTCGGTGGCAGAACTCGATGCCGCAGGGATTGCCACAGCAGAGCGCTGTGCTGCCTTAGGTCGCATTGCGCGCAGGGTATTTTTGGCCATCGAGCAGGCATTCGCCGCGCAGACTATTACGTTGGTCGACCTCAAAATCGAATGTGGGTTGACTACCAGAGGACAGCTGGTGGTTGCCGATGTCATCGACAACGATTCATGGCGTATTTGGCCAGAGGGCAAAAAAGAACTGATGCTCGACAAGCAGGTCTATCGCAACATGCAAACGGTCACCCCCGAGGGTTTGGCACACATCGCTGCGTTGTACCAGACCGC
Organism: Roseiflexaceae bacterium; assembly: GCA_947474225.1. Taxonomy (GTDB): domain Bacteria; phylum Chloroflexota; class Chloroflexia; order Chloroflexales; family Roseiflexaceae; genus UBA965. Next base: position 3,401 of record CANJHS010000045.1, on the reverse strand, counting down.
CAAAGAGCTGACCGATGCGTGGACCTAGTCGATAACCAATGCCATGACCACGAGGTTATGGCGCTTACCAAAGCGGTCACGTGCGTGTGCCACCAATGTACCCTCGGTCCGAAAGCCGAGGTGCGCGAAGATCGCCTGACCATTGCGTTGGGCCTCGAGCATCTCGGCAATGATTTTGCTTGCCTGCAATCGTTGCGCCTCGGTCACGATGACCGCCCCCATGGCACGTCCTAACCCTTTTCGCCGCCAATCCTCACCGACCACCATTTGCACTGCAGCGACGTGGCTATAACGGCCCGCCTGCATGCGAATCGATGCATACGCGGCGATGCGGTCGCCGTCTACCGCGACGACTTGGCGCCAATGCTCGGCTCCCTGCGCATTGGCCAACCGAGCAACCGTGTCGGCACTGCGCATGTCACTCTCGAGGTAGAGCCAGTCTTCTTCGGGCAGTGCGATACCAAACGCCAACAATGCATCTTTATCTTCGGATTGAATCAGCCGGATGGTAATCAGACGGCCATCGCGGGTAACGACCGGTGGGGTCAGCTGGGTGTTGCTCGGCATATGGTCCTCGTCACGGCTACGGCGTTTTCGTGGGATTGCGTTGATATTTGCTATGATACCCCAAACACTCCAGATATGCCGTATGCTCGAGAGGAACTCCATGACAACGATGCCACAATGGCGCACCAATACACCATTTGCAAGTCTGAACGACCCTGCCCTCAACACCGCGATATTGGCACTCGACGGTGCCCTCGACGCAGCCCTGGCCGACTATGACAACCATCAAGTCACCAAACACGACGCGCTGCTGACGGTCAGCGCCGCTATCGTCGAACGCATGCTCAAACACATGGCCGACCTTTCCGAAAACCTCCGCACCCTGCATGCCTACATCTATCAATTTGTCAGCACCAATTCACGCGACGATGTCGCCCAGGCCAAACAGAGTGAGTTGCGCGGCAGAATGGTCCGGCTCAATCAGCTCTCGACGCGGCTGACCGCCTGGGCCGGTTGCCTCGACGTACCCACCTTGGCGACACAATCCGCGTATATTCAGACCCACCGATTCATGCTCGAGGAAGCCGGCCGCCGTGCACTGCATCAGATGTCACCCGAGGCCGAGGCGCTCGCATCAGAACTCAATGTCAGTGGCGGCGGCGCATGGTCCCGATTCCATAGCACCGTCACCTCGCAGCTCAATGTACGGTATGACAACGCCGACCAACCGATGAGTGCAATTCGGTCTATGGCGTATGACTCCGATAGTGAATCACGCCGCGCCGCCTATGAGGCCGAGGTTGCTGCGTGGAAGACCCAGGCGACGCCACTGGCAATGGCCCTCAATGCCATCAAAGGGGAAGTCAACACCCTCGCCAAGCGGCGCGGTTATGGCCAAGCACTCGATATCTCGCTGGCAGATAATCGCATGGACCGAGCGACGCTCGATGCGATGCTCGGCGCTGCCTACGATGCATTCCCGTTGTTCCGTCGCTATCTCAAAGCCAAAGCCCGCCGGCTCAGTGCCGGCACCACGTTGCCCTGGTACGACTTGTTTGCCCCCGTTGCCGCCGAAAGTCGCAGTTGGAGCTTTGCCGAAGCCTCTTCCTTTGTCGTCGAACAGTTCAGTGCCTATTCACCACGGATGGGAGCCTTTGCGCAACGTGCCATCACCGATGGCTGGATCGACGCCGAACCACGCCACGGCAAAGTAGACGGCGCCTTCTGTATGGGCCTACAACGCGACGAATCGCGGGTCTTGATGAACTACAAACCCTCAATCGGGAGCATCATGACACTCGCCCACGAGCTCGGGCATGCCTATCACAACCTCAATTTGGCCAGTCAGACGCCCCTCAACCGCGATACACCAATGACCCTCGCCGAGACCGCCAGTATTTTTTGTGAAACACTCGCCCAAAATGCCGCCCTCGCCCACGCTGATGCCAATGGCAAAATCGAAATCCTCGAATCATCGCTGCAACGCTCGACGCAAGTCGTCGTCGACATTACCAGCCGGTTCCTCTTTGAATCACGTGTATTTGAACAACGCCAACAGCGTGAACTCTCGGCAGACGAACTCTGTGCCCTCATGCTCCAAGCCCAGCGCGAAACCTACGGGGACGGGTTGACCGAGGCAACGTTGCACCCCTACATGTGGGCAGTCAAGGGGCACTACTACAGCACCGGGCGGTCTTTCTACAACTACCCTTACATGTTTGGGCAACTCTTTGGCCAAGGTCTGTACGCCCTGTATCTCGATAACCCCGGCACCTTCACCACCCGCTACGACACGTTGCTGAGCAGCACCGGTACCGCAGACGCCGCCACACTCGCCAAAACCATGGGGATCGACATCACCCAACGCTCCTTCTGGGAGGGGAGTTTGGCGGTTATCGCCGAGGAAGTCCGCCAATTCGAGGCAGTCATCGACGCATAAACCCGAGCTGTTCTTTTGCTTTCACTCCACGCCTGCACCCTCGCCAGACCGTCTGCCAATGCGGTATGCACTGCGAAATCGTATGGTACGAGCAGTTGTACGGAAAATCATCTGCCACTAGAGCAATCAAGAACTGGTGCAGACAGATGTCTGCACCAGTTCTCTGCTTTTTCAATGACTCCAGCACGTCTGCCCAAAGAACACACCGACGACCTGACTACCGATCCCAGCCCATCACCCGCCATTCGCCGATTTGTGCAAGCAGGCGCAGACGCCAGCGCATCGGCAAATCTGTCGCCATACGTTCCAGTACCGTGACACCGACACCACGTCCCGCAGCGGCCAACGCGCCAGCCCAGGTAAAGCGCAGATAATCGGCAATCCATTGGAAGGCGCGCCAGCGAAGCACCCGTCCGGCGATGCCCACAATGGGCATATACGTGAAAAACATCCCCAGAATCATTTTGTGATAGTCGCTCCAGCGCATCTCATCGCGGAAGAACCGCGTTGCAAAGGCTGTTCCCTGCCGTTCCAACACACCCATGAACTGATGCTGGAGCGTATTGACGTCTGCATCGGTTTGGCCCCATGGCTGCATAAATCGACTGAACACCCAATTGAGCGATACATTTACTTGGAATGGCGAGACCAAAGCGAGTGCATCACTCTGTTCGGCGCCTGCGCGTAACACCGCATCCAGCATGCTGGTGGTCCGGCGCAAATTGCGCACATGCGAACCGAACCCACAGAACGTCAACGGCGATTGCTGACCAGCGGCATCGCCGATCGGCAAGACCCCGCGCAACAACGGCGCTTCGGCACGTTGCAGCGAATGCCGCGCCGGGATGTACCCGTAGACCGGCTTGTGGTGGTGTACCGCGCCGCCACTCGGTTTGTAGGTCTCGAGCAACGCAAAATAGTCCTCAAAAAGCTCCAGCAGGGTCGGAGACGGCCG
>CANJHS010000044.1 GCA_947474225.1 Roseiflexaceae bacterium | reverse complement strand
ATGTCCTCGTGGACACGGTGCAGGCGTACAACAGCGAAGGGGCGCACGCCGTGTGGCTGATGCAACGCGAGGCTGTACAGGCAGCACAATAATCCAATATTTTGGCCACTGGGAAATCACATTGTCTGATCGAGCGGGGCTTATTGCAATAAGCCCCGCTCAACGACATGTCGGAATGCTGTGGCCTACCCGGTGAAAATTATGTCATCTGCAGGAGATGACATGCCGACTGAAGCATTTCGAAGAGGACAGCGACGTCAAGTCGGCATGCCATCGTGTGCAAGATGCACTGTTCACCGACTTGTTGACACGAGCCAACTTTCGAGCGGGCTTATTCCACAAGCTCCGGCGTCGTATAGACAACCTTGCCGCGCACCGTAATCTCACACGGCACCAGATAGCTCCGGCACGCGTCGACATCGATGTCGATGCCCAATCCTGGTCGATCAGGGATGCGCATTAGTCCATCTCCGTCGGGCACAATGCGTTGCCGCGTCATCTGCAGTGCCAGCGGTTTGAGTTCGACGGGGTACTCGCAGATGACATCATGCTCCAACCCTGCAAATGGCTGCAACGAGGCACTCAATGCCAACGCAGAGGTAAATGTGTGATTCACATAGGTAACTCCGCGCGCATGCGCATATTGCGCCACCCGATATGCGGGCAAAATTCCACCGATGCGGCCGGTGTCGATCTGCACGTAGCCAATCCCGGCATACTCAATCATGTGCTGTGCCATGTATTCGCTGTGACACCCTTCGCCACCAGCAAGTTTGACCGCGCCCGACTGCTGCGCCAACGTGGCATACGACGACAACGCACCCGACACAAACGGTTCTTCTAACCAGGTCGTATGAGCAGCACGCAACGCTTCGAGGCGCGGCACTGCACGCGCCACGTCATCGAGCCACACCGTACCCGCATCGACCAGAAGAATCCCATCTCGTCCCAATCCCTCACGGGCTGCGGCGATCTGTTCTGCATCGGCAGACACACTCCCCAAGCCATACGGACCCCACCCGAACTTGGCTGCGCGGTATCCGTCAGCGCTGACGCGCCGTGCTTTCGTATACGTCTCGTGCGGAGTATCACCAAACAACTGCGACGCATAGGGTTGCTTGGCATAGGCAGTCGTGTAGCCCAGCAGTCGATAGACGGGCGTTTCGTAGCGCTTGCCCAGCAGGTCCCACAGCGCGATTTCGATGCCCGACAAGGTATGCGGCATCTGCAACAAATCGAGACTGTTTGCATGCACGACCGCACAGATACGCGCAATATCCGACACGTCGTTGAGCTCTTGACCAAGTACCGAGTCACGCACTGGTTTGCAGGCACTATGCGACATCGGGCAGACAAAACTGGCTATCGACACCAACGGCGATGCTTCACACTCACCCCAGCCGACATATTGGCCGGCTTGCACCCGCACCAAGAGTGCATCTTGGCTGCCATCACCGATGTCCAATACTTCGGGCATCGACAAATAAAAGAAATCTACTGCTTCGATGCGCATCTGCCCTCCTATGGGTGGCTATCGATACGGCCGAACCGTGGCCGATGTCTGCTTCGTTGACATTTTACTGCGAACAGCGTAGCATTTGGTTAATCTATTCATACATGCGAAAGTCATTCAGATGAGCATTCACAACGACGTGGTCATTGGCTCAAACGGACTCGTCATCCAGTACAAACCCGCCGTACAGCCCGGCATCGTCGCTCTTCACTCGCACGACGTCTTGTGGGGCTGCGCCAGTAGCCCGCTTTTTCAGATTGATATCGATAATCAGGTCTACAGCGCCCATACTGCTGGCGTGAAGCTGAGCACCATTGCGCAGACCCAAGACGCACATGGCATGCAGTGCACGACCTTCACCTATGATGTCCAGCAGCACTTCCAAATCATTCACACACTCAAATCGTACGCAGGCACCCAACTCCTCGAAGCCGCAATAACGGTCAAAAACCTGGGTTCAACCCCGATTACCATCAGTCGCATTGACACATTGGTGATTGACATTCCCGCCGGGTCATACGAAAGCGTCGGGTACACCGGCGGCTGGGGCAGTGAATTCGAACCCAAAGCCCAGCGCCTCATCGGCGATGTCGTCTGGCAGACCCGTTCAGGACGTTCATCACAAGGCATGCATCCATGGGTCGGCTTGACCCGAGACCAACGTGCCATGCTGTCAGTGTCGGTCGTCTGGTCGGGCAACTGGATAATCCGCGCCCTCGAGCAATCCAACGGCAACTACCGTCTGTCTGCAGGCCTCAACGACTGGGCCTTTGCAACGACCCTCGCACACGGTGCGTCCTTCTCCGCACCAGCAGTGGTTGCAGTGTTCGGTGCCAACCCGAGCATCGACGAAAACGCCGCAGCCTATGCAGCTGTCGGCCGATCACACTGGTATCCCAAAAACACCCTCTCCAACGCGCTCCCCGTGGAGTGGAATCACTGGTGGACATACGAAGATCGTGCCCTCAACGAAGGCGTTTTTCGTCAAAATGTCGATGTCGCTGCGCAGATGGGCATGGAAGTCTGTGCCCTCGATGCCGGCTGGTTTGGCCCTTCAGACCCCGGCACCCACTGGTATGACTACCGCGGCGATTGGCATGTGGTCAACACCACCCGCTTCCCCAGCGGTATCCGGGCGCTGTCCGACTATGTGCACGCCAAAGGGATGGCATTCGGTATCTGGTGTGAAATAGAAGCGCTCGGTGTCCGCGCCGAAGCCGCCATTCAACACCCCAACATCGTGGCTCGGCGCAACGACACCCCCTGCGGCTACGTCTGTCTGGCCAGCGAGGCCGGCTGGAACTGGGCATACGCAACCCTCGACCGCATCATCAGCGACTATCGCGCTGATTGGATCAAACTCGACTTCAACCTCGACCCAGGTGCCGGCTGCAATCGCACGGACCATGGTCACGGGGCTGGCGACGGCTTGCATGGCCACTATCAGGGCTATTACCGCTTGCTGGCGGCCATCCGCGCCAAACACCCCGAGGTCGTCCTCGAAAACTGCGCATCCGGCGGTCTGCGTATTGACCTCGGCATCGCACAACAGACCCATATGGCATTCCTCAGCGACCCCGATTGGCCAGAGCATAGCCTCCAACTCTTTTGGGGGGCATCGAGTATGCTGGCGCCCGAGGCAATTTTGCATTGGGGATTTTGTGAATGGGGCTTCGCCGATCATCCGCAGCAGACCTTCGACCCCACCAGCCCGGCGGTGACCGCCAGTCAACTGGACTATTACACGCGCATCAGCATGCTCCACCGCTTCGGCTTTTCACAAGGCTTGCCCACCCTGCTGCCGTGGATCCGTGACCGCTACGTCCAACATATCGATGCATATAAACAGATTGTGCGCCGTTTTGTCCGTTCCGCCCGCATGTTCCGGCTGACCAATCAACCGCGCCGGGACGGCACGCTGGACCGCTACGCCGGCTTTCAATACATCGACGAGATTGCTGGTGATATGTTGGTCGCACTCTTCCGTCTGCCTGGTTCCAAACCCACGCGACGCTTCTGGCTCCACAACATCGACCAGACGTCCTCGTATCGCTGTACCTGGCTCGGCGACAATCGTGTCGAAGTCATTTCCGGTGCTACCATCGCTGCGGGCTGGATGTTCGATCCACAATGCGAACCCGGATCGGCACTCATCCACCTGGAGCGCATCCCGAATCATTGACACGACTGATGCTCCTGCTATAATAGTGATATTGCTTGAATTGATTTCACATATATGAATATTCCCTGACAACGGCGTCACGGAGCAACCGAGGCATACATGGCGGTATCAACGGGCGCAAAAAAACAAAAACAACCAGGGTGGCAGGCACGCACAGAGGCGTTCCACGCCTACGTGTTCATGTCGCCGGTCATTTTGGGGTTATTGCTGTTTACGCTGGGTCCGATGATTATCTCGCTGGTGTTGAGTTTTTCGGATTACAACCTCCTCAACGAATTCCACCTCATTGGGACAGACAACTACACCAAATTGCTGAGTGAGCCGCTGTTCTGGCAATCACTCCGCATCAGTGCCATTTATTCGGTGATTAGTGTGCCGTTGGGATTGGTAATTGCGTTGTTTTTGGCGGTGTTGCTGAACAAAAAAATCCGCGGCATCTATCTATTCCGTTCGATGTATTACCTCCCTACGGTCATTTCGGGGGTGGGCGTGGCAATGCTGTGGAAGTGGATTTTCAATGGCAAGCACGGCATCATCAATATCGCCTTGAGCATGATCAATATCACCGGACCCAACTGGCTACTCAATGAGAACTGGGCGTTGGTCGCACTTATCATTACCAGCGTCTGGGGCGTGGGTGGGACGATGCTGATTTTCTTGGCGGGCTTGCAGGGCATCCCGTATGAATTGATGGAGGCAGCCGAGATCGACGGTGCCAATCGTTGGTCGCAGTTCCGCCACATCACCTTGCCGTTGCTGTCGAACGTCACGTTTTTCAATCTGGTATTGGGTATCATCGGTGCGTTGCAGTACTTCACCGATGCCTTTGTGATTACCGGCGGTGGGCCCAACAACGCCACGTTGTTCATCGCGGTGTACCTATGGCGGCATGCGTTCCAGTACTTGAACTTTGGGTATGCAGCAGCCATTTCGTGGGTGTTGTTCCTCATCGTTATGCTCCTCACCCTGCTTGTCTTTCGTTCGTCACCGTTGTGGGTGTTCTATGAATCCGAACGAAAGGGGAAGTGAAATGCGCTTCATATTTCGCAGCCTACGCACGCGTTCGGCACAACAACGCCTCATCGACATCGTCAGCGTCCTGGTGCTCAGTGCGGGAGCGGTGATTATTTTGATTCCGTTTTTTTGGATGATTTCGACCGCACTCAAGCAAAACGGCGACGTCTTTTTGGTGCCCCCGCAGTGGATTCCTGACAATCCGCGCTGGGAGAATTTTTCAGATGCCTATGCGCAACTCAAACTCGATGTCTATGCCTTCAATACATTCTTTATCGTGACTGCCGTCATGATCGGCACACTTTTGTCGGCGTCCTTCGCAGCCTATGGCTTTGCGCGACTACAAGCACCGGGGCGTGACACTATTTTCATGCTGTTGTTGGCCACCCTGATGTTGCCTGGAGCGGTGACGCTGGTGCCCACCTATTTGATGTTTAACACTATTGGCTGGATTAACACATTCCTGCCACTGACCATCCCGGCGTTTTTTGGGAGTGCGTATTTTGTCTTTCTGATGCGCCAATTTTATATCACCATCCCGCGGGAACTCGAAGAGTCGGCCATGATCGACGGCGCGAGTGTCTACCGCATCTGGTGGTCGATTATGCTGCCATTGAGTGGTCCCGTACTGGCGACCATCGCGGTATTCACGTTTGTGGGGACGTACAACGATTTCTTCAATCCGCTGATTTATCTCAGTGACGAATCTAAACGCACCATTGCAGTGGCCTTGTCGTACCTGTCTGGTTCGCCGCGCAGTGTCGCCAAGATGAATCTGATGATGGCAGCGGTCACCTTGTCGATTATCCCGCCCATTCTGCTCTTTATCGGGGCACAACGGTATTTTGTACGCGGGATCGTAACCACGGGGATTAAGGGGTAACCCTTGACCATAGATTGTTGCTCAGCAAAGGAGCTCGTAATGTCCAAGCAACACGACTCAGCCCAACAGCGCATCGACCGTCGCTCGTTCCTGCGCATCATGGCGCTCGGGACCGCTGCAGTCAGCGCCGGCGTCTTGGCAGCCTGTGGCGCAGCTACCAGCGAGAAGCCAGCCGCCCCGGCCGAAGTCCAGAAAATCAAGGCGTTGATGTGGTCCAACTCACCCAAGCTGGACGAAAACTTCAAGAAACGCGCCGACATGTTCAACGCCAAGTACAAGGGTCAGTACGAAGCCACCATGGAATTGTTGCCATGGGATCAATACTGGCCAAAGGTCGATCTGGCCTACGCATCCAAAGAACCCATCGATGTCTACTTCTGGGACGTGCAAGCCTACGGTCATTACACCCAAGGCAAGCTCAAAAACCTGCAAGATGACCTCAACAAAGTGGGCGACTTCGCAAACCCCGACATGTATCCGCAGGAACAAATGGCAGTCTGGAAGTTCGACGGCGCCAACATGTACGCAGTCCCCGAGAACATCCAAACCATGGCATTGTTCTACAACAAAAAAATCTTCGATGAGGCTGGCATTGCCTACCCGAACGACAACACCACCTGGGACGACATCAAGGTTATCGCGCAAAAGCTCAAAAAGGGTGAAGGCGCAGATGTAACCCAATGGGGCTTTGACGTCGGAGACCTGGCAGTCTGGTGGGGATCGATTTCTTTGGCCTGGGCACAAGGCGGTGGCTACTTCGACAAAGTCGTCGAGCCAACCAAATTCACGTTCAGCTCACCCGAGGCGGTCAATGCACTCCACTGGATCCAAGACATCATGTATGTCGAGAAGCTTGCTCCAGATTCCGAAACCCGCTCCGTCGTCGGTCAAGAAACCGGCATCTTCGGTTCCGGCAAAGTCGCCATGTACCCGGGTGGTACCTGGATGATTTCGTCCAACGCCGAACTGCCCTTCGAGTGGGATGTAGCCCCGATGCCAAAGTGGGGCGACAAGCGCGCAATGCCGTACTTCTTCGGCGGTTGGGTCGTCCCCAAAGACGGCAAACACACCGATGCAGCAACGGCATGGGCAATCTGGTGCGCAACTGAGTATCAGGCCGAAATGGCAATCACCGGCGACTGGATTCCGATCCGTGCCGACGCCCGCAACTCCGAGGCATTCCTGAAGGCAATGCCAGCCGGCTTCAAGTCGGTCTCGGACGCCATCGGCAGTGCACAAATCGGCGACGTTTACAGCGCCAAAGTGCAGCAAATCTTGGGCGAAATCATCTCGCCGACGCTCGATCAGGTGTGGAACAACAAGATCACGCCTGAAGAAGCCGGCAAGCAAATCGACGAGAAGGCCAACAAGATTCTCGCCGGCGGCTAGTTCACCCTCCCGCCCACGGATGTGCAGCATTCGTGGGCGGGTTTTCTGTTTCGCCACGAGGAGGCCCCATGCAATCACCCGCACTGACCCGCACAGCCCTCCGTCTGCCACACCAGAGCATCGACATCTGGTTCGCTGACGGCACGTTGCGCTTTGCCTCGACACCACACACGGTCGGGATGCAGCTGGCGGCGGGGACGTTGGCCTCCATCGACCGTGCAGGCGTTCCGGTGCACTGGCAGCAGGCAGCAGTCGTCACCCAGACCGCCCACACGTGCACCATTCTGCTTACCAGCGAGACCCTCCAGGCGACCGTGCTGATTGAGGGCTTTGTCGATCTGCCATTCGTGCGCACATCTGCCCTCGTGCAGAACATCGCAGCACAGACGCAGCGCATCACCGGATGCAGGCTGTTGCATATCGACCTGGCACAGGCACCACTCTACCTCTTCCATGTCGACCAATTCAGCTGGAGTTATCGAACCGACTACTTCAGCCGGCATCAGAGCCAAATCTGGCCGGGTCGTACACCTATCGAAGTACGGATGGGGTCATACCCGTCGCACTACAATGGCGCAACCAGTTGTGCCTGGTTTGCACTGCGACCACCGCCGCACGACACCGATGAACACCATCCCGCAGCCGGTCCTGGCATTGTCTGCGGCATTGAATTCAACGGCAAGAGTCGCATCCATGCGTCGGCGCATGCGAACTCCACCAGCATTACCAGCTCGATCGACGCGTTGTGTCACGATATCGCTGCTGCTGCGTCGTTCGAAATCCCCGCGGTGTTTTTCGGCCATTACGACGGTGACTGGGATGAGGCTGGCTATGTCACACAACGATTTGCCGAGGCGCACGTCCACCCCGCCTATCCCGATAATCGCTACCCGTGGGTACAATACAACTCGTGGAAGTACGGCCAAGAAATCGACGAAGCACAACAACTCGCCGTCATCGACCGCTGTCACGTTCTGGGTATCGAAGTGGTCGTCCTCGACCTCGGCTGGGCCAACACGATCGGCGATTGGCGCCCCAACCCCGCCAAGTTCCCCAATGGCCTCGGTCCCATCGCTGCCCGGGCTGCCTCCTACGGCATGCGTTTTGGCGTCCACATCGCTATCGCCCAATGTGCCGCCGATGCACCCATCGCCAGCCAGCACCCCGAATGGCTGGCCAGCACCTACGATGACTACTACCAAGCAGGCACCCTCTGCTTTGGGAATGACCCGTGCCGGAATTGGATCATCGAGCAGGTATCCAATCTCATCGAGCAACACGGCATCAACTACATCATCCAAGACGGCGAAGACATGGTCAAACGCTGTCTACGCGACGATCACACGCACACCGTGGGCGATAGCAACTACGCCAATTCGCAGCAGGGCATCGACGTGGTCATCGGCACTTTGCGCGCCAAATACCCGCAGGTGGTCTTCGAAAACTGTGAAGACGGCGGCATGATGATGACGTACAAAATGGCGCGGCTGTATCACACCAGCATCACCGTCGACAACATCGGCGCCTACGCCACCCGTCAAGGCATTTATGGTGCGTCATACCCGTTCTCGCCACGCTACAGCGTCCGCTATTTCGAAGATGAGCCAACGCCGTACACACTGCGCAGTAGTATCTTTGGCGGACCGCTCATCTTTATGCAACGCATCACCGAGTGGAATACCACAGAATATGCCGATGCCAAAGCCGCCATCCTCGAATACAAAGCGTATCGCGAGCTGATTCGTAGCGCCAAAATCATCCACCTCCTCGCGCCCAAATACAACATCGACCGGGTCGGGTATGGCTGGGACGCCATCCAGGCGGTCGCACCCAATCAGCACGAGAGTGTGGTCTTCTTTTATCGGGCAGTCGGCGAAAACCCCGAACGCGTGTTGTATCTGCGTGGGCTCAATCCATCGGGGAGCTACACGCTCACCGATCGCGATCGCGGAGCGCTGGGCACCCGCACCGGCGCAGACATCATGACCAACGGGATAACCGTGCAACTCGCCGAGTTGAGTGCCGGCATCCTCCATCTGCACCAACAGAACGGCTAGACCTATGTTGCACATCGACAGCAATTACACCTACCGTGGGTTTCGCGCAATTATGGTCGAAAATTCCTACTACCGGGCGACGTTTCTCCCCGAGCTCGGCGGCAAACTCTGGTCGCTCATCGACAAAAAATCCGACCGCGAGGTGCTCTGGCACAATCCACGCACACCACCGCGCCCAGCGTTCTATGGCGCTGCCTATGACGACTGGTTCTGCGGCGGTTGGGACGAATTATTTCCCAACGACGCCCCCACGAGCGTCAGCGGTGAACTCTACCCAGATCATGGCGAATGGTGGGCCATGCCGTTTGATTGGCGCATCGACAGCAGTGCACACACGGCGACGTTGCACCTGGTGCGCCAAGGCGTTGTGACCAACACCACCATCGAGAAGTCAATAACGTTTGTAGCGAACGAACCCACCTTCAGCATCGCCTACCGACTCCACAATCACCAGTCGCAACCGCTCGAGTATTTGTGGAAGCTCCATCCTGCCTTGGCCATCAACCCGCACTGCCGAATCGACATGCCGGCCACGGAGTGTCTGGTCGACGAGGGCTTCCGTGCACGGCTCGGCGCGCACGTCGAACGCTTTGTCTGGCCACACGCCTCGGGGGTGGATATGCGCATGGTGCCGCCAGCGAGTGCCGAAAGTTGTGACTTCTATTACGGTACCCAACTCAGCGCCGGCTGGTGCGCGTTGACCGATGGCACGACGCAGAGCGGCTTCGGACTAAGTTTCGACCCCGATGTGTTCCGTTCGGTGTGGGTGTTTGGTGCATACGGCGGCTGGCGCAATCACTACACCACCATTCTCGAGCCCTGTACCGGCTACCCGTATCGCCTCGAAGACGCCATCGCCCAAGGCAGCGTCAGCCGCATCGCGGCGCACAGCACACTCGCCACCACGTTGTGCGTCAGCCTCTATCAACACGCACACGGCGTCGCTGCAATCGATCGTGCCGGCGCGGTGACCGTCATCAAGAACGGAGGCGCATAATGCCTACTCAGACCGCCATTGTGACCGGTGCCGGCAGCGGCATTGGCCGCGCCTGTGCGCACCAACTCGCCGCCAAAGGGCATGCCGTCGTCGTGGCCGACATCAACGAGGCGGCCGCCCGCTCCGTCGTTGCCGAGATACTCCAGACCGGCGGCCGCGCTACGGCGCTCCAGGCAGACGTACGCCACGACGCCCAACGTATGGTCGATGCGGCGGTGCAAACCTATGGTGCGTTGGATATCTTGGTCAACAACGCAGGGATTTTCTATCCTGCAGACTTTTTGACCACACCCTTCGAAGAGTGGCACCGGGCTGTCGATGTCATGTTTTTCGGTGCCACCAAATGTAGCCGAGCGGCGGCACAACAGATGGTCGCACAGGGCACCGGCGGACAAATCGTCAATATCTCGTCGATTAATGCATTCCTGGGCGCACCACTGTCATCCCACTACAACACCGCTAAAGGAGCAATCGATCAGCTGACTCGCTGTCTGGCGGTCGAATTGGCGCCACATCGGATTTTGGTCAATGGAGTGGCTCCAGGATTCGTCGAAACACCGATGGCAGTGGTAGATGGTGTCAACGAGCATAGTACGGACGACTTCAAGCAGTTCTATGTACAACGCCGCCGCATCCCGTTGGCACGCCCTGCCGAGCCTGAAGAGATAGCGACGGTCGTCACATTCCTCGCCGAAGGCACCGCAACATACCTGACTGGCCAGACCATTGTGGTAGATGGCGGATTAACGGTGACGTTTTGACCGTGGTATGTGTTATTTTCGATATCCAAGAATGGTCGAAAGTTTGTTGGCTTGTTGCGTAATCAGGGCAAGCAGCACACTTTGACGCTCAGGAGTAAAGCGCATACTAGGCACGGACACACTCATCCCGGCCACAATCTGGCCCGAGGCATCATGGACGGGTGCTGCGACGCAACACAAACCGACGGTCGATTCTTCGATGTCTATGGCGTACCCGCGTGCGCGCGCTTCGTCGATCGAGCGACGAAGCACTATTCCATCGGTAATCGTATTGGCGGTAATGGTCGGGAGCGGATTCATCATGGGCAAGTGGCGTTCGAGGTCGGCACCTGCAAAGTTGGCCAGCAATATCTTGCCCACACCGGTTGCATACGCGGGGAAGCGCTTGCCCACCGCCGAGACCATCCGGATGGTATTGGTCGATTCTTCTTTGGCGACATACAGCACGTCAGTGCCGTCGAGGACTGCCAGATGAACTGTCTCGTTACACTCACGCGCTGTCGCACGGACAATCTCCCAGCCATCGCTGACCAAATCCGTGCTGGCAATATAGGCCGAACCGAGCTCGAACAACGCTGGTCCCAATCGGTACGTGCGATCGCGCAGTCCTTCACGCAGGTACCCACGGGCAACCATCGTATTCAATAACCCGTGTGCGCTACTTTTGGGGAAAGCCAGTGCCTCACTGATTTGGGTCAGCGAGAGGCCATCGGGATGATGGACAAGCAGCCCAAAGACGTCGAATACACGGGCTGCTGACTTGACGACCTGCGGTGCGCTCATGTCAGTCATTTTTACAAGTGTGAACGCATTTCATATATACAAATTTACACAATCCTTCTGATATTGTCAAATGACGCAGGCGAGCGGGTCGAGGCAATCAGAATCGAGCGGGGGGTATTGCAATACGCCCCGCTCGATAACGTCTTTGTTTTTTAGAAACAGACTGCAGATGCTATTTGTTCACATACAGCCGAATGATCATCGGATATACGCCTTCAAGGTCCTCAATGGCACGTTGTGCAGCGATGAAAGCAGTAAACGCGTATCCGGTTGAACGTCGACCTAACAACTGATCGGGGTACCATCTACTGGTGTATCCAACAGCATCTTTAAGCGACGTAAACGCATCAACGACCAAGGGATCACATTGAGGTACACTTCTTCCATCAACAATTGCGACAAATGCATTGTGGTGTTCAGCCCATTCGTCATAATACCGTGCATTGACAATTTGTGTGTATTCTGCATATGCAGGCACAAAAACGGAAGTAACCCATCGTTTGGAAATCTCGCGACACGTCGGTGTCGGCGTGATGCTCGGCGTGAGTGTAATCGTTCGTGTCAGACTCGGTGTGTATGTCAGGGTAGCAGTAGATGTCCGTGAAGGAAAAATCCTAGCAATGACATTCTCGATTGCTCTGTCGCCCTTCTGCCCGCTCCGCCCAAGCACGTACGATACCGTGGCAATCAGTATCACCAACACGAGTGCCAAAATCACCCGCTTTTTGTTCGAGTCCAAACTGGTCCTCATTTTCTCTATAACTTCGATACGCTTTAAAAATTCGCAAAGGTGGCATGCCGAACAGATTTTTCTCACCAAAGTATCGATTTGAGCGAGGCGTATTGCAATACGACCCGCTCAATGACGCCCGCGAACCAACCCCTCAACAACGAGGATCTCTCTGAATACGATTGTCGTTTGTTCCGTACATCGCACGCAATCGCTGCAAAAACATCGCCCAACTATGGGTACAAGAACGCAGTCAACTGCGGGTAATCGTCTCGTAAAGCCAGTGCAGCTCGGTATGCTTCAGCGTCATCAAAGACTGCTGCGAGTGCTTCAGGTGATTTAATGAGGTATGGATAAAAACCAAATAAATCTTCAGCAATCAATTCCTGCATTTTTGGCTCAGATTTGAGCCATTCCATCGCAGCGTGTATCTCCTCTATCGTGATTTTATTCTCTTGAATAAGCTCAAACTGACTTACTAAAATTGTTTGCATGCTTATGGTGGTGCCATCATCGGATTCATCAAGCAACTTATTGATAAATCTTATGAGGTCCTCAATGGTGAAGTATCTGTCAATCTGATCATACATAGATTGAATCGTTTCGCGGTTGTACGTTTTTGCGTACACCACCACGAAATCGCCGTATCTCAGACAATCCTGCACAGGATCTACTTCGCACCATGTCAGATCCAGCGCATCGGCTGTATCGAGTGCATTCATCATGCGCCCGCCAAAGAGCGCAACATCAAGCGCAACGCTCTTGTTCCTCCGAACATTTGCCAGTTGATTCGGTTTGTCCTTGTACAGCGAAAGCACACGTTCAATTCTCAAACCATCTTCTGTTTTCCGAAAACTGTCACGGAGCAGGCTCGAATGCTCCTGCATAAATCCCAAGGCTACACGATGCGTTTGATAAAACCACGCAGAGACCGAAATACACGCTACCAGGACGCTTCCAATTACAATCAGCAGTATTTTGTTCATCAAAGCCTCCCATACACAGACTGTATTAACATTACCAATTTTTTCATCCACATATGTGGTTTTTGAAAACTTCCAAAGTGACAGATGACTTTTCAAACCATTGATGGAGAAGATGGCACGGCGGCATGGCCGCCATGCCATAACGGGTGTGAGGTGGGAAATAGCGTGCCAGAAGTCTCATCACATAATCAAGCGGGACTTTTCGTATCTACGGGCGACGTCGTCATGCCCCGCGCAGCGGGGTACGTCGCCCCTGATTGTTCGCGGTCATGCAGTAGTCGCCAAGGGCGAGGTACACCTCGCCCGCATTCCTATGGACCTACGTCCATGGGAATGACGAGTCCGACCTCACATCAACTCCAAAACCATCCGGACTCATGCACCTGCGTGCGTGAGTCCGAATCATATACCTACCTTTAACCTGTAACCTCAAACCTGTAACCTAGCTGGGGCTGCTCTGCTCCCACGGATGCACAAAGGCCTCGGGTTCGACGCCCAGTGAATCGGCAATGCGGTTAATGTAATTGAAGTAACAAATCACCTGCGTCGCATCGTGGATAATCTGGTCATCGGCACCAGCGGCGCGCAGCACATCGAGGTCGGCTGGCCCCATGATTTGAGGCGTCTTGGTCAGCTTTTCGGCGTATTCGAGCAACGCCCGATCGAGCTTGCCGACGCCTGCTTGGCGCCAGTCTGAGCAGATATGGTGGACGAATAAATCAGCCTGGTGATCGTCGACAATCCCAAAATCTTTGACCTCAGCACGGAGGTCGTGCGCATGCGAGCGTCTTCAGTAGAGGCAATGATTAATCGAAGACGTGACGGTCGCCAGCATTTCGCGCTGACCGCGTGATAGTGGCGACGGGCCATGCATCAACGCACCGTACATGTCCATCGATGCCTTCATGACGCGTGGATTTTGCGACATGATGCCCACGATGTTCCAGATACGACCGGCCCGTTTGATGGCCGCTTCGTATTCTTGTTTGAGGTAGCCGGTGGCTTCCTCGAGCGTAAAGACCTTGATCCACGGCATACACACACCTCGTTCGGATGAAGGATTGCGGATGAAGGAAGGAAAGCCATACGCGTTGCGTTGCACATACATACGCTACGACTGCCGATTGACTTTTGTACTCCATCTACACACATTATAAGTGGAAGTCCACACCTGCATTCAGTCACCCCTCCCCGTAACCTGTAACCTGTAACCTCCAACCTGTAACCTATTTCTGTCGTGGTATGATATCCGAAAGACAACTACTACAGGATGTAACAATGGCACGTATCGTCACCGTCGCAAACCTCAAGGGTGGCATCGGCAAAACGACCACCGTTATCAATATTGGTGCGGGATTGGCCCTGCGCGGCGTCAAAGTGCTGTTGGTCGATACCGATCCTCAAGGCAATCTGTCGACGTCTCTGGGGGTCAGCGCCAAACACACCCTCTACGAGCTGATGATCGAAGCGATGGAGCCGGCCAAAGTCATCGTGCCCGCGCGGCATAATTTGGACCTCGTCGTTGCCGATACGACATTGCTCATGGCGCAGACGACCATGTCTCGGGGCAACGACTGGGGCAACACCCTGGGCAAGGCCTTGGCCCAGGTCGAGGACTACTACGATGTGATTTTGATTGACTCGAGTGGCTCGTTGACCCCGATGAACGCCAATGCATTGGTGGCTTCGCACGACATCATTGCCCCGACGACGGTCGAACCATTCTCGGTGCGCGGACTCGAGTTGCTCCATCAGCAGGTCAAAAACATGAAGGACAGTACGGATTCCATCCGCCTCATCGTCCCTACCATGTACGACCCGCGCTCACGTCAAGCGCTCGAATTGCTCGAGGGCTTGCAACAGCTGTATGGTAATAAAGTCGCCCAACCCATCCGCGTCAATGTCAAACTCTCGGAGTCGCCGATGCACGGTAAGTCGATTTTCGAATACGACAACGACAGTCGTGGTGCCGAAGACTATCGCCAGCTGGTCGACCGCATCATCGACACCCTCAATATCGTCGCCACTGGCGACGCCCGACCCAACATCCAACAACGCCTCAAACCCGCCAGCGTGGCAGAGGCAGGCGTCAATATCGCTAGCGGCGCTGCGGCATCGCGCCAACAACCCGTCTATGAATTACAAGTCTGCCCGCGCTGTGGCCGCGATGTGCGCTATGCCAGCGCCGCCGGCTACCGCATCATGATCTGCAATTCGTGCGGTTATACCAAACAGATGCTGACCCGGAACAGGTAGGAATCAGAAATCAGTTATCAGTTATCAGTTATCAGTGAATGACGAATGCGAATCTACTCGATATCGAGACGCAGTACTTGGCCGTTTCGGTAATCACTGACATATATCACCCCGTCGGCATCACGTCCAAACGATGAAATCTGCAAATCCGTATCTGCAATGATCTGTGACCCAGATTGGGCGTCCCACATCCAAATTACCCCGCTACAAAAGTCACCGTAGAGCACCGCAACGTGTCCATCCAATCGCGGGTGCGGTATTGTCTCGCCGCCGGTAATCGAGCAGTTCCCAGCTGTGTGCGGATACACCGCAACCGGATCAGCCAACACCGGATTATCGCAATCGGGCGTCCCTGCTTGCCGACACTCGTTGCCCTCGCGCAGTCGCCAGCCAAAGTTCGTCGTCGGCACATCCGCGAGCGACAGCACATTCAATTCTTCGAGCTTGTCTTGGCCGACATCGGCTATCCACATTGACTGGTCTGCAATAAACCCAAATCGCCACGGATTGCGCACGCCGATGGCAACAATTTCGGGCAACCAATCGGCGTGCACGGGTTGCCCGGCAGGGATCGCATACGGCACTTGGCCAGCACGGACATCTAGGCGCAATACTTTGCCGAGGAGGCTCTGCGTGTTTTGCGCGTAGTTTTGTGGATCGTTGCCCGAACCACCATCGCCGGTTGCAACGTAGAGATATTGATCTGGACCGAATGCAATAAACCCACCATTGTGATTTGCATACGGTTGTGAAATAGCGATGACCAGTGATATCCCAGTTTTGTCTGGCTGATTGTCGATCATCGGCATCCGCGACACGACCGTGGCACGATCAGATGCACGGGTATAACTCACAAAAAGCTCTGACTGGAACGGACTCAATGCCACACTGAACAATCCACGCTCTGACGAATCTGCATCTACCAAATCACGCATATCGAGCCATACCGAGCCATCGGTCAGTCGTCGAATAACACCAATTTGTTCGAGCACCGCAGCCGTACCATCCGGCAGTGCAAAGACATAGCCGGGTCGATCAAGCTCTGCGATCAGCGGCGTCAATGTGATTTGGATCGGCGCGGTGTCAGTCGCCGCCACCGCAGCATTGACTATCGGCGTACTCGTGGCGACGGTCTCACCCGCACGCGTGTCCTGCGTCGGAGCAATCGGCGCGACGTTCGTGGCAGCGGGTTGACATGCAGTTGCACCAAGCAGTGCAAGGAAAAGAATCAGGTGTTTCAGTGTTGGCATGGCAGTGGTACATCTCTCGGTAAACATATGAGAATCATGATAATCAACATCGGCAACGGAATCGGTTTTTTGGTGGTCAGACAATATACACCTCTGGACACCGTACTGCATTCGGTAGCGTCTCGTCAATCAGTGTACATTCGTTAATCAATCGATTTTGACACCACAAATGTGGTCAGAAAAACTGTTATTGTGCTTCCCGATGCGTTTTGCAGAGGATGTACATGAAGCAATTTACCATTAATCCAAACCCGTTTCTCAAAATCAGGACGCAGGGTTTTTCCAGTATCAATTACTATCGCCGCGGTCACCCGTTACATCCTACGTGCCTTACCGACCTCAAAAACACATTCAATCAAAACAATAAACAAGTTAGAAAAAGACTCAAAACTGCATTGATTGAAGTACGTAACCATTTGCGTATTGCTATCCCAGCGATTGATCAACTCATAAACTTTCCTTCACCTGTGCTGTGTGTTGTCCCACGTGCGAAAGCTGAAGACCAGTATGAAGTGCCTCAAACGTTGTTTCGGTATGCAGTAGAACTTTTTGCGAAAGAGTCTGAACAGTACATTGATGGTACCCGTTACATCTTGCGCCACACGAATACGAAAACAACACATCTCCGTGCAGATTTTTCCGGGTACGTCAATGACGGCGCATCACCGTACCCCGGAATAACACTTTCGACGTGTGACATAAACCCCAAAGTCAGGGGTAAGCATATCCTGCTCATCGACGATATATATACTCCCGGAGTGAACATTGATGAGGATGCGATTCAAGCTCTGTATAATTGTGGTGCTGCACAGGTGATATTTTATGCAGTCGCAAAAACCGATTCATTGCACGCCGAATAACTGCTAAGGATACGTACATGAACGCAACGCAGTCAACACTTTTAATCGCAACTGCATTAACGTATAAGGGGATTGGCTCAAGTTGGATTATCAAAAACCAAGAAAAACTCACCGATATTGAGCATCTCGTTGCATTGTTACAACGTGATGTACATCGCGAGGGAGAACCGCCCACCATCCAGCATTTTCGCGAGACACTTAACCGTGTCGAACAGCAAAACAACGGGATCCTGACGAGGATTGAAGGAGTTATTTCTTTTCTCGACCCGACGTTCCCAGACCTACGTGGCAACGTAAAGGATGGTGATAGACCCGTATTGCTTTACTATCGCGGGGATATCAGTCTGCTCAAGAAGAATAATCGCAATGTTGCTGTGGTCGGTCACTTAAATCCCGATTCTGCCACAATACGGTTTGAAACAGATGTCGTCGATGAATTAATCAATGAAGGTATTACCATCGTGAGTGGACTCGCGCAAGGATGCGATGCAGTGGCACATCAACAGACACTCAAGCGCGGTGGAAAAACGGTTGCAGTACTCCCAAGCCCCGTTGACAATGTGATTCCATCGCAACACCGTGATCTGGCAGACCAGATAGTGACCAACGGCGGTCTACTTGTTTCGGAGTATTGGGCAAATCCTTACGCACGTATGGAGCAAATTAGCAGATTTGTCACACGAGACCGGCTACAGGCAGCATTCAGCGATGGAATCCTATTAGTCGCCAGCTATGCGGAAGCAGATAAGGGTTTTGATAGTGGATCGCGTCATGCCCTAGCGAAAGCAAAGCAATACAGTATTCCGCGGGCTGTACTCTATGATGAAACTAGCAGTACAAACGATCCTGCATATAATCTGAATCGACACTTGCAATTGACCGACACCGTTACCACAATTACGCCTTCGACAATCCGTGTTGGACTCGATAACTTTCTGTCTACACCACCCCGCACCGTAAAACTAACCATTGTTGAACAAACAACGATGTTCTAGCTCCCGAATGATGATTTACAATTCGGGTGGGTAAACCAGTGAAACGCAGTGAATTCATCTGCGTTCTGAAAGCTCACTACACCGAAACCCCGCAAAACAATTGAAAGGAACATCCATGGTTCTCGAAGTCGCCGTGTTGGACATAAAGCCAGGCCAGAATGCGCAATTCGAAGCTGCGATGGCACAGGCAGCCACGCTCATAGCATCAATCCCTGGGTATGTGTCGCACGAAGTCCAAAAATGTATCGAACAGCCCCAACGCTATTTACTTTTAGCACGCTGGGATACACTCGAAGCCCACACCGTCGGCTTTCGCCAATCACCGCAGTATCAGGAATGGAAAAAACTGCTTCACCACTTTTATGATCCATTCCCCACCGTTGAGCATTATGTATCGCTCTGACGTCGAAGAAACCAGCTTGCACACGCACTACAGCTTGGAATTTACTCCTCACTACACGCCCACCCGCGCCCCCAGCTGCCCCACACAACGCGCCGCTGCGGCATTGGCAAACTGCGCCGCCTCGCGCAGCTCCATACCGACTGCGCGCGCATACACAAAGCTACTACAGAACGTATCGCCGGCACCGGTCACATCGACCACCGTCACCGGGATACCCGGCTCACGAATAGTCTGACCGCGCGCATACACCACACACCCACGCTCGGCCAGGGTCACCACCACCAGTTCGAGTCCATACGACAGCAGACGGTCTGCCGCAGCTTGTGGATCCAGCGCACCGCGATAGCGGTCAAAGCCCACTTCGTTGAAAAAAGCCACATCGAGTCGTCTGTAACGCGCTTCATCGCCGTCATTGATGTAATCCACATCCAGGTCATAGACCAGTTTTGCGCCGCGCTGCCGGCAATAATCGATGATGTCGTCGCTGTTCTTTGTGCCGCAGCGCAGGAGCTCGAATTCGATGGGCGTCGAATATATATAGCTGGCCTGTGCCAACACATCCAGCTGTTCAGCAGTAATTTCGATTGCCGTAATGCCCATGGTGGGGATGAGGACCGTATGTTCGTCGCCCACCAAAAATATCATGCATTTGGCATCGGGTAGGGTGTCGTCAAACACCACCAACGAGGTATCCACTCCGCTTTTCTCGAGATCAGCAAGCAAAAACTGTGTAATCGCTCCACGATTCAAAGCCCCCAGAAATTTGACCGGCATGCCCAATCCCGCGGCCACACAGGCGGCGTTGGCGATCATGCCACCGGGCACTGCAGGCAACGTCTGGACCAGTGCTTTGTCTTTGATGGTGGGCCAATAGTCTGCTCGGTAGTATTCGTCGAGGGCGACGTCACCGACGTACACGGCATATCCTTGGGCCATGAGGTTTTCTCCTGCTGCTGGGGATGAGGAAGTTCATTCGAATGCACAAATTCATAGTATCCTGATTGCACAGCGTCGTCCATTGATTCAAGGAATCATGCCATGACA
Organism: Roseiflexaceae bacterium; assembly: GCA_947474225.1. GTDB lineage: Bacteria > Chloroflexota > Chloroflexia > Chloroflexales > Roseiflexaceae > UBA965. The sequence goes on along the minus strand of CANJHS010000044.1, from coordinate 4,214 downwards.
TATATCATCAGCGGTTGTACGCTGGTCGACGATATCATTTATCCCGATGGTCGTAGTGTCACGGGGCAACTCGGTGGGTCGTTGTATGCCCTCACCGGTATCAAGCCATACGACGACGATGTGCTGTTTGTGACGACGGCAGGCCCGGATTTCGACCAGTTCTATGGCGACTACTACCGCAAGAATGGACTGTCGATGGCTGGCGTACAATCGGTTCTGCCGCACACCCGCCACAACATCCTCGCCTATGAGTCGAATGGCCGGTGGCGTGAGTATTCCAAGCACGGCATCGACTTCGAACTCACCTGGGGCAACGTCGCACGCATCCAGACAGCCCATATAACCGCGCACGCGTCCGACCAGACCCGCGGTATGTACTTCGAATCCGCGGTGCGCGAGCCGATTTGGCGTGATTTGGCTGCCATCCGCGCCGCTGCCCCCCACGCCAAAATCATGTGGGAACTGCTTCCTTCGGACTGCGACGCCACAAACCGACACGCGGCCATCCGTGATCTCATCCAGCGCGTCGATATCTACTCGCTGAACTTGCCGGAGTCAGTGGCACTTTTTGGCACGACATCCGAGGCAGAATCCATCGCGGCTATTATCGCGATTGGCATACCCTGTCTGTTCCGGGTGGGGACGCGTGGCGCCTACATGATCCAAGACGGGCACGCCTGGTATGCGCCAGCCTACGACCTCGAGGCCACCGTCGACGCGACGGGCTGCGGCAACTGCGCGACCGGTGCTGCATTATATGGCTATGCCGAGGGACTGCATCCGTTGCGCACCGTCATCCAGGCCAATCTAGCAGCAGCCTTGAATGCGCGCCAATACGGCCCATTCCCTGCATTCTCGCCACTTTTGCGTCTGCAACTCGGCGAGCGTGTCGAGGCAGAGTTTGGCCGTTTGGAAGGGAAAAACTGATGTTTCTCGAGCTTTTTGCGCACAAAAAACCCATCATGGCCATGCTCCACCTCAAAGGCGACAGCGCCGAGCAGCGCCTCGAGCGTGCCATCGTCGAGGCCGACATCTACGCTGCCTGCGGTGTCGACGCCATAATCGTCGAAGACTACTACGGCGATGCGGCCGACGTCGAACGGGTGCTTGCATACCTCTCGCGACAGCGCCCGGAGTATGTTTTGGGTGTCAATGTGCTCGACAACTTCGCTACCAGCTACGAACTCGCCGCCCAATACGGCGCAAAATTCATGCAAGTCGACTCGATTTGCGGGCATCTCGCCCCTGCCGATGAGCCTGCATACTACGCCATGATCGACGGCTATCGCCGCAATGGTCGGGTGGCCGTCATCGGCGGTGTACGCTTCAAGTACCAACCGTACCTATCCAACCGCAGCCTGGCAGAGGACCTTGCCATTGGCATGCAGCACTGCGATGCAATTGCGGTGACGGGATCAGGGACCGGGGTCGATACCGATACGGCGAAAATCAGCGAGTTTCGCTCCATCATCGGATCATTCCCACTGGTCGTCGGTGCAGGCATGACCAAGGCACTCGTCGCCGAAAAGCTGGCCATCGCAGATGCTGCAATCGTCGGCAGTACGTTCAAAGACACCCGCAAAGACTCCGGCGAGGTCAGTGCCATTCACGTGATGGAATTTATGTCGGTAGTGCGGCGTATGCAATAGGGGCGAGGCATGCCTCGCCCGCAAACACCCCACCCAGCGGCATGACGACCTCGCCCGCAAACACCCCACCCAGCGGCATGACGGCCTCGCCCGCAAACACCGTCACCTTTTTACACCATATAATACCAACTCACATTTCTTTCCCCATACAACGATATGTTCACCGTATAATATGAACATTCACCCCTCTTCCCACTGCAACGTAGAAAATGCAACGTTTCCGATTCGTTCGCGAGTCAGACAGTACCGGTGCAATCAATGACCAATGAATTCCTCGATGTCAGTTCACTCGAACGTACATTGTTCCGCCTCGAAGAAGGTTGGGAACGATATGAGCGCGACATCAGTGACGCCCAAATCCGCGATGGGTTGATTCAACGATTCGAATTCACCTACGAAATCAGCCACAAAATGCTCAAACGGTTCCTCGAAGCCACGTCGCCCACGCCTGCCATCTACGACAGCATGAGTTTTGCAGACCTAATCCGATCAGGCAACGAACACGCGCTCCTCCTCGGTACCTGGTCTGATTGGAAAACATACCGCGATATGCGCGTACGCACAAGCCACGCATACAACGCAGAAATCGCGCGAGACGTGGTTGACGGAATCATGCCGTTTTTCGCAGAAGCACGCTATTTGCTTACACAACTCCAAACACGACTGCTATGACTAACGCGCCCTCGTCTCTCAACATCCTGCCGGCGCATTTGGCAATGGTACGTGCAATTCTCCACACGCATGTTCCCACCAACGAGGTTTGGGCGTTTGGATCGCGTGTAACCGGTAGCGCCAAGGAGTTTTCGGATCTCGACCTTGTCGTCATCGGCGAAAAACCACTTTCAAATGCAGTCCATGCAAACCTCGTAGACGATTTCTCCGAATCTGACCTGCCATACAAAGTCGATATCATTGACTGGGCGACGACGGACGCCGCTTTTCGCCAGATTATCCAACGCAATTACATCGTCGTGCAGCATGCAGTCAGAGTGAATCGGTAAGGAGTGTCATCGGCTCACACGAGGTACCCCATTCGCTGGACATGAGCCTCGCACGCCTTAATCCCTGCCAATCGTCCTGGCAATGTAGAAGAAAAAACGTATTCATGTGGTGAAAAGGAGCACAAATGATTCTTGAAGTCGCAATACTAGATGTCCGCGCGGGCGAAGCTACGTCGTTTGAGGCAGCGTTCAAAATAGCAGCGCCATTCATTGCGTCAATCCCTGGTTATGTGTCGCATGACCTCCAAAAATGCCTCGAGCAGCCGCACCGGTATATCTTGCTCGTCCAGTGGCAAACGCTCGAGGCACACACCATTGGTTTTCGCCAATCCGCACAGTATCAAGAGTGGAAAAAACTGCTTCACCACTTCTATGACCCGTTCCCTTCCGTCGAACACTATGTGCCACTAACTTCGTATTGAATGCGGCGATTGCGTACGAAAGATTGTGACACGGTCATACTATGCCGTTTTGGGGCAAGTTGCGCTCAAAGCGGTGGGGTGGTTTGGGCGCATGATCATCGTTCGTTTTATTGAATATTTCAAATTCACAGAGAACGCATGGCAATCACGTGCACCCAGAGTACGCAGGATTTTTTACAACAAAACATGGTCGAGAGAATCACCCACGCAGCTATCCGCACCTGCCCAGATTCGCGATGAAGAAAAAAACGTATAAAAATACTTCGTATTACCTCTCAGCATAATCACCTTCGCGATGGGCGTGTTCATGGGCTTGGAATGTATCTCCACAAGGTACTTTTTTTATGACAACGTACGCACAGAGGAGCGGTTGATGAGTGATGTTGTAGAAGAAAAACTGCCTATTCCAGCGATGCCATCAACACCGGAGTCCTGGTTCTGCTGAAGATGCAAGCACACCAGCCCAACAGTGGTGCGGTCTGTGCCATTCACGTGAAGGAATTTATGTCGGTAGTGCGCTCACGGTTTGGCCGATGCCCAACGTTCCGTTCTCGCACCGACTCATACACAAAGCCCCGATTCGTTGCACGCAACGAACCGGGGCTGGTCAAACGAGCGTGTTTTTTAATATACGCAGGTCTGATTGTGCGTGTTACTATTGGTGCCGTCTGGGCATATCGTGTCTTGCCAGTTGACCCCCGTCAAATCCGCACCCGTCAAATCGGCGCCGCTCAGGTTTGCACCATGGAAGTTCGCACCCGCCAAAAATGCACCGCTGAGATTTGCGCCGGTCAGATTGGCAAAGCTGAAGTTCGACCACATCAAGGTACTCCAGCGCAGCGTCGCACCGGTCATGTTGGTATAGCTCATATCGGCACCACGGGCGTCACTGCCGCTCAAATCTGCCCCTTGCAGTTGACTGCTGGCCAGATTGGCATAGGCCAATTGTGCATACATCAACTTCACACCTGCCAGGTTGATATTGTTGACGGACTTGTGACTCAAATTGGCAAACGGTCCAATCAAAAAGCCCTGCACCAGCTTCCAATCAGCCGGCAATACGAGATCTGCGCCGACAATCCCGCCCGAGATGACGCCACGCATTGATGTGTTCTGCAGATTTGCATGATCGAGATTGGCAT
>CANJHS010000043.1 GCA_947474225.1 Roseiflexaceae bacterium | reverse complement strand
GAAACGACGTCATTGGGGATGAGAAACATGCGCGTTGCAACAGCAATCACGACAGCACCGACGGTCATGAGTGCATAGTCACGCAAAATCGGCCAGACGATAGCCCAGGCACGGTATAGCCAGCTGCGCATTGGCGTGGTCTTTCTTTTGCGATGGAAGGTCAGGGGTTGGTACTATAATACAGAAAACCACACAGAGGCGCTCATGATTCGCATTCTGCCACCTGCTATTGCTGCCCAAATTGCCGCCGGTGAAGTCGTTGAACGACCCGCTTCGGTGGTCAAAGAATTGCTCGAAAACGCTATTGACGCCGGTGCGACGGAAATCACCGTCGAAATGCAGGGCGGTGGTGTCCAAGAATTGGTCATCCGTGACAACGGCACCGGCATCCCTGCCGATCAAATCGAGACTGCCTTTGCCCGCCATGCGACGTCGAAGCTCATCACTGCCGAGGATTTGTTCAATATTGCGACCTTGGGATTCCGCGGCGAGGCGTTGCCCTCGATTGCCGCAGTCGCCCAAGTGAGCTGTACCAGCCGCCATCGCGATGCAGCCAATGCAGTCGAATTACGCATCGCCGGGAGTGAAATACAAGACAAACGAAGTGTCGGCGCGCCTGTGGGAACGACCTTCGTGATACGCAATTTGTTTTATAACCTGCCCGTCCGCCGGCAATTTTTGCGTTCCGCAGGCGCTGAAGCTGCTGCCATTGCAGCCGTGGTGACACACTATGCATTGGCATACCCATCGATTCGCTTCCACTTAGTTGTAGATCACAAACCACGCCTACAAACAGATGGCAGTGGCGACCTGCGCGCAGTGGCATTGGCAGTCTATGGCGTCGATGTCGTCCAACATCTCCTGCCCATTGCGTATGATGCTGGGAGCGGTCCATACCGCATCGGGCTCCACGGCTATGTGTCCGATGCGACTGCCCACCGCAATACCCGAGAGGCGATGCACATCAGCGTCAATGGACGCACGATTGCAGCACGGGGAACCATGGCAGGCATTTTTGACGATGCATATCACACGGTCCTTATGAAAGGCCGATTCCCCATCTTGATGCTCGCGCTCACGGTCGATCCGGCGAGCGTCGATGTGAACGTACACCCGGCCAAGAGCGAAGTGAAGTTCCGCGACCCCGACTATGTGCGCAGTCACGTCGCCGATGCAATCCGCACCGTTCTTCAATCCACTCCTACGATCCAAGGCTGGACCGTCCCACTCCCCAGCACCGACGCACCGACCGCAGATACGCCGCAACCGACTGCACGCGAGCAACGATTGTCGTATCTCACAGATCTCGATCGTTCGGGCGGAGCAACCTCACGCACGGCGGGTGGTTCGGGGCAACGGTCGCCGACACGGCGCGTAGAAGAAGATTTATTCCCAGAACCGGTGTCTCCGCCGCTCCAACAGACCTTTCATCCGGGCATGCGGCACGATGTTGACGCCAAAGCGGCAGGGCAAGCCCTCGCAACCGTTGCTGCGCAACAACGAGAACAGCTCCAAGGGCCACTCCCTGAATTACAGATTATCGGTCAATTGGCTGGTCTGTATATTTTGTGCGAGTCCCCCCACCACGAACTGTATATCATTGACCAACACGCAGCCCATGAACGCGTCAACTACGAACGCTTGATGGCACAGGAAGCCAACGGCAAAATCGAAATCCAGCCGCTGTTGATTCCGTTGCGGTTAGTACTGGTACCACAAGACGTTTTGTTGCTGAGCCAACAACGCGACGAATTATTGCGGTGGGGATTTCGTATCAGTGAAGAGGGCAACGATGTCCTGGTCCTCGCAATTCCGGCGACGGTTGCACCCGTCAAAACCGAAGCAGCCGTATTGCAGATCGCGGCGGCACTCCGTGACACGGGCGGTTCGTTACCCAGCGATTGGCGGGAACGGATGCTGATTACCCTCGCCTGCCACACGTCTATCCGCGCCGGCCAACGCTTATCGCTCGCCGAGCAGACCGCCTTGCTACAGCAGATGCAGCAATGTGCCAACCCACGTACCTGCCCACATGGGCGCCCGACCATTGTCAGCATGCGTCTCGATTTGTTCGCCCGCCAATTTGGGCGGATTACCTGAGACCACCGACCGAATCACTCCTCCCGTGCGCAGACGCACACGGTATTCGCTTATTTGTTGAAGGGAATTTCCATGTCAGATGCAGCCTTGACCTATGCCGCCGGCAAAAAAGATCAGCACCTCGAACATCTCAAAGAACTCATTCGCATCCCCAGCATTAGTGGGATGTCGGTCCATCATCCCGACGTCCGGCGGGCAGCCGAATGGCTTGCACAGCACCTCAAATCGACCATTGGTTTCAGCAATGCACGGGTCGTCGAGGGCGTCGCCCTGCCGCTCGTCTATGCCGAACGCATCATCGATCCAAAAAAACCGACAGTGCTCGTCTACGGCCACTTTGATGTGCAACCCATCGACCCGATTGAACTCTGGAAGACCGTTCCTTTTGAACCGACCCTCGTCGGTGACAGCCTCTATGCCCGCGGTGCCGTCGACGACAAAGGCCCAACGATGGCAGCACTCAAAGCGCTCGAGTCTTTGCTCGCGACCGGTGGTCTCACCATCAATATCAAGATTCTGCTCGAAGGCGAGGAGGAATCAGGCAGTGAATCGATTTCAGACTACGTTACCAATCACCCCGGCGAACTCGCATGCGATTATGTACTCATTCTCGACACCGGCATGGTCGGCAAAGATATCCCGACGATTACACATTCTTTGCGCGGCATGACCTATGTAGAAATCACCGCGCATGGGGCCAAGGGCGACCTCCATTCGGGTGGGTACGGCGGTATTGCACCCAATCCACTGCAAGCACTTGCCTGGGTGCTGGCCGATTTGAAGGATCGTAATGGGCATATCAATCTCCCCGGTCTCTACGAGATGCTGCGTCCATTAACCCCAACCGACAAAGCCATTCTCGACCGCCAGTCGCTCGAACGTGGTCCAGAGATGATGGCTGCGGCAGGATTGACATCGTTCCCCGGCGAACAGCAGTACTCTGCGATGGAGCGTATGACGTCGCGGCCCACCCTCGAAGTACACGGCATCATCGGCGGCTTCATCGGTGAAGGCAGCAAAACCGTCATCCCCGCCGAAGCCAAAGCCAAAGTCAGCCTACGCTTGGCCCCTGGCCAAGAATCACACAAAGTCTACGAGATCCTCAAAAAAAGGGTCCTTGAACTCGCTCCTGACGGAGTCACGATGGATGTCGTCTGGCTCAACGGCGGTGAACCCCTGCTGTTGCCGCTCGATGCGCCGGTACTCCAGATTGCCGCTGCTGCATATGGCGCCGAATTCAGCGCGCCCGTCGAATTCGTGCGTGGTGGTGGATCTATTCCCGTAGCAGCGTTGTTCGACAGCAAACTCCACGCACCAAGCGTGATGCTGGGCTTTGGACTTCCCGATGACAACGTCCATGCACCTAACGAAAAATTCCACCTGCCCTACTATTTCGCAGCAATCCGCAGTTGCATCCGCTTCTTATCTGCATTGGGGGCCTAAATGGATCGTCGCCGCCTCCGTATCATGCTCAATATCATTGGGCTCGTGTTTGTCTCATTGGCGTTGTTCATTCAGTACGCACAGGGCAGTGTCACGGTCGTGGCATGGGGGAGTCTTGTCATCGCGCTGATTTCCATGCTTGCCGGACGCTTTCTGCGACAACAGATGCGCAAAGACAAGTAATCATCTGCATAAGGACACCCCCTCCCGTTGGAGGGGGTGTTTTCGCTGTCAACGGGGCGCACAGGGACGACGATTATACTCGGCCCTTCGCACTATGAGCGCAATGAAGTCGATTTGGATCTAGCAAAAAGCCCTGCGGTATATGGAACGTGCAGTGTAGTTCCCTGTCCATGAGAGACGTAGCCGCGTTTCATCGACTTTCGGCACCACAATCACCATCGAACGACCACAGCACCGTTTGGCCAGGCTCTGTCGTACCGAGGAGCTGCGACCCCGTATACCAGTCGATTGCGCCGCTGCCCGCGCGATGGGTAATCGCGACCGTTCCTGCATCTATCGCCACATCGATTATCTCAGCCCCAAAGCAGAGCGCCTGCACTGCAATGGAAGCGATACGTGGTGTCAGCGTGATACGCCGAGCGGGTAGGTTTGGCACCAACCCCAGCAAGCCTTCGACGACGCCCTGACAATACAACGCTGCCGACCACAATTGCACAAAACACATCCCTTCCGGGATGAGCTCTTTGAGCAGACCGAGACTCCCGTGCCGCGCCGTTTGACCGATGTGTTTGAGAAGTATCTCTGCATAGCGACTGTCACCCTGTGCACACGCCGCCAGCGCAAGTAACCCGGTCGGCAGTGTCCATACACTCGGTTCCGTCTCGCCGGTATGGACGAGGCCCCAGCTGTTGGTCAAGGTCCGCTTCACGGTTGCATAGATCGCCTGTTGGCGCGCATGCGGCGCAGCATTTGTCTGTACGGGGACAATGGCAGTCCAATGATGGTCGAGCTGCCGCGCCCCGTCGCGCTGGAGCGAATCAGCATATAATCCAGCGTCAGCCATCCACCACGCTGTATCAAATCGGGTCGCGAGGTGCTGGCGTGCCTCTGCCCAGCGGGTTGCATCGGCATGCTGCTCAAGCAACGTTGCCCAGGGAGCGAGTGCATCGAGTGCTTGGATGATATAACACACGCTGTCGAGTTTGAACGGGCCCATGCCGTGACGTTCGACCATGCCATCACCAGAAGGCCACTGCGATCCGTCTAACACCCCCGCCACGTGCGCCATGCCTTCGACACAGACTGCATACCAACGTCTTGCCGCATCACGATCGCCAGTCCAACAGATGTACTGCCAGCAAGCAACGGCAAATTGCGGGGTCTCTTGGGTATTGCCGGGGTGGTAGACACGGCCGTTGGTCGTGATTTCGTGCGGAACCCGACCACAGGCTGCACGTGCACGGTAAGCCAATCCATCCAGCGCACTCAGTGCCACCGATGCAAATCCAGCTGCCAACAACCCAGGCACCGAATAGGTCGTATCACAGCCAAAAAATTGTGGGTATTCGGGAATTCCCGCCAGCGCATATTGCGGCATCCCGGGATACTGCGCGACCAACGCTCCCAGATTGTGATGAGCCACCCGCCAATACGCACCCAGGTCAGCATCGTTGCTCAAAAGCAGTGTGTGCAGCGCTGCGGTCTGCGGGGTGCGACCCGTCGCCACAGTATCCAAGCGCCGGAGCAGCTGCTGCGTTACAGCAATCGGGTTTGCGTCGTGGTCGGCAGCGATGCCCCAATGCAGCGCGGTGGTCGTGTGCGCCTCCGTCACCAGCACGGTGTGGCCGCACAACGTGCCGCCTGCGAAGTGCCATTGCACCGCTGTCCGCGACGCAACAGCGGCCCCACCGGTAATATCGCCGCCACTTGCACACACGCCCGAAACGCGCTCATCACTCCCCGCGCTGACCGTCTGTCCAGCGGTCATCCCGCCGAACCAACAGCCTTCGATACACGCATCGACGAGAATCTCACAGACATCGTGTACCACTGCAACAGTCGTGTTGGTCACTGTTATTTCAACCAGCAGTGCCGCCATCACATCATCCATATGCTCAGTCACCACGATACGGCGTCCGGGCATGTCATACGCACGTTCGATTGCATCGGCGCGTACCGTACACCGTACTGCGGCGTCGCACAGCAGCCCATTGACGCGCAGTTGCCAACCGGCACCAATCCGCAGCGGATGGAACCACAATCCCCCCATCTTGCCACGTAGATGTTCGGCGCCGTATGGCACCACCCTCCCGCCAATACTCGAAACGAGGTATCCATGGCGACTACTCAGGAATGTGGGGGTGTCGCCGGGACGTTCATCTTCCCAGGCGACGCCTTCTATCTGGTATTGCATCAGTGTCATTGCGATTCTCCTTTTACCAATAGTATACGCGCGACGATTCGGTGTACATTCGTCACAAGATCCCCCAAAAGCGCACAAAATAATAAAGATATGGTATATTTGTGTTAAGCAGAGATTAAATGTTGATACTGGAGTCTTTCGTGACGCGTCTCTTTTTTGCAACCGATATTCACGGTTCCGATATCTGTTGGCGTAAATTTCTCAATGCTGCCAAATTCTATGACGTCTCGTTGTTGGTATTGGGCGGCGACATGACGGGCAAGGCGCTCGTGCCGATCAGCCAGCAGGCAGACGGTTCGTTCCACGCGACCCTCCTCCAACAAGAATTCATCCTCGACGACGAGGCAGCGGTGGTCGATATGGAGCGCAAGGTGGCCAGTCGCGGGTATTACCCGTTTCGTATTAGCACACAACAGCTCGAAGAATTTCGCACCGATCCAAGTCTGGTCGATCGTGAATTCCATCGTCAAATGCAACTTTCGCTCGAACGCTGGCTCGTGCTTGCTGAAGAACGACTCGCCGGCACGGGGGTGCGCTGCTTTGTCTCGCCAGGCAACGACGATCCGTTTGACATCGACGAGTTGCTCGCACAATCGACGTCCGTCACCATGGCCGAAGGTCGCCACATCGACTTGGGTGAGGGGTTCAGTATGGTCTCGTCGGGATGGGCCAACGTTACCCCATGGCACACCGACCGAGAGCTCCCCGAAGATCGCCTGTATGAATATTTACATGCGATGATTCCCGCTGGATTTGATCCCGCAAAGGCGATTTTCAACTTCCACTGCCCACCTCACGCGTCGAACCTCGACGAGGTCTCTGAGTTAGATGCAGAGCTCAACGTGGTGAACGCAGGACATTCGATGGTGCCGGCCGGGAGCACTGCTGTCCGCCGCATGATCGAAGAATTCCAACCCCTATTGTCTTTGCACGGGCACATCCACGAAGGCAAAGGCACGGCACGCATCGGCCGCACGCTGGCTATCAACGCGGGCAGTCTGTACGAACAAGGGGTGCTCCAAGGGGCACTCATCGACCTCGATGCAAACCCCAAGGGCGGCTTGTTCCGCACCAAAACCCACATTCGTAGCTACACCCTGACATCGGGGTAGTGAATAGTCTGATTCGCATACAAGGAGACGCAATCGATGAGCAATAGTACGTCGAACAACAGCGGCGACGCGGCACTGTTCCTGCGCAAAGCGACCGGGCTGGTCCGTTCGTGGTCGGTATTCGATGCATTCATCTATGCATTCTTTTCGATCAATTTGGTGACATTGGGTATGACATCGGTCAGCCAAATGTATTTCTTCAGCGGTGGCATGGTAACGGCATTGATTACCTTTTCGGTGCTTATCATGGCCGAAGTCGCAGTCTATGCCGGTTTGATCGCCGTCATGCCACGCGCCGGTGGTGACTATGTCTGGCAGAGCCGCATTTTGGGGAGCGGCATCGGCTTCGTCCTTTCCGTGACCGGTTGGTGGTTCATCCTCTGGCTGTGGACCCCTCTGTATGGTGATGCATTGCGCCGCATGATCATCGTGCCCGTCCTGTCATTGCTGGGCAAGCGCGATCTGGCATTGTTGTTCAATGGCGATCCGACCTACAACTTCATCGCCACGATGATTGCATTGTTGTTTGTGACGGCCATTATTATTACCGGTATGAAGCGCTACGCCACCTTCCAGAAGTGGTCCTTCTGGATCGGCAACGCCGGCCTGATTGGCGTCATCGTATTGCTCTTTTCCGGTGATCACGAGGCATTCAAAGCAGCTTTCATCGCCAACAGCACGACCCTCTATGGCACTGGTCCCGACGTCTATGACGCGACCGTCGCCTTAGGCAAAGATCTTTCTACGAACGTTCTTTTCGGTGGCACACTCAAAGACATTGGCCTGCTCATCCCCGTCATCGCTTACTTCTTGCTCTATCCCAACTGGGGCGCAACGTTGTACGGCGAAGTCAAGGGCGCCGACGACTTCAAGCGCAATTTTGCAGGTATGGCATATGCAGTAGTTGCCACGGTTGTGTTGTTGATTGTGGTGTTTTTTGCCATTGATCATTCCATCACCTGGGAATTCTTCATGCAGGCAAACGCCGCATACTGGAACTACACCTGGGGCTACGGTACCGTTGCACCAGCCTTCCCCGTATGGCCGTATCCAGCCTTGCTGGCTTCGTTCATGAGCACCAACCCGACCGTGCAGTTGGCCATCATCGTGTCGATGAGCATGTGGTTCTTCGGCTGGGCCGGCACCATGTTCTTGTCTTCGACCCGCGTGATTTTCGCTGCCGCCTTCGACCGATTGCTGCCCGAGGCAGTCGCCAACGTCGACGAGCGCACGCGCACGCCGATCTGGGCGTTGATGTTGATGTTCGTCCCCAGCATCGGAATTTCGTACCTGTATGCCTACAACTACTTCGGCTTCCAAAGCCTGACGTTGGCGGCAACACTGGTCATCGGTGTCACCTTCTTTGGCACATCGATTACTGCCATGATTCTGCCGTTTACCAAGAAAGAATTGTACGCAGCATCGCCGATCGCCAAGATGAATGTCCTGGGCATCCCGCTGATCAGCGTGGCCGGCTTTATCTCGACGGCGTTCTTGGGATTCATGCTGTATGAGTGGTTACTCGACCCAGACGCCATGTACGGGATTGGCTATAGCATCAATGAGGCTGGTCTGAAAAACACCACGTCATTGATCTTTATGGGCAGCTTGTACGGTGTCGCACTGTTGATCTACATCGGTATGAAGGCATACCGCAAGAGCAAGGGCATCAATCTGGACATGCTCCAGAAAGAAATTCCCGCCGAATAACTCTTTCCCACAGCGCCCAGGGAAGCATCCCTGGGCGCTTTCGCTATCCAAAGGAATCGCATGAACGCAGACATCCTCCAATCGGCCACGCACCTCGTCGACGTCGCTCGCGCCCAACAGCTCGACATACGCTTGCTTGGCGGCGTTGCTGTAGCCTTGCACTGCCCAGACAGCAACAACCCTGGCCGCAGTTACCGCGACATTGATGCGTTCATCCCGGCCAAAACGCAGTCCAAAGTAAGCGCCGTGCTGGTCGCAGCTGGGTATCTGGCCGACAAAGAATTCAACCTGCTGAATGGTGACTCACGCCTGCTGTTCCATGACCCACGAACACAGCGCCAAATCGACGTTTTTGTGGGCAACTTCGCGATGTGCCACACGATTCCCCTGTCCATCGGTACAGACCCCTACACCATCCCAGTCGCAGAACTGCTCCTCACCAAGCTCCAAATATTTGAACTCAACGCCAAGGACGCCTACGACGGCTGTGCACTCCTCGGTACCCTGCAGATTGGCACTGCCCTTGCACACCAGAACACCCGTGCACGCCTTGCGTCGTTGTGTAGCGCCGATTGGGGATTATGGCGCACCATCACCATGAACCTCGAGCGTTGCATGAGCTATGCCCAATCACATGCTGGCAGCGATGCGGGCGTGATTACCACCGAGGTCCAGACGCTCCTTGCAGTGCTCGCCGCAGCTCCCAAATCGTTGGCGTTCAAGACACGCGCACTGATTGGCGACAAGGTCCGCTGGTATGAACTCCCAGAGGAAGTAGAACGCTGAGACAGCGTACAACCAACGTCCAACAGCCAGCTATGGTATAATCCCGCATATTACTGGGGTTTGTGGAGAGACAAAGACCTATGTTCAGCAAGATTCTAATCGCCAACCGGGGTGAAATTGCAGTGCGTATCGTTCGCGCATGCCACGAGCTGGGGATTCGCGCAGTCGTCGCCTATAGTGAAGCAGATCGCTATTCTTTGGCAGTACGTACCGCCGACGAAGCCGTGTGCATCGGTCCTGCTCCCTCTCCGAAATCTTACCTCAATCAATCTGCACTTATATCGGCTGCGCTAATTACTGGCTGCGAAGCAATTCACCCCGGTTATGGCTTCTTGTCAGAAAATGCCTACTTTGCCGAGATTTGCGCACAATATGGAATCACCTTCATCGGACCAAGCCCCGAAGCCATCCGCCTCATGGGTGACAAAATCGAAGGCCGCAACACCATGCGTGCAGCCGGCGTGCCGATTGTCCCAGGTTCAGATGGCGAACTCCAGTCCCTCGAAGAAGCCGTCGAATTGGCCAATGCGATGGGCTACCCCGTCCTGCTCAAACCCGCTGGTGGTGGTGGTGGGCGCGGTATGCGCGTTGCTAACGATGAAGCTGAGCTCAATCGTTTTTATCTGACCGCCAAGAGTGAAGCCGAGGCCGCGTTCGGCAATGGCGCCCTCCTCCTCGAAAAATATCTTCCCAAGGTACGCCATGTCGAAATCCAAGTGCTCGCGGATTCGCACGGGCACGCCATCCACCTCGGTGAACGCGACTGTTCGTCACAACGACGCCACCAAAAAATCGTCGAAGAAGCACCGTCACCCGCGGTCAGCCCCGAGCTTCGCGCTCTGATGGGCGAAGCAGCCCTCAAAGGCGTTCGCGCCATAAATTATGTCAACGCAGGCACCATGGAGTTCTTGCTTGACCCGGATGGCAACTTCTACTTCATCGAAATGAATACGCGGATCCAGGTCGAACATCCCGTCACAGAACTCGTCACGGGCATTGATTTGGTACGCTGGCAATTGCGGATTGCTTCGGGTGAGCACCTCACCGTACAGCAGAGCGACGTTCAGATTCGCGGTCATGCCATCGAATGCCGTGTCAACGCCGAAGATCCTGAGCGCGACTTTATGCCTTCTGTAGGCGAAATTCAATACTACCTGCCCCCCGGCGGTCCCGGGGTGCGGGTTGACTCACATCTTTACCCTGGCTACATGGTTCCCGGCAACTATGACTCTTTGCTCGCCAAAATGCTCGTCTGGGCACCCAACCGCGAAGAAGCCATTGCCCGCATGAAGCGCGCTCTCAACGAGACCGTCATCCACGGCGTCAAGACAACCATTCCGTTCCAACTCGCGTTGTTGGATGATGAAGTGTTTGTCGATGGCGATATGTCCACCCGTTATGTGGCCGAAATCATGACCAAATGGTTGGCAAGCAAAGCCTAAACTCTTGCAGAGATGCCTTTTCTTGAGCCAGGGTCGTCGCAGACGGCCCTGGTTTTCTCTCTAAAAAAACACCCTGCCTCCCAATGGACGAGATGAGTCAAAACATTCACGCACGCTTCACATTGCGCCGCATGTCTTGCGGTATGATGACCAACACAAGACCCACTGTTCTCGCATCGTGCGTCTTGTACGGTCAATGCGTACACGCATTACCAGAAAGGCTCAACCATGAACGTCTCAAAGAAAGTCATCGTCGTCACCGGCGCAGGCAACGGCATGGGTCGTGAAACAACACTTGAGCTCGCGCGCCGCGGCGCTACCATCGCAGCCGTCGACATCAGTCAAACAGCCCTCGACGAAACGGTCGCACTCGCAGGTACCAATGGACCGTATATCAGCACCCACGTTGTCGACGTCACCAACATCGAACAGGTCATCGCCCTCCCCGCTGCAGTGATTGCATTGCACGGAACGGTCGATGGTCTCATCAATGTCGCCGGGATCATACACAAGTTCCGTAAGGTCAATGACTTGAGCTACGACGAGATACATCGGGTCATGAATATCAATTTCTTCGGTACGGTCCACATGGTCAAAGAATTCCTCCCCCACTTGATCAGCCGCCCTGAGGCACAAATTCTCAATATTTCGAGCATGGGCGGGTATCTCCCCGTTCCTGGCCAGACGGTCTATTGCTCATCTAAAGCAGCCATCAAGCTATTCACCGAAGGATTGCGGGCAGAACTCGCGGGGACCAAGGTCGGTGTCAGCGTGCTGTTCCCCGGCGCCATTGCAACCAATATTTCGGTCAACTCTGGGGCAAGTACCCAAGCAGAAGTCGATGCAATGGCAAAACAAGGCGGGATGACCGTCAAAACAACCCCCGCGGATGTCGCAGGGAAGCTCATCGTCGGTGCTTTCGAAGGGAATCCATTCCATGCATTTGCTGGATCGGATGCAAAATTAATGTACTGGTGGGGCCGCTTTTTCCCAGAAGGTGCCGCCAAAATGATCCAAAAGCAGATGGCTAGCTTACTGAAGTAACCCGTATACCGTACGCTTCGAATACCCTGTACGCAGTGCGTGCAGGGTATTTCGTACATCCAAAGCGGACAGTTTTGCGTACCGTATAGAGAGCATGGTATTGAAAGGAATCCTGTCGTGACCAAAATCATATCTCCGACAGTCGAGTGGAACAACATCCTCGCACAAGCCAAAGCGCTCGTGCCTGAGGCTTTCAGCAGCGATGGCCGTGTCCTTAATCTCATCGAAGGCGCCTGGGGACACCCCGGCAACGGCAAACTGATCAGCTCGCCCATCGATGGCACCCAACTGGGTAGCTTACCGATGATCGACCTCGACGAAGCCAAACGAGCCGTCAAGTACTGTGCGCTCGAATTTAAAACCTGGTCAAAAGTATCGCTCGACCAGCGCAAACAAAAAGTCAGCGAAACGCTGCATGCACTCAAACAACACCGCGAACTCATCGGTCGTCTGCTCATGTGGGAGATAGGCAAGCCCTACGCCACGGCTATGACCGATGTCGACCGCTGTATCAGCGGCGTCGAGTGGTATGTCGAGCAAATAGACACCCAAATGACCGGACGAACGCCCCTCGGCGTTATTTCGAATATTGCATCGTGGAATTATCCGCTCTCTGTCCTCGTCCATTCCATGCTCGTCCAAGTACTGGCCGGCAACGCAGTAATCGCCAAGACTCCAACAGACGGCGGGCTCTATGCGCTTACGGTGTCATTGGCGCTGGCACGTCGCTGTGGGCTCCCTGTGTCGTTGGTAAGTGGCTCAGGTGGGCAACTCAGCGATGCATTGGTGCGTAACCATGATGTCGATTGTTTAGCATTCGTGGGCGGCAAGAGCAATGGGCGTGATATTGCCGCATCCCTCTATGACCGTGACAAACGCTACATGCTCGAGATGGAAGGCGTCAACGTTTACGGCATTTGGGAGTATTCGAATTGGGATGATTTGGCCTCTCAAATCAAAAAAGGCTACGACTATGGCAAACAGCGTTGCACCGCATATGTGCGTTTCGCCGTACAACGCCAACTCTTCCCCAAATTCCTTGAGATGTATATTCCTGTCCTCAAATCCATCAAATATGGCAATCCAACGCTTGTCGACCATGCTGACGATCCCCTCCCCGCGCTTGACTTTGGTCCACTCATTAATTCACGCAAGGTCGAAGAATTGCGTGTCATGAAGAGCGAAGCCATTTCGCTCGGCGCACTCGGGCTGTTCGAAGCCAGTATCGACGAATCACTCTTTTTGCCGGGTCAAGATACCTCCGCATACTTTGGACCCAATTCATTGCTGAATGTGCCTCGCGCTGCCAAATTGCACCACAATGAGCCGTTCGGCCCGCTAGACACGGTGGTCATCGTCGATCGCGTCGAAGAACTCGTTGCCGAAATGAACATCTCAAATGGCTCACTTGTCTCGTCACTCGCGACTGACGACGACCGTGTGGCCAAAGAAATCTCCGGAGACCTGCGTTCCTACAAAGTCGGTCACAACAAAATCCGCTCTCGCGGCGATCGTGACGAAACATTTGGCGGGATCGGCAACTCTTGGAAGGGATGCTTTGTGGGCGGTAAATATCTCGTACACTCAGTCACCGTCGGGCAACCAGGTGAGCGGTTGGTCGGTAACTTTCCAGACTATACTCTCATCCCTGAAGTCCGATAATCCGCGCAGACGTCGATACCCCCGCAGCGACGCTGCGGGGGTATTCTATTACAGCACTCATTCGTTGCCGATGTTGATCTCTCGCACATGGATGTACGTCGCCACATCCGCAGGCACGTCCTGTTCAAAGAACGAAACCTGTAGTTTGGTCATCTCGACAGCCTTCGGCAGATCAAAAACCACCACTTGATCCGAATCGGCAGTAGGGAACGTCTGTTCGTAGGATTCGGTCCCCGCTGCATCTGTCACCTTGATGATGGCGACAAAGTTGTGCATGCCAGCCAGCTTGAAGGTCAGTTTCTTTGTCTGTGTAGGGGTTGCGAAGTCCAAAGTAACATCGAATGGATTTTGATTTGACCCACGGATCAAAGAATCTGGATTGCCATCGAACAAATCGGGGAAGGACCCTGTATCAATCGTAGACGCCGTCACCGTAGTTTGTACGCCATTAACCGACAGCACTTCGGTCACACTCGTGGCCGGAATCGCGGGCGGGGCGGGGAGTTCATCGACCGCAGGCTCAGCAGGAGGAGGCGATATGTCGCCCTGTGATTGCTCACTGCCGTCAGATGCAGGATCAACGTAGTTAGGATTTGCTATGCCGGTCAATGCTGCACTATAAAAGAGCGGGACACCTGCTTTGGTGGCATGCAGCATCGGTTTAAATTCGTCGGCGCAGCCACGAACACCGGGCGACGGTAAGCTGTTATCAAAGGACCAGACAATGACTGCCGGTCGCGGCACTGCTGCCAAAGATTCACACGTCAGTGTTTCAACAGGGTCAAAACGCTGTAATCGTTCAGGCTTGCTCAGCTGGATTTGCGAAAAGAATGGCTCGGGAGAGACATCGCGCCAACAGCAGCCTGCCACATAGACCGTAGTGTCGTGTGAGAGCGAGTCAACGAAGCGCACCAATTCGCGTCCGATCGGAACGTCATTGTACGGCATGCCAGCAATATATTTGACGAAGTAGCGGTCAATATTGCTTTGCACAGATATAATCAGCAGCAACGCCACAACAAACTCCGCAACCTTTGGCACACGTGCCTTCACAAATAAATACAGCTCGAAGAGGCCGAGCGCGACAATGAGATACACAAACGGTGCAGCCCCTATTGATCGCGATGCAGATGGCACCTGTTCAGGATACCGCAATACCAACAGCGAAGGGACATGCAACAACACCAACGGGATGAGAAAAAGAGGTGCAATGGATTGGCGACTCTTACGGAACAGCGCAAGCACACCGACAATCAATAGTCCAGTACTCACCATGTCAATATGGGGCAACCCACTCGCGTTGCCTCGAAAACCGTCGTCCCCGTTGGTAAAATATGCTCCGATTCCGCGCAGCAAAATGACAGGAATATTGCCAATCAGGTTGTCACCACCTGCGATTTTTTCCGTTATGTAATCCCCAGATACCTGCGACGGATCGCTCATATACATCCAGATGAACGGGATACTGCCTACTGCAAGTGCAATCGTGTACTTGATGAGCTCTGAACGATGCTTGATTATTCCTGTAAAACGCAACGCAATGACTGTCAGCCACATCACCGGAGCAACCACAAATGACTGTGGATAGGAGTACAAGCCGCAGGTCGCTGCCAGCGCGGAAGCGTACAACCAACGGACGTCCTGCGTTTGGATGTAACGATACAGGAAGTACACCGTCGATATCGTGACCAGTGGCACAAACAGCTGTGAATTCCCCAAACGAGAAAAGATCAACAGCCATGAACCGGTGCCCGCAAAAGCTAATGCGAACAGTGCATATAATCGGCCCTCAAAGCGTTTGGCAAAACCATAAACGTAGCCGAGAATGATAAAGCTCACAGTGATAGAGGCAATTTTGATTTGGTCGTACCCTTCGCCCAAAAGATAGAGTATCGGTGCGATAAGATAGTGATAGAGTGGCCCAGAGCTAAGGGTAAAGTACCACGGCCAATTCCCGGCGAGGATGTTTCGTGTATACGTTTGGACGATCTCGATATCGCCATACATTTCACTTTGGAGTGTGTTGTACTTCCACACACGCACCCCAATAACCAGAAGGATGACCAGACCGAGTGCCCAACTCAATTCGTCAGTGACAAACGTTCGTGTCAATGACGGGATTTTCCACGTACCAGGCGTACTGATCAGGACACGCACTGCGGCTTTCGATGGTACCGCAACGACACGAGGCTCCACTGGCATAGGAGGGTCACCGACAACGGCAGTATCCACTTCTGCTTGTCCATCAAATGACATTCTGATTTGTGCGGAAGGGATATGTTCGGACACCGAAGATTCAATTGGAGTACCCATGCCGAACTTCGGTTTGCGACGACGATGCCACCAGCGCTGCATTTTTTTTGTGAATAACGCAAACACGACTTGGGCAAGCCCTTGATCGTCTTGGTTTGGCACGCGAGCCATATGCGTCCTCCGTTAATTTTCGGTCAAATACCAGCGTGCACCGACGCGCATCACTGGGAATATATTCTGATTACTACCAATGAGATACCCAAGTGATTCGTTTTGTTTCCAAATTGTTGTACTGCCACGATTCGAGTTTTGACTTATCATCATGTCAATTGTTGCATTGGGTACTTCGATGTAGACGATATCTTCGACGTCATTGACTCGTCGTGCTGGTTCGAATTGTATATCAAACATCACCGACTGGTCCGCACTGAGCTGTGCGATGCCATTGGCAACATTATCAAGCGACGTGCGGATTGCAATGCGCTGTGTCGGGCGTTCCACAGGGACAAAATAGCTCGCCAATATGTCAGCCCACTGATCACGCACATCGATGCGATTAATCGTAGGGTCTTTGATGGCTTTGTTGAGATCATTGAGAAAACTTTCGACCGTCGTCTCAGGACTTGTGCCCCCGCCCGTCAAGACGTCGTCTGTGACCGTCAATGCCTGTGAGGAGCCCGCAGCACAGGCTACCAACGTCAGAATGGTCAATGCTATAACTACTAATCGCATGCTTCGCTTCATTTCAACATTCTAACATGCAAATCACGGCGTACATGGTACAATTTAAATCAAATCTAGCTGATTCCCGCAATCCAATCATGCAATCAACATTTACTACGATATGTACGAGATTCCCTTGAATGAACTGACCATACACCCTCGGATATATGACGTCATCGTCATTGGGGCCGGCCATGCAGGCTGTGAAGCTGCTGCCGCAGCTGCCCGGATGGGATCTACGACGTTGATGATTACCATTGACCTCGACAAAATCGGTCACTTGTCGTGCAATCCCTCCATCGGAGGTCCCGCCAAAGGTCATCTCGTCCGCGAAATAGACGCATTGGGTGGACTCATTGGTCGTATTACTGATCGTACCTTCATCCAGATGCGGCTCCTCAATGAATCCAAAGGTCCCGCGGTACAAGCGCTCAGAGCCCAATGCGACAAACGACTCTATGCGAGCGTCATGAAGGAATACCTCGAAGCGCTGCCACACCTTGATATCCGACAGGCAATGGTCGAGCGCATCATCCCGCTGGCACCATCAGACAATCCCGACGCGCCGCGCTTCCACATCGTTACCCATACCCAGCGTGTATACGCTGCACGCGCTGTCGTGGTCACCAGCGGCACGTTCCTCCGCGGCAGGGCTATAACCGGACCGGCAATTTGGCCAGCAGGTCGCGCCGGCGAATCACCCGCCGTTGCTCTTGCCGACGATTTGGCCGCGTTAGGCTTTGGCATTACCCGACTCAAGACGGGCACACCTCCACGTATTGATGCCCGCAGTGTTGATTTTACACAGAGCGAGCCGCAACATGGCAGTTCCACGCCTGCCTATTTTGGGCACTACTACAAACATCACGGTGAATGGATACCCGACGACGATGGACACTTCCCCAGCGTCGCCGATGCCGCACAGCGTTGGGTGCATAGCCGGCCAAATCCCCTCTACCCGCATCCCACTGATTCCCGCTGGCGACCACAACTCCCCTGCTATCAGATCCACACGACGCCTGAATTCCACGTAATCATTCGTGACAACCTCCACCGTGCACCGATGTTTAGTGGGGTCATCGAAGGCGCTGGTCCTCGCTATTGCCCATCGATCGAAGATAAAATCGTCCGCTTCGCCGACAAAGACCGCCATTTGCTCTACCTCGAACCCGAAGGATGGCAGAGCAACGAGATGTATCTGCAAGGCTGCAACACGTCACTCCCCGAGGATGTCCAGTGGCAGATGATTCGCACCATACCTGCCCTGCGCAACGCCGAACTCATGCGCATCGGCTATGCCATTGAATACGATGCTGTCGCGAACGGCGAGATTCGCGCTACACTCGAGGCAAAACGGCTGCCGATGCTCTTTCTGGCGGGTCAAATAAACGGCACTACCGGCTACGAAGAAGCCGCCGCTCAGGGCATCATGGCAGGCATCAACGCCGTGCGAGCTGTCCGACGCCAAGACCCGGTCATTCTGCAACGCGATCAGGCCTACATCGGCGTCCTCATCGATGATCTGGTTACCCGTGACATCCACGAACCCTATCGGATGTTCACCTCACGGGCTGAGCATCGACTGCTGTTGCGCACCGACAATGCCGACGTACGCCTTGGTGCTTTGGCAGCCGACCTTGGCCTCATCAGCCCCCAGCGTGCAGCGGCAGTTGCCCATCGTGCAGCGCTGATTGTCGAACACGCCAGCGCACTGCGTGCACACCGTGTCTTTCCATCTGCCACTATTAATGCAGCCCTCAGCGCCAATCAACTGCAGCCCCTCTCACGCGAAGTCACAGCAGCCGACCTTCTCGCCCGCCCCGAAGCAACCTATCGCCAGCTCCAGGCGGCACTCGACTTGCCCGACATCGACGAGGCGACCATCCAAACTCTCGAAGTCGAAATCAAATACGACGGCTACTTGATCAAACAACAACGTCATATTGCCCGCGTCGCCAAAATGGAACAACACCGCATCCCACAAACCATCGACTACAGCGCTATCCGTGGTATGCGCAACGAAGCTGTGCTTGTCTTGTCACGCTTTCAACCAGCCACGATTGGTCAAGCAAGTCGGTTGGCAGGCATCACCCCTGCAGATATTTCTGTGGTCATTTTGGCCATTGAACGAAGCCATCAGCCGAGCGACGAATAATCGTTTATTCAAAAATTCTGCCCTACCATTCCTCACGCGCCGCTGGCGCAGCATGTGTCCGCTGCATGGATTTCGCTCCCCATCGGGCAAAGACAACGACGCAGCAACAGGCAGTGCGTGGACACTCCCTGTGGGCTGCCGGCAAAATGACCGGCACCCTTACATCGGGTGCCGGTCATTGGGATTGCGTGCTGTGTCGTGCTTATGAGAGACGGCTTGGCTCGATGAGGACCATCAACGGTGCCATGCCACCGACCGATACCTGTACTTCGTCGGTGATCTGCAGCGTCACGATATCTTCGAGCACCGAGTGTAACAGACGTATTTCGTGGCTAATGACGACCATCCGACCACCCGGTGCAAGCAACCGACTCGCTTCGTACAACAACGCCGGGTAGAGCGTGAGATTGGTATGATGCGTGCCGATTAACTGCCCAAACGGTAAATCGATGTAAATCAAATCGACACTTGCATCTGCCAAGGGCGTCTGTGTTGCATCCCACTGTTCCAACGTGATTTGTCGCGTGCAGGCAGCAGCAGCAATGTTCTTTCGGGCACACGCCAATGCATCCGGATTCGTGTCGCACCCCAGCACGCTTTTTGCTGGTCCTCGCGCCATGCGTTCTATCATAATCGTTGCAGAACCACAGGCTAAATTGACGATTCGATCCTCTGCATACACTCCACCAAAGCGGACCATTGCAGCTGCGACAACGGCGTTTAGCGCACCAGGGTAATTACAGACCCGCCATGCCCGTGTCCCCAGAGGACGCGGTGTAATGCGGAACAACACTTCCCAATAGCCTGCCCGATTGCGTATGCGCATCTGCAGATCAGCCTCTTCGGCGACAACCGTCAACCCCAACGCGGTCCCCAGAGAGGTCACAATGCGTTGCATCACCGATGAATCCGCGCCAGCTGCATCAATCATCAGGGTGGTATAGGTCCCACGACCGACGATGTCGCGGGCTACTGCGACGATTTCGTCCCAATATTGTTGCCCCAAAAGTGCTTTCGGACGGGGTACATCATAAGAAAGCCGGACGAATGCGTTTTGTGCACAATGGAGTTTGGTCGACAAACGCCACGGGTCGAATGCGTCCACCGTGGCTGTATTGCCTTCGACAACATATGCCAATTGCAATCCATCGAGTTCATCACACAAAGCGCCTATCAATCCAGGCCAGGTCGCATATTCGAGCATGTACATCAGTATTCTTTCTGTTTATCAATGTATTATACGGCTTTGACCGTTCCTCTTGACGCAATCTTGATACTATCCGGATTTGGAATTGAGGAATGTACGTCTCCGATTTGGTACGCTATCCATGGTGAATAAATACCCCACGAGGAGATGACATCATGGAACATCAAGAACGGCGTGCAGCACTCAGCGCGTTCTTTTGGACAATATCAGTTATGGCTATTGCAGGTGGCATGCTCTTTTGGAAGGCCGAGGTTATTCCAACCGTACCCGCGCCTCAGAACAACGACGCAGCACTAACCGAGTACGCCTCTGCTCTCGATACCGCCAACGCACGCTTGACCGAAGCCGGCAACCGCATTACTACCCTCCAGCAGCAGCTGAATCAACGGGTCGCCGCAGCCCAAGCACCGAGCGTCGAAGCACCGCCAGCCTCAAATGTGAGTAGTGCCCAAGCAATCGAATACGCACGGAAAGTAGCAGGCGCACTTAAGCCAACAGCGGACCCCGAACTGGTCGAACTCGAAGGACAAACCGTCTGGTCAATCATCTACGAGCCAGGCACCGTCTATGTCAGCGCCGCCGACGGTACGATTGTCCTCGTGCAACGCAACCAACCCGCGGGCACCAACAACGATCACGACAATGAACAAAACGAATCTGGCAACGACGACTAAACAAGACATCCTACGAAAGGACCCTACCATGGCTAATCCAACCCCCAAAACTCCCCGCAAACAGCACAGTGTCTGGTTAATGCTCGGTGGCGCAATGCTCGTCAGTGTCTTCGGCTGGGCAGAAATTGTCCGTCAAACCGAAGGCCCAGTACAGACAGACATGCCAACGACTACTATCGCCGTTGTTGAACTCCCTGCAGCACAGAGTACCGACCGTGGTGTCTCTGCCCAAGCACCAGTGTCGAGCACCCGCACACAGAGTGAACCGGTGCTGCGCCGTGTCGTACGTCCGGTCCTGCGATCACACTCCTCGAACTAACGTCTCTCAAATCTGATGCGAAAGGTCAGTTTATGAATCCATCACTACGCATGTTCCTGGCCCGCGGAGGCGGCATCATGATTGGCGTTCTCCTCGGGCTTTTTGCTATATTGTTCATTGGAAGTGATATCGCCCGGTCCATGACTGGCGTACACACCGGCTGGTACGTATCACGGAGCACCGGATTGGTAGCCTACTTCCTCAGTTGGTTGGCCACTGTCGCAGGTTTGATGATTACCGGGCGGCAAGCCCAACAATGGCCCGGGACATTCGAGGCAAACGACATCCACCGCCAAGCCTCACTCGCCAGTGCCATCATGATGACAATTCATATTCTGGTCCTTCTTTTGGACGGATACATTGGCTATACGTGGCAGAGCTTGTTCATCCCATCAGCAACAGGTCCCTACCTGCCCTTCGCCGTTGCACTGGGGCAATTAGCCTTCCCATTGGTCATTGTCGTAACTCTGAGCGCCGAATGGCGCACCAAAGTCGGCAAAGCCTGGCGTTGGATTCATGCCGCGGCTTTCTTTACCTTCTTTGCAGGCGCGTTGCATGGAATTTTGGCAGGCAGTGATACGCGGGTCACCAGCATTACCGTGATGTATATTTTGACCATCAGTTCCACCATCTTTTTGACTGCGTATCGGATTATCTTCCGCAATAGCCTCAAAACGAACGTCACGGCATAGTATGTTCCACTACCCGTTTCGCGCGATGGGATGCCAGATGAAGGTCCTCATCGACACCACAACCGATGCCTCGTCGGCTGCAGCGCTGGTCGCCGAGAGTTTTGCACAATGGGAACATACGCTGAGTCGCTTTGATCCACACAGCGAGCTGAACCAGCTCACCAGCAATCCTGATTGTTGGCAACCGATTAGCCCTGTTCTATGGGATGTCCTGCTTGCAGCCAGTTGGGCTTTTCTTCATACCAACGGCATCATTGACCCTACCATCCGACCCGCGCTCGAAGAACACGGCTATACGGTGACCTTCGCAGACATTGCGCAGCCAGTTGCTCCTTCCCAGAAGCGGCGATCGCAGTGGGAGCATGTCAAAGTAGACCCCCATCAGCCACGTTTGTGGCTTCCGACGGGGGTCACACTCGACCTCGCCGGTGTCGCAAAGAGCTGGGCAGCCCAAATGGCCATCCAACAGCTCTGGGAATTCCCTGCTGCTGCAATTGATGCGGCAGGCGATATATGCCTCCGTGGCATCCCCGACGACATGGATGCCTGGCCAATCGGGATAGAGCAACTCCCCGGCTACCCCGAGCCCGCGATGCTGGCCCTCCAACAATGTGCCATTGCCACAAGTGGAGTCGACAAACGCGTCTGGACCCAACAGAACGGAACGGTGGCGCATCACATCATCGATCCACGGAGCGGTGCGCCCTCACAGAGCAATGTGGTGCGCGCAAGTGTGATTGCTCCTACATTACTCGAGGCCGACGTCGCAGCCCGCACACTCGTTATCCTTGGCGAAGAAGATGGACTCGCATGGTTATCTCAGCTTACAAACCACGCCTGCCTCTTACACCTGAGCGACGGTACGACCACTACTGATCTTCATTGGGATCCGTACCTATGGGATGCGCCTACCAACAATTAATCGGCTTCCAAAAGAAAACACCCTTCTTTCGAAAGAAAGAAGGGTGTTTATTGGTAGCGGCGAGCGGATTCGAACCACTGACCTTTGGGTTATGAGCCCAACGAGCTACCACTGCTCCACGCCGCGAAGTAAGTACTGGCGCACAGACCTAGTCTCCCACAAGGCAACCTTGCAGTACCTTTAGCGCTGGAATGTTTCACGACCCGGTTCGAGATGGGACGGGGTGGGTCCACTCCGCTTCATGCACGCCAATGCATAAAACCAGTATACCCGATAAACCAGACACTGTCCAAACGTTACCCCAACTCATCTAGACGGGCTGCGATGAGTCGCTCCAATACCGCACGCGGCAATGGGGTAGCGACACCGAATTGGAACGATCCCTTCGAGACAACGTAGTCGCCGAGGACATCAATACACTGAGCCAGCACCGTGTTGCTTTGTGGCGCATAGACCAAATGCTTCTTGAATGCGGCAATCCCAGCAAATTTTGTGCCACGGCGAACAAACATCGGCACCCCGTAACTAATGACCTCTTGGGCGTCTGGTACGATGTCGTGGATCATATCCCGGACGGCCTGGAGTGTGGAGCGCTTCGGTTCGGGTTCTGCGGCGATGTATGCATCTACTTCTGCGCTTCGCATATGTGTTTCTCCAGTTTGAATCCTTATTTGAAATTATCCTCTTATGGATTCCATATCTGCGACAAAGCCACCCCAACCGTTCTGCAATTGCTGAACTGGATACGTAATCGCCAACACCTCAGCTTCTTCTCCAGCTGCCACTATATATGTATGTGGAATGCCCGCAGGCAGCACCATGATTCCGCCCACTGTAACTGGATGCGCGGTACCGTTCGTAATGAACGTCAGGCTTCCTTTGATCACATAGAAAATTTCGTCCTCAGTGGCATGGACATGCTCTGGGGGTTCTTCTCCACAACGGGCAGTGTACTGCACCATGGCTAAGCCTCGTCCGTGTGTACATTCGCCCAGCTTTATCAAAAATGGGATACCGTATTCGACAGTCATACCGTCGTTTTCATTCAGTACATATGGCTGCATATCGTGCTCCCGTTTCGCTTTTCATCACCAACGCGTAGATTGTACCTGAGTTACGAGGAATACATACCGTTATGAGCGGGGCTTTTAGCAAAAAGCCCCGCTCAATGCAGCCCGCTCTCCTGCAATGGTTGCAGGTGACCAAATGAAGATCGCACGTCGACGGAGTTTAGTGGCACGGAGGAGAGCATGTTATGTCGGTATGCGATGACAGGGGAGGACGAGCGGGGCTTATTGCAAAAAGCCACGCTAGAAATATTCCTAAACAGCTAAAAGGCCTGACGACCGACCCTCCCGTCATTCCATGGTCATACACTCACTGATTATGCTGCGAAATACTTCCGTCATGGCATTAACGCACCGCGTCAGTGCCAATGGAATCGTGTACAAAACGCAGCGAACCAAATTATTCGAACCCCGCATTCTCATTCCGATGGTGCTCCCAACATTCGGCAGACAATCATTGCATCTGGTACAAGATGGCATGATGACGTCGTGCATACACAAGAGAAGTTCGTCGGCTGTCACCATGCCATGATGGCGCGGAGGTTGTCAGCATGCGTGACGGGGGACGACGAGCGGGGCTTATAGCAATAAGCCCCGCTCGAAATAGCCCGCTTGCAGCGATGGTTGTTAGGTGACCAAATGAAGATCGCACGCCGACGGGAGAGTGTCGCGCGTAGGAGTGCATATTGTGTCGGCATGCGATGACGGAGGTGGGACGACGAGCGAGGTAATAAGCCCCGCTCAAAAGCACCATTTTCAAGATGGGAGTCATCCAGGGGCGATGTACCCCGCTTCGCGGAGCATGACGACTCGCCCGTTATACAATGCAAACAAACCACCCCCTGATTCATACGAATCAGGGGGTGGTTCAATGGATGGCGCACAGACCTAGTCTCCCACAAGGCAACCTTGCAGTACCTTCAGCGCTGGAATGTTTCACGACCCGGTT
>CANJHS010000042.1 GCA_947474225.1 Roseiflexaceae bacterium | reverse complement strand
TCGAAGAACTCGTCAGCGCTGAGGTCCCCGAGGAAGTCGTCACCACACATCACGTCGACCGTGTTGTGACCAGCACCAAGACAGATTATTCCATCCCTGCTGCTGCCGAAAGCACCAAAGAGATGCGTTGGCATCGCTACCAAATCGACGATGGCATCGAAATCCACTTCCGTGACGATCGCATCATCGACAGCGGGGAACTGCGCCGCATCGGTGCGATCCTGCGCCGTCGCCCCTAACACACAAGACAGAACCACCCCCGAGCGCTGCTCGGGGGTGGTTTTTTGTGCACTACGCATCCGTGTCTGGTTCGGTATCGTCGGGGTCGTCTGCTGGTGGAGGCGTCACTGGCCGCTCGTATGGGCCAGGCCGACGACCTTCTATCCACGCTCCAAAAATATCGAGGTACCCCGTCTCTTTGACTCCTGCTGCGGCACTCGCCGCACTGATGTCAAATAATCTGCCAATCTCGGCGTCGCTGATCGCATACTGACTGTCGTCAATCGGTTCGTCGCGCGGATGTTGCATCTCTTGGCCCTCCCATACAATCTCGTTCTGCGACTGTGGCGCTCCTTGTCCAGCGGTTTCGTCTTCGAATCCAAAATATGTAGCGGCGCTGTCGTGGTCGGCAAAAAATCCCTCGTTGTCTTCGTGTTCGTCTTCGTCTTCCTCTTCGTCCTCACGTTCCTCCCATGTGCCATCGAGCTGAAAGAAATCTGGCATGTCAGAGAGGATGTGACTGTCTGTGCATTCAGACAGGTCGGGGTACGTCATCGTCCAGTCCCGGATGCGCCGCTTCAAGCTGAGCGTCTGGGCGTACAGTTGGGTAAAAAGCGCATAGATCTTGGTACACTCCGTCCGTGCGGCAGCGGCATCATGAGGTACGACGATTTCGTTCAGATACAACAGCGCTTCGGTTATCTCGTCGTTCGCTTGATTCAGATTGCGCTGCAATCGTGCTGTGTTTAGTTTGTTGTGCATGATTCGCTCCTTCTCTCTATGGTGCGTTCCTGTGCATGACCAATCGGGAACACACGTCGCATCACATGGACCCCTCCGTTCAGCGCTGATCCTCAACGCTTCCCATTGATTTTCGCGATACTGCAATAATAACACAGTTGCGTAACATTTGTCAATTTCGTTGACAATAACAGTATTTACTGTTATATTTACGTAGTTGTGTTATGAATTTGCATTCAAAAAGAGATACCGGCAACAAAACCCATGTTGGGCATCAGACGGAGCTGTCACGACGGCATGCTGGACGTACAGAGCCGAGACACGCAGCGCTATTGATGCAGGTATCCCAAACACGCACCTCCATCGTCTGGTGGGGATGATGAAAAAGGAGCAGCGTATGACGAATCCACTGACCGTCACGATGAGTCGAAGTACGTTACCGGCAGTCGGCGGTGAAGGAATTGTAGGGATTACCGTGACTGCGCCCGTCCGGCGGAGTAAGGCACAGAGCCGCATGCCATGCAACATTGCCGTTGCACTCGATGTCAGTTCGTCGATGCGGGGCGCTAAAATTACCCACGGCAAAGCGGCAGCGCAAAAAATAGTGGCGCGCCTCGAATCCCAAGATTATTGTGCAGTCGTGACGTTCTCGCATGAAAGCGCTGTCTTGATGCCGAGTGCTGCGATGACCGAATCGGGCCGGGCAGCGTTGATTGCAGAAATCGAAAAAACAGAAGCCCGTGGGAGCACGGCGCTCTACGATGGTTGGCGTGACGCCGTTGCATGCATCGAACACGCAACAAACGGCGCACCGGCGATTCAGCGGGTATTTCTTTTGACAGACGGTGAAGCGAACACAGGGCCTAGTAATCCTGAATACATCGCACCGCTGGTGGCAATTGCGCAGCAACGTGGCATCAGTACCTCGACGTTTGGACTCGGTGAGGGCTATAACGAGCAGTTGCTGGGGATGATGGCCAGCGCCGGCGAAGGGAACACGTACTTCATCGCAGACGCTGATAACATCGATACCTACTTCGGGCAGGAACTCAATCAGCTCTACACAACGACCGTCCGCAATGCACAGCTGAGCATTACATTGCCTGAGAGCGTTGCATGCACCGTCGTTGGCAATCGCAACCACAGCCGTTGCGAGAATCGCATAGACATCCCACTCGGTGCCATGTTGAGCGGTGAATCTCGTCAACTAATCCTTTATCTCTCCAGCACGGCCAATCTCACCGATGGGGTCTATGCCATTGCAGTCGGCTTGGCCGGTGTCGATGAACAATCCGCACCATTCCTCGCGACATGCCACGTACCACTCATCGTCGCACCACAATCAGACATCATCGCCGAGGACCTCGAACGGCGTGCAGCCTTGATCGACAAGGCTGCCATCGTGGCAGACGCACTGGCACTGCACCAAAAGCGTGACTATGCGGGGGCACTGGCATTGATTGCAGAACGCAAGCAGGCGTTTCCATTCTACGCACGCTTCGGTGTGTATGACGAGGAGCTGGTGCGCTTTCGCGGCCGCATCCAGCGACATTCGATGAAGCGGATGCGCATGCATAGCAACGACATGGTCAACTCCAGTCCCGCAACACTCGAGAAGTACCGCACAATGCTGCGCATTTTGCGCAAAAAAGGTGGTCCAGCGGAAGAAATAGTATTGCTGGAAGAACAGATTCTGGCCCTTGAAGAAAAATACAACCTGCAGTAATCTGCACAAAAACGCGGCTACCGTTCAGGTGAACGGCAGCCGCTGAACAATGACTTAGTCAATACACAATGCGGCACCGCCGATAATGCCGACGACGTCGCCGAGTGCAGCAGCCTTGAGTTGGACGGCTTTGCCGAGTACGCGATAGGCCATGATGTCGCGCAGTGGTGCAAACAAGGAGTCCCCCGCACCGGTCAACCCACCGCCCAGCACCACGATGCCGGGATTGATGAGATTGCATGCAGACGAAATGCCTACGCCCAACCACCCTACCGCGTGGTCCCAGATACGAATGGCAGTCGGATCACCCGCCTGCGCAGCAGCGACAACGTCACGTGCCGAGATACTAGCCGGATCGCGATTGCGCAACGCCGCTGGAATATCGGCACGGGCATCACGGGCTATCGACAAGCCGGATGACAACGATTCGAGACAACCATTACCACCACACGCGCAGGCGGGTCCATCCGGCTTGAGGATCATGTGGCCAACTTCGCCGGCCCAGGCATGTTCACCACGATGCAGCCTGCCGTTGATGATAACGCCACCACCGATGCCCGTACTGACCGTCAGATAGAGCATGTGTGTGCAGCCATAGCCAGCGCCGAAGCGATATTCGGCTAATGCAGCCGCATCGGCGTCATTGGCAATCTGTGACGGCACACCAAAGGCATCTTCGCAGGTCTGCGCCAACGGGAATGACTCCCAGCCGGGAATGTGCATCGACAAGCGCACCGTACGCCCGTCGGATTCTACCGGCCCGCCGAACGAAACCCCGACAGCGCTGATGGGCGCCCCATGCATTGCACACAGCTGCCGACCGAGCTCGATCATGCGCTGCATCCCCATCGCGGCCCCGCCTGCGGGGGTCGGGGCACGCAACGAAGCCAACACCGCACCTGACTCACGATCGACAATGCCTGCAGCGAGTTTTGTGCCACCGAAGTCAAATCCCAGAATGACACTCATAGTGCGCGAATCCGGTTGGCGAGGTTGACAGCCAGGGCATGACAGAGTGCAATGTGGACGTCTTCGACCTCGGGCATAAACGAGCTCGGTGCCACGAAGGCGACATCGGCCAGACTGGCCAGTTTGCCGCCGCCGAATCCACTCATGCCCACCGTCGTCCCGCCGTGCGCTGTGACCCATTGACAGGCGTTCAAGACATTAGGTGAATTACCGCTGCCCGAGATGGCCACCAGGGTATCCCCTGGGCGAAAGAACATCGGCAGTTGTTCAACAAAGACCTGATCATAGGCTGTGTCATTGCCCCAGGCGGTAACCAGCGGCATGTTGTCGGTCAATGCAATCGCACGGAAGCGGCGTTTGTCGGGGACGACCGTCCATTTGCCGAGATCACAGACGAGGTGCGACGCACTCGCCGCCGAACCACCGTTGCCGCAGACGATGACGGTATTGTCCTGTTGGTATGTTTGCCAGAGCACTTCGAGGACAGCCTCGGACTGTGCATCCGATACATTGCCCAACACGGCGGCCAATTGTCGAAAATACTGCTGCATCATCGCTGCACGCTCCTATGCCTGAAATCGATATTTGAACAATGCCCAAATTGCCCAGAAGCCCTGTGACGGCTTCATCTTTTTGCCTTCTTCGTACGTGCGACCGATATAACTCACTGGTACTTCGTAAATACGATGCTTGCGGAGCAGGATTTTCGCAGTAATCTCGGGTTCGATGCGGAAGTCCGTACTCTCGAGAGGGATGCTTTTGATGATGTCGGCACGGAACGCCTTGTAACAGGTCTCCATGTCAGAAATCCAGCAGTTAAACAGGAAGTTGGTCAAGAACGTCAGGAATTTATTGCCCAATGCGTTCCAGAAGTACATTCCCGTATGACTCCCCATGAATCGCGACCCAAAAACGACGTCTACCTTCCCTTGGATAATAGGGTTAATAACCTGGTAGTAGTCATTCGGATCGTACTCGAGGTCGGCGTCTTGGACGATGATGATGTCGCCGCTTGCGAGCGCTAAACCGGTACGCACCGCCGCACCTTTGCCACTGTTGCGCGCATGTCGGACAACCCGCAGCGTGGGGTCTTTGATCTGCTCTACAGCCAACACCTTGGCGGTGTCGTCGGTGGAGCAGTCGTCAACGACGATGATTTCTTTATCGTACTGAACCGCTCGGACGCGTTCGAGAATCTCGGGCAACGATTCGGCTTCGTTATAACACGGCATGATTACAGACAGTCGCATACCAGAACCTCGATAGAGAAAGTGCCATAGTTGGGCACTCAGAAATCTCGGTCAACCAATCATGTTTTGGATAGCGCGCGAGATACCCGGGAAGGCTGCACTAAAACGCGCGAGCAGTGCGCTGCTGCCAGGCACAATGACCTCGCCCATGGTATGCCGCTGCATCGAACGGATGACCGCACCGGCCACCTGATTACTTGTGCAGGTGCTCAACGCTGCGGCTTTGGGATATTTTTCGTTCGGGGCATGCGTCTGAAATCCGGTTTGCGCAACACCCGGACAAATAATGGTGCATGCGACGCCCGTCCCATTGAGCTCTTGCTGCAACGTGCGACCGATAGCCACTAACGCGAATTTGCTGGCGCAGTAATACGCCATGTTACGGGCAGCCACCAGACCCGCCATCGAGGCCATCATGATAATTTGACCATGACCGCGGGCAATCATTCCCGGCAGAAACGCGCGGGTACAGCGCACTGCACCATACACATTGACGTCCATGATGCGTTGCAGGTCTACTAACGGGGCATCGACGAGGGTATCGAGGACGCCGAAGCCAGCATTATTTACGACAGTATCAACCGTGCCGAATGCATCTGCAGCGGCGACGAGGGCTTCGATGTCGCTGTCGCTGGTGACATCGGCAGTCACCGCCAATGCGCGGGTCGGCCCACCCAGTTCGGTGACCAACGTCTGGAGCTTGTCCGTGGAGCGCGCCGCCAGGATGACCTTGGCGCCTTGGGCGACGGCCTTGCGGGCGATGTCGGCCCCAAATCCACTCGAGGCGCCGGTGATGACTACGACTCGGTTCGCAAGCGACATAGACTGCCTACTCATTCTCTACGCGGTCACACCGCAACGGCAACGTGGTTGATTTGTCTGCTACAGATTATAATATAGGAAAAGAACGGGCGTGAGACTCGCGCTCGTCCTGTGTATCCTGCTGTGCTCCAGCCTATCTGAGCTCGACGAAAGCACCAGGGCTACACGCTCACCACCCCCCACCAACCCACCGCGTGCCCCATCCCCCCAAACATACAGTACTATATGCATGTGCATCTCTTTCTGTGAGGAATCAACATGAACCGTACTGTCATCAAAACCGACAACGCTGCTCCCGCAATTGGACCCTACTCACAAGCCATTCTGACCGACACCATGCTGTATTGTTCGGGTCAGATCCCCCTCACCCCCCAAGGTGTGATGGTAGAAGGCGATGTCACCGCACAGACCATACAGGTCTTCGAAAACATCACAGCCGTCCTCGCCGCCGCTGGCTCTTCATTCGAAAAAGTCGTCAAAGTAACGGTCTTTTTGGCAGACATGAACGACTTCGCCGCAATGAACGCGGTCTATGGTCAGCACTTCACTGTCAACCCACCGGCGCGCTCGACCGTCCAAGTTGCTCGTTTGCCCCGTGATGCCAAAGTCGAAATCGAAATCACTGCCCTGCGCTAACGTGCGTTGGTAATGATTTGGTAACACCGTTGTGCCATGCTTGCCTTTTCGCAGAGACGAGAGGTACGTATGGCACAA
The DNA here is from genome assembly GCA_947474225.1 of Roseiflexaceae bacterium. GTDB lineage: Bacteria > Chloroflexota > Chloroflexia > Chloroflexales > Roseiflexaceae > UBA965. Next base: position 18,573 of record CANJHS010000042.1, on the reverse strand, counting down.
CGCATCTGGCAGCTCGGCTTGGTCGGCATAGTAATGTTTTGTATGATGTTGGTGACATGGCACACCAATGCCGATGGCGGCGAGATTTTGTTCCCAGCGACAGCCGGCGATAGCGTTTTCATCCGCACCCGAGATGGTATGCGCTTCTTGATCGACACGGGGAATGACGCGCCCGAGTTATTGGCCATGTTGGCGCACCATCAACCGTTGTTTGCCACGGGACTGGTAGATATCCTGATCGTGACGCATCCCGGTGTTGCCTGGCAAGGCGGCAGAGCAGCAATCCTGCAGCGTGGTGTCGGTGAGGTATGGGTTTTGGGCGCAATGCAACGCGAAATGGCTGTCGCCTGCAAAGAACCCCTGTACCACTGTCGGATGCTCGCACACGGGACAACGTTTTCACATGAAGGCCTGACCCTGCGTGTCGTCGACGACTCCAGCCTGCGGATCGACTGGCCTGGTGGGGCGGTGCTGGTGGCCCATAGTGCATCAACACTCCCCGACAGCGGACAATGGCCGGCTCATGGGATTCGCGTTGTCTGTATGCCCTGGGCGATGCCGCCGCCACGCGCACTTTTGGCGGGCATCAACCCGACCCATATCATCTACCGCAGCGGCCAAAAACGCGACACACCAGCACGACTGAGTTATGCCGAACGTCGCATCGGGTCGGAGCACCTCCTCCATCGCGACAATGACGGCACCATTCGCATTAGCCTCGACGACCAGGCCCAGGTCTGGCGCGACGCACAGGAGTGACCGTGAGCAATACCACGCTGTTCTATCTCTCGATGCTGGTCTGCGTACCGCTCTTAGCGCTTGCCGTGTGGGCGTGGCGGCGCTGGTGGCGTGACGACGAGGCAACGACGATGCGTCGTTTTCTCAAAAACAGTAGCATCCCGATTGCCGCCAATCTCTTTGGCAAGGTACTCGATTTGGGTTTTGCGGCGGTGACATTGCGGGCCCTCGGTCCTGCAGCAAGTGGGGCATGGAGTTTCGTCGCGCTCATTACCAGCATGTATCTCGTCACCATCGTCAACTGGGGACTCAACGATTTGGCGGTGCGAGAGGCGGCGGTAGCCCCAGAGTCTGCCAAACACGTCTTTGGGGTCGGCCTTACGATGCGCTGGTTGATGGCATTGATTGTCGTCCCATTGACGCTTCTCGGGCTGTGGTTGCTGCGTGACACCATGCCGCCGCTCAGTTGGGGGACGCAGATTGCATTGGCCATCCTGTTGGTCCATCTCTGGCCAGCAGGGACTGCGGCTGCGGTGAGTGCCTCGTTCCAGGCGGCGCAGCGCATGGAGGTCCCCGCACTGGTGGTGATGATTACGAGTCTGCTGCGCACCATGACGGGCATCGCGCTCGTACTGTGGTTGCCTACCAGTGACGCACGCATCGTCGCAATGGGGTCTGTGGCGCTGGGCGCAACGATACTGAACGCAGGGTTGCTCTGGTGGTTCCAACGCCGTTTGTTATATAATGCGGGACCACAATGGGATTGGCCATTGATGCGGCGCATGTGGCTCGACGCCGTCCCGTTGTTGTTGAATAGTCTGTTGCTGACGGTGTTTTTTCGATTTGATGCAATCATTTTGCGATCGCTGGCCGGGGACACGGTCCTCGGGTTGTACGACGCAGCCTACAAAGTCATTTCGCTGACGCAAATCATCCCACCATATGTCGTAGGAGCACTATTCCCATTGTTGGCGCATCGGGCAGTGCATGACCGCGCCACATTAGACCCCTTGCTGTCGCGGGCGATCGGCGTGCTGCAGTTGGTGGCCTGGCTCGGCGTTGCTATCGTGACCGTGATGGCTGACGACATGATCTGGCTGTTGGGCGGCACTGCGTACCTACCTGGGGCTGCTACCGCCCTGCGCGTCCTCATCTGGTACCTCCCGTTGTCCTATACAACCGGAATCGTGCAGTATGCGCTGATCGCTATTGCGCGTCAAAAAGCAATTACATGGGCGTTTTTGGTGGGGACAATTGTCAATGTGGGGGGCAATCTTTTGCTGATTCCGCACTATGGTGCCTTGGCAGCAGCGGCGATGACCATCACCACCGAGGTCGCACTCTTGGCGTCGCTGTGGCCGACGTTGCGTCGCGAAGGCATCGCAGTGCCGCTGACACGAATTGCCGTGACGGGGCTCATCACGCTGCTGACCGTTGCGGTGGCGCTCGCTGGGGTGGCGGTCGGTGTGCCGCGGCTCGTGGCGCTGGCGGTGGGATTGGTCGGCATGGGCGCTGCAGTATGGCGTTTAGGGTATGTAGATGCAGTAATCACAGATACGATGACTCGTGTCGGCAGTCGGGTTTTCTTACGCATACACAAATAAACAGTGCTATACTTGGTTTGGTTTTGTCTTACAAACCACTCAAGGAGGAGTAGGGAATGACGATCCACACTGAGAATGCGTACCACAACGCCCAGAAGCAATTCGACATTGCTGCCGACATCCTGAATCTGGATGGCGGTTATCGCAGGCTGTTGCGCGTCCCGCATCGTGAATTCGCATGTAATTTTCCCGTCAAAATGGACGACGGGCAGATTCGAATTTTCACCGGCTATCGAGTACAGCACAACACGACGCGCGGCCCCGCCAAAGGCGGCATCCGCTATCACCCCGACACCGACATCGACGAAGTGCGCGCACTGGCGATGTTGATGTCGTGGAAGTGTGCCGTCGTCAATATTCCATACGGCGGCGCCAAAGGCGCAGTCGTTGTCGATCCTGCTTTATTGTCACTGGGCGAAATCGAGCGGTTGACCCGTCGCTATGCGACCGAAATCAGCTTCCTGATTGGACCAGATATCGACATCCCTGCACCCGACATCGGTACCAATGCCCAAATCATGGCATGGATTATGGACACATACTCGATGCATCGCGGGCACACCGTCCCGGCAGTAGTCACCGGCAAACCCATCAATATTGGCGGGTCGCATGGCCGTAACGAAGCAACTGCACGTGGCTTGGTGTACATCCTGCGCGAGGCCTGTGAGGGTGCCAACATCAGCATCGCTGGCGCACGGGTCGTCATCCAGGGCTTTGGGAACGTCGGTGGCACATCGGCTCGCCTGCTCGAAGAAATGGGCGCCAAAATAGTCGGTGTCGCGGATCGTGGCGGCGGTATTGCCAACACCAAGGGCATCGACCTGCGCCAATTGCAAGCCCACTATGACAAGACGGGCACGGTCGCCGGTGCACCCGGCGGTGATACGGTATCGAATGCAGAACTCCTCGAACTGCCCTGCGACATTCTCATCCCAGCAGCCATCGAAAACCAAATCACCGCCCGCAATGCGGACCGCATCAAGGCCAAGATTGTCATCGAGGCAGCCAACGGACCAACAACTCCCGACGCCGACACCATTCTGCATGATCGTGGCGTGCTGGTTATCCCCGATATTTTGGCGAATGCCGGCGGTGTGACCGTCAGCTACTTCGAGTGGGTCCAAGGCCTGCAAGAATTCTTTTGGACGGAGCGCGAAGTGAACGCCCAGCTCGAGCGCATCATGGTGAATGCATTTGAGCAAGTAAACACAGTCGCGCAAGCACGCCGCATGCCATTGCGCACCGCGGCGTACCTACTCGCTGTGGATCGCACCGCCCAAGCGTACATCACCCGCGGAATCTACCCATAATGACCCAACGCCGGCAGACAGGCAATGCCGGCGAGTCCCGCGCCGCGGCGTTCTTAGAACGTCGCGGCTTTGTCATTGTTGCGCGTAATTGGAGCTGTCGATACGGTGAACTCGACATCGTCGCCGAGCGTGGCGAGACGATAGTTTTTGTCGAAGTACGGGTCCGCAAAGATGCCCTCGACAGTGCACGTGCATCGATTGGTGCACGCAAAATTGCTCGGCTTACCGCAACGGCCGTGTGTTATTTGCAGGAGCACAGATGCGAAGACCGCGACTGGCGCATCGATGTGGTCACCATTTCTGGTGACCACATCGAACATATACCGCATGCTATCGAAGATGCTGATTAGCCGTTCAATGGCTCCCAGGCTTCTTTCAACACGCAATCCCAGTCGAATTTGAATTCATCTGCGGGATCATAAATATGTGACTGCAGATTAACCACGATGACCTCTGGCATATGCAAGGCCTTCCAGCCGTGCATCACCATAGGGGGGATTTTGATGAGCTTGGGGCGAGCAGTCCCGAGGATGACGGAATTCACCTGTCCAAACGTCGGCGACCAGGGGCGGATGTCCACCAAGACGACCTGGAGCTTGCCACGAGTCACGGTGAACTGGTCGGTGTGTACGTTGTGGAGGTGCCAACACTTGGTGACGCCGTAGTCGGTTGCACTCTGGTAGACGTGCTCAGGCACTACTAGGCCTTCTTTGTCAACCCACGACTTGCTCCAGAGCTCAATGACATCGCCACGTCCGTCGAGATGGGTTTTGAGGTCTTTGACGTAGACACCGTCTATCGTCGTCGGCTTGGAGGAAGGAACGAGCGTGTACGAGAGGGATTGCAGCCACTCCGGGGTTACATCGCCGGCTTGCATCCGTTTTGTGTCGGCCATTACGGCTACTCCTCGCATTTATTGGATACTTCGTATATTATTGCCTGGTGCACTTAATTATATGATAGAAGCACCGGTTGTGCCGACCATAGAACGAAAAGGACGTCTGCCATGACAAAACAACGAGTAAGCGATGCGATGCATGTGGGAGTCATCTCGTGTCAGACTGAGACCACTGTCGCCGCAGCTGTGGCGATGATCAAGCGCTACCGCATCCACGCAGTAGTCGTGACAGATGGGCCTGGCTATCTGGCGGGGATTTTGTCGCAAACCGACCTGCTTAGTGCTTGGAAGGAAGGCGCGAGTTATGACACCGTGATGAACGGCCCCGTCAGCTCGATTATGACCCAGAGCGTCATCACCTGCATGCCCGACATGGACCTCGACCGTGCCATTCGATCACTCAACCGCAACCATGTCCATCGCTTGGTCGTCGTCGAAGAACGCAACGACGGGCGCGTCTGGCCAACCGGGATTTTGTCGATGAGTGACATCGTACGCCATATCGACGAGCAGGCGAAGTAATTCATCAACATCGAAAGAAAACACCCCCGGCGCTGCGCGCCGGGGGTGTTTCGCAGAGAGTCTAGACCAGCATCAACAATGGATTTTCGACAAGACGCTTGATCTCGGCTACGAAGCGGGCTGCTTCGGCACCGTCGGTGATACGGTGGTCTGCAGACAAGGTAATCGAACAGATGTTGGCGGCCACCACATCGTTGCTATCGCCTTTGAACACCGGAGTCCGGCGAACGGCACCGACTGCCAGAATCGCGCACTGCGGTGGGGTGATGATGGCATCGAAGGTGGTCACTCCATACATTCCCAAGTTGCTGACGGTGAATGTGCCGCCCGAGAGGTTCTCGGTGCCCAATTTGCCGTCACGAGCCAATGCGATGAGGCGCTTGGCTTCGCGGGCGACGCCGCCCAGCGTGCGTGAGTCCGTATTGGTGATGACCGGAGCCACGAGCCCCGAATCGATGGCAACGGCAATCGAGACGTTGACCGAGGGATTCAGTTGAATGCCTTCTTCGACGTACGAAGCATTCAGATACGGGAATTGCGCCAATGCAACACCACAGGCCTTGACGATGATGTCGTTTATCGACACCTGCTGGTCTTTGGCCAATGGAGCATTGATTTGCTTGCGTAATTCGAGCGTCGCACCCATGTCGACATCCATCGAGACATAGAAGTGGGGTGCAGACTGCCAGCTTTGGGTCAAGCGCCGCGTAATCGTACGACGCATGCTGGTCAACGGCACGACGGTTGTCCCTGCGGCGGCTGCCGGAGGCGGCGCAATCACGGGGGCGGATGCTGCGGGGCGTGCGACAGGTGTCGGATTGCCTGCAATGACCGCTGCCACGTCGTCACGGACGATGCGCCCGCTCGGACCAGTGCCCTGGATGTCGCCCAAGTTCAAACCGTGTTGGCTGGCCATTTTTTTGGCAATCGGCGATGCCTTCACACCCGTGCTGCTGGTCGCAGTGACTGCAGCGCGTGGTGTCGCAGCAGCAGCGACTGGCGTAGCTACGACGAGGGCCGCAACAGGTGCGACGGCGGCTTTTGGTGCGACTGCGGCACCGGCTTCGCCGGTACGTGCAATGACCCCGCCGACTTGCGCGCGGGTGCCTGCCTGGGCGATGATTTCGCTGATGGTGCCACTGACGAACGTTTCGATTTCGATAGTTACCTTATCGGTTTCGATTTCAGCAATGGCTTCGCCTTTGTTGACGTGATCGCCGACTTTTTTGAGCCAGCGTACAATCAACCCTTCGGTCATGTCGAAGCCCATCTTCGGCATGGTAATATCTGCCATGGTCCTACCTCCGGTCAACGCAGATTAGCTGCGATTCAAGACTTTTTTGATGGCGGCCACAATACGCTCGGTCGTGACGACAACCTGCATTTCGAGGTTTTTGGCGTACGGCATCGGTACTTCGCGGAAGTTGACACGCTGGATGGGCGCATCCAGATAGTCGAACCCAGCCTCGTAGAGGCGCGTTGCGATTTCTGCCGATGTACCGTACGACTGCCAATCTTCGGTGACAACCACCGCGTGATTGGTCTTTTTGAAGCTTTCGAGTGCGATACTCATGTCCAACGGACGGAGGGTACGCAAATCAACGACCTCGACCTCGATGCCTTCTTGGGCCAGTAATTCTGCTGCTTGGAGCGACAGATGTACCATCCGTGAATACGTTACCACAGTTATGTGACGTCCTTCACGGGCCAAGACGGATTTGCCGATGGGAACGACATAGTCGCCATCCGGAACTTCACCCTTGATGCCGTACATCAGGGTATGTTCGATGAAGATGACCGGATCCGGATCTGCCATGGCAGCGCGGAACATGCCCTTCATATCAGCCGGCGTCGCAGGAGCGACGACTTTGAGACCAGGGATGTAGGCAAACATGGCGTCGAACGACTGCGAGTGGGTGGCAGACAACTGCGTCCAGCCGTTGGTCGTACGCATGACCAATGGGACCGAGAACTTGCCGCCAAACATACTATAGATTTTCGCGGCGTGATTGATGATGATATCGAAGGCCAGCAACGAAAAGTTGACCGACATAATCTCGGCGATGGGGCGCATGCCTGCCATCGCGGCACCGGTGGCCAGACCGAGGATACCGGCTTCGGCGATGGGGGCGTCACGAATACGCTCGGGGCCGTACTTCTCGAGGAAGCCGGCGGTGACGCCATAGGTGCTGCCGTAATGACCGATGTCTTCGCCGATGATAAATACCCGCTCGTCTTGCATGGCCTCGTGTAGGGCTTGCTGGAGCGCTTCACGTACAGTTAGGATCGCCATTCACTATCTCCTTCACGGGTTGCCGAGCAACCACGTTTACTTCAGCTAGACGAGCGTCGGGTCGACAGTCAGTGTTTCGAGCGGGGCGGCATAGATGCCGGCGTCGGTCAACCATTCGTTCCCTGGGACGGGGCTATTGTCAGCAAATTCCACCGAAGCATCGACTTCCGCATCGATTTGGACATCAATAGCGTCGAGGCGTGACGCCGGGCAGATTTCTTCTTCGACCAGCAGTTTGCGATAGGCTTCGAGAGGGTCAGCACTGCGGTGCTTTTCGACATCTTCTTTGGTGCGGTACTTTTGGGTATCTTGGGCAGAGTGACCGCGGAAGCGATAGGTCATTGCTTCGACGAGCACCGGGCCTTTGCCACTGCGGGCATATGCAACCGCTTCGCCGACTTGCTCGCGGACACCGAGGAGATCATTGCCATCGATACGCATCGACTTCATGTCGAAGGCATTGGCTTTGCGATGAATCTCGGTGACCGAGGAGTGTACTTCGAGTGGGGTACCCATGGCGAAGAGGTTGTTTTCACAGACAAATACGACGGGCAACTTCCACAGTTGAGCGAAGTTGAGGGATTCGTAGAATTCCCCACCGTTGGTTGCTCCGTCGCCGAAGAAGACCATCACGACGCCATTGGTTTTCTGCATCTGGCACTGCAAAGCGACACCATCGGCTAACAACAAGTGACTCCCGACGATGGCATAGCCACCCCAGAAGTTCTTGGTGATATCAGCAAAGTGCATCGAGCCGCCCATACCACGGGAACAGCCAGTGTCTTTGCCGAAGAGTTCCGCCATCAGCGGATTAATATCGAGGCCGCGGGCGATTGCGTGACCGTGGTCGCGGTAATGCGTAAAAACATGATCTTGGGGCTGCAGATTCGAGATTGCGCCGACGCCGGTTGCTTCTTCACCCACATAGAGGTGCAAAAAGCCGCCGATTTTGGAACGCGTGTACATCTCTTGGCACTTCTCTTCGAAGCGACGAATCAACATCATTTGGCGGTAGTACTCGACCAATTGGTCGGCACCGAGGTGCTCGAGAGCCCGGGTAAATGGCGTACTGGTCATACTGCTCCTCACCGACTGTGTGGCAGAGGTAACTGCCTTTGTAGAACCACGTTGTTTTTGCATTGTGGCTCCTCTTCAACAAAAGAAAGAATGCGACAGAAACGACGGGACTATGGTTTGAGCAAAACGTCGACTTCGTTGACGTCGTTCAGCGTACCGCAATGTGAAGGCCTTCGATGAGGGTAATCAAACCCTTCATATCCAGCGCCGAGAGGCGTTTGGCCGGGGCTTTGTCGGTCCCACACAGCAATAGGCGTTTGCTAGGGTGCAAATACCAATCTGCCAGCGGGTCGACAACTTCCAGTGCCTGCGCCAAGGGAGTAAGGTCGACGGACGAACGGGATTGTGCAGCAACACCGATCCAGTTGTGGCGTTCTTCGCGGTAGACCGCAAGAACGGCCCCTGCACGATACGCCATACTCGACGAACCACCATACGGCCCTTGCATTGCAATCCCACGCCCCCATGGGGTATGGAATTCAATACGATTGGCGAATGCATCTGCCAACTGCATCTGCCGGACCTCGTGGGCATACCATGCATCGAGATTGGGCAACATCAGCTCGACGACTTTGTCGGGATCGTGCTCATAAAGGATGTTGAAGGAATCCGCCAGCATCCCCAAATCACTACTGGTTTGCTCCGTGGGTAAGGCATTGTCGATAAGCGTGACCTGGCGAATCATCCGTTCGAGGGCGATGTCTTGTCCGACGAGTGAACGCCGTACAAGCTCTGCAGCACTCAAGGTACGCACGTGACGCTGGTGATGGTCAAAACGTCCCAGCCCCGTGTCGACATGGATGACATGTGGATCGCTGTCAGCTGGCAGATTATTGAGCGTCGTACCAGCGGGGACAAAGCGCACCTGATACTCGTGTGCTCCACCAAACCGCTTGAAAATCCAGATTGCAGCGATGCAATCGAGATCCGGTGCGAGATGCGCCACGATGGTCGTCGGCACTTCCACGATGCGCAGACTCCTCTCTGCCTGCCATTCCACACCCTCACTCTCGACGGTGGACTTGTAGGTCAAATGACGGGCGCTAGTATAGCAGAAGTGGCAATTTCGTGCAACGTCGCATTCTAAAGCCACAAAAGCATACAACTATAGGAGGCCATTGCGTATGTTCCATCCGCGCACCCACCGAACACGCAATAATTTCTGGGGACAAACGCAGGGATGGACCAGATCGTCGCGGCAATGTCGGTTGAAACATCAGCCGCACGTCACACGCATCAATCTGCCACGTGGGATTAATCGTGTACGGAATTGTGTCTCTGTAGCGACACGAATTACAGATTATCCTGCGTAAGGGAGCCATGAATTCAGAACATTGTGGACGATGACATGACTGTTTCTCATGACTCTTTCACATACCTGCAAAGGCGTTTTTCCTTGCCATTTAGCCTATTTTTCCGTATAATTCGTACAGCATTATGACATTCGCTCGGTGCACTTCACCTCGGCCCTAGAGGAGCATCATGGAAGACACACACGCAGTCACCACCAGCACCTCGCTGGGAGAGTCGACGCCAGACATTCGAAGCAAAGAATTTTTTGCTGCACTCCTCGACGAACAAAGCGAGAAGTTACGGTCACTCAAACACGGCGACACCATGGATGGTGTCATTTTGGCTATTCACGAAAACGAACTCGTGATGGACATCGGTGCCAAATCCGAAGGTGTCATTTTGGCACGGGACATGCACACATTAACCGATGAAGAACGTGCCGACCTCGTTGTTGGTGCGACCGTATTGGTCTTTGTGATGCAGCCCGAAGATGATCAAGGACGTGTGAGTTTGTCCCTCGACCGCGCTCGTCAAGAACGCAGCTGGCGCAAATTACAGCAGTACGCCGACGACGGCACTATCCTCGAGACAAAAGTAGTCAACTACAACAAAGGCGGTCTGTTGGTCAATCTCGACGGTGTCCGTGGATTTATCCCCACGTCACAGGTCAGTGGCATAAGCCGCGGCAACGAGGTCCAAAAGCAAGCCGATATGGCACGCTTAATTGGCACGACCTTACGCCTCAAGATCGTCGAAATGAGCCGTGCCCGCAATCGGCTGATTTTGTCGGAGCGCCAAGCAAACGCCGAATCGCGTGATTCACGCAAGGGTGCATTGTTGAGCGAGATTGCGGTAAACGACATCCGTGAGGGTTCCGTCACGTCGGTCTGCGACTTCGGTATTTTTGTCGACATTGGCGGGGCCGACGGCCTTGTCCATTTGTCCGAATTGTCGTGGAGCCGCGTGCGTCATCCAAGCGACGTCTACAAAGTCGGCGATATGACCAAGGTCATGATTCTCAATATCGATATCGAACATCGCCGGATTGCGTTGTCTATTAAACGAACGCAGACCGAGCCTTGGGCTGCGGTGGCAGAAGCGTTTAGTGTGAATCAAGTAATCAACGGCACGGTGACACAAATTGCACCATTCGGTGCATTTGTGCGCATGTCGGAAGGGGTCGAAGGACTCATCCATTCGTCCGAATTGACCGGCGACGCAGTCGCTGCGGTGAGTGAAGGTGCGGCAGTGACCGCGCGGATTATCCGCGTCGACATCCCACGCAGACGGATCGCTCTGAGTCTACAAATCACCCCCGACGCTCCGGCTCCGGATGCGTCATAGCGCTGGCTCATACCAATGAGCGGCGATGGGAGCATGTATGTCTGGTGCTTACGATAAATTTACCAAGCGTGCGAAACAGGTACTGCAATACGCCACCGAAGAAGCACGCACACTCAATCATTCATACATTGGCACCGAACATATTCTGCTCGGCCTGATTCGTGAAGGCGAAGGTGTGGCAGCCCGCGTCCTCGAAGACCTTGGCGTCCAACTGGCCCAGACCCGTCACTCCGTCGAATTCATCGTCGGTATTGGCGAAGGCGAATCCCGCGCAGACAAAGAGCTCTCGGCCCGCGCCAAAAATGTCATCACTTTGGCCATCGACGAAGCAAAACGACTCGGTCATAACTACATCGGCACCGAACACATCCTGCTTGGCCTGATCCGCAATGGCGAAGGCGTCGCAACCGGCGTCCTCGACATGCTCGGCGTCTCGCTCGAACAAATCAAAACCAACGTCATGCGTGTCATCCGTCAAGGCGGTACTGGCACGACAGCGACGGGGAGCACAACCGCTACTGCGGCTCCTGCCCAATCCGAAAAGACTAGCAGCCAGAGTAGCACTCCCAAAAGTGAACCAGCGGAGAAAGGCAAAGGCGGCAAAACGCCGTACCTCGATGCGCTCGGCACTGATTTGACCGAAATGGCCGAAAGCGGTCGGCTCGATCCTGTCATCGGCCGCGCGCGAGAAATCGACCGCGTCATCCAGATTCTATCGCGCCGCACCAAAAACAACCCCGCCCTCATCGGCGAACCAGGTGTCGGCAAAACAGCCATCGTCGAAGGTCTCGCCCAGCGCATCGTCGCCGGCGATGTCCCCGATAGCCTGCGCGGCAAACGCGTGGTGTCGCTCGACATGGGTGCACTTGTGGCTGGTACCAAATATCGCGGCCAATTCGAAGAACGCCTCAAAAAGGTTGTCGACGAAATCAAAGAAACTCGCTGTATTCTATTCATCGACGAGTTCCACACCATCATCGGTGCAGGTGGAGCAGAAGGCACGCTCGACGCAGCCAACATCCTCAAACCCGCATTATCGCGCGGCGAGTTACAGACTATCGGTGCTACCACCCTCGACGAATATCGCAAATACATCGAGCGTGACGCGGCGTTGGAACGACGATTCCAACCGGTCATGGTCGAACAGCCCAACGAAGAAGATACCATTGCCATTTTGCGTGGCATCAAATCACGTTACGAAGACTTCCATCAGCTGCAAATCAGCGACGAAGCGTTGGTCGCTGCCGCGTACCTTTCGTCACGCTATGTACCCGATCGCTTCTTACCCGACAAAGCAATTGACCTTATCGACGAAGCCTCAGCGCGGGTCCGGATGACACGCAGTTCGACCCCTTCGGCACTACGTGATTCGTTGCGTGGCCTCGAGGCAATCACCAAAGAAATCGAATCTGCACAAGCGCAAAACCAAACCGAACTCGTCGAGACGCTCCAAGAACGTGCTGACATTCTCAAAGCACGGGTGACGCAGCTCGAACAAGAATACGGTATCGACACCAGCAACTCCACTCCTCCCTACGTCACCGAAGAAGACATCGCAGGTGTCGTAGCGATGTGGACGGGCATCCCTGTTACCCGTTTGACCGGTGATGAATCGACTCGGTTACTCCAGATGGAATCTGCGTTGCACGCTCGTGTCATCGGCCAATCTGAAGCAATCGTGACCGTTTCAAAGGCAGTACGTCGTGCCCGCGCAGGATTGAAAGATCCGCGCCGACCGATTGGCAGCTTCATCTTCCTCGGACCGACAGGTGTGGGCAAAACAGAGCTAGCCAAAGCACTAGCCGAGTTCATGTTTGGCTCCGAAGAACAACTCATCAAAATCGATATGTCCGAATTCCAAGAGCGACATACCTCGTCTCGTTTGGTCGGCTCCCCTCCGGGGTACGTCGGCTACGGTGACGGCGGGCAACTGACCGACGCGGTCCGTCGCAAACCGTATTCCGTGGTGTTGTTCGACGAAATCGAAAAAGCCCATCCCGATACCTACAACCTCTTGTTGCAGGTCCTCGAAGATGGCCATTTGACCGATGGCAAAGGCCGCAAGGTTGACTTCCGCAATACCATTATCATCATGACATCCAACGTGGGCACCGAACAGATTCGTGGGGCTTCGCGCATTGGATTTTTGGGCAAAGACGGCGAAGCGAACAACCTCGACCTGCAAAATCGGGTCAATGAGGCGTTGCGGATGGTCTTCAGACCGGAGTTCCTCAATCGGTTGGATGCAACGATTATCTTCCACGCGCTGACCACCGACGAGATACGCCAAATTTCGCGCTATCTGCTGGCACGCGTACAAAAGCAGCTCAACGAACACAAGTTGACGCTGGATGTCACCGACGAGGCATGCGACCTGCTTGCCAAGCGCGGGTACGATCCTTCCTTTGGTGCACGACCACTGCGCCGTATTATTACCAATCTTATCGAAGATCCACTCTCTGAGGGTGTCCTCGATGGCCGGTTTGTGGCTGGTGATACCATCCTGGTGGATGTAGCCACCCTCGAAAACGGCGAGTCATATCTGCGCTTACAACCACAGCGCGTCGAAGACGCCGTGGTGGAATCGTTGGCCTAACGATGGCCAAGGTGCGCACGATATTTGTCTGTCAGCAATGTGGCGCACATCAGGCACGCGCAATGGGGAAATGCCCCCAATGTGACGCTTGGGACAGTCTCGTCGAGCAAGTCGAACGACGCGAAACGGCAACGCCGGCGCGTCGTTCTTCTGTTGTCAGCGGCGGTTCCGGCCCTATTTTGCTGCAATCAGTCCCGAGCGGCGGCGTTTCGCGCTTGCCGGTGCGCTTCCAAGAATTTTCCCGCGTGTTGGGTGGCGGTCTTGTCCCGGGATCACTGGTACTCATCGGCGGCGAGCCCGGCATCGGCAAATCCAGCCTCCTCCTGCAAGCCGCCGCACACTTTGCTGAGCATGTCGGTGATGCACTGTATATATCTGCCGAAGAATCTGTCCAACAAATCAAACTACGCGCCGACCGGATGGGACTGCATCCCGAACGCCTGTGGCTCTCTTCCGAGACGAACCTCGAAGCGGCCATCAGTCAAATCGTCGATCAACGTCCCGGTCTGGTCATCGTCGACTCGATTCAGACCGTCTATCTCGAGGAATTGAGTTCCGCCGCGGGTTCTGTCGGGCAAGTCCGTGAGGGCGCATTACGCCTGTTGCGGATTGCCAAAGATCTCAATATCCCGATTATCATCGTCGGTCATGTCACCAAAGAAGGCGCTATCGCAGGGCCGCGTATGCTCGAACACATCGTCGACGTCGTGCTCTATCTCGAAGGTGAACGATTCCATCAATATCGTGTCCTCCGCGGCGTCAAAAACCGATTCGGGTCGACCGATGAAGTCGGTATCTTCGAGATGGCGGCAGATGGGCTGCGCGAGATTACTAATCCATCGTTGGTCTTTTTGGCGGAACGCTCGGCAAACACCCCTGGTTCTGCCGTCGCCGTCACCCTCGAGGGCACGCGCCCGATTTTGGTCGAAGTCCAAGGTCTGACCTCCAACACGACCAATCCGCAACCGCGCCGCACTGTCAACGGCTTTGACCTCAATCGCCTGCAAATGCTGCTGGCGGTATTGGGCAAACGTGTGGGGCTGCCGTTATTCAACCAAGACGTCTATGTCAATATCGTCGGCGGTCTACGCATCGGTGAGCCAGCAGCAGACCTCGCCGTCGCGACCGCCATTGCCTCGTCGTTCCGCAATCAGCAAGTCAAAGTCGACACCGTCCTGGTGGGCGAAATCGGGTTGTCGGGCGAATTACGTGGCGTATCGCAACTCGAGCGGCGCCTCGGTGAGGCAGCGAAGCTGGGATTCCGCCGGGCGGTGTGTCCCCCATTGCAAGCCCCGCTGCATATCGAGGGCATGCAAATTCTCCAGGCTCGATCGGTCTACGACGCAATCGAGGCAGCCCTCGGACCAGCACCGAAAAGTAAAAAGACAGCCCAATCCGACGACGACGAATAACGGACGAGGAACGATAGGATATGCGCGCAATCGTACAACGTGTCACGCACGCTGCGGTCGACGTGGCCGGGCAGCGTGTCGGCTCAATAGAGCGCGGGATGCTCGTGCTGTTGGGCATCGGCCATGGAGATGGCCAGCCCCAGATTGACCTCATCGCCAAAAAACTCCTCGAACTGCGCATGTTCGACGACGCCAGTGGCAAACCCAATATCTCGCTCGTCGATAGCGGCGGTGCGGTATTGCTGGTATCCCAATTCACCCTCTATGCCGACACCAGCCGCGGCCGCCGCCCAGGCTACTCGCACGCAGCCGCCCCAGCAGTGGCCGAGCCACTGTGCACTGCAATGGCGGTCCACCTTCGTGCAGCAGGGGTTACGGTAGCGACAGGAGTCTTTGGCGCAGAGATGCAGGTATCGCTCATCAACGACGGTCCCTACACCATCATCCTCGATAGCGACACACTCACCTTGCCGGCCGGCATTGTTACAAAACCATAGAATATTTTCTTTATGACACTCATTCGTGCCGCACAATCTCTCGATTACCCTGCGATTTCAACGTTGCTTCACGATGCGCAGATGGTACCAGCCATTTTCGACCACCCGAGTCACTGGTGGGTCGCAACCAACGCATCAACCCACGTCATCGGTGCAATCGGTGTAGAACCAGATCTATCGTGCTGGCTCCTACGCAGTGCGGTGGTTGCTCCGGACAGCCAACGCACCGGCATTGGAGCAACACTGGTGGCGACCGTTATGACCGCAGCGCAGGCAGCAGGTGTGAAAACCGTCTTTTGCTTTGGCACAGATGTGGGGGATTACTGGGAGCGACGCGGGTTCCGCGTCGTGACTGTCACCGAACTCTGCGCCCACGTACCCAGTGCAGCCCAAATCCGTCAATTCATCGCAAATGGCTGGTTGGCGGATGAGGTCGCGTGGAGAAAAGATCTATGAGCTATCGCATTCAGCTTGCCAGCAAGGATGACCAGCCCACCATTGATTTTCTGTTGACCCACTGCGGGATGGTTGCCCCGGTGTTTGACGCACCGAGCTTTTGGTATGTAGCAGTCGACCCGAGCGACGCAATCCACGGGGTGATTGGTGCCGAATTCGGTGTGCGCGATTGGCTGTTGCGGAGTGCGTTGGTGTGTGAGCCGTTTCGTGGCCAAGGCCTCGGCCGTGCACTCACCGAGGCTGTCTTGCATGCTGCATTGGTGCATCGGATTGACGCAGTCTATTGCTTCAGTACCGATGCGCAGGAGTACTGGGCGCACATCGGGTTTGTGCCAGTGCCGGTGGACCAGCTTGTCAGGTGTTTGCCGCAGGTTCCACAAGTCTTACAGTTTGCTGATTTGGGCTGGCTCCCTACCGAAGTAGCCTTCCGTTACGGTATACAATCATAGCAACGTCCGCAGCAGTGCCGCGCGTACACAAAGGAGTCCCTCATGGCCTTTTTTGACATGCCCCTCAATCAACTCGAACAGTATCGTCCCGCCGTCGCAGAGCCTGCAGATTTTGATACGTTTTGGGCAGAAAGCCTGAAGCAGACGCGCAGTCATGCGCTGAATGCACAATTTGTGCCGGTCGAAGATGGCTATCAGACGGTTGATGTCTTTGATGTCACCTTCAACGGTTGGGGTGGCCAACCCATTAAAGGTTGGTTTCTTTTGCCAAAACAACGCAGCGGCACGATTCCTTGTGTCGTCGAGTACCTTGGGTATGGCGGTGGACGGAGCTTCCCCAACGACTTCTTGGTATGGTCGAGCCGCGGCTATGCACACTTTGTCATGGATACGCGCGGCCAAGGGAGCTCGTGGAGCAAGGGTGACACCCCAGATCCCGAGCTTGAAGGCTCCAATCCGCATCATCCGGGCTTCATGACCCGTGGCATTGGCAGCAAAGAAAGTTATTACTATCGACGCGTCTTCTGCGACGCGGTTCGCGCCATCGAAGCAGCCCGGAGTCACCCTGCAGTAGATGCAACACGCATCGCCGTCACCGGTGGCAGTCAAGGTGGTGGCATCTCGATTGCAGCAGCAGGATTGACGCCAGACGTCAAGGTTGCCATGCCAGATGTCCCGTTCCTTTGCCACTACCGTCGCGCCACCGAGATTACCAATTCCGATCCCTATGGTGAAATCAGCCGCTATCTCAAGACGCACCGCCACAATGTCGAGCAGGTCTTTGCGACCCTCAATTACTTCGACGGCATCCACTTTGCCAAGCGTGCCAAAGCCACCACGCTCTTTTCGGTCGGTTTGATGGATGACATCTGCCCCCCATCGACCGTGTATGCCGCCTACACCGCGTGGAGCGCACCAAAGCAGATAAGTGTATGGCAGTACAACAATCACGAGGGCGGCGGCAGCTTCCAGACCCAAGACAAGATGAAGTTCCTCCAAAAGCACCTCCCGCGCTAATTTACGCGGCGCACTACCGTTAAGGACGAGCATGTCTGATGCGACCAACACCCAACCGGCCAATAGCCAAGCCGAGAACAACACCAGCCGTCATGACACGGTGAGTGCGCGGAATTTTTACCGTGCCCAGATTGCCCAGAACCCCAAAAATTTGACGGCATACCTTTCGCTTGCCAAGTTGCTGCCGGTCTTGATGGAGCGCGAACGTATTCTCGCACGGGCGCAACGCATCGCACCAGATGACGCCGTGGTCGCGCAGGCGCTCAAAGCAACCCAGGAGTTGCTGCTCCAAGGCATCACGATTATGCCGGTGCCGCGCATTCCCGAGACGATCAATCTCGAGCTCGACGCCGCAGCCGAGCACTATGCCCAATCCAATATTTCGACCGACATGCCGCTCATCCCAGAGCTCATCGCCGAGCCAGTGTCCGTCTATTGTCCCAAACACCCGGAGGCCATTGCGCTGTTACGCTGTACCAGCTGTGACGAGCCGATGTGCGCCCGCTGCGCCACCATGACCGCGGTCGGGCAGCTGTGTGAGACCTGCACGCTCGCCCGCATTCCCGACCGCTACAAAAGTCGCTTTGGCCATCAAGTGCTGACGTTTTTGTTTGCATTATCTGTAACCGGCATTGCAATCCTGCTCGCCTCACTGCTCCTGCCGCTCCAATTCATTGGGTCGTTCTTGTTTTTGGCTGGCGGGATCCTCACCGGGAATCTCGTGGTATCAACGGTGACTCGCTTCATCAACAAACGCGGCCGTGCATTGGTCTTGGCTGCCGGCATTGGTGTGGGCTGCGCCGGCATTTTGGTGTATGGCAGAACCCTGCTGTTCGGTCGCTTCGACTTCTTCTATCTGATCCTGATTGTCATGTTTGCGATTCTTGCAATCCGCAATATACGGGAACGTTTGCGGTAGGATGAAATTCGTCTTCGGGTAATGTTGGGCTCAAGCGAATCAAAAGCCTTCTTACACATGCAAGATGCCTTTGTCGTTCTTCTGATTTCTGATTTCTGATTTCTCACACAGAGAAGCGGGGGGGGCGGTGGGGGCGGGGGCGGGCTGG
>CANJHS010000041.1 GCA_947474225.1 Roseiflexaceae bacterium | reverse complement strand
CCATACCACAAACGTATGGGGGCTATCGGTCACTGTTCGTTGAGTTTCGCCAACACGGGCGAGAGTTCCTCTTGCGTCAGACCACCCTCGTAGCGCCCGACGATGACGCCGTTACTGTTGATGAGGAACAGCCATGGTTCGGACTGCAGGTTCCACGCGTAATAGGCATCCGATACGCCGGTTTTACGCTCGGCATCGGTCAAATTGCGGCCTTCGTTCATCGCCTTCTGAAAGATTTCGTTTTGCTGTGCAAACGAATCCCCAAACGGGAATCGGTAGATTTCGCTATGGATGAATGTCACCGTGCTCCCGTATGTTTTGGCGAGTGCAGCAAACACCTTGAGGCTCGGCCCACAGACGGCAGTGCGGCAAAATCCCGGAGTGGCAAACAACAGCGCGATAGGCTTGTGCGCTACTAATGCCTCATCCAGAGAGGTCGCATACAGACTAGGTTCTTCGATGGCGGCAGAACTCAGTTCTTTGGGGTCAGTGACAGTGGCAGTCGTTAAGGTTTTGGCTGATCGTGCAAGATCGCCTATTTTCGGGGCGATAGCGCGTTCAGTGACGGTCAATTGGATATTGGCTTGCGATGATTGTCCGGCAATGACCGTGTCGATTTGGACGCCGTAATTCCCTGCGACCGGGAAGTCGAAGGCAGCAACATAGACCGCCGCCGGTAATCCTTTACCATAGTAGATTGCCTTGCTGTTCCCAATGGCTTTTGTTTTGTCGATGTCGAGATTATAAAACGTTGCGGTGACCAGCGCACTTGGGTCATTCAGCGGTGAGCCATTCTGGATAATGCCGAGCGGCAGGCGATTCGGGCCGACCACTGCTTCGGTGAATGCAAACACGGGGGTCACGTCACCGGTCGCAGCAGTCGAAGGACCACAGCCAACCAGCAAACATGCGACAAGAACGAAGATAAGGCGACGTATCATGGGTGCCTCCCACTGTATGAATGTGCTGTCAGTGTACACGACTGTGGTGCTATCCGGCACTCCGATACACAACATCGTGCGTGAATGGTATACTGATTGCACGCAGATATGGTATTGCTGCGAGGAAGGGAGAATAGCCATGGAAATCACGCAAAAGCGCCTCAATCGTGTCGATTTGTTGCTCGTCAGTGGTCGGCTCGATGCCATGCATGCCCCGGCACTCCGGAACAAAATCGAAGAACTCTTTGCTGACGGTCGCTACCGCATCGTCCTCGACTTCAGTGGATTGGAATATGTGGCAAGCCCCGGTTTGCGCGTCCTCATCGAAGCCCGCAAAAAGGCTCGTGACTGGAAGATTACTGATTTTGAAGGCGGCGATGTCCGATTGGCAAGCCTGCCGAGTCGTATCCGAGAAGTCTTTGACCTGACCGGCTTTACGTCATTATTCGATATTTACGCTGACGCCACCGAGGCGGTCGGTTCATTCTAGCGCGATCGGGTAGAACCATGGCACACGCAACATCGACATTCCCTGCGTCGCTGGACGCACTGGTGGCTATCAGTGCTTTCGTCAACACCGCGACGCACCAATGCAAAATGAGTGAGCGTGAGGCATGGCATGTCCAACTCGCTGTCGACGAGGCGGCAACCAACATCATCCAGCATGCCTATGGCGACACTGGGAGTGGCACACTCGAGATCTCGTGGGCCATAGATGCAGGTGTGTTGACCATTGTCCTGCACGACCGCGGTCGCGCGTTTGATCCCGCATTGGTGCCTGTCCCCGATATCCACTCCCCGTTCGAAGATCGGCAGGCAGGTGGATTGGGTATTTACCTCATGAACAAACTGATGGATGAGGTAACCTACCGATTCACGCACGACGGCAACGAACTGACACTACGCAAGCGCTATGCCGAAGCATCGGCAGTCAACATCCAGCACTTTGTCATCGAAGGTCGCCTCGATGCGCGCGGAACTGCAGTCGCACTCGAGCCCGTGTTGGCTGCTGTGACCGCTGGTGCACGGACCATCTTGCTCGACATGCACCGCGTAAGCTTCTTGAGTAGTAGCGGATTGCGGTCGCTTTTGATGATCCGCCGTGAACTCAACGCACACCAGGGCATTTTGATGCTCATCGCATTGTTGCCGCATGTCGAAGAAGTCTTCACAATGACCGGCTTTTCACAAGTGTTCGAGCTATACCCCACTCCTGATGCTGCCCATACGGCGTTGCAAAATCGTGGTGAAGTCGCCTAAACTCCCCTACCCAATGACACTCCCCTTTGTATGTTAAGAGGTACTGCTAGGTGAAGAGCAAGCGTGAGCAATGGCTCATCGTGTACAGCATCGGTGTCGGCATACCCGGGTTCCTCTGGTTGGCAGCTGCCTCCCACGTCCCGACGGTACCGTTGTGGCATGCGCTTTTGATCTGTGCACTCGCCTTGCTCATCGACAGTGTTGGCTTCCGTGAACCACCGGCAGACCCTCATACCCTGACGGGCATTATCATTCTGAGCGTGGTCCTCGCCCAACACCCCTTGATGGCAGCCATTATTGCCGGGGTGGTGGGGTGTGTCATTGGTGTTGCGTTGCCGTTTTTTGATCAGCGACCGCTGAATTTCTACACGTTGTGCATCCGTCCATTTGCACGGGCAGGCGTACGGGTGTCGGCGGTGTTATTGGGCGTGGCAGTGGCACATTTCGTCGGGGGATGGCTCGGTATCGCCTTGCAAGTTGCCCTCTACCCCGCCATGATTATGACCAATCGTGCACTGCGGATGGTGCTCCATGACGGCATGCCGGCGGTTCGCCAGTGGTGGCGTGCCAACACCATTTCGATGCTGTTTGTCGAAATCATTCCGTTGCCGTTGGCATTACTCGGTTCGGCCATCTACGCCACCCCCGAGCTTGGTATTGGGTACTTCGTCTTGTTTGGCGTCGCTCTCTTTGCCGCGAGTGTGGTGCTGAGTCAAGTGGGCATTAGTCTGCGGCAACAGCAAAAATCTACCAACGAACTCGCCATCCTCAACGCGACGAGTCGGGCTATCATCCGCTCGGAATTGGATGTCGACGCGCTCTGCGAGCTCATCTACCGTGAAGCAGGGAACGTCCTCGACACGTCTTCGTTCCACCTCGGAATATTCGAACCCAACAGTGATCGCTACACCCTCAAAGTCCGTGTCCAAGATACGGTGCGGCTCGAACCACTCACTGTTGACGTCCCGAGTGGGGATGGCATCATCGGTTGGATGCGCCAAACTGGCCGGTCGTTGCTCATTGCCGACTTCAAAAAAGAAATGGACGCATTGCCGGCCCGGCCACGCTACCAGAGTACAAATCCACCTAATTCTGGCGTCTATGTGCCACTCATCAGTGGCAACCAGGTCATCGGCAGCATTTCGGTGCAAAGCCAAGAAACCGATGCATTCAAAGCAGATGACCTGCGCCGGCTGAGCCAAATTGCCGACCAAGCAGCGGTTGCCATTAGCAAAGCACGCACCTTCAGCGAAGCCCGACAACGGGCGGCGCAGCTGCAAGCAATCCAAGATGTCAGCGCGCATTTGTCGGTCGTGCTCGAGCCAGACGAGCTCCTGCCCGAAGTGATGCGCTTGATCCGCGAGCACCTCGGCTACCATCCGGTCCACTGCATTACCATCAATGAGCTGGGCATTTTGCAGTACCGTGCGACCACTGCCGATGTCGATGCAGCGGAGTTCATGTCGCATTTGCTCGATGACGACAAAACCGGCATCATCGCAGAAGTCGCCCGCACCGGGTTGCCCGTGCTCGTCAATGACGTCCACAACGACCCACGATACGTCGAAGACGATCCGCACACACGCAGTGAACTCGCCGTTCCGATGCGCTTTGCAGACAAACTCGTGGGGATTTTGGACGTACAAAGCAGCGAGGTCTGGCGCTTCGACGAAACCGATGTCTTTGTGATGCAGACACTGGCAGATCAAGTTGCGCTGGCGCTCGAACGCGCCAAAGCGTTTAGTGCGCAGCGCGAAGAAGCCTGGCGGCTCAATGTCTTGTTGCAAGCTGCCGACGAGCTCAACCGTACCGGTGCAATGGGCGACTTGCTCAACACGGCGGTACGTCTGCCGTTGCGTCTACTCGACTGTCGCCGCTGTTGCTACCTCACCTGGGACAAGCAAAAGCAACGCTACCTGGCAGCTGCTGCTGCCGGATTGACCCCACTCGAAGAAGACGATTTAATCGGGCAGGCCTTCCCCGCGACATTGTTCGACATCCACAGTGACCACGCCGTCGGCGTCCAACTACTGCAGCTCGATGTGACGCACATGCCCGGCTTGGAACCATTTGGGAATGAACGTGTGTTGATTTTGGTGGCGCGCGGTCGGAGCACCGTCCCTGGGATTCTGTTGGCCGATTACGATTTATCCGAACGCGTCTTTGGCGAACGCGAACGCCGCTTGTTCACCGGGCTCGCCGGGCAAATCGGCAGTGCACTTGAAAATGCGTTGCTCGAACAAGAGGCAGATAACGCCGCTCGCCTCGAGGAAGAACTACGCCTGGCCCGCGATATCCAAACGTCCCTCTTGCCACTCGCTGCCCCATATGTCCCAGGTTGGGATGTGATGTGCCACTGGCGGGCTGCACGTGTGATTGGTGGCGACTTCTACGATTATTGGCCACTGCGCGGTGCCAACGGCGAGCATTTGTTTGGATTCGTCATTGCCGACGTGAGTGACAAAGGGATGGCGGCGGCGTTATTCATGGCATTGTCACGGAGCCTGGTGCGCGCCGCTGCACTCGATGGATCTGACCCGGCTGCGGCACTGACACGCGCCAATCGTTGGATTACCCGTGACTCAGAATCCGGGATGTTTGTGACGTTGTTCTACGGTATCCTCGATTTGGACAGCGGCGTCCTGCGCTACTGCTGTGCCGGTCATAACCCACCGTTGATTTTGTGCAATGATGGCAGCACCCGCGAATTGTCTACGCCAGGGATTGCACTCGGTGTCATCGAGGATGCATTACTGCATAGCGCATCGACAATCGTCGCCCCGGGCGACACCCTCGTCTGTTACACCGATGGGGTGACCGAGTCATTCGACGAACACGATGAACTCTACGGCGTGCCACGCCTCATCGAAGTCATCCAACGCACCCAACACAAACCGGCCGAGGCAGTGGTAAGCGCCATTGCAAACGACATCGCAGCGTTCAGCGACGGGCGCATCTACGACGATGTAACCATGCTCGTGATTCGCCGCAATGCAGGGTAGGTTATAGGTTACGGGTTACGGGCGGGGATTAGTGTTTCCTTATTATTCAAAACTTATCCTGCTATAATATTGCATCACCGTTTTTAAGGAACGCAATGAATTTTTTTCGTCCATCCCGGACCATCCCGACCACGACGTGGACTGCGACATCACGTTGGAATCTCACCTTCCAACGCTTCATCATTCTCATCGGCGGGCTCTTTTTATTCGGTCTGGGGGAAGCATTCTTCATCCAATCAAATCTCGGCAATTCGCCGTGGGCTGTCTTTGCAGGCGGGTTGAGTCGTATCACCGGCTACTCCATTGAATGGTGTACCTTCGGCATCAGTCTGGCAGTGGTTCTGCTTTGGATTCCGTTGCGCGAGAAGTTCGGCATAGGTCCAATTGCCAATACCATAGTCGTCGCTTGGGCAATGGGGGTGTGCCGCAGCTTTATACCGTTGAATGCACCATCGCTCGGCTCCGATCAGGTCAATTCATATGTCACCGGCGGGGTGTTTCTTTTGCTCGGAATTATTTCAATCGGACTCGGTTCTGCACTGTATATCACCTGTGGGCTCGGTGCTGGCCCGCGTCAAGGGCTGATGGCAGCACTGCACCGCATTACTGGATTGCCAGTGAGTCGGATTACGACCGCGCTCGAAGTCACGGTCTGCGTCATCGGCATTGTACTGGGCGGCAAATACGGCATCGGTACAATTTTGTTTGCAGTGCTGTTGGGGCAGTCGGTGGCAATTTGGTTCGGCGTGGTTGGTCGGCTTGGGGCGGTCAAAGACACGAAAAACCACAGCGACGACGAACCAACTGCTGCAGTAGACGGCTAAGCAATATACTATGCTTCGGTCGCGTATTATGGTACTAACGGCAGGAGTTTCAATCCTGCCGTTGTGTTTGAACAATCAAACATGCAATGGGAACAACTGGATTGCGCGTTACGTCTTTCACTCGAAGCTCCTGATAGGATGCATCCAACATCCTTCGGATTTGATCAGAAGCACTCGCAGAGAAAGGGCAGACATGTGCTGAATGCATTGCACACTCCACTTCGCTTACATAAAAAAATCATCCTTTTCATTTTTGTTTCCCTCGTTCTCTTGCATACTTGGGTACCAGCGGCCGCTGCGGGACTGAACGACACCGATGTTCTACAACAACGTCAGGCAATGCATAGCAGCGCTGTGAACGACATCCAAGCGACAAGTATGGTCCCATATTACACAATCGACGGTACCGTCAACCCCGATCCAAAAAAGCTCACCTTCACTGCAACAGAGACCATTGTGTACACCAATCGCACGAGCGTTGCATTGCAGAACATCGGTTTGCGCCTGTATCCGAATCTCACCGATGTAGGCGGCAGCTGCATTCTCACGACGGTCAAAGTCGACGGGAGTGTCGTTACGCCAAAGTACGGCCCACAGCGGTACTTTGTGACCGTTCCACTTGCACAAAAGTTAGCAGCTGGTAAAAGTGTCACCCTACAAATCGGATTCACGACTACAGCGCCGACGAACGCCGATTCGAATCTCTTTGGCACGCTCGTATGGGATGGTACAACACTGTCCATGCCATATGCGTACCCCATGATTGCGTACTTGCGCGGCGGTATGTGGGACACAACTATTCCAGATTCGAAGGGTGATATCGTCTCCAGCGAAGTCTCGATGTATGATGTGACACTACGTGGGCCTTCCAGAGGGTACACATTTGTGTCAACAGGCTCAACCCTAAATACGAATACGACCGGTGCTGAACAATCAGTACGTATTTACAGCGGACTGCAGCGTGACTTTGCGTTTGCGTTGACCAAACTCATCAAAAAATCACAAACCGTCGCCGGCACCACCATCAACGTCTATGGGCCTGCGTCACGTGCATCAGTGACAAATGCTGCGTTAGCGGCTGCAGTAGCTGCAGTACCTATCTTCAATGCGCGCATCGGTCAATATCCCTACAACGAACTCGACATTATCAGCGTCGACGCAGGCGATTTCTGGGGGATAGAATTCCCAAGTTTTGTGCTCATCGAGCAGGATCAGTACAAGATTAATCCAGACTTCGAACATCTGATTGTCCACGAGGTCGGGCATCAGTGGTTTTACAATGTCATCGGTAATGACGTCCAACGCGATGCCTTTGTGGACGAAGGACTCGCCAACTACACCGAGTTGCTCTATGATCAGGCACGTAATCGTGCAACCGATGCCGCAGGCACGATACGCTATTGGAAAGATGACCTCGATGCACTGAGGGATAACGGCAACGATGGCATCGTGGACCAGAGCATCGACGTAATGTCAGACGACCAATATAGCACCCTCAGTTACAGTAAAGCAGCACTCTACATCGATGGAGTGCGTCTGCAAATCGGTGAAGCGGCATTTGCAACAGCCCTCAAAAGCTATTTCACAGCTAGCAAGTACCGCAACGTCGACGGCACAGCATTCCGGAGCGCGGCACAGACTGCCTGTAATTGCAACCTCGTGTCCTTGTACACGCAGTGGATTCTCCTAAAATAACAATTATTCAGGACACCAAAACATTTCACAACACCCCCGCAATTCCAGCGGGGGTGTTATGTTGTGATGATGTTTCTCAACTCTAGAGCGAAAGTGCTTGGTACCGTCCATGGGTGGATGATTCTCCGCTCGTTGACAGTGCATTTGTCATTACAGGTATCAACAACTGGTATAGGATTGAAGATTTCCCACAGACTCTTGGTGTATGGTTTGTGTTGTTCATTGTGCAACACGCAAGAATCGTTCCTGCATCATGGCGTTCTGCATAACGACGCACACACATAATACCCCCGGACATCAAAAGATGTGCGGGGGTACTACGGAGAGTCTATGGGATGGGGTAGCCCGCTGGTAACGGGGTTTGTGTACTTGGTACAGGGTATGCCGTGGCGGTTTTGGTCGGAGGTCCGACGACGACAGCAGTCTGTGTGAGCGGTAGCGCTGTCTCAGTTTGAGTCCCGTACAGCGCACCTGCTGTCATCGTCAAGACAGCATAGGTAGGCGATCGTCGTGCCATAATCGTCCGCGTAATAGCCAGTGCAGTTCGCGTGCGTGTCGAGCTTTTTGTAGGGCTCATATAGACTGTCGAAGTTGGGCGAGTAGGCGTAATCGTTGGTGATGATGTTACCGTCTGGGTGAACGTACGGGTGCTGGTGTGTGTGCTCGTGAGCGTCGCCGAGCGGGTGTTCGTCTCGGTGGGAGGGACCGTCATCGTCAGTGTCGCAGGTATGCGCGTACGCGTGTATTGCGTCGGTGTGCGGGTAAATGTCGTTGTCGCAGTCCGGACGGTTGTGAAAGTGGCTGTGATGAGTGGATTAGGTATGTCCGTCGGGACTGGGAGGATCCGAGACGTCTCACGGTACAACGCAGTAATCCTCTGCGCAGACAACGCCTCTTGATAGACATAGACATCATCGACCGGGTAGGTGAGCCAGTTACAGAAGGTCATGTAGGTACAGTCATCAATGGGCACGCCCGGTACTTGACCAACGACAATTGACGAGCCGTAGACGGCTTCAGGAATTGCCGCTTCGGCTTTTTTCACTCCGTCTATGTACAACTCCATCCGACTATTCGAAACCGTGCAGCTGTACATATGCCATCCAGAGCTCAGTTCGGTGTACCCAACAGATGCCATTGCTTGGTATGCAATCGATCCCTCTGAAGCCCGCAACTTGCCACACCACAGATTCCCACCGGCCATACGCATCACAAATCCAGTCCCGTCTGCATTGAGGCGTGTCAGAATCGAGCCGTTTGCATCGGCAACATTTGACTCTTGGAGGTTCATCCAGACCGACGCGGTGAACGCGTTCGTATTTGCCGGCATTGGCAGGCTCAGGCTATTCCCTTTGTTAAATTGTAGATAGCCACTGTCGTGCGAATCCTCACCTATGTGGACGATGCTCGGACATGAAGCAGCTGAATTACAAACAAATGGCTGTTGTCCTGGATGAATCCCAGGGAACTGGATTGCAGCGAGTGACAGCGGATCGACGAAGATTCCAGTTGTCGTCACGACACTCGGCCAGTAGCGCACCGACGCAATGACCCCATCGAGGCCATCCATCGTATCGGCTCTGCGCCCGATCACCAACGGGGAATTGGGTGCGCTGAAGCCGCCAGTAACGATGTCTTTGGCGATGACCATATCATCCCGAATGAGAATACGTTCTCTCGTCGCGCTGTTGTATGAACACGAGTAGCTGTGCATGATGCCCTCACGTTCGAGCGTCAGCGGACTCCCACGCAAATCATCCCCATAGAAACTACAGTACGGTCGATTTTCTCGATCAACACCAATCACCAGATAGCGCCGCACTTGCCCCGGCAACCCCGCACTCACCCCGACATCATGGTGGTACGGTCGATCACGGCGCATGAGTACTTCGACGGTGAAATTCCCGCTCAGAATAACCGGGGCGATGCTGGTAAGTTCGTCACCTTTTGCCTCGCGGAATTTGAGCGCAAAGAACGGAGTTGAATTCATCTGATCGCGTTCATCCACGACTTCTGGACAGAATGGAGGACGGCAGCTGGCAGTCACACCATTCGTGCGGGTGAATTGAAAGTGTGTCGTCTGCGGGACAGAATCAAATGTATACGCCCCTACAAGGTTATCATTCACACTCGCATTTGCGCCTCGTGGGACACTCGTTGGGGTCACTACTGACCTGAGCGTAGCAGTAGGGAACACTTGCACCGTGTCGTCTGCAAGAATATGGACTTTCCCCATGCTAATATTTATCATCGATGCGCCGCTATGGTTATTGATTGCATCGAAATGCGTTACACTCCCAGTACCCACTGGGTCGCCCCACACCACTACTCTACCATCAGAGCGGAGTGCAATATTTTGTGTTTGTGAGACCTCAATGTCAATCACCTTGGACCGTGCATCGAATGGGATGTCGAGGTCTTCACCACGTGGCTGCCCTGTACCCCAGCCAACGACCTCTCCTGTCTGTGTCACCCCAAGTCCATACGCGTAGTCTGTATGATAGCTTTGCGTACTCAAATCATATGCGTAGGTAGCTCCGAATCCAATGTCAACAAGTGGGGGGTACGAGGCCGGTACGGCAATTGATGGATCGCTGGTCCATACCGACCCATCTTCAAACAGAACTGCACAGAACTCATCAGTCACCGCCACATCACGGATTGTTTTGGTGAAAGTCGGGAACGTACACTTCGGGGACCACACGCTATTGTCGTAGTGCAGGATAATGGTATTAATTGCTGTGTCACCAGGGAAGAAAAAATCCGCGGTTCTTTTGGCTGAAGAATCGACATCAAATGCTTTGACGTTACTCAAAAGCTCCACAGGCATCCATTCGGTGTGTTCCGCCGATTGTTGGTCCAGTGTTCCATTCGTATAGGGGCAGGTATCCCATACCCATAAGGTGTGGTCACGTTTGAGCATATAGCCTGCTTGTTGCGAGAATTTGACTTCCTTGACGTTTTCGTACCATGAGTCGGGAGGAGTACACGTAAAAGTCCCGTTCAAATTCGTCAGAACAAATGGAGCAGGACCACAGCGTTCAGCCCACTCATCCCAAACATACGTACATCCAGGATCGCCTTCGAGCGTCATCCGTCCCGTGTCATCGACGAAGGCTTTGAGCGAGCCCAAACCGCTCGCGATGAATGAGCGCGCCCCGACAGATTCTGTCATGCCATAAGACGTAGATTCATAGGCAATACTTCTCGCATCAATCGGTTGTGCAGTTGGAACCACTACGAGATTCCTCGTCGGTGATGGAGCATTCGCAGAAGTTGGTGTACGCGTCGCACCGTACCGAAAGGAAATATTGTCAGCGTATCTTTCATCCCACAGATACACACTGAAGTTGTTCCCCAATGCCATCCCCGAAATAACCGGTGGCACGACCAAAAACGACCAATTGTAGTTACCCGAAACAGAAAGTCCCCAGCCGACTGGCCACCCTGCGTTGTTCACCGCAATAATCGACTTGCCGCCCGCTGCAATCTGCGTGTATTGACCATCGGGAACCGTCGTCTGACCATATTGAGCGTCGCCATAGACAGAAACGGTCCCATTCGAAGCCAGCAGGACGGAGTTCCCGTCATTGGCTGCAATATCGACGAAATTGGCAGTCGAAGGAAGATTCAATTGACCGTCTACATTTTGTCCCCAACCGAATACGGTTCCATTCGAACGCAATGCAATGGTGTGAAACGCACCAGCACTGACATTCACCACATTCGCTGCGTTTGGCACATTCAGTTGGCCAGTACTGTTGTCACCCCAGGCAACGACGCGACCCGTATTGAGGAGGGCGACCGAATGTCGCGCCCCTGCTGCTATGTGCACGACTCCGCTTAAGCCAGTCGGAATGGTAGTCTGCCCATACGCATTGTTGCCCCAGGCAACAACCGTCCCATTTGCACGCAGCGCCAGCATATGGGTACCGCCCGCAGCGAGCGCCACCACACGCAGGGGATCGTCGACGGCGAACGGGCTTTGCAGTGACGCGGGGATGGTCATCTGTCCATAGAGATACGTCGTTCCGGGTTGCCTCCATGCTTGAACGCTGTTGTCATCTTTTACAATCGCTGCATAATCAGGACCTGCGACGACTTGCCGGGCGAGTTGCGCACACAACGGTATACAGGACCATATGTTCTCCGGATCCCGCATCACTCCTCGGGTATAAACCTTGCCTGTGAGTTTTTTGTCTTGTGCAGTCCGGATACTGAGGAGTACCGCTGGGGTCGCTGTCAGCGTGGCCGTGGGAGTGCTCAAACCCATGTCACTGACAATCAAAAGTCCGTTCGCAAGGCTTGGATTGAACGCAATCCCTTTGGTGTAAGATGGGATAACCGGAGGCCCTGCTGACTGACTTCTGTAGGCATATGCAACCGTGGATGTATTTTGTTTTCGAAAGACCGCTCCCATACGTGTGGCTTGAAAATCCACAAGATTGGTCATCGTACCAATGACTGCACACGGACAACCTGGCTCTGATGCTATATATTCTCCTGCATTCAGCGCTTGTGCGTTCCCAAAAACCACGACGCGTCCGTCACGCCGGAGCGCTGCAAAGAGTTGGCCACTCGCCCAAATTTTGCGGATACTTGTACCCGCCAAACTCGGAATAGTCTGCGCACCCCCCCAGATGTACGTCATTCCATCTGAAGTGAGTGCCATCGAACTGCTGGCACCGGCTGCAATACTGACGACCGTCTTGGTGCTCAGTGCAGGTGGGATGGATTTTTGTGCTGATGCACCTACGACGACAACGGTCCCATTAGCCCGCAACAGGAGCGTGTGTTCATTGCCTGCTGCAATCATGACTACGTCAGTTGGGATAGTTGTATCAGTGGATGACGAGGTAACTGATTTATCTCCCCAAAACACCACGGTGCCGGTATTTTTGAGGGCAGCACTGAAATTTTGCCCTACCGCTACCTGAACCACGTTTGATTTTGCGGCAGCTGGTACATACAATTCGCCTCTGACGTTTGTACCCCAGCCAAACACCATTCCGGAACGCGTCAATCCGAGGGCATGGTGCGGACCTAGCACTATCTGTACAACATCAGTATTGCCTTGTTCTGAAATTTGTGCTAGCCGATAGGGATAATATCCTGGTATCGTATCCACCGAACCGCCTTCGTCACGCTGCACTCGTACTGGGATCGGGAGCAAAAGCGTGGGTGTCGGCAGAAAGGTCTTCGTGATAGTCGGGATTAACATGATGGAGGATATGAGCTTATGTGTAGGTGTGTTGATGACTGATGGAGTACTCGTTGCAACACGGGGTACTGCACTCGCGATTCCTATGGGTATTGACAACCCTGAAAGACAAGCGAGCACACACCCTATTGAGATAATATGTTGAATCTTCATGATTGCCTCCTTATTTCTCTCGTGACGTAGCAGTGGTCGAATCCAAGGTGAGCAGGTACGGGGTATAGACACGGCTCGGTAGCAGTGAGCTCATCATGATGCCAGAGTAACTTCTGGAACCTTGGCTATTGTGTACCGTGATGGTGTAGCGGTACCGTCGACCTGGCATCAGTCCCTCGATTCGCATGACTCTCATAGTCGGATTTTGCGTTGCCTCGAACGTCGCGGTGTAGGTAGTGAGCGACGTATTCAGATTGACGAGCATCTGGGTGCTATTGAGCCCAATCTGCGTCGCCCCGGTACAACACGAATCACGCAACTGCTGGGATCCCCAGACAAGCAGTTCACCGGACTTGGTGATCGCCGCACTTGCGTTCGCATTGGCAAAGACGGCTATGACATTCACTGCTGTCGACGGAATCGTTGTCTGGCCCGCCGCGTTGTCGCCCCATGCGATGACGGTGCCGGATTGGGTAAGCGCCAATGTATGTGCAGTACCGACGGCAATCTGTGTAATGTCCACAGTCGCGCTACTCGGTACTGTTGATTGGTTCGCGTCGTTTTTGCCCCAAGCGACGACTCCCCCATTGGCAGTCAGACCAACACTGAACCCATCCCCCGCGCCGAGTTGCGTCAGGTTGTAGCGGGCCAAAGACGGAATCGTCGTTGCGCCGTTACTGCTATTCCCCCAGGCTACGGTTTTGCCGGAACGCAACACAGCAAGATAGTGATTCTTACCGGCGGCAATGAGTGTCGCCGGTCCTTCTACAACAACACCACTCACCGAACCAGTCGCATACGAAGTAATCACGCCGGTCGACGAGAGGGTCAAGAGATTCCCTACATCATCCAGAGCGATTTGCGTGACATTTGCTATCGAACTAGGCAGAACCAGGGTAGAGGGATACCCGGTATCCCAGTTGATGAGTGTTCCGCTCGGCAAGAGTCCTACCACTGCACCATCGTTCATCTCGAGCTGCGTGAATCGTTGATTCTGCGCCGCAGTAGGGATCGATGGTGCCATTATTTCTTTGGTGCCATCTGCTCTACGGAGTAGCAACGTCGTCGTGCTCAAAGGCGCCGTTCCGTCTGAATCGATCGTGAATTGTGCTTCGAGGGTACTCTGGTCTGCGCCCGTGTCGAGATTGAATTGCAGAGAAGATGTACCAGCAGGGTGATTCGCTCCTTGGGTAATCCGCGATATCGCTGGAGCGGTCATGGTCGGAACTTGTACCGTGTATGCACGAGATGTTCGTGTGTTGCCGGCCAGATCGGTGGCACTCAATACGACAGAATAGGATCCCGTCGGCATGTCTATTGCGGTGAACGGCATACTCCATGTATAGAGATTTGCTCCTCTGCCATAGATGAAGCGCAAGCGGCCGGCCTCTGGACTGGTGCTGATATTCGGGTCAATCGTCATACTCTTGATGAGCGTGGTCTGAGAATAGATGTCTGCTTTCATACTGGTAACAAGCGAGCCATCCGTCACGGTTCCATCAAATATGAGTGTGTTTTGCCCTGGCAGAATCTGCGTCGCCAGCTGATTGATTGCCAGCGCTGGTGCCACCGTGTCGACGTTGAGGAAGTATGTATACGATGATGACTGCAATCCGCCGGTGTCTTGTGCGTATGCAAAGAACTCGTGCCGTTCGTTGTCGATATTACTCAAACCTTCTATAGGTATTTGCCAGAAAGACGACATCGGGCCTTGTGTCACGCTGGTGAAATTGAGCTTGACTGCCGTAATCGTCGCGCGTGTTGCATCTGCGACACGATCGCACGCCAAGAGCGTCCATGACCCGGCAACGGGCTCACCGATGACCGCGCTCAGTAGGCGATCTGGTTTCGTGAGCGAGAGCGTGCTTGTCACGAGTGTCGAATTCGGCAATTCCAACGTGCCTGTGGATGCGTTATCCGAAAAACGGACACGAAGGTTGTTCGTAGAACTTCGTGCCGAAGCCAAAAGCGGAATAATAATGCCGGAGGGCGATACGAGCGTCAAGTTCAATTGATCTGTACGGCTCGAGGCAGCAGTTACATCCACCGTCAGCGTGCTCACCCGCATGTTGTAGGCGGCCCGACTATTCAACGGAATGCTGGTGTACTCAGCCAAGTCAAGTGTAGAACACGGTTCCGCGTCAACCAGGGTGGATGTCGTGTTTTCGATTGCATTGACTGTGACAGTAGCAGGATTGCTTGTGGCTATGGCTATACTACATATATGATTTGTTTTGTTGCATATATTGAGCAATGCACCAGAATCCTGATCGTCCAGAAAACCCGAGAACTTCGACGTAGAGACAATTACCCCTGCGCGCAGCATGTTTTGCGTCGCGATATCGAATGCAAAAGTTGGTGATGCTTGATTTGGAAGGACATAGAACCATGCACTCCAGCTGCCGACTTGGTTATAGCGATCGATACCACGGACCCGATATGCAATCAATTCTTTGGGAGCAGGGCTGACAAATCGACAAGTCCATTGTCCTGCGACGACAGCTCCACAATTCTGGAGCGTTCCTCCCAACGGGGTTGAAATTGGAACAACATAAACGGATCCACAGTCACTCACGGCACAGACCCTGGTAGAACCTACCGACGAGTGCTGGACCTGCACTTGTGACGCAGAATCATCACTACTCTTGCCGCTCAACGCAGTAACGGCGGTACCACTGGTCAGTGTGCTTTGTTCCGACGTCGGAATAACTTCAATCGGAGCCGTACTATCGACTCGGACCGCTGCATTCAGCCATTCGAGGGTGCGACTGTTCGTTATGCCGGTAGCCGAACCGCTATCGGTAACGCGAATTTCGATTTTGGCGAAATTCTTGGTGAGTTCACGGTCGACGCTACTTGGCTGTACTTTCATCGGATCGATGAGGGTGTTGATGATTAACGTCTGTGCTCCGCGGGCAGGGATAGGTTTAATGGCAAGCACCACGTAATCACGTTTGCCACTTTCGGTCACATCATGGTAGTCGTAGATCCCACCGTTCATGATGCTTACTGGCTGCGTTGCTGCAGTATTCGGATCCGTCAACCATATCCCACCATACGTCTGCACAAGGGCGTAGAGTGGTTTGGTGGCAGCATTTGTATTGTTCTGGAGTTTGAGTGTGTAGGCAACGGTCGAGTTCGGACCGACATTCGCGATTTGTTGTTGCGTTAGTTCATTTGAAAGTCCATCGATCAATGACGTACCAGCGACTGTGCTGTCTTGGAACATGTTGACGGTTTGACACCACCCGTCATTCGGGATGGCAGCACACATTGCACTGGTCTGCGCGACGATTTCGCCGATTGCATCAGGATCAGAGTTTGCAAACGAATCACCGATGGCACGCTTGGTTATCCCAACGGGCACACTGCTTAGGGAAGCGCTGAATGTGGTTGCATCAGGGTTACCTGCTGCCGTCTTGGGGCAGACACCAGTATTCAAAGTAGGCCATGCGTAGCCGTTGAGCAACGGCGTTATCAGGATTTTTTGGTTCCCTTGCTCTGATTGAATCGGATTTGCCGTCGGGAAGGTGCTCCATGGGAGGAGCTTGTTCTCGGCAGTAGCAAATGCAACGGCACCAAAGCGATTGCCGTTTGTATAGCCAATTTCGGACTTATTCACTCGGAGATCGGTGTATTTGTTTTCTCCATCAACGGTGAATCGATAGGTCAAGTTGATGTTAGTATCGATCCACGCGGTTCCATCCCAGCGTAGTAACGATGCATTCTTGTTGTCACGTACGTGCACCACATACTCGGCACCTTCAACTGTAGTCGCACGGACTCCGCGTTGTGCTGCCAACAGCCGTTGCTGGAAGGAATTGACATAGGCAGCAACCGTCGAAGTCGAAATCGTCCTGCCTGCCATATTGACTGGCAGAGTCAAGAACGACTCGCCAAGGCTGACACTTTCGGTGATACTCCGGGTAAATGATGCGGGACGGTACGGTTGAATCGATCCGCCTGCCGCGGTATCGAGGTACACAAACAGGTCCCCGTCGATATCCCAATCCGCACCTTGCCAGTTCAAGCGGAGCGACGTGGCATCCCAGGTCATGGCAAACTGCTGTGGCCCCTTTGCCCAGACACGCTCGTCTTTGCCCAATACGGCACAGCCATTGTTCAAAAATCCGCGATAGACAGGCCCGCTGGGATCAATCATCGTATAGTCGGGAGTATTCGGCGCATCGACAAAGACCGTCGAGATAGGGGTAAGCGCGCTATTCCCCATTTTGTCGGTGAGTCGCATATTGCCTTCGATACGACTTGCCTCGAGCATTGGTAATGTCACTCGTGCTCCGGCGAGCGGTGGCACCCCAATGGCATTGGTGGAGGTGTATGCCGTTGTGCCAGCACTGGTTTTTACCGTGTATTCGAGTTGATTGACGCGTACTTCAGAAGCGTCCGTAATCGAGCTCCAAGCCACATTCACGTCTGCACCGACAGTGTTCGATATGACCGCTCCTTGTGCCAATACAACTGGTTTTGTGGCGATTTTGGCATTGACAGACAATCCGACTACAACTGGCGGAGTGCGATCGAAGACGACCGTCAATGGTGCAGTGGTAATCCGACCTGCACGGTCTGCGACGATGGCACGGATGGGCAACGCGATGCCATCGGATGCGTGTCGGTTGTAGAGTGCTCGCAGCGTGACACCGCTCGCGGTTGTCTTGAGTGTGAATGGAACTTCCACCTTACTCAGTGTGTTGACCAGCTGGATCGATTCGATCGGGGATTCATCGGTAATCGCAATGGTAAAGACCAAGAAATCATTGAGGACACTCTCAGAGCCAATCACCGAGTCAATCAACCGTACCACCGGGGGCGCAAGATCGACCGTCACCGGGAGTGGATTGCTGACGACCGTTTGGTCACCAGCAGTAAATCTCGCTTGGAGGAGATGTGGGCCAGCAGGAATATCACGAACAAACGTGGTTTCGGTCGCACGCAATGTGTCACTGATAACCACCGCTGATCCGGTTTGTACCCCATCGACCCACAGCGAGACGGTTGAAATATTGCCGACTGCTGATTCTGCAGCAACGACGATGGTTTGTCGTGTCGTCGTGTAACTGGTCACCGGATTCACAATACGCACTGAAGATTGTGTCGGCGGAGTCATGCCCAATGCGCGCTGAGTAAACGACGCTGGTTGTACTGTTGTGCAGTTTTGCAGTCGGTCACAATTCATCGCGTTCAGTGCACGGTCCGAGACCCCGTAGCCGGTCAGTTTTGTTTCGGTTGGATTTTGTGACAGGACAACAACACCCGCCTGATTGGTGACGACTCGCTTCAGGTTTACGACATCCAATCTCGAATCAGACTTCAGAACCGGCATCACACCGGTCACATCTATGATTGCCAATCGACCCAGCGTGGGCACTTCACTGTCTACCCCCAACAGCAAGATATCCCCATTTGCTGCAGCGGTCATGTCGACCACACGGTACGCAGAAAATACATCATTATCAATTGGCGTCGTGTGCATGTAGCTGATTGACTCGGTCAATGTATCTTCGAGAACTGCCGACTGCAATTCAACACGCGCAATCAACGGCACAACACGCAGGGTGTTTGGAGAACTGAGGGCTACGCTCTCAGTCACAGGCTCGTCGTCGTCCAAAATGAGCAAGCGGTTATGGTCGATTTTGACTGCTTGGGCATAGCCGGGTGTGAGGAATCCACGCTCATAACTCAATGAACCCGAAGATTCGACACGCATCACCGATACGCCTACAGCGCCTTGAGCCAACGCTACGATATCGTTCTGCGCCGAAATCCCGTAATTGGTCGTACCTGTCAAGCTTGTCACACCAACTTGTGTGGGCATACGTGGATTCGTCACACTCACCAGCGTTATCTGTTGTGGAGCGGCGCTGTCCAGCAACAACACAAATGTATCGTCGCTGCCGTTTGTCGTGATAGCAAAATCCAAGAATTGCAGTGCCGATTCTTGGGGAATAGTCAATTCTCCCAGTTTACTCGGCTTGAGTGGATCGCGGCTGATATCAAATATCGTCAGAACGGCTTGGGTCGCCGATTTGCTGAGCACATACAGCTTGGTATTCGCGGCGTTGACATGGAGTGCCTTCACAGAACCGGTCAACACTGCAGTACCGACTTTTGGTGACGCAGTTTTGTTTGTGTCATACACTTCGACTGCGTTGGTGTTGCCGACATACGTATACGCCGTGCCATAATCGAGGGCGAGTGTCGGCGAGACCGTGGCAGTAGTCTGTCGGATGACTTCTGGGATATCACTCAACGTACACGTGCCGGTGAGTCGTGTTTGTGACTGGACGGTGCCATCGATGACACTCTCACGCGTGCGCGTCCAGAGCGACGGTGAACCAGCAGTGACCCGGTTGAGACGCGAACCACAAGGGGTCATCAGCTGCGCGGGATTGAGATTCCGGTCTTCGATGGTCACGGTATATGCGCCCGTGCTCGACAACGTCTGTTGTATACGTGGTGACAGCGTATCGATATTGCCGGTCCAGAGGATGTGTTCGCCGTAGGCGGCTTGGGTATTTTGATTGTTGTCCGATGTGAAACTCTGGACACCGGCAGTCAACTCGACATTCGTCAGCTGTGGAGCTTCCCAACTGTACCCATCGATACGTGGTGTGAGTGTACTGGTGCGCCAACGCATCGCCTGCATTCGCTGGACATCGCTCGTTGAAAGTGACCGTCGATAGACACGCAGGTCATCGATCGTTCCCACAAAGTATGTTCCAACCACGATTTGGGGCGTTTGCAGTACCTGTAGCTCATTGAGGGCGAGGATTCCTACGCCCGATTGAACGACACGCACATAGCGACCGCTGGTCTGGGCAGGTACCTCGATGGTGAATCTCCCACGGACAGTATCGGCAAAATCGCCGCTCCATACCGCAGCATTCTTGAGTTCAGTCTGTGTGGCCTGTATCGGCATTGCCGTGTTGAGTACATAGACACTATAGTTACGCAGTGGCAGCGCCAACGAGACTGCGTTATGAAGAACGATTCGGTCAAAGGTTTTTGCTACGCCAAGATCTATTTCGATCATGGGTGATGACATCGTCGTCGTGTAAGCGAAGTTCGACAAAATCCCATCATTCACTTCAGCCGCAGCTGTCGTTAGCGGAAACCCCCAATATGTTTTCTTCGTTGCAACCGCCCCGGCAGAAGACAACGCGATATTAGCGTTGAGCGTACTTGGAAATGCAATACCACCCAGTGACGTACTCTGCACGTTCACTTGCGTCCCATCGATAAGCATCCGTGCTTGCGCGCCATCTGATGTTATGACAATCTGGTGTGTGCCGACACTCGGTTTTGCCGACGGTGCAAGTGTGATTCCTGCCATGGTGAATGTCGGCACGCCGGCGTTCAACAACAGCCGGTAGCGGTATTCATTTGCCGTTGCATCCACCAACGTCGCCGTCTGCCTTGCAAGAGCAGAGTTGTACCAGAGCGACATGCTCCATGGGGTGTTGTACGGAGCAAAGCTCGCGCCCTGCATATCACGATGGATGACGCGGTCATTGCCGTCGAAGCGCAACGCACCGTTGCCAATGAAACCAGTAACAGATGTTAAATTGTCATTCGCACTCAGAAACACGCTGTCCTGGGGTACATTTGAATCGTCGAGACTGATGCGTCCAGGTTGGATGCTCATGTCGTCGAATGTTTCGTGATAGACCGTGCCATAGCCATAGGTGTACTGCGTCTTTTCGACAGTGCTTAGTACCCCGGAGAATACCGCGACATCGTCGACCGAAACCCTGACTGCAGCAGGAGAAGGAGTTGCAGCGGTTTCGCTGAATGCACGCCTGCCTGGAGCACCGAGTGTCAATCCTGCATCATTCCAATGACCAGTCGCAGTGAATTGGGTTCCCGTGATTTCGTCAAGAGCAAACGTCAGTGTTTCTTGTGTGGGATTTGCCCAACTACTCGTCATGATTAAGCTATGCCAGGCAGAGTCATTGATCGGGAATGAGTAGGTATCGCGACTGGTGCAGTTCGCACGCACGACGACACTTTTGGTTGGCTCGTCGTAGCCATACTCGACACACAGTGAATTCTCAGCAGTCGATTGGATGTTGAGGAATGCTCCAGACGTTGCATTTGGTGCGATTTTGAAGCGCGTCGCAACACTACGACCAGATGTGGTGGTCGTCGATAGCTTGTAGCCGGTTGCAATACCATCGGTGGTCTTGGTGAGGGTCAATCCACGCGTCGCATACCCATCAGTAATGGATGGGCATGTGAGTGGGGCAATGGTCGTCCCCGACGTACAACGACTACTGATGACACCGTTGATTGCGTCGACGAGCGGCAACGATGCAGCATTCATCGGCAGATAGAAGAGTGATTTGTCGGCAAGTGCATCGGTATTTGAGAACCCGTCATCGACGACCGCCAGGCTCGTCTGATGCGTCAATACTCCGCTCCCCAAGCCGAGCGATTGGCCGGTGAGGTCCTTGGGGGTGAGTGCCATCGAAGAGACAATGACATCATCGATATAACCGCGGAAGAAGTCTTCTTTGTTTGTCAATCCCTTTGCAGACTGCATCGCACCGATGATGAGATCAGGCTGCACCACCAGCGACGTCTTGGCGACAAACGGCTTGGTGACGGTGGTCATCGTGGTCAACGAAGTACCATATTGCAGCGTCGCCGTGGTCCCCGATTCGGAATAGAGGATGTTGTACCAGGTATTTGGGGTCACCGGTGTGGTCGAGCTCAGCACCACCGCACCGCGTGCGGCTGTCAGCTTGTAGGTTGTCCCACTACGCTCGATACGCACACGCAGACGTGGACCGGTGGCGATACCGGTACCCACGAGCGTGCCGGTATCGGTAAATTTGGCGAGCATGGCAATGCTGAACGTCCCCTCGAGCACCCCCGAGACATCATGAATCGTCAATGCTTGACCAATGCTGTCCAGGTTGAATCGCGCGAGCCGCCGGGTAGGGACATCTGTGTCTGACGCAATGACGGGACAGAGGGTACAGTCGATGCTGTAGCGTGCATCAGATCGGCTGTCAAACGTTTTGGCACCGTCTGGTGCTTCGAAGTCAATCCGTGCGCGCATCCCGTTGTTGAGTGCTGCACGACCATCATTGATGTCCGACAACCGACCGGTCATCGCTTGCTTTGCAATGAATGCATCTTGTAGATTGGCAGGGTCTGGGTACGCAATCATGTCGTGTGGTGGCGTATTATCGACTTCGATTGGTGCCGCAGGTGACGTCAAGGCAATATTCTTCGCCATATTGCCGACTGCGTCGGTG
The DNA here is from genome assembly GCA_947474225.1 of Roseiflexaceae bacterium. GTDB lineage: Bacteria > Chloroflexota > Chloroflexia > Chloroflexales > Roseiflexaceae > UBA965. The sequence continues at coordinate 2,856 of CANJHS010000041.1, read as the reverse complement.
ACGTTGGCAAAGACCTGATAGAACCCTGTGGGGTTTTTGAACGGAAGCGCCACATCGGCATACCAGAACCCGCCGCGGAATGTCGCCGGCGTTGGTGCTTCGATAATCGCATTCCCACTCGCATCACGGACCAACACCGAGACGTCGGTTATGCCGCTGCCTGCGGTGCTCGCAGCATTCGTCAAGACTGGATCAGCTGCAGATAGTTTGAGCGTGAGGGTACGGAGTGAACTCCCCACCTGTTGCGTCGTGGAGTACGGTGTCGACTGGGTCACCAGTTGTGCCGTCCCGGGGGTGGTGTCGACATAGATGTTCGATTCACTCACACCTCGATTATTGACACTATCAAAGGCCTCCATGCGGATCGTGTATTTGCCCTCGACAGGGGTAGTTGCACCGTCTGCAACGCGGAAGGTTGGACAATAATTCGTCCCTGCTACGGCATCGATGCACGCGGGAGCGGTCACCGGTGGCGAGACATTGCCCTGGGTAATCGATGTGAATACCACACGTTCGACGTTTGAAGACACATCGGCAGTCTTGGCGAGGAACTGCATGGGCAACCGCGAAACATAGCGCGGGTTCTCGATTTCGATAGTGGGCGCTTCGGCATCAACAGTGAACGTCGCAATCGTCGCTTTGTCCATCACCTGTGAGGCTTGCGAGCGCGCAGTACGGTAGATTTTGCTGCCCACGAGTTGCGTCGGCGAGAAGGTGATATCGTCGATAGAACCACGATAGAGGTACGTAAGTGCATTGGACGCGACACCACCACCGACGAACAAGCGATTCGTCGTGTTGGTGACAAATACCGCTGCTGGGCTGCCAATCAAGAGATTTGCACCAGAAGAGGCATTTGCGCCGGTATCCAGTGTACCGTTTTGGAAGTATTGGAAGCCCTTGGCCCCAAACGCGAACGACACCTGATTCCACCCAGGGGTAAGCGCACTCGTCGCCGTATAGGTGACCGAACCTAACCGAATTGCCAGCTTGCCGTTGAACCCAATTAGCACCCGGAATGGCGGTGTCGTGTTGGCACCAGATGCGTCACCGTATTCGAGCAGGGTTTGCACACTACCGGTGGTGGTATCGGGTTTGATGAGTAGTTGAACGGTACCTCCGGATTTGAGGGTGTCCATGATGGTCTGCGCGTTGGTCACTTCGAGGATGTTCGTTATCCCATTGAACGCCTCTGCCAGGCCTGACAGCCCCATGGTGCCGCCGGCCGGACATTCCACTGCAGCAATACCAATGCCATCACAGGTTGCAGCAAATGAAAAGCGTTGAATGCCCGCCCGCCCGGCAATCGAATCTGGTAGCGCCATCACATCAACGCCTACCGTCTTGGTCACTCCATCGGTGACCACGGTTTTGTTTGTGGTCAGCACATCCTCAAAGCGCAGATTCCACGAAGGCGCATCATTGATCAATGCAAGTTGGTCACCTTGTGATTTCTTGGGTGAAATGCGCAGTTCATCTAGCTCACCGCTGTAGCTCGATCCATAGATAATCGGCGATTCTTGATCGATGTTGCCATAGGCAATCAAATTTTCACGCGTTGCAAAGGCTTGACTGTCCCACTGCGAAACACTCTGGAGCGCTGTCACCTGCCCTTGCGACAACGCCGCAGGGCTGTAGAAAACGTCATCGATATACCCTATAAAGACTCGCGACTCCAGAACGGTAGAGCGGCCGCCGATATCGAGACCAGTCGCCTTATCGATCATGCTGTCGACTTGATTCGTGCTCATGACGATTTCTCGGGTGAGATCGTTCAACTTGACAATGAGTTTATTTGTGACAAAGTTGCTCACATAGGTAACCGAGACTTTGTTCCATTGCATATTCGGCACGACCATATCGGTATTGATATCGGCATACCGACCACCAGGTCCATTCACATTGAGGTTGACAACCAGCTTGTTGTTGATAATCCTAAGCAGGAATGCACCCTCACGATTGATGAGCGTCGCGTAATCAATCGATGGTGGTAACTGTGAACCGTTACTTTGATTTCTTGGACTGTAGAATGGCCAAAACGACGCACCTATGGTGAAATTGCTTGCACCATCGAGATTTGCCGTGTTTTCGAACGTCACGGGTTTGATTCCACTATTGAATAAGTACCCGCCATTCCCACCGCTGGACGGCTCACCATAGGCAATACCACCGACGGTAAACGGCTTGAAGACCATATTCAGCGCCACAGTTGAAAAAATCGTGTCTCCGGAGATGACGGTCAGCGGCTGCAGATAATCATCGATGTTTGGTGCGGCAGATGATGCTTGAGCGCCATTGATGTTGAGGTAACTTGCACTGCCGTTTACGACAACCGAGATGTGACTCCAGCTCCCGATTGGCAATGGGCTCAATGATGTCATCGGTGTTTTGGACCAGCAGTATGCATTAAAGCAGCTGACTGCACGTTCGAACGTGACATATCCTGCCGCATTGATGCCTAACCGCATCTTTTGGTTAATCGTGTCTTGCCCGATAATCCAGGAGTTGTAGCGGTTGGGCTTTACCCACAGACTCATGGTATAGCCTGCACCCGTAAATGACGTATTGGAAAGGTACTTGGTATACGTTGCTGCTGTCGCGTTGAGTGCGAGTGCTTGCGTCCCATCGAAACGCACGGCACGGTCATCGCGGCCTGGGATCCCGCTCAACGGACAGCTACTTAAGCACTGGACACGCAAGCCAGATGTCAAGACATCCGTGTACGTCAGCGAGTTTTGGGCATCGTCAAAGGGCACACGCACCTCAAACGCCGGGTCTGCCGCACTGTCGTTGATCTGTGCAACGGTCAGTGCACGATTGTGGATTTGGAAGTCGCGGAGTGACGCATTCAACGTG
>CANJHS010000040.1 GCA_947474225.1 Roseiflexaceae bacterium | reverse complement strand
CCTCCGGGTGTGGCAGCACTCGTCAGCGCCGTTGGACCCACACACGTGACGATTACCCTGGTCAATACCGACCCGACCGAACTGCGTGACGTCGTCGTGCAAGCCGGCGTGTTTGGGGAACATCAGTTCGTCGGCGTCGAGATTGCAGACAGTGATGGCACCATCCTGCAGCACGATACATGCCAATCGCGCTGGTATGGACTCGTTATCGCACCGCTGTGTGGTGCGGTATGCACATTCCGGGTTGCACGCTACCAGAGTGCACCGAGTTACGCGACGCCGTGGCAAGATGCCGCTTCGGATCATCTGCACATCACGCCACGTCAGCCGCTCGGTGACCGCTGATGCAGTACACACGACTCGGTCGCACCGGCTGGCAGGTGTCGGCATTGGGTTTGGGTGGCGCTGCGTTGGGCGATGAGTTCGGGGCGATTAGCCCCGCCCAGGCAGCCGACACCGTAGCAGCGGCGCACGATGCTGGCATCAATTTCTTCGATACTGCTGCACAATACGGGCTCGGCGAGAGCGAACGGCGCATGGGCGCGGCGCTCAAACCCTACCGCCGCGACGTCATCTTGGCGACCAAAGCGGTCATGCGCGGCACACCCTATGACTATGCGACTACCATGAAATCGGTCCACGACAGTCTGGCGCGGCTACAGACCGACTATATCGACCTGATACAGCTCCACGAAGCCGAAACGACGACGTTCGACGTTGCTATCGATGGGTGTCTACGGGCGTTTGCGGACCTCAAAAAGGCCGGCGTCGTACGGGCGATTGGCGTCAATGGTCGTGATATCGCTACCCTCCTTCCGTATATCGAAAGTGGCCTCATCGATACCACATTGGTCTTCTGCCGCTACATGCTCATCGACACGACCATTGTTGACGCACTCATCCCCGCCACCCGTCACCACGATGTGGCCATCATCAACGGTAGCCCGCTGGGCATGGGCCTGCTGACCGATGTACCCGCTCCGTTTTTGCGGGATGATACTGCGCTGTTGGCCGAAGTTGCTCGTCGCAAAATGCACATCGCGCACCTCGCACGGCCTGGCGCAAACGGATTCGTCGAGCCGGCCATGCGCTACAGCTTGACGCACCCCGACATCGCCGTGACGCTCACCGGCGCAGCGCATCCCGATGTGCTGCGTGCCAATCTCGCGTTTTGTGATGGTGTGGGCCCGTCCGATGTCGAACGCCTGCATACTGAGGCGCTGTTCGCCGGGCAAAAGGTCTTTTCGTAATCGCATCACGGTCCCGATGCACACACATAAAATCCTTCCGCGACTGCTGTCGCGCCAGCCACCACGCGGCAAGCAGCGCACGAACCCCATTCATAACTACGTACGGCGAAAACCGGGTGCGCCGCACCCGGCACGGGTCCGCAGTGGCCACTGCGGTTTTTGCCCATACATCTGACAGATCATCCCCCGTCTAGCCTTTCCAAATGCAAAAAAAGCCACTGCGGTTTTTACCCAAAAAAACATCCTCTGCCGCTCGTCAAACCACCCGCGCAGTGAGTGCAATCTGATGACGATGCCCTTGCCCATACAAAAACACCGGTTGCGATGACGCAACCGGCAGAGCGAGCGGCGTGGTCGGAGCCACGCCGTTTTTCACAACATCGTTATGTCGTCTTGAGCAGTGAGACGAGGTACAGGCCGATGACCACGGGGAAGATCCAGAAGGCCGGCAAGCCGGCCGCCAATGCCCCGACGGTCAGCACAATGGCGATGAGGGTGGCGGCGGCGTTGCGCCAGTCGTCGCCGATGATGAAGTCATACCAAAACAACAAAAAGGCAGTGATGTACTTCATACGGCAACTCCTTTAGGGGTAGCGCGCATTTGGCGCACGATGAGGGTTGCGAGAATCGCATAGAAACCCAACAGGACAACCAGCGCGAGGTCCGTACCGGGCCACTCGACCCCGATTCCCTCAGCAGTCCAAAACGTGCCGAAGCTCGTCAACAACAAGCCAACGACGTATTTGAGCGAATTTTCGGGGACGCGACTGAGTGGCTTGTGGATGAGCACTCCTGCTGCGAGAACAATGATGAGGGCGGCGAGCGCGCCGTAGGCTGCCAGATCGATCCGCTGCTGGGCAGCACCGAAGGTCACGACGATAAAGGCCACTTCGAGCCCCTCCAAAAAGACCCCTTTGAAGGTCAGGGTGAAGCCATACCAATCGATAGGTTGCTTGGTATCTGGCATGTGTTGGCGGGCGATTTGTTGTTCGGCGGCGAAGATTTTGTCTTCGTCGTGGAGTGCTTTGCGGCCTGCAGAACGGAGAATCGCTTTGCGTAGCCATTGCAGACCAAATACCAACATCAACGATCCAACCACAATCTGCATGGTACCGATGGGAACGCGCGCCATCGCTGGACCGAGCAGTACCACAATCACTGCGAGTGCTCCCAATGCTGCAGCTACACCCAGCATTGCAGAGCGCCAGCCGCGCGTGATGCCGGTGGCGAGGACGATGGTGAGCGCCTCGACCATTTCGACGCCACAGGCCAGGAACGTAGACGTCATCAAAAAAATCTGGCTCGTCGACATATAAACCGCCTTGTGCTATGGAGACGCGCTAATAGCCTAATTGTGTCGCAACTGCGGCGATGCGATCGAGTGCAGTGCGGATTTTGGCGGGCTCGTAGCCTACCGTGATGCGTAGATGATGTTCGGCGCCGAGGGTGCTGCCCGGGGCAACGAGGACCGACTGCGTAGTGCGGATACGTTCTGCGAAGTCATATGATAGCAGGTCGAAGTGGTACCGTACGAACGCGATGCTGGTCGCTTGGGCCGGCTGGATGGTAAATCGTCCCGTTTGCGTGGCGATCCATTCATGCATGACCGCCAGACCGGCTTGGCTGATGTTGCGTTGGCGCGTTAACAATTGGGTACGTTTGGCTGGTTGCAAGGCAATCTCGGCCAGCGTCATGCTCGGTGCGGCGGCAGCGATGACGGCGTACTCGTGACGACGCCACAACTCTTCGGCCATATGCGCGGTCGTCACAGCCCAGCCAATTCGCACGCCGGCTAACCCATATGCCTTGGAGAGACTATTGGTCACGATCAGGCGATCGTACGACCCCCAGAACGATGTGGTGTCGGGCACTCCGGGATATTCGGTGCCGGTGTAGACCTCATCGACGTGCAGCCACGCGCCGACACGGGCGCAGGCTGCAATGACGCGCTGCTTTTCGGCAGCAGTCATGACGGTGCCGGTCGGGTTGTTGGGATTGACGATGGCAACGAGTTTGGTTTTGGCAGTGACGACCTGATCGAGGGCGTTGAGATCGATGCGCCAGCCGTTGTCGGGGTCGAGGGGCAGTTCACGCACGGTGCAGCCCATATTCAAGGCGGTACCCCAGACTTGTCGGTAGCCAGGAGTCATCACCACGACCTCGTCGCCCGGCGCCAACAGCGTCTGACAGACCATGCTGTTGGCTTGCGAGGCACCCACCGTGACGAGCACATTGGCGAGCGTTGCCTGTGGATACAAGGCGGCGATGGCGTTGCGCAGGGCAGTGGTACCATTGACTTCGGGATAAAAGAGGCCGGTGTCGAGCAGCGTCTCGATTTCGGACTCGGTCAACCATTCACGCGTCGTCACACATTTGACGCTACTGTCGGCCAGATTCAGCTCGACATTGCGTTCGTGGAGTGACTGGTAGTGTTCGAGCGCAAACGGCACAAAATGCGTCATATCGGGGATCCTCTCTGCTGGAATTGGCTATATTGTACGGTATGATGGTTCCACATTCGCCGCAGTGCCAGTACACCCGGCAATCGCAAAAAATCCCACGGTATCATCATCTTTTTTCAGCGTATGACAAAGAGGTACTGCAATGACGACGCGTCAACCCCTCCCGTATTTACTAATCGAAGACCAACCCAGCTGGAACATGCCTGAGCTGCCGAGTTTACGCAAATTACCGGCCAGGGCGACGTTTTGGCCATTTGATTCAGCAGATAGTGCACGCCGGCGCGGCGCAGAACATTCGACCCAGGTGCGTAGCCTCAACGGCGACTGGCAGTTTGCCATGTTTGACTCACCGCGCGAAGTCAGTCAGACGGCGCTGCTAGCCGCTGAATGGAAGAAACTGGCGGTACCCGGTAACTGGACAATGCAGATGCGGCAATCTGCCTGGAGCGGCGAGTCATTCAGCAAACCCCACTATACCAACATCCAAATGCCCTTCCCCGAATCATTCCCGCATCTGCCCGAAGCGATAGCCACAGGCGTCTACCGTACACCCGTTACCATTCCCAAAGACTGGGCGGGGCAGCGCATTGTGCTCCACTTCGCCGGCTGTGAAGGGGCGTTGTACGTCTACCTCGACGGCGCTTTTGTCGGATTCAACAAAGACAGCCGCACTCCTGCCGAGTATGATTTGACGGGGCGCGTCGTCGCTGGTTCGACCTACGAGCTCACCTGTGTCAATCCACGCTACTCGGACGCCAGTTGGCTCGAGGACCAGGATCATTGGTGGCAGGCCGGCATTCATCGCGACGTCTACCTCTATACAACACCACGGACGTACATTCACGACATCGCCATACAGACACAGTTGACGCCGGATTTGACACAGGCGACGTTGCAGATCCACACAACCCTGCGTGCGCTGACCGGTGCGTCACCGAGTGGTTCACTCGACTTTCGCCTCCTCTCTGCCGACGGTACGTTGATTGCCAATGGTGAGAGTGCGGTTCCTGGCAAGACGATTGGCTTCCCAATGGGGCCGACCCCCAGTGACACCGCCACCGCAATCGTCCGTATGGATGTCATTGCGCCAGCATTATGGAGCTGTGAATCACCGGCACTCTATACGCTGTTGGTGCGCTATGACGGGCCTGAGGGCACGGTCCACACGGGCTTGCGCGTCGGCTTCCGCACCGTCCAGATTGCCGACCGGGCACTCATGGTCAACAACCAACCGGTGATGATCCATGGCGTCAACTACCACGAACACAGCGACGAATACGGCAAGGCCGTGCCGCGGTCACTGATGGAACTCGATATCCGCACCATGAAGGCCCACAACATCAACGCCGTGCGCACCTCGCACTACCCCAACCATCCCTATTGGTACGAATTGTGCGACGAATACGGCATATTGCTGGTCGGCGAGACCAACCTCGAGCACCACGCATTGCTCCAAATTGCCGACGATGCGCGGGTGGCAGCAGCCTATGCCGAACGCGTCCGCAACACCGTCCACCGAGACAAAAATCATCCCTCGGTCATTGTCTGGTCGCTGGGCAACGAAAGTGGCCACGGCGTCAATCACGAGGCAGTGGCCGCATGGATCCGCGCGGTCGACCCAACCCGGCCGCTGCACTACGAAGGGGCGATGAGTCCGTTCTTCAATGACAATAGCATTGCCTTCTTGCCGCCAGCACAACGTTGGAGTCGCGGCAAAAACGTCACGGACATTATTTGTCCGATGTACGCTACCATCGCCGACATTGTGGAGTATGTGACGACGGTCGAGGATTATCGCCCGTTGATTCTGTGCGAATACGCCCACGCCATGGGCAACAGCAGCGGCTCGTTGTCGGATTACTACGCGGCGTTCGAGCGATACAAAGGCCTGCAAGGTGGATTCATCTGGGAGTGGCTGGACCACGGTATCCGCACAATGGCCGAAGACGGAACTCCATATTGGGTCTACGGCGGCGGATTGGGCGACTTCCCCAACGATGGCAACTTCGTCGCCGACGGCATGGTATGGCCAGATCGCAAACCGCACCCCGCGATGCGTGAATTCATGTACTTGGCTCGACCGGCTCGGGTCAGTGCGACCGCCAAGGCAGGTGTCTACCGCATTGATAACCGTCGCTACTACACCAGCCTGGATGACTTGATGCTCCACTGGGATTTGGTGGTCGACGGCACAGTCGTTGCATCTGGTACCTGTGCGCTTCCGCACATTGAACCACAGCAGAGTGCCGATGTGACCCTCGCCGTGCCTGTGCCTTCCTCCGGCGAAGCATTCATCAATCTGTCGTTCCATGCCATTGCGGCTACCCCATGGGCCCCCAAGGGGCATCTGGTCGCCTGGGAACAACTCGCGCTGACCAGCGTCGCACACACGCTCTCGGCCACCATGAGTGACGGAGGTATGCACGTCGTCCGAGACGGCGATACTCTCGTATTGACCAATGGTTCCCACCGCGTCACTGTCGATGCGCATACCGGATCAGTCACCCAACTCGGTGCCGCAGGGAGTGTCGTCAGCGGACCCACACTCAACGTCTGGCGTGCACCCACCGACAATGACCGTCTGCAAGAGATGATGGCCCGCATGGTCTTGCGCGGCTATCCACTGTGGCAGAAGCTCGGGTTGACGCAACTCATCCAGCGCGTCGATTCCGTGAGCGTTGATGCAACTGGGGTCGTCGTCACCGTTGCTGCCAGCGGCCGCAACCAATGGGACGACATCCGCGCCAGCCTGACCTACACGCTCGACGCCGCCGGGGCACTCCACATCGACACGCAGGTCAATTGTGCGGCCGACATCGTCGACCTGCCGCGCCTGGGTATCTCCTTTGAGTTGGCTGCGCCGTATACGAATCTGCATTGGTACGGCCGCGGTCCTGAGGACACCTACAACGACCGCAAAACCGGGGCGTTTATCGGTCGGTATCAATCCACCGTGGCCGAGCGCTACGTGCCGTACATCATGCCCCAAGAGCATGGTCACAGCGTCGACGTCCGCTGGATGTCCCTGACAGATGGTGCCGGCAATGGATTCGACATACGCGCGGACGGGCTCTTCGAGTTCAACGCACTGCATCACAGTGATGCAGCCCTCGAACATGCCGCCGACACCGTATCACTGACTGCCGATGCCACCGTGCATCTTAGCCTCGACGCAGGGATGCGTGGATTGGGGACAGGTTTGTTTGTCGACACCCTGCCTGAGTACCTGCTCAATGCCAGCAGCTACCACTTCCACTTCGTGGTGCAGCCGCGCTAGGATGTTTGGCGACACAGAAAACCATCGCCCAGGGAGCAGTGCTCCCTGGGCGATCATTTGACTCCTATGGGTGGTGCCGAAGACGGGAGTCGAACCCGTATGAGGTCGCCCTCAACGGTTTTTAAGACCGTAGCGTCTGCCATTCCGCCACTCCGGCATATCCAAATGATACCACGGCAGCGGTATGAGATTCAAACGAAATCCGTTAGCCCTGCTTGACTAAGGCAAACGTTAACTGCGCCTCGCAGGCCAGTTCGTCGCCTACCATTGCTCTGGCAGTGGCTTTGCCGATGCCACGCTTCATCGCTTCAATGGTCACTTCGAGGCGCAACGTGTCGCCGGGGACGACCGGACGGCGGAAGCGTGCACCTTCGATCCCGGCAAACAAAGCAATCTTGCCCTGATTCTCGGGTAGGACCATCCCTGCCACGGCACCCGTCTGTGCTAGTGCCTCGATAATCAACACACCCGGCATAATCGGATATGTGGGGAAGTGCCCTTGGAAGAACGGCTCGTTGATGGTCACTTGTTTCAACGCAACAGCACGTTTCCCCGGCTCGAGCTCGATAATCCGGTCAATCAACAAAAACGGATACCGGTGCGGAATCACTGCCATGATCTGTTCGATATTCATCACCATATTGTTGCTCCTCACAGACGAATGCTGCAGTAATTATACGGTGCAGTATCAGATGAACCAAAAATGCAATTCGTATTACTTTGAATTCAAAAATTCTTACTGCAAAAACCAAATAAAAAGAATTGGTGCGAGCCCCAGGTACAACCCCCAGCTGCGGTCGTGTCCACGGACCGAGGCAATCAGTGACAAGAGAGCCGAACCAAAGAACAAACCAATAATGCCCACCGAACTCAGCTGTGCGAACCAATCGGTATACCAGACAGGGTTCTCAGTCATCGCACTGGTCGACTCATACCCCAGCACATTAAAGAAAACGGTACGTACAGAAGGAAACATCCCCACCCCAGCAAACAACACATATGCGAGACCACTCATACGAAGCGCAAACATGCCGTTCTCGGTGGTCGGCCAAAAGGGTCGACGCATCATCATTCCTCTTCAATTCAGATACCTGTCCACGAACGGTTACTCGTTGACACTGCCAAGTAGCGCAATGAGGAGGTACAGCGACGGGATCAATGCCAGATAGACACCCCAGCCGCGGTCGTGCATCCGCACCAGCGCAGCGAATGCCAATCCTGCAGACACCAAACTGAGCCCCAAGAACGTGACTGATCCAACCAACAACGCATCGTACGACCCGACCCCAAACAAGAATTGGAGCGTAGACGGTGCGATTGCGAACACGACCAAACACAGGGCCAAAACGCTCCCAATTGAAACGGCCCAATTGCCCATTGCTGTGGTTGGCCAAAACGGTCGTTGCATTGTATCCCTCTCGATTGACCGTCGCTGACCGTACATTTGTCCTCAGCGAACCGTCTTACCAATTCATCCACTTTCAGCGAATTATGCAGAGAGTCAGACCGAATACAGCGCGTGAATCTTTCGCGTCAGGGCACGCGGTTGCAATGCGCGAAGCCCCACCCATACGCATCCCATCATCCAAAGACTGTCAGCAATATCCACCCCAATCCCGCTATCCCGAGCAGCCACAATACGAGTGCCGCATCACCGTGGCGCACGATTGCCGTCCAGACGATACTCGTGGCAACCAAAACGACCAAAGAAAGTGCCAGACCAGTGCCCGCCGCAAATACGGCCAACACCCCTGCCGCACCAGCCAATCCGACGCCTATCTGCCCTACGCGTGTCCGAGGCAGTAGCCACCAACCCGTCGGCTCCATCGCGACCTCCCGTCAAGCGTAATGCGGTAGGATACCACAGATAGCCAACGACAATGTGGTAGGTCCATAGTTCTTTTGCGCATGGTATCATAGCCAAATGACACAACGACACATCGCCATTAATGGTTATTTTTGGGACAAACCTACCGTAGGGGTTGGCCAATACTTGCATGGGCTCGTTGGTGCTCTTGCTCTTTTCGCCGACATAAAAATCACCCTCTATGTGCCTGCCGATAGCACACGCCTAACTGCACCGGCCGGAGTGAACGTCACACGGCTGCGGAGTCCCTTCGCTGGCCGCTCCAAAAACGTCCAAAAGCTCATGTTTGAGCAACTGGCTATTCCCGCGGCAGCTCGACTCGACGGCGTCGACCTTATTCACGTGCCCTATTTTGCACCACCATTGTCGTCGCGGATCCCCGTCGTAACCACCATCCCCGACTTGATTCCACTGACGCGGCCAGCCTACCGCGGTAACCTGTTGGTACGTGCATATACCGCGCTGGTGCGCCGTGCGGCGAGTCACAGTGTGCGCCTCATCACCATTTCACAGGCAGTCGCCAGGCAAGTGATGGAGATCCTCGGTCGGCCAGCAGACGCTATCGACGTGACCTACCTTGCCGCAGACCCGATGTATCAACCCATAGCAAATCTCGATAGCTTGCGTGCATTCTATGACCTCCCCGAACACTACATTTACTACGTCGGTGGTCACGACGAACGCAAAAACATCCCGACGTTGCTTCGTGCCTATGCTGCGTTGCCCGTTGCACTGCGAACACAATACCCATTGATACTTGCCGGTCGCGCTGCGGGCACAAACGCACGTCTCTTTCCTGATATCGACACACTGATCACACAATTGGGGATTAGCGCGACGGTACGGCGCATCGATGTGTCAAGGGAAGACAATCCGGCACTGTACAGTGGCGCTGCATGCTTTGTTTATCCATCCTGCGACGAGGGATTTGGCCTCCCTCCGCTCGAAGCCATGGCCTGCGGGACCCCGGTCATTGCCGCCCGCGCTGCCAGCATCCCCGAGGTCGTCGGGACCGCAGCCTCACTCGTCGATCCATTTGACGTCCCTGCCTGGACGACTGCGCTCAGCACAGTTCTTTCCGACAGCGAACTACGCACCCGGCTGCGCCAGGCCGGTACCACACGCGCTCTGGAGTTTTCGTATCAACACACTGCTGCCGCTACTCGCTTGTCGTATCTGCGTGCGCTCGGTCTGGAGGACAGCGCATGAAGGTCGTCATCCTCTCCAAAGCGCTGCACAGTATCGCCTACCGGCGCAAAACCGATGCCATCGCTGCCCACCGCGGGGTCACACTGACGGTGGTTGTACCACCCAGTTGGCGTGAACCACGGGCCGCAGAGCAACACTACGAGTCAGGACCGACTCCAAAGTACACCGTCATCCAAACGCCCATACAGTGGAACGGGCGGCATCACCTGCATTGGTATCCGCAATTTGCCGCTCTCTTGCGTGACATCAACCCCGATGTCGTCCATGTGGACGAAGAATCCTTTAACCTCGCAACCTACATGGCGCTCCGTGCAGCCAAGGCGGTCGGTGCAGCGAGTTGTTTCTACAACTACGCCAACATCGAACGTACCTACCCGCCGCCGTTTGGTTGGTTCGAACGCTACGCCTTTCGTACTGCTGCACACGCCATTGCCTGCTCGCACGAAGCCGCAGAGATCCTTCGGCAGCATGGCTATGCAGGCCCGCTGAGCATTCTCCCCCAAACCGGTGTCGATCCCGACCTCTATTCCCCTGCTGCACCAGTCGATACGACAAACGACAGCATCATGCTCGGCTATGTCGGTCGCTTGGTCCCCGAAAAGGGCATTGCAGACCTCATCCAAGCGCTGGTATTACTGCCCGCATACTACCAATTAACCCTGGTCGGCGCAGGCGCTGACGAGCAGCGTTTGCGGCAGTTTGCAGAGACCGTCGGGGTCAGTACACGCATCCATTGGCACAGCCCTATCACCACCGCTCAGATGCCAGCCATGATGCGCACGTTTACAGCACTGGTGTTGCCGTCGCGCACAACAGCCAATTGGAAGGAGCAGTTTGGTCGGGTCCTCATCGAGGCAATGGCCTGCGGCATCCCTGCTATCGGCAGCGACTCGGGCGAAATTCCGCACGTCATCGGCGATGGTGGTGCCACCTTCCCCGAGGGTGATAGCACTGCACTGGCCGCGGTCATACAGACCGTTTGTCGCGACCCAGCGCGGCTCGCCCACCTCCGGAGCGCTGCCCGCCAGCGCATTCTGACTCACTACACGCAGACTGCATTGGCTGACCAATATGTCGCCATCTACCAACAGCTGGCAGCCTCCCGCACGACATCACCGCAGTAGCAGCAGGCGAAATCCGTCGTCCATCGAAACACAATTCCATACCTACACGTCGTCAAACAAAGGTCCATAATTTTGTGCTCTATATTCCCTCAGCATGCGAAAAAAACATCGTACGGCGCAAGTCCGCCGCACGATGATGTGTATTGTCATGCAGAAATGAAAAGCCGGTGGCTCAGTTATGAAACGGCCACCAACCCATCAATCCCAATGCGATAATCGACCCCAAGAAGGCAAGCAACGCAACGGATAATCCAGCACCCTGCCAACTGAGCTGTGGTGCGAGCAATAAACGCATGGATGCGGTGCTGTATTTGCCACCGGTTTGCTCAGCAACAAACTCTGTTGCGGTAATGACCAAACGTGCCAACGGTACTGGCGTCGTGCCGCTGGTGTCGACTTCTTCAATAGAGACAATCACGGCGGTGATGTTATCACTGCCGCCACGCTCATTGGCGAGATCAATCAACCGTTCTACGGCATCTGCACTGCTCGATTGACCGATGATAGACAATAGTTCAGAATCTTCGACATGGTTGATAAGCCCATCCGTTGCCATCAGGATACGGTCATTGCGCTCTATCGGGAACGAAAATAAATCGACGACCACCTCAGGCTGATGCCCGAGCGCACGGGTAATCACGTGCCGATAAAACATCTTTTCTGCATCAGCGGGACTCAACCTGCCTGCAGTTATTTGCTCATTGACAAGCGAATGGTCACGGCTGATCTGCCGGATGTCATTGCCACGGATGAGATAGGCGCGGCTATCACCGACGTTCGCTATGACACACACGTCGTCGCGCACCACTGCAGCAACTCCCGTGGTCCCCATAGACGTATTGGTGCGTGTACCTTCATTAAATATGGCTGCGTTCGCACTCTCGAACGCAAGACTGAGGGCTACGCGCCGATCTTCGTCGCGTAAACCATAAAATGCCGTTATGATGTGTTCGACGGCCATGTGGCTGGCAATCTCGCCGGCTTCGTGACCACCCATTCCATCACAAACGACAAACAACTGCCCGAGCTCGCTCGTTTGGTGCCCTTCACCAACGCCGTAATCGTCCTCGTTGTGTTCGCGATGTCGCCCGACATCTGTGCGTGCGGAGTGGCTACACTTCATCGAATATCCGGTCTTTGTGTAATTACGCTGTTATGTAGTATAACATATGATAGTTAACACAACAACACATCAAAAAACCATAGAATAGCGCACAAAAGGAGCACTAGAATGCCTTATACCATTGGTGTTGACTTAGGTGGGACAAACCTCCGTGGCGGACTCGTCGACCAACATGGTGCTATTCTCTACGACACCAAAGTCGATACCAACGTCGAAGAAGGTGCACAGGCTATATTTGGACGTATCGTCGCACTCATCGCCGACGTCCAGTCCCATGTACCGACTGGCGCACAACTCGACGGTGTCGGGATAGGCGTCCCCGGCCCACTTGACCCATTCGCCGGCTATGTCTTTGCCATGCCCAATATCAAAGGCTTCGAAAACACTCCCTTGCGCAATATGCTCCAAAATGCTACCGGCCTGGATGTGGAACTGGGCAATGATGCAAACGCCGCTGCGGTCGGCGAGTGGATTTTCGGCGCGGGCCAAGGCCTGCGCGATTTGGTCTATGTCACCGTCAGCACCGGCATCGGCGGCGGAGTCATCATCGATGACCACCTGCTGCTCGGGCACCGTGGTTCTGCGGGGGAAGTAGGGCATCACATCATCGACTGGCAGACCCGCACGTCGTGGGAAGACACCGCCGCAGGTCCAGGCTTTGCTGCCCGAGCCGCCGCCGCCATGCGTACCGATACCACCACAACGTTGCACGCACTGACGACCGCCGACGCAGTCCAAGGACATCACATCTCCCAAGCCGCCAAAAACGGCGACACTCTCGCACTCCGCCTCATGGACGATGAAGGCGAGGCTATTGGTGCTGGGTTGGTCAACATGCTCCACCTCTACAGCCCCGCCAAAATCGTTTTGGGTGGTGGTGTTGTTATCAACAACCCACAGCTCGTGGATCGTGCCCGTCTCGTCATTGCCGAACGCGCCCTCGCCGTCTATCGCGATGTCCCTGTGGTCATGACCGAACTCGGCGATCGTATCGGTCTATTGGGCGCTGCGGCACTCTACAACCATATGCGCAACCGTCGCTAATCATACCGAGAGGTCATACCGATGCTCCGTGCCCATCAGCTCGAGATTTGCGAATCACGCAGCATCAACCAACTCCACTGGATTTCATTCCATGCGCCGCAGCTCGCGGCGCATTGGCAGCCGGGCCAATTCATTCAGGTACGCTGCGATGACCCGAATGGGCAGCAACGCCTATTGGTGCGCAGCCTCTTTGCAGCGCAAGTCGATGCCAAGTTGGGACGGATTGGCGTGCTCGTATCCCCACACAGCGATGATGGCCTCCGTTGGCTGAGCGAACAACCACTCGGCAAAGCACTCACCGTATTCGGTCCCTATGGAAAGCTCCCATACCCGCTCCAACCACGGGGTACAGCCCTATGCATCGGTCAGAGCGAAGGCGCACTGCGCCTCCTCGGTCTCGTCAATGCACTCCACGCGAATGCCACTGCCACGACATTCATCGCCGGCGACATGTCACCCCAGTGGCACATTGCACCACACGTCGTCCCTACCGACGTCGAATACATGGCAGGCGCCGAAAATGTCCTCCGCATTGCCGAAAAACGCCTCCCAGACCTCATCCGCTGGGCAGATCACATCTACGTTGCCGCGAGTGCTCCCGTCGTCAGTGCCCTCCGCCACATCATCCGACAAACGCGCTTGCGTGCCGGAAAATCACTGACTGCGGTCTGTATTACCCAACCCATGCCGTGTGCAAGTCAATCCTGCCAACAATGCCGCGTCCAAACACGAAGCGGCCCGCGCTTGGCGTGCCAAGTCGGGCCGTGGTTTGATATGCAGGTGTTGGTATAATCAAGTGATGATGCCGCGTTTACGTACTTCTTGTTGTTTGGCTTTGCGAAATAATTCGTCGTAATTGACACGACCCATTGAAATCTCGTAGCGAAGTTTCGATTGCAACAGCTCATGCAATTCGCTGTCAAGGCGTTCTTCTTGCATCAATTCATCGGTCATTACTTCGATAATGGCAACGCGCAAATCCGCATCGTCACATTCGAACAATACCCCTTCGGTATCCGCAAGGACATCTACCAGCTGTTCGGCGTAGTGCGTGACTTTGGTTGGCGATATACGCATCGGCTCGCTCCACTTGCTTCACCGCAGTATCTTTTGTCTGTGCGGGTAAGATTAGTGTATTTGCTAATCTGAAAACCGTCAATCATCATGTATTGGAGCATCATTTGGAACATCACGAATACGACACGATGGCGCGTGTCGAACTCAATCACTGGTGGTATGTAGGGATGCGCCGTATCGCCGCTACCCTGATAGCCCGCATCCCCACTCCGCAGACTATCGTCGATGCCGGCTGTGGTACCGGAGGTAATCTCCGTTGGCTTGCGCAGTACGGCACTTCCTTTGGCTTTGACATGAGCCCCGCTGCGCTCAGCTATGCGCACAGCGCTGGAGAACGGGTAATACAGGGGAGCATCGATGCCATCCCCGTTGCGTCAGCAAGTGCCGATCTCGTAACGAGTTTTGACGTTATTTATCACCGTGCCGTACGCGACGACGCTGCTGCTGTCCGTGAGTGTGCCCGGATTATCAAACCCGGCGGACACTTCATTTTGCGCGTGCCAGCCAATGATTGGCTACGAGGGTATCATGATGAGCGCGTCCACACTGCGCGGCGTTATTCCCACGCACAAGTGACGCAGCTGTGCGCCCAAGCAGGACTTGAGGTCAAAGTGCTCAGCTATGCGAATACTGTGCTCTTCCCTGCTGCGGTTTTGCAACGAATCCGCGAGCATGGGAGTGGTCATCTAGACGCGCAATCAGACTTAACAGCACCGTCACAATTTATCGATTTCATCGGTCGCGTGGCGCTAACATTCGAATCCTGGTTGCTTGCTATTGGCGTACGCATGCCCTATGGGGTATCATTAGTATGCCTTGCGCAACGACCGATGGCGCACACACAAGACGGAGTGCACGATGCTACAAAAGCTGCTTGACACGATCGCACGGCAGCCGGCGCTCTGGGACGCGTTCCGTTCTATCGCCGAATTCGGCTTCACCGCAGACTATACGGTCATTGAACGTGAGCTGAAGCCCTTTGGTGGTGACCCGCAGCGACGCTTCCTCGATTTTGGTTGCGGTACGGGTCAATTCGCCCATTGCTTCCCCGCAGATCGCTACTATGGATTCGACATTGCACCACATTATGTGAGTCATGCCCGCCGGTCCATTCCACACCGCTTGTGTGTGATGAACGGGACGGCAGTCGGTTTCGCAAGCAATACGTTTGATGCAGCACTCATCATGGGAGTCTTTCATCATCTCGATGATGCCACCGTCATCGCCTGCGTGAAGGAATTACATCGGATGTTGCGGACCAATGGTATTATCCTGATGCTCGAAGACATTCCCACCCAAAACCCGCTCAACCTCCCTGGTCGCGCCATGCACTGGCTTGACCGCGGCGATAATATCCGCGACGTCGCCCACTACCAACGCTTGATGGAACCATATTTTAGTATTCAACGGAGTACGACGATTCTAAGCGGTATTTGCGATCTGGGTGTCTATGTGATGAGTCGCAACGATTCACTCATACCAGCCTAGCGCAGTCGACCGCACGTTCGTGTGCACATCCAGCACTGAATCGAGGGTCTCGTGATTGAATTCCGCTCTGTACGCAAATCCTACGGGACGACCAACGCCTTGGTCGAATTGACGTGTACCATCCCCAGCGGAGCAACGGTTGGCCTGATAGGACCCAACGGCTCTGGCAAGACCACCGCACTCCGACTGTTGACCACGCTTATCCCGCCTACCAGCGGTGACATCCTTGTCGATGGAGATTCGGTGTGCACAACGCCCGCTGCAGTACGCCGTCGTATTGGCTATATGCCTGATACGTTTGGTGTCTACGAAGCAATGACTGCTACCGAGTACCTCGACTTCTATGCCCGCTGCGGCAATATGCCGGCGACACTACGTGCCACCACAATTCCCGCCATTCTGGCCCGCGTCGGTTTATCCGACGCACGTGAGACCGCCGTGATGAGCTTGTCACGCGGGATGGCCCAACGCCTCAGCCTCGGCCGCGCATTGCTCCATGACCCTGCTATCCTCGTGCTCGATGAGCCCGCCAGCGGGCTCGACCCGCGTGCCCGTATCGAGTTGCGCATGCTTTTGCATGCCCTGCACAATGATGGCAAAACAATCCTCATTAGCTCACATATCCTCTCGGATTTAGCAGATTTATGTACCCACCTGCTTATCCTTGAACACGGCAAAACCATCCGCTACGACACGCTTGCCAACCTCACCCAGGTGACCCAGCATCAGTCAATCCGGGTCGAGCTGACAACCGCTGCCCCCAACTTCGTTGCTGTCGCTGCCGCATGCGGCTATCACGCCCAGCCCAGTTCAGACGACCCACTCTGCTACCTCGTGCACGGCAGTACTGCACCAGTTGATCGGGCAGCGCTCCTACAGGCGCTCGTTGCAGCAGAGGTTGCCGTGTTTTCGTTCGCCGTACAAGAGTCCGCGCTCGAACAAGCATTTCTCCAGATGACCAGTGCCGACCAGGTGATGAAGGAGCTCCCCCATGCGTGACATCAACGCGGTGTTGCTCCGCGAACTGCGCGGCCGACTACGCACTCCACGATCATATTGGCTTCTCTGCGGCGCACTCTTGCTTGTCTCGAGCATCTCGCTGCTTATCTACAGTGCAGATTATGCCTCAATGAGCGGTCAATCTACGTTCAATGGGAGCTCTGGACATACGGTCTTTTTGGCATTAGTAATTACAGCACTTATTGCGGTCAATTTCATTGCGCCAATCATGGCAGCTGGGAGCATTGCTGGCGAACGCGAACGCCAAACATTTGATCTCATCCTGTTGACCGAATTGCGTCCAATTGACATTATCATCGGCAAAATAGCCGCCACCTGCGCCTATTGCATGCTCTTTGTTACGGCTCTGACCCCGCTGATGGCAATTACGTTCCTCATCGGGGGTGTCGATATCGGTGAGCTGGCCATCATGTATATCATTATTATGTCGACAGCGTTGCTCTACACAAGTATCGGTGTCTACTGGTCTACCCGTACCCAAACAGCCATCACCGCTACTGGGTATGCCCTGGCGACCATCCTGGTGCTTTTGCTGATATTGCCAGTCGTGGTTCTCGTAACTCCGGAGTTATTCCCTGACTTGTTTAGCGAAAACACCAATACATGGATGCAGCTGATGCTCGCGATCCACCCCTATGCAACGATTATCTTCACCCAAGAATCCATCCGCAACGCCACGATTTGGTCAATGCCATACAATCTGTTTGGTGCCACCGTGGTTGGTCCAGCAATGTGGCTGTTGTCGGTAGCGGTTTCATGGGTATGGAGCTGTCTCTGTATGGTTTTGAGCATTCTTCGACTCACCCCACCCACCAGTAAAGGAGCTTCCTGATGCGCCGCATGCTGCTTCTCTGGGTATTGCTTTTCGTAACTTCCTGTGCCACACTTCCGGCTGACCCAGTTGCTCCAATGAGTACTCCTGACCCTCTCATACCCACCAGCACGACCGTCATAGCAGTCGACACACCACAACCTACTCCGAGCATCGATGTTACCACCCCTACCAGCGCTGCACAGGTCATCCCAGGCGGCGGCGAACTCCTCGCCTTGAGCAACGGTGATCTCATCGGGGTGTCGATTGCTACCCAAAACCGACGCATCATCCTCAGCGGTGTATCGGATTTCGCTGCTGCCCCCAATGGCCTCCTCATCGCCGCCATCCGCGGCATCGGCGCAAATGGTGAATTATGGACGGTCAATCGCGATGCCACCGAAGTACAACAACGGACCGACGACCAACGGACCCTCGCAGACATTGCATGGTTGCCGGACAGTAGCGGGATCGTCTATGCTGCCAGTGATACAGATAGCAAAGGGCAAGCCTCGTGGTTGGACTGGGCAGCATTCTGTCGCAATTCAACCATTATCAAGCGCCTCTGGGCTGACCCGCGCGAAATACCAATGGCTCCTGGCTGTGATCCTACCGTCTCACCAGACGGCAAACGCATTGCCTACGCAACCCGACCATCCCGCACAGACAGCTCGGCGGCTGATCCGGCGTTCACCGCAGCCAACACCATCCATCTGATTAATGTCGCCGGTCAAAACGGCTGGGACCCGATCAGCGCCGCCGGCGCTGAACCTGGTCGACCCGGTCAAGGGCTGCTCGTCTACCACCCGAGCTGGTCACGTGATGGCAAATCGCTGTTTGTCAGTGTGTTTTTGGGGAATCGGGTCGAGACTGATGTCAATCTCTTGACCCTGGTCGATGCCTCTGCCGGTACGCAACAACTCCTCGGCACCTCAGCAGGATGGAATCGCGCACTCATACCAGCTCCTGATGGCGGTGTCTACCTGTTGACGAGCCAAAACACCGGCAACGCTCGTGGTGCACTCGGCTGGGATACGTGGCAATCGCTCATTATGAATCTCACTGGCACACGCGATATCTACCTGCCTGATGGGACATTCAGCGCAACAGGCACACCACTGGGCGATACCCTCAATCGCGCACAGTTTGCCGCCTGGCAGCCCGACGGCAAAGCACTCGCTGTCCTTATGCCGCCCGCGTGGGATCCCGGCATTGCACCGAATGAAGACTACGGTCACGTCGACGAGGCAGGCGAGTTGTGGATATGGCAAGTGGGTGGGATCCCTACGAAAAAAATCTCTACCCCCATTGATGCCGGCTCACCCATCCAGTGGCTCCCCTAAGAGTTTACCTGCGTCCACGGATCATCACGCCGCGATACGACAAGCTCCTGGGTGTGCGGTGCGAGGGCAAATGCCAGCCGCCATTGTGGTTTTGCGGGTTCGAGCCGTACTATCCCAGCGCAGGCAAACTCCTGTTGCACGCCCGTCGCCGACCATACTATCCAGGTGAGGTCTGGCTGGTGCGCAATCAACGCGATACTGCGATACTGCCGCGACTGGGCAAAATTCTGAACGATTGAATAATCAAACCCTGGTGCAAGGCGGTCATCCACAGTGACTGGCAATGCATACTGGTGTGCAATTAATTGGGCAGTCTGGTGTGCTCGGGCGAGCGGGCTGCATCGAATGCAATCGATGACAATGCCTAGCGTCTGCAGACAATCGGCTACCTGTGTCGCCTCAGCGATACCCGAAGCAGTCAGGTTGCGTTCACTGTCGTTCCGCGTAGGACTGGCTGATTCTGCACTTGCATGGCGTATCAGATAGACTTCGCTGACCATCATCCCCTCAATCCGGCAATTGGTATAATGTGCACAGCGGCGATCTCGCCTGATGGGATATTACCATGACGCACATGATACCGGTGCTTGATTTTGGATCACAGACTGCCCAACTCATCGTGCGCCGTCTGCGCGAGATTGGTGTATATTCCGAATTAATTCCGTTTGACGCTCCGCGCAGCGAGATCTTTCGGCATAATATCGTCGGCATCGTCCTGTCGGGCGGTCCAGCGAGCGTGTATGACGAGGGAGCACCCGCGTTGCCAGAGTGGTTGCTCGACTGCCCCGTCCCCGTTTTGGGTATCTGCTATGGTATGCAACTACAAAGCTATGCCCTCGGCGGGACGGTAGTCAAGGCAGCCCAACGCGAATACGGCAATGCCACCATCCAACTCAGCACGAGCCACCCGTTGTTTGCAGGCATGCAAGACCAACAACAGGTTTGGATGAGTCACGGTGACCATATCGAGTCCATTCCCGAAGGCTTTGTTGCACTCGCAACCAATACAAGCACGCCGTTCGCCGCAATGGCCGACGAGAAAAGACGTTGGTACGGCATCCAATTCCACCCCGAAGTCGTCCACACTCCCAACGGTCGCGACGTATTGCGCCACTTTGCCCTCGACTTGTGTCATGCCATACCATCCTGGCAAGCCTCGTCGTTTGTCATCGAATCTATCGCTCGTATCAAGGCCCAAGTCGGTAACGGCAAAGTTATCTGTGGTCTGTCTGGAGGAGTCGATTCTGCAGTGGCAGCGATGCTGATACACCGCGCCATCGGCGAGAATTTGTCCTGTGTCTTTGTCGACAACGGTCTGCTCCGCCTCAACGAAGCCGAACAAGTCATCCACACCTTCCGCGACCAGATGGGTATCAAGCTTATCCACGTCGATGCCAGTGCCGAATTCCTCGGTGCACTCGACGGCGTCAGTGATCCCGAACGTAAGCGCAAAATCATCGGCGAGAAATTCGTGCGCATTTTTGAGCGCGAAGCACAAAAAATAGATGGCGCGACATTTTTGGCGCAGGGGACACTCTACCCAGACGTCATCGAGTCCAAAGCACCCGACCGCCAAAAGGGCGTCACGATCAAAACCCATCACAACGTCGGTGGCCTCCCGGTAGATATGAAGCTAACGTTGGTCGAACCGTTACGGTATCTCTTCAAAGACGAAGTCCGTGCCGCCGGCATGGAACTCGGTTTGGCAGAAGATTGGGTCTGGCGACACCCCTTCCCCGGACCTGGACTGGCCGTGCGTATCCTCGGACCCGTCAGCAAAGCGCGTGCCGATGTCCTGCGCGAGGCAGATTTCATTTTTCTCAGTGAGCTCCGCGCAGCCGGTCTCTATCGAACCACACAACAAGCCTTTGCTGTGCTCTTGCCGGTACAGAGTGTGGGTGTCATGGGCGACGGTCGAACCTATGCAGACGTGATCGCCCTGCGTGCAATTACCACCGAAGACTACATGACCGCCGACTGGGCACACTTGCCCTATGAGTTCCTCGCCAAGGTCAGCAATCGGATTGTGAACGAAGTCGCCGGCATCAATCGCGTGGTGTACGACATTTCTTCCAAGCCACCGGCGACCATCGAGTGGGAGTAATCATCTCCCCCACACCGTACGAGTGAGGTCAGCCTTGCGTACCATTCACGCCCACGCCTCTGCCAAACTCATCATCGCGGGAGAACACGCTGTCGTCTATCAGCGACCGGCGCTGGCGGTGCCACTCCCCGACATCCGGGTTACGGTCCAGATTACAGCGGGCCAGCCCCAGACGGGCTGTCAGCTCCACATGCCGGACATTCAGCGGAGCGCCCGCCTTGGTACCGACACAGACCCGCTGCTGGAGCTCCTCAGCGACATCCTGAGTGCATGGCAGCTCAGCCCTCCAGACATCATCATCACCGTACAATCCGACATTCCCATCGCCAGTGGGATGGGCAGCGGTGCAGCGGTAGCCACTGCGCTGGTACGCGCGTGTGCCATTTGGGTCGGGCGCATACTCACCCCAGACGAGGTGGCGGTGCTCGTCTTTCGCAGCGAACAACGCCTGCATGGGACCCCCAGCGGTATCGACAACACCGTAATTGCGTACGATCAGCCCATCCACTTCTGCAGACGTGGGCCCCTGGCTGATGGCAGCGCGCAACCGCCGCTGATGTACCCGTTGACCATTGCCGCTCCCGTCACCATCGTCATCGCAGATACAGGGGTACGCAGCCCCACACATCTCGCCGTTAGCGGGGTGCGGACGCGTCGCAGTGCCAATCCGGCCCATTACGACGCACTTTTCGACGCCATCGGCGCTGTCACGTCCCTCGCCCAAGCGGCCCTCGCGAGCGGTGATATCGCGCTACTCGGCATGGCTGCTCGCCAAAATCAATCGCTGCTCGCCGCCATCGGCGTATCGACTCCCCTCATCGATGCACTCGTCAATGCTGCCAACACTGCCGGCGCCTACGGCACCAAAATCAGTGGCGCCGGGGTAGGCGGCATCATCATGGCAGTGGTTGCCCCTGACAAACGCGCAGCAGTTGCAGATGCCCTCCGCAACGCCGGCGCACGGACCGTTATGTCTACAAATATTGCACCGTATCTGCCGGCATAGGTGTTTCGGCAGTCCTGTGTTGTCATTTCTGTTTTTTGCGAAAATCCCAACTTGTGCCTACTCAAGGCATGGAGCCAGCTTCGCTGAGCAACGCGAGTCCGGTTTTGGCGAAAGCACCCTGCCGATGATTTTTGTACGCACGGTGGCGTCTGCGGAGCATACACGACAGGCGTCCCCATCAAGTGCACCGTCCCTCAAGGTTTTCACATGATGACAGACCATGCGATACAGTGGTCGCGCAGCCCAACCCGGGTTATAATACACAGAGATTCGTTTGAGAGGTCCCCACCATGGCACGAGTAATGGTCGCGATGAGCGGCGGTGTCGATAGTTCAGTCGTCGCAGCAATGCTGCACCATGCCGGCCACGATGTGACGGGCGTGACAATGCATCTCTGGGAGGGTGACGGCGACAAAATGGTCGAAAGCCGTTGCTGCTCGATGGAGATGGTATCGGGCGCACGCCGCGTGTGTGCGCAACTTGGTATTCCCTACTATGTGTTTAACTACCAAAAAGACTTCAAAAAACACGTCATCAACTATTTTGCCGACGAGTATAGCAATGGCATGACGCCCAATCCGTGTATGGCATGCAACCGCGACCTCAAGTTCCGCGTCCTTTTGGAGCGCGCCGAACTACTCGGCTTCGACGCGTTGGCCACAGGGCATTACCTGCAAAACAGCTTTGATGGTACCCAATGGCGCATGTCGCGTGGCAATGATATGCGCAAAGACCAATCCTACATGCTCCACATGCTCGGTCAAAAGGAACTTTCACGGCTGATGTTCCCCCTCGGAGCGATGACAAAGCCCGAAGTCCGCGCACTGGCTAGTCAACTCGAGCTGGCGACCGCCGAACGCCCCGAGAGCCAAGACATCTGCTTCGTCCCGGATCGCGATTATCGCTCGTTTGTGAAAAGCCAACGTCCTGATGCCTTCTCTGCCGGCAACATTGTTGACCAGAATGGCACCACCGTCGGCACGCACCAAGGAATCCCGCTCTACACGGTCGGACAACGCAAAGGATTGGGCTTGGCAGTCGGCACCCCATTGTTTGTCACCCATATCGACGCACCATCCAACACCATCGTCGTTGGCCCGCAGGCAGACCTCAAAAAAACCACCATCGCAGTGGACCGGGTGACGTACGTGGCGGGTACACCACCAGACAACCAGTTTACCTGCCTCATCCAGAGTCGCTCGCATGCACCGGCAGTCCCGGCGCAGGTGACGGTCACGGGTGCACAAACTGCCACGGTGACTTTTGACGAACCCCAAGACGGTATTTCACCCGGGCAATCTGCAGTCTTTTATGCAGACACCGAGGTTATCGGAGGCGGGCGTATTCTCGTCTAGACCTATGCCACCATTTTTGCTTGTGCTGATTATTTTGACGACATTCCATGCAGCGCTTGCACATGCGAGCGTGGGCACATCGTTGCTCCAACTGCCGGTCTTTTGGCTGGCCACGATGCTCGGCACTGCGATTGTCTATGGTACTGGATTGAGTGTGCACCCCATTTTGCCTACATTCGGTACGGTGCACGTAGTCGAAGTCAGTATCGGCGGATGGTTGGCGCTATACCCGACCATTCGAGCAACCACACGCCTCTAGGAAGGGCCCTGTATGAATGATTACCCGGTTAACCCCAAACCCGAATCCGCGGGGATGAATCGCTCTTTGATTATCGGCGGTGCCATCCTGGCGGTCGTTGTGGTCGTCATTATCGTACTGGCAATCATTTACCCGGGCTTTCGCGAGGCGTTGCGTGACTTTTCGATTATCATTCTGGCGCTCTTCCAACTCATCGGCGCGGTGGTCATGGCGTTGGTAGCAATTGCCCTGCTCTATGCGGTACGTGCCATTGACAAAAGCACACGGCTGACACTTGTCCCCAAGCTCGAGGAACTCAGCACCAAACTCGACGACGTCCTTGCCAATACCAAGAGTGTTACCGCCGATGTAAAAAAATCCACGGCGGCTGTGACCACCACCGTGTCGATTATCAGCGAAGAAATCGTCGGACCAGCAATTAAGTTGTCAGGCTACATCAGCGGGTTGAAAGCAGTCTCGACGCTCATTACACAACGTATCGCACCCAAAACCACACCGAAACCGACAGAAAAACCTACCGATGACTAAACAAAACTACGGCGGCCAAGCCGTCATCGAAGGCGTCATGATGCGTGGCCGCCAGCGTGCCACCGTTGCCGTGCGTCGTTCCGACGGCACGATTGTCACCTTCCACGAAGCACTCGACGCTGGTCGACGCACGACGCTCGAATCACTACCCATCCTGCGCGGTATTCTCATGCTATGGGACACGCTGAATCTCGGCGTGCGTGCACTGAACGTCTCTGCAGCGGCAGATTTGCCCGCCGACGAACAACCCAGCACCGGCGAGACCGTTGGTGGTGTTGCCCTTTCGTTGGCCCTCGGCTTTGGACTCTTTTTTGCCC
Source organism: Roseiflexaceae bacterium (assembly GCA_947474225.1). Taxonomy (GTDB): domain Bacteria; phylum Chloroflexota; class Chloroflexia; order Chloroflexales; family Roseiflexaceae; genus UBA965. Next base: position 729 of record CANJHS010000040.1, on the reverse strand, counting down.
TGCCACTCCTCCTGGCCAATGCACTGCGCTATGTGGGGCTGGATAATCTGCTGATTGTGGTGCTCGAGAATATCTTCCAGCTGGTGATTTTCATCGGCTACATGGTCCTTATCGGCCGCATCCCCGACATTCAACGCGTCTATGGCTACCATGGTGCAGAGCACAAGGCAATCAACGCGTACGAGGCGGGGCTACCGTTGGACGTCGCTCACGTCCGTGCACAGACGCTGATTCACCCACGCTGCGGCACCAGCTTTTTGCTGGTCGTAGTGGTTCTCAGCATGCCTATTTTTGCACTCTTTGCCGACCAACCGATCCTCATCAAAATCGCCTCGCGTATTATCCTCGTGCCGATTGTCGCCGGCCTCTCATTCGAGCTGCTACGTCTCACCGCAGCGAACTACCATCGTGCCTGGGTGCGCTGGCTGATTGCACCATCGCTCGCACTCCAAAAACTCACCACCCGCGAGCCAGACGACGCCATGTGTGCCGTTGCCATCGCAGCACTCCTGCCAGTGTTGGCCGCTGACAATGCACTGCCTGCTGCGTACGATAGTGATTTGGGCATGGGCATTGGCAACATCCCGGCCGGCTTCAAAATGCCCGCCACAACGCCAGGGGCATGACCAGCATGGTGGCCAGGACGCTTATCCAATGGTTCACGCAATCAGGTCGTGATTTGCCTTGGCGCAAGACGCGCGATCCGTACCGCATCCTTGTCTCGGAAGT
>CANJHS010000039.1 GCA_947474225.1 Roseiflexaceae bacterium | reverse complement strand
CTCTCGGCAGCAGCAGGGATGGAATAATCTGTCTTGGTGCTGGTCACAACACGGTCGACGTGATGTGTGGTGACGACTTCCTCGGGGACCTCAGCGCTGACGAGTTCTTCGATAGCAATGGTCGCGCTATTGATGATTTCGTACAAATCAGTGTCACTCATCCCAGCCATACGCGCACGAATGACACGCAAGGGCAAGTAGCCTGATTTCAGTCGTGCAGCGGCGAGGAGTTGCAAGAGGTGCCGTTCGGTATAGCGAGCAGTACGCACCTTGTCGACAGGTGCGTCAATTAAACCTTCATCAGTGTAATACCGGATCGTACGTTGGGTCACTCCAGCACGGTCGGCGAGCTGGCGGATGGTCAATAATTCGCGATTCATGGGCATCTACTTTACAGGCTGTGGTTCTAACTCCCAATTGATGTTACCACCTCGCAATTTTTTCGTCAATCGGCTGCAGTTGCGCACAGATGATAATTTCATGAATCCAGTGTAAACAAATAACTGAGAATTCGACAGTGTACGCGTTTATTTTACGCACTGCGTACTACTGGTTTTGCATCTTGGAACCGCAAAACAACGACAGCGTCGCCGTTGTCGATGACTCCGTCTGCCAGGGCCGCCCATTCGACACCCTCGATTCGGATGCGAATATCAGGGTCGACAAGGCGGGCGATGCACACCCCGCGTTTGCCTATGAGTTGCTGTGCAAGGTCGTTTAGGGTGTTCGGTGATGACGTAATCAGCATGTATACTTTTGTACCAACAAAAGCTGTCAAAACCGTAACTATTGCAAAAAATAAAAGGATCCATGGCCCGAGCATCGGGAAGAGAGCTGCAACCCCGGCTGTCGCCAGGGCTGCAATCCCAATCCATAGCACAAAGACACCGGGCACAAATACTTCGGCGACAATGAGGACTACCCCCAATACCAGCCAGAAATAGGCCGAGTTCATTGCTAGTCCTTCTTGTTCATCATTTCGGTAAGCGCACCGAGGGCACCTGCGAAGTTGGAGAAGTCAGTCGGCACCACAATCATCCGTGCTGCAGGTGAATCGCCGAGCTTCTGCAGTGCGTCGATATAGCGTTGGGCGATGAAGTATTGCAAAGCTGCTTCGGGCTTGCCGACTGCGTCGACCAACAGGCGCGTCGATTCTGCTTCGGCACCTGCGAGGCGTTCGCGGGCGTCGGCTTGTAATCGGGCTGATGCCAACATACCTTCGGCCTCGAGGATTTTGGCTTGCTTTAGACCTTCTGCATTCAGAATTTCGGCCTGGCGGAAGCCTTCTGCTTCGAGAATTTTGGAGCGCTTCTCACGTTCAGCGGTCAACTGCTTGGACATGGCACGGGTGATGTCTTCGGGCGGCAAGACATCTTTGATCTCGACGCGGGTAACTTTGGTGCCCCACGTCTGGGTGGCGTGATCGAGGGCAGAGAGCAACCGCGAATTAATTTCGTCGCGCTTTGCCAATACTTCGTCGAGCTCCATGCTGCCAATGGCCGTACGCAGATTTGTCAACGCCAAGTTGATAATCGATGCCTGCAGGTTAAATACCTGGTATGCGGCGAGCTTAGTATCGTAGACCTGATAGAACAACACACCATCGACCCGCACCGTGGCGTTGTCGCGGGTAATAACAATCTGGGAGGGGATGTCTATGACCTGCTCTTGGACGTTGACCTTGCGGCCAATCATGTCGATGAGAGGTATGACGACGCTCAATCCGGGCTTCATCACCATGCGGAAGCGTCCGAAGCGCTCGATGGTCCACTCATAGCCTTGTGGAACGATTTTGACGCCGGTAACGACAATGGCTACTGCCGCGAATACCAACACTGCGAAACAAAAAATCAAATTGTCCATTGTTTCCCTCTTTCACACACGTCACGCCGTGCAGATTGCCTGCACATCCGGATGACCATAGCGTACCACACAACGCGTTCGCAAATGTGGTCTTTAGCGCTGGAATGCGCTCTGGTTTGTCGTCTGATTACAGACAAACAGATGGACGAGACGGTTTACCGTCCAGGAGCGTGGTGAATCTACCTGCTGCCGCATCCCCACGGTCTGGATGCGCGTGTAGCCCTGTGCCGAGAAGCTTGCTGCTAAGAACGAGCGGAGTTGTTGCCATGCTTTGCCTTGATTGCCGCCTTTGCGAATCTCGGCCACGCTGGTGACAAAGGCGTGCCCTTCGCCAGGATAGACGGTAATCTCGTTCGGGATGCCGGCTGCCGTCAGACCTGCTTCAAGTGCAGCGGGTTCACTGACTGGGATCATGGTGTCGTTGGCGCCAAATATTCCCAGCACCGGGCCGTTGAGGGATTTGAGCACTGCCGGATCGCTGATGACTGCTCCATAAAAGATCGCGGTCGCTTTGATACTCGGTGTTTCGACCGCGTAGCGCAATGCCGTACCGCCACCAAAGCAGAAGCCCATAATCGCAATTTGTTTGTTGTCGGCATACGATTGCGTGCTTACCCATTGCATGACCGAGTCTAGGTCACTATCGATTTGGGCTGGTTTGGTCGATGACACCTGGTAGATCGCAGTGGGCATCCAGCTCGTCGAATTGCCGCGAAAGACATCAGGCGCGATGACTACATAGCCGTCTTTGGCGAGCTCGTCGGCCTTGCCAATCATTTCTTCTTTGAGACCCCACCACTCGTGCACCATGATGACCACGGGGAACGGGCCATCGCCGTCGGGTTTGACGACATATGCACGGACTGCGGGGTTATTGCCATTGGGGATGATGGTATTGGTCAATGTATCGACGGTGCCTACCGAACGGGCACGGTCTACCACGATTGAGGCGACCAAAACGAGGATGAATCCGACCAGGATGCCAACGGTCCAGGATACGATAGAAATAAGTTTACGCATAATACTCCTTCACAATGTGATTTTTTGAGGGTTTTGGTTAGTCAATCCTACCATGCATTGGAGGATGCCTTCATGGTTCGTATGAGTAGACGGTGAGTTCCGTGGTTCGTGTTGCAGTCGCGCTCAAGACGATGTGGTAGGCCTCTTGGTTGCGACTCGCGTGGAGTGTGATGCGGTCGGGGGAGGCGTCCAGAACAACCACAGACCAGTTTTGGGCACGGAGTAGCAGGGTAAAAGCTTCGCTCACTGTTTCTGGTGCATTGGTGTGCTCTGCAAGGAGTGCACCGCCATACATGCGGCGGCCAGTCGCAGAAAACGGCAACGCGAACGATTCCAGGGCTTGGGCTGCGCATCGTATCGTGATGCGTGGCAACGTATCGAGAAATTGCGTGCGGCGGAAGCTCCATGTATACGAGTCGCTCCGCGTCGTGTTGTCGGGCAACAGGATGCGCCCGGTGCCCTGGGCATCGAGGGCTTCCACCGTCCCCGCACGGATCTCGGCGCTGGCGCTGTAGGGCTGCCAGAGTTCACCGCCATCGCTACTACGCGTCTGTCCATCAGCGACCGACACAAAGCCTGGTTGGGGACCGACCAGCGCCGCGGCATGCAATGGCGGCAGGTCAGTTGCGCTCTGGAGGCAGCCATTTGCGAGGATGTCGCTGTGTTGGTCGATGGTTTGCATGGTCAGCGTGCCGCCATTGGCTGTGAGCCACGCAGGTGCGTAATCGGGTGTAGCAGAGAGTGTGGTCCGCGTCGTGTCGCCGTCAGATGTAGTTACCAGACTCATTACCAGTCCCGCTGCCGTGCGGATTTCGAGGCTCGTTTGTTCGTGCGCTGCTGGCTCGGGGAGTGTGTAGGATCGTATCGCGGCGGGCGCCGTGCACCCACACAATAGGGTAATGCAAAGCACGATGGATGCTCTGTACATCATCGTTCGCGTAACCAGCGCGCCATGAACAGGTTTTCGTCGGTGGCAAAGCCGAGGGACTCATAAAACGGCACGACCTTGGCATTATTGTTCACGACCAGGAGATTGAGTTTTTCACATCCTGCTGCGGTCAATCGTGATGCCAATGCCTGGACGAGGCGTGAGCCGTAACCATTGTGTTGGTGGTCGTTGCGCACTGCCAAGTGATTGACCCAGCCACGGCGTCCGTCGTCGCTGCCCAATACGGTGCCGATGATGGCACCATCTGCGTTGCACAGTGCCAGAGCAAAACGCCCCGAGAGTGCGATATGCCGACGCAATCCGGTGGGTGTGTCGGTTGGGCTGATGCGCAGCGGGGCACCGCGCCAGAGGGCCAGCATCTCGTCGAGGTCAGATTCGACGATGGGGCGGATGAACGTCCCATCGGGAAATTGCTCGGGCTCCATCCAAGACTCATAGACCCCTACCAATTGCAACCACGGTGGGGTTGTCTGACTGTTGCGGCGGATGTTCATGCCCAGTTTGCGCATCACTGCCTGCGAGGCGTGGTTGTCATATTCGGTGGTGGCGATAATCCGTTCGATGCGCAACTCGTCCATGGCATAGCGGACCAAGAGCTGGCCGGCCTCGGTGGCATAACCTTTGCCTTGATAGTCTGGATGCACCATCCAAAAGAGACCCATCTCGGCCCGGCTGCGACCGTCGTCCGGGCCAATCCCTGTTTGACCATAGACATCGAGGCAGGGAACGAGTCCGACCGAACCGATATATGTGTCGGATGCGGTCAGCACCAGGGCCCGATCCCCATAGGGTGGTTGGTCGAGGCGCGCGAGTTCGTCGTGATTAGCGCCGGCCCAGGCGAGCCACGCCGCACGGCGTTCGCGCACCGCTGGCGAAAGCGCTACGAGGTCGGTGATGCCGTCGAACAACCGCACAATGCCCGCCAAGTCGGATTGCTGGTAGGGCCGGATATGGACCCGTGCGCCGTGCAGGGTAGGCATTGTACGCATGTTATACCCCTGTCATGAGAGCGGCGACATCGGCCAATGCCTTGAGACCGGGATGATCGACCGACGATGGTGCCTCGGCGAGCGCTTGGACGAAGCACGCAGCCACCACGATTGTCCCATCAGGAGCGGTAATAATCCCACAATCGTTGCGCAAATCGTCGTCCGAACCGGTCTTGCCGGCGTAGGACCAGCCGGACGGGATTCCCCGTGGGAATCCGACCCGGTCGAGTTGCCGAGCCAATGTGTCACGCAGGAATTGATTGGTAGCAGGTGTACCAATCTGCCCGGTGACGATATTCTGGAGCAGGTTCACGGTGTCGCGGGCGGTGGTGACACCCAGTCCCCAGGGTAGGCATTTGGGCGTGTTGGGGGAAAATACTTTGCGATTGAGGCGTGTCTGCGTCATACCAAGCGCAACAATACGTGCATTTATTTGATCGATACCAAGCATATCAATCAGCATATTCGTTGCGGTATTGTCAGAAATAATGGTCATTAATACACACAAATCACGGAGTGTGGGGGTGATGCCAGCATCGAGATAGCGCAACACGCCCATGCCGGGGACGACTGCTGACGGGTCTAGTGGGACACGTTGCTCCCAGTTGAGCTCCCCTGTATCAACCAAGAGGGCAGCATGTACCAATATGGGCAATTTGATGATGCTGGCGGTTTTGACAGGGCGATCGGCGTGGTAGGCAGTGGCGTTGCCGTCGAGCGGCTGCCACAGCAGTGATATCTGGGCTTTGTATTGCCCTTCGAGCGAGCGCAGAGTGGGCATGCGGATGCTCCAAAAAACCCATTGTCTGGGGTGGATTGACTCCACCGTGCCAGACAATGGGGCGAGTACAGCCTAGTATGAGCGAGCGAAGACGACGGTTTTGGTGGCAGGTCGACCAGTGTATATACAGGTGCCGGTGCCGCCGGGTTGGTCGTTGGGAATACAACGGACGGTGGCACGGGTTTCTTCTTTGATGCGCTTCTCGTCAGCGGTGTCGCCATCCCACCAACAGACTGCAAAGCCCGTTTCGATGGCTGCTTTGAGCTCGTCATAGCTCGTCACGGTGCGGGTATGTTCGGCACGGAATGTGAGGGCACGCTGATAGAGGGCGTCTTGGATTTCGGCCAAGAGAGAGACGACGCGTTCGGTCAGACCATCCTGGGGAACGAAGCTCTTGCCGTCACGGCCGGGGATGTCGCGGCGAGCAAGCGCAACCGAGCCTTTTTCGACGTCTTTGGGACCGACTTCGATGCGCACGGGCACACCTTTGACTTCCCATTCGTTGAACTTAAAGCCAGCGGTGAGGTGTTCGCGCTCGTCGATTTTGAACCGAATCGTACCCTTCCAACCCGTGGTGATGCGCTTGACGGCATCCATGACGAGTGCTTTTTCTGCATCGTTTTTGTAAATGGGCACCACAATGACCTGGATGGGGGCGAGGCGTGGCGGCACAATCAGACCGTCGTCGTCGCTGTGGGCCATGATGAGTGCGCCGATGAGGCGGGTACTGACGCCCCAGCTGGTGGTCCAGGCGAATTGGACGGTGTTAGCCTGGTCGGTGAACGAGATGTCGAATGCTTTGGCGAAGTTTTGCCCGAGGTTGTGGGATGTACCGGCTTGGAGTGCGCGGCCATCTTGCATCATCGCTTCGACACAGTAGGTGCGCAGGGCGCCGGGGAACTTCTCGCTGTCGGTTTTGAGGCCGCGCAGGACGGGCAAGGCCATTTCTTTTTCGATGAAGTCGGCGTAGACGTCATCGAGGATCATCAGGGTTTCGGCCTCGGCCTCGACTTCGGTGGCATGGACGGTGTGTCCTTCTTGCCAGAGGAACTCGGCGGTGCGCAAGAAGGGGCGGGTGCGCATTTCCCAACGCATGACATTCGCCCATTGATTAATCAGGACGGGTAAGTCGCGATAGGAACGAACCCACTTGGCGTAGAAGTAGCCGATGATGGTCTCGGAAGTGGGGCGAATGACGTAGGGCTCGGTGAGTTCTTCACCACCGGCGCGGGTCACCTCGGCGACCTCGGGTGCAAAGCCTTCGACGTGTTCGGCTTCTTTGGTGAGGAAGCTTTTGGGGATGAGCAGAGGGAAGTAGGCGTTGACGTGGCCGCTTTCTTTGATGCGGCTGTCGAGGCCGGCTTGAATGCTTTCCCATATGGCATAGCCGGTCGGCTTAAAGACAATACAACCGCGGACGACTTCGGCATAGTCGGCCAGGTCTGCTTCGCGGACGATATCGAGGTACCACTGTGAATAGTCTTTAGCGCGGGGCGTTATTCCATCTTTGGCCATGATGTGTATCCTTTATTACTGCAATAGGTGGTCATTGTACCATGTGGCGTTTTTGGGCTACCACAGACTAGGCGTCGAGGCAGCGCTGGAGCGCCGCAACCGAGCGACTGAGGTCCCCATCTGCGCGAAAAAACGCACTCCCCACCACCACGTCATCGACGCCCGCGGCAACCACTGTGGCGAGGGTGTCGAGGCCGATACCGCCATCGACTTGGATCTGTGTGGCAAAGCCGTTGGCCGTGATGTATGCCCGCAATGCGCGAATTTTGGCGGTCGACTGGGGGATGTACTGCTGCCCACCAAAGCCAGGATTGACGGTCATCATCAAGACCGTATCGATAGAATCAAGAACTTCGTAGAGCGCACTCAAGGGTGTGGCAGGGTTGATGGCCACACCCACCTGTGTGCCGCAGCCGCGAATCAGTTGGATGGTGCGATGCAGATGGGGGGAGGCTTCGACATGGACGCTGATTTGGTTGGCACCTGCTTTGGCGAAGGCCTCGACGTACCGTTCGGGTTCGATAATCATCAAATGAGCATCGAGAAAGGCATCGGGTCCGAGATGACTGCGGAGCTGTGCGAGCACGGGCATACCGAAGGTGATATTGGGCACAAAGCGACCGTCCATCACATCGTAGTGTAAGCGATCGCCGCCGGCTGCCAAAGCGGCTGCGGCGTCTGTGCCGAGCGTGACCGCATTAGCCGACAACAGCGACGGGCTGAGGCGGATGGAGCGGTTGGTTTTGTGCGAAAACAACATAGCGAGGCTCGCTTTTCTATGACGACAACGAATCGGGAGCAATCGTGCGCCCTTGTTGGGCAGAACGATAGGCGCCATGCACGAGCTGCAGGGTGGCGATGTTGTCGCGGGCGCTGGTGACCGGTGCAATCCCGCTCTGAATGGCATTCATCAGGCTGGCCATTGGTCCGATGAAGGCATCGGGGATCCACAATCCCTTCAGCGGGATATCGACCAATGCATCACCATGACGCGCATACGAAAGGGTGTCGGTGCGGCCGTGTGGGTAGTCATACATCGATCCGATGGTGCCGGTGATGATGCCCGTCGTGCCCAAAAAGCGAAAGGTCGCAGCAGTGTCGCGCGAGGCGTCGTGGTGATTGACCATCACGGTTGCTTGCAGCCCGTCGGCGTAGTCGAGGATGGTGACGGTCTTGGTTTCGGCTCGTTCGGGCTGTCCCGGGTAGCGCGCATGGCGACTGGTGATATGTGCCGGATTGCCGAAGAGATGGCGCAGGCTGTCGAGGTAATGAATGCTGTGGTACATGACATCGAGGTGCGCAGAATCACGCAACCATGGCCACATATGCCATGGTGTGTCTGCGCTGACCCAGATTTGGGCATCGGTGGGCGTGCCGATGGCGCCGTTGCGGATCAGGTCTGCGCTGGCTGCGATGCCGGCGCTCCAGCGCATCTGTTGATTGACGGCGACCCAACACTGTGCGCGCTCGCCGGCAGCGGCAATGGCGATGGCATCTGCGAGCGCTTCAGAAAGGGGTTTTTGGCAGAGCAGGTGCTTGCCGGCAGCCAGAGCTTGTTCGGCGATGGCACGCTGTTCCCAGGCGGGGACGGCGATGTCGACGATGGTGACGGCAGGATCGGCGAGCAGCGCGGCCAAACTATCGTAGACACGTGGGATATGATGCGCCGCAGCGGTGCGGGCAGCGACAGCCGGATCACGGTCGAAACAGCCGACGATGGTGAGATTGTGGGTGCGATACGCCGGCAGGTGGGCATAATTGACAATCCCGCCACAGCCGACGATGGCGATGCCGTAATCGTGGATGGGCGGGAGGGTGGGGATGTATGTGGGAGTTGGTATTTCTGTATGCATGGGCATATTTTAACCCATGCATACCGACTTGTGGGGAATTATGCGCGGGTCAGTGCCTCGGGGTTGAGGCCGTGCAGCTCTGGGAGCACAAAGCGGCCGTCTTTGCGGACGAGGACGCCGTCGAACCAGATTTCGCCACCGCCGACGGCAGGGTCTTGACGGCAGACGATGTCCCAGTGGATCTGACTGTCGTTGCCGTTGGATGCTTCTTTGTAGCACTGACCGGGGGTGAGGTGGAACGAGCCGGCGATTTTTTCGTCGAACAACGTATCACGCATCGGATTACTGATGTAGGGGTTCACGCCGAACGACCATTCACCGAGGTAGCGGGCACCTTCGTCGGAATCGAGGATTTCGTTGAGCTTGGCGGTGTTGGCGCCGGCTTCGGCCTTGATGATTTTGCCCTGCGAAAATGCAAAGTGGACGTTTGTGAACAACGTACCGCGATACAGGGTCTCGCAATTGTAGGTGATAGTCCCTTCGACGGAGGTTTTGACGGGGCAGGTGTAGATCTCGCCGTCGGGGATGTTGCGTTCGCCAAAGCAGGGAACAACGCCGATATCTTTGATGCTGAAGCGCAAGTCTGTGCCCGGGCCCTTGATGTGGACCTTGTCGGTGCGGCGCATCAGCGCTTCGAGCGGCTCCATGGCACGCTGCATTGCGTCATAGTCGACGCCGGCGCAGACGTTGAAGTAGTAGTCCTCGAAGGTCTCGGTGCTCATGCCGGCCGATTGGGCCATGGCAGGTGATGGCCAGCGCAACACGACCCATTTGGTTTTGGGGACGCGTACTTGGGAGTGGACGTGATTCCACCAGTGGCGTTCGTAGAGGTCCATTTTTTCACGCGAGACATCGCTCATTTCGGCGGTATTGTTCGAACCGCGCATGCCGATATAACACTGCACGCCCTCCATCCGTTGGCGTTCGACCGCACCAATGAGCTGCATTTGTTCGGTGCTGGCGGCTTGGTACAGCGCACGCAACACGGGTTGCTGATAGGTGCTAACGAGCGGTTGACCGCCAGCAGCATCAATTGCCTTGATGAGCGCCACGGTCATGTCGGTGGGAATGTCGTAGGCTTCGATGAGGACTTTTTCGCCGGGTTGGACGCGTACCGAATGGCGTACGAGGAGTTCGGCGAGGCGTTGCATACGGGGATCGAGCATATTGACCTCTTGTTGATGAAAGCGGATTGAGTCAGTATACCAAGCTCTCATCAAGCCATTGTGCCATAACGGTGGTAAACTGACCGCATGGTCAGTTGGTCATGAAAGAGTAGCAAAATGGACGAAAAAGCACGGAATCGGTTGCTATTGGTCTTATTTCTCGGGGTATTGATGGCAGCGTTGGATATTGCAGTGACGGGTCCTGCCCTCCCGGCAATGATCTTGCAGTTTGGCATGACGACGGCGACGGCGTCGTGGATTTTTGGGATTTATATTGTCGCCAATTTGGTGTCGACGCCGTTGTTGGCCAAGGCATCCGATCGCTATGGGCGGCGGGCGAGCTTTCTGGCGAGTGTCATCCTCTTTGGGGTAGGCTCGTTGGTTGTGGCAAATGCAACCGACGTGACCATGCTGTTGGTCGGTCGGGCTATTCAGGGATTTGGCGCAGGCGGCATCTTCCCTGTGGCGAGTGCAGTGGTAGGGGATGTCTTCCCGGTCGAGCAGCGTGGTCGAGCGCTCGGGCTGATCGGCGCGGTATTTGGGATTGCGTTTTTGATAGGACCGATTATCGGTGGCGTGTTGTTGATGTTCGGCTGGCCCTGGTTGTTTTGGGTCAACCTGCCGATTGTGCTATTGATTATTGGTTTGGGGCTGCGTTTACTGCCGCACACGGGTGGGAACGAGAGTAAGCCATTTGACCTGGTGGGCAGTGTGTTGATGAGTCTGATACTGATTGCGTTGGCCTATGGGCTACAGGGCTTTGGGAGTCAGAGCATAGGCATGTATGCCATCATTGGTGCACTCGTGGCATTGCCGGTTTTTGTATGGGTCGAACGGCGGGCCGTTGATCCGGTCGTAACAATGGCATTGTTTGGCCGCCGCCAGATTGTGCTGGTCTTGGCGCTTGCCTTTGGATCGGGCATAGCCGAAGCCGTCACGTTGTACTTGCCGTCGTTGTTGGTTAGCGCACAACGAATGACTCCGTCGGCGGCGAGCTTCCAACTCGTCCCATTGGTCTTGGCGATGGCGGTGGCGTCACCGTTATCGGGGCGGATGTTGGACAAGGTCGGTGCCAAGCCGGTGGTTTTGAGTGGGATGGCATTGATGACGGCAGGGTTGTTGGTGCTGGGCATGTTTGCGACGAGTATGACGATGTTCTACGTCTTTTCGGTCTTGTTTGGTCTGGGCATCGCCGTCATGTTGGGCGCAGCACTGCGCTATATGATGCTGGGCGAGACGGCCGACAGCGAACGCGCCCCGGCCCAAGCGTTGCTCACCATTACCATCAGCATCGGCCAGATGATCGGTGCCGCGATGATGGGCGCCGTGGCCAGTATTGGCACGGATGCCGTGGGTGGGTATGCGCAGGCGATGCTGGTAACGGCAGTTGTTATGGCGGTGTTGTTTGTGGTAGGACTGTTGCTCAAAAACGTCATTGCTCCCGCCAAAGGAACGGTCGCTGCCGGTCACTGAGTAAGGTTCGCCGTGCGACCCTGCTCCCAGTGAGGGCACGATTTTTCTCTGTTATGCTGCAGGCACACACTGTGTGAATGAGGGATCGCTGTGGGACGACTGCGCGAGACGAATATGCTGCCGTGGGAGATGCTTTCGATCTCCGTCGAAATGCGCCGCCTCAACGATGGCGGTGTGTATCGCGTTATCGCACATTCCGATCCTGTGGTGGTGCGGGCGTATCGTGGATTGTGTGCGGGGGCATTGATGCTACAGGGGTTGGTCGTGGTGCGTCAGCTACACTCTGCTGGCTGGCGTTCAGCGTATTGGGTTCATGCAATGCTGTTGTGGGCAATTGGAGCAATTAGTGCGCTGACCGAAAACGGCGAGCAGGCCCGCTTGATCGCGGCAGCCGTGCCAACAGTGCTCTGCCTGGATTACGGTCCGTTGCTGACGGCAGTCAGGCGTATGCAGAATCAGAGGAACCTCGTATAATAGCAGTCAAGAGCATGCATCGCGTCGATGCACTGACCAATGAAGGAGTACACGCAATGTCTGCATACGGAATCACGTTATTCCTGCACTCATGGACACGTTGGGCCGTGGTGGTCACCGCGCTGATGACCCTTGTACCATCGATTTTGGGATGGTTGAGTGGCGCGCACTGGGACGATGCCAAAAGCAAATGGGCATCATGGTATGTGAATTCCACCAGCATACAGCTGGTATTGGGATTGTTGCTATACGGGGTATTCAGCCCCGTCATGCAGAAGGCATTCAGCAACTTCGGTGGGGCCATGAAGGACGGCGTATTGCGCTTCTGGGCGGTCGAGCACATGATGATGATGATTATTGCGGTGGCATTGGCACATATCGGTGCTGGTCGCATCAAGAAGGCTGCCAGCGACGTTGGTAAGCACCGCGTAGCATTTATCTTCTTTGGGTTGTCGATTCTGATTATCATGGCATCCATTCCGTGGCCAGGATCTGGTGCTGACCCACGGCCGTTGTTCCGCTTGGCATTGCCATAAATGACTCTCGACCTGCGTGAGCGCATCCTTATTGAAGCCGCAATGCGGTTTGTGGCATCGGGCTATCACGCTGTATCCATGCGTGAAATTGCCGCGGGAGTGGGTGCCTCGAAGGCATCGATTTACTACCATTTCACCGACAAAGAATCCTTGTTGTTGGCGATTATGGAGCACTCCTTGGTGCAATTGCAGCGGATTGTCACGCAGGCGACCCAACACACCGGCGGCATTGCCGAGCAACTCACCATCATCGTCTCTGGATTACTCGGCCTCGATGGGGTAGAACGCGCGGCCATGCGATTGGCTATGGTCGAGATGCAGCATCTGCGTGCAGCCGATCGGACGTCGTTCGGGGTGCGCTATGAGCTGCATTTCATTGCTCCCATTCGCGCGGTACTTGCAGCTGGGATAGCCGCTGGGACGGTCCGCCACATCGATGTGATGCTGACGACCTGGGCATTTTTGGGGATGTTGTACCCCTTCTCGATGTCGTCGAGCCGAAGTCGGGATGTAAGCACCCCAGGCCAGGTGCTGGTCGAACTCTTCCTCGGCGGGATTCGCGCCTGATCAAAGCCCCCGGCACATCGGTGTCGGGGGCTTTTGGACGTATCGCATGACCGTGCCGAGTTGCAAGCCACGCTCATGCGATGGTGCCTGAGTAGGGCGGCTTTTTGGCGCGCGATGCTCGTGGTTCTTAGGCAATCCAGAACGTGCAGGCATACGTGGTGGACCACACACATACTGCGCCGCAGCGCACACAGAACCCCCCGGCACAGCCGTGCCGGGGGCTTTTTGCATATACTATGCCTCGGTTGGCAAGGGGGCTGCGTTGACACGGGCGACGAGCTCGGCGGGGGTCAGATCTGCCAAGGTGCGCAAGCGCAGGGCTGCGTCGGGCATCCAGGCATCGACGAGGGCGGGGATGGGCACGGCCACACTGCGCATGCCGGCGCGCGTAGCAGCGGTCACCCCATGGGCAGAATCCTCGAAGACGAGGCAGTCGGCAGGGTGGGCGGCGACGTTGGCTGCGACCGTGAGGAATATCTCGGGCGATGGCTTGACCGCAGTAACGTCGTTGGAGGTGACGATGCTTGCAAAGTGTTGAAAAATGTTGTGCTCGTGGAGCCAACGATGGACCCACTCGCGGTTGCCGCTCGAGCCAACGGTCATGGTGATGCCATGTGCGCGTGCGTAGTCAAAGAGTGCCGTGACGCCGGGTCTGAGGGACTGGGCGCTACAGTGTTCGAGCAGACGCTGGTGGTTGTGGGCCTTCCAATGGGCGCGGTCGATGGTGCGACCGATGCGGGCTTCGAGGGCGTCGAAGGGGTTGAACCCGCCGATGGTGCCGAGGCCCTTGCGCCATTCGGTGAGATCGAGCAGTTGGTCGTGCGCCTTCCACATTTCGTCGACCACGACGAAGTCTTGGGACTCGGTGTCGAGGATGGTGCCATCAAAATCAAAAATAAATGTGCGTATGGGCATGCAATCCCTCGTCTTGGTATGATGCAGTATCGTACCACGGGCTTTCGGGATAGGGGAAATACAGATGGAACATCACTTGGATGGTGCAGTCATCGCCGTGACCGGCGGCGCACATCGGCTCGGGGCCGCGATTGTACGTTTGGCAGCAGAGCGCAAGATGCGTCTCGCGGTGCACTATCATAGGGCGCATGCGGATGCGCTGGCATTGGCTGCTGCCGTCCGAGCTGCGGGCTGTGAGATGTTGGTGCATCAGGCGGATTTTGCAGTCGAGGGCGCCGCGGCGGGGTTCGTCGATGCCGTCACCGCACACTATGGGCAGCTCGATGTGTTGGTCAACAATGCAGGAATTTGGGGGCGCACACCGTTTGCGACGGCGACAGCCGCGGATTTCGGGCGGTTCCAGCGGATTAATGTCGAAGCAGCCTTTGAGGCAATCCAGGCCGCCCGACCGTGGCTCCAGGCGCAATCCGGTGTGGTCATCAATATCTGCGACGCCGGCGTGTATCGGCCGTGGCGTGCCTATGCGCCATATCTCGCGAGCAAAGGGGCATTGGTACAGCTGACGCACACACTAGCGCTCGAACTCGCACCCGACATACGGGTCAATGGTGTCGCACCGGGATTAGCATTGATACCCGCTGAATGGGACGCACAACGCACCGCCCACGCAACTGCCCACATCCCCCTCAAGCGGGCGGGGACAGCGGCGGATGTCGCACAGGCGGTACTCTATTTGGCCGAGGCACGCTATGTCACAGGGGTCATTTTGCCGGTAGACGGCGGGGTGACGCTACGCTGATTTATTTGGGGCGGACTTGACCTGCCGTGCGCCGTTCGCCGGTTTCTTCGGTGGGATTCGCCTCGATTGCCAGCCGATCTTGCAGGCGCGCAATGGCGAGGTCGGTCAGACGTGTGCCCCACAGTGCCATGAACATTCCAAAGAAAAAGATCATCACTATTTCGAATACCGACGCAAAGACAAACAACGCCGAGCCGATGACAAGCATAATCAAGGCTGGGGCTGCGACAGAGAACATGAGCCCGAGTGCGTTGCGAAAAATTTTGCCGACGGGTGCGTTGCCTAGTATCTCGTGGACGGGCAAAAGGAATGCCAGTAACGTAAACCAGAGTAATGCTACATCCACAAAAAAGAATGCGATGAAGTACGAATAGGCAAACGCAGTCTGATTCGAATAAAACCAAATGTTGACCAGACAGGTATACAGCACGCCGGCCCAGATATACATGACGACCAAGCGCTGGCGCCAATTGATCGGCACGCCGCTGAGCATCATCCGCCATGGTGTTGCTTTGCCGTCGACGAAGCGGCGTGCAAGGGTACTGAGCCCGCCACTCGCGAAAGCAAAGGGAATGGGTGCCAACAGCGCGCAGATAATCATGCCGAAGTAGAGCTGGCGCTGGGCAAACATCAGTGCCAAATAAGGCAGAGGAACGGCAACTAGGCACCACAGCACATTGGCCGCTATGACCAAAAAGAGCTCTTCGAAGACATCGGTACAGGCGGTCCAAAATGTTCGTAACGCGATCATAGGGGCCTCTCTAAGAACGTCGGGCTGCGATGATTGCAGCCAAGCGGCGGATGGATGTTCGTTCTTGCCATGGCCAGGGTGCGGGCACGAGCCACGCATCGATGACCTCAATCGACGCCGTGCGACGGTGTTGGATGATGCGGCGTTGGGCCATCAGAGCGGGGAGTTCGGGGATATTCGAAAACCGTCCGGCGATGCCGGACCACGACCCTTGCCAAGCGAGCCCGACGCAGGCGGCGACTTCGTACCGAAGGATGCTCGCCCAGTGGCGCCACCACAGCGCCGTTGGCATGCAGCGGAGTAACGTGCGCCAGCGGTTACGTCCAAGCAACCGTTGTTTGAACGATGATCCTTGGCCGCTGGTGGCTGAATACACATGCAAGACGATGGCGGTCGGACAGGTGTGGGTCTGCCAGCCGCGTAACAAGGCGCGCCAGGCGAGGTCGACGTCTTCGAGATAGTTAAAGAAATCGTCTGGAAATAAGCCAATGTCTTCGATCATGGCACGCCGTAACAACACTGCGCCGCCACTCGCGCCGGCCACGGGGAAGCACTGCAGTGGGAGCTGACTGACCGGTTCGGTCATGCCATGATCGACCGCGACACCGTCCCGACGGAGCAGGATACCGTTTGAGGCAATCAAATCGGGGGCATGCGCAAACACCAGCGTCGCGCTGATCGCCCCGACGTGCGGGTCACACTGCGTTGCAGTGCGTAATGCGGCAATTGCACCCGGTTCGACGTAGGCGTCGTTATTGAGTAACAGCAGCCATGGATTGGTGCAGTGCGTCAGGGCTGCGTTGTTACCGCCACTGAACCCGATATTGGTTGTTAGTGCAACACTGATAACGGTAGGGTGGGTGGTGGTGAGCCAGGCGATTGTGCCGTCGTGTGAGCCGTTGTCGACCACGATGACCTGATCGTCGTCATTGAGTTGGGGGAGTAACGCGGACAGGCAGCGTCGGAGCAGCGACAGTCCGTTCCAGCTGACGATGACAACGGAGAGTGAGTCTGTCATTGGCCGCCGCGCAACATATTCCACCAGCGCAACCAATTCGGATCACTCGATGCGGCGGCGGCAGGTTTGTCTGGTACCGATGGCGCGGTAGTCGATAGTTGATCGGGGAAGGTCGGCATCATCACGGTGTCACCCGGGCGGGCATACCCGAGTTGTTCGCGGGCAACTGATTCAGCGTAATCGCGTGACTCGTAGTAGGTGACGGTGCGTTCTAGGGTCGTATTTTGGTCGACTAAGGTAATGACATTTTGTTGGAGGGAGTCCCGGTATTGCTCGAGCTGGGTTTGGCGCACCACTTGGATAACAAAGTTATATACAAACAACACCGAAACCACCAGCATGATGATGGTGGTTGGTGTCATTTTTCGCCGTCCGGCACTGATTATTTCGCGCAGGGTCGAGCGTTTGCGTGAACGGTCAGCGGCCGATCGTGTGCGCGTACGCTGAGACATACGAGCACCTGCCTTCGCTTAGTTGTTGGGTCGTGTCTTGGGTGCTTCGAGCAATAATGGCTCATCAGCATTGGCAGACATCGTGCTTTGACCGCGGAACAAGCCGCCCGGCTCGATATGCAGGGCCGAGGTCATGATGTCGCCCCAGACTTTGCCGCTAGGCGAAATTTCGAGCTGGTCGACAACCGTGATAACACCACGGACTGCTCCAGAGACATGGCAGTTTTGGGCTTTTATGGTCGAAATGACACGACCAGACTCACCGATGATGAGGTTGCCGAGCACCTCTATATCGCCTTCGACTGTGCCATCGATACGCATATTACCATCTGACTTTACCGTGCCTACGAAGCTGGTGTTGCTTCCAATAACCGTTTCCGGTTTGGTGTTTGTCACCATGGCGACCGCCGGTTGCGGTTTTTTGTTTCCGAACATTGGCTTCCTCCGTTTGTATGGCAGGATACTTTGGCATAAAAATCGACAAGAGCAGTATGCAGGCAGCAAGCGTCGGTCTGTATTGTCGGTAGTATATTGCATCAGCTGCGGCGAGGCAAGTTGAAAAGATATCAGAAAGATGACAAATCACGCAAAATGAATCACTTTAGCGCACCAAAATCGCATCAATGTGACGAAAAATCGCTCATTCAGATTCGGCTTTTGGTTTCGCCCGTCGCGGTGGGTGTTGTGTCCAAAGGGAATCATACCACCCCAGCGAACGCAAAAATGCGCGGTCGGCTTTGTCGAGGATGGCAGTGCTGAGCAGTTCGGGGCGGCGCAGGTAGGTCCGTTCGAGGCGTTGCTGACGCCGCCAAACTGCGATTTTGCCGTGATCACCACTACGCAATACCGGTGGGACGGGCATCTCTTGCCAGAGTGCGGGGCGCGTGTAATGTGGATATTCGAGCAGACTATCGCTATGTGACTCTTCGGCCAACGAATCGGCGCTGATGACCCCGTCGAGCAGTCGTGCGACGGCGTCGATGACGACCATTGCTGCGAGCTCACCGCCGGTCAGCACGTAATCGCCGATAGAGAGTTCTTGGTGCACGTAGCGTGTGCGGATCCGTTCGTCGATGCCCTCGTAGTGGCCGCAGATCAGCATGAGGCGCGGTTTGCGACTCAGCTCTTGGGCGATTGCTTGGGTCAACGTCGTCCCATCGGGGGTAAGGTAGATGACGTGTGCAGGGGCTCCATCGGCGCTGCTGATGTCTTCGATGGCAGCGGCCAAGGGGGCTATTTTCATTACCATGCCAGCGCCACCGCCAAACGGCGCATCGTCGCAGGTGTGATGCTTATCAGTGGCGTACGTCCGGATATCGTGGATGTGTGCATCGAGCCGACCATCGGCTTGTGCACGCTTGAGGATGCTTTCGTTGAGGGGTCCGTCGAACATCGCCGTGAATAAGGTCAAGACATCGACTCGCATAACCTCACCTTATATACTCATATCGGCGCGTACCTACTTGATTCATACGACGACTTCGCTTACAATACAAAAAACAGCACAAACGTGCTATCGTCACATGCCTCATTCATTGTACACGAGTCACCTCAGAGAAAGAGGAACCATGACAACCCTTACGATTGGCGCACTCGCCCCGACGTTCACCTTGCTCGACGATACCGGTACCACAGTCGACCTCGCAGCACTTCGTGGAAAGACGGTGGTGTTGTACTTTTATCCCAAAGACGACACTCCAGGCTGTACTACCCAGGCTTGTGGGTTCCGTGATCGCTATGCCGAGGTGACTGACGCCAATGCCCTGATCTATGGCATCAGTCCTGATTCGGTGGCCTCACACGCCAAATTTCGAAAGAAATTCGACCTGCCGTTCCCACTCTTGGCCGACACCGACCACGCCGTGTGCGAGGCCTACGGTGTGTGGAACGAAAAGAGCATGTACGGCAAAAAATACATGGGTGTGACGCGCAGTCACGTGGTGATTGGCCCCGACGGCAGACTCCTCGACGTGCAAATCAAGGTGTCTCCCGAAGAGAGTGTGACGCGTGCCATCGCGAGTGCTACGGCATCCCGGAGCTGAGGCGCAGTATGCGCTAGAAAGAACGCATCCATGACACAACGCCTTTTAACTGGAGAGAGCACACGCCGCCTGCGCTGGATTGTCACGTTGCAGGGTGGCCTCGACGCGTTGTTCCGCACGCGCCGTGACGTCTTGGTGGCGGGTGGGGTTCCCTGGTACTTGACGCCCGAGTCACGCGATACCGCAACTCCTGATTTGTTTGTCGCAATTGGGGTCAACCGTGGCGAACGGACCGCGTACCGCCAGTGGGAGGAAGCCAACATCGTTCCACAAGTCGTCTTTGATGTCATTGCACCAGGCATGAGCATGGTGAGTGCCACCCGAAGGCTCAAATTCTATGAGCGCGCCGGTGTCGAAGAGTACTACATGTATGATCCCGACGCAGGCGAGGTCATCGGTTGGGTGCACAACGGGATTGGCTTTGAAGAGGTTTCTGAAATCGATGGCTGGACCAGCCCGCGGCTGCAGATTGTATTTGGCCTCGATGAAGGCGAGCTCTTCCTCAGCCTGACGAGCGGTGAACGCTTCCGTAGCTATGTCGAGCTGGCCGAGGTCGCCGAACGCGACCACGAACGCGCCCAACAAGAACACGAACGTGCCGAGCAAGAACGCGCACGTGCGGATTACCATGCTGGCCGCGAAAAGATGCTCATCGCACGACTGCGCGCACTCGGCTTCAATCCCGATGAGGTCACCGCGGACAACTTCGCCGAGAGCATCGACACCAGCGAAACACAATCCGTCGGCTAATTCACGGGAGAGATTTCCCCGTCGTCACCCGGTACTGCGCACAGTGCAGTATTCCACCATCACACCTGGCACTGCACAGTGCCGGGTGGTCATTGTTTGCCGGTACGTAGGTGTCTGAGCCGTGATGCAATCGGCCGGTGTGTCAGTGCACACTCGATAGCGGCTTCTTCGATGAGGAATCCCGCCTTGCCGACATGCAATGCGATGCCATGCTCGTGCGCCCAGACACAGACGTCATGCGGACGGATGCGTAAGCGCTTGGCGGCGAGCTCCACCGGTACCAATGTATCCCGTCGCAGGGTATGGTGGATCACTGCGTTGAGTCCGGGCCATGTTGGTTGTTGGGTCATCTGCATGCTCCTTCATCCATTCGTACACCGTCTGCCGATGGCAGCGCCACTGCAATGTTCCCCCAAAGCACGTCCCCGGTAATGCACCTGCACTCCGTAACCGTACCAACCAAGCAAAAGGAACGGCGTAATAGTCTGCTACATCGCCTATCGTCATGACTTCGGGGATGTGGGCTATCCCGCCCTGCTGATGCACATGTGCCAGGCCTTCGAGGTAGTAGTCCGAAGCGGGGATGGTCATGCGGTACCTCCTGTGCTCGTCCTTCGACCGGTATGGGAATGATTACAATATAATTACGATATGGAGTAGTGAGTATCCCCTGTCAGGTGGGTTTTTTATCCCCCATTGGGGGATTTTTTCACAGAAAACCGCCGCGACACCTGTGTCGCGGCGGCTCGGCATTCCAACTCCTGCTACATCATCGAGCCGTCGTCTTCGTCGTGCTCGTCGCCGTGGGCTGTCAAAATCATCAAGCCATTGTCGTGCGGCATCATTGACATCGGTTTGACCCGAGGTGCGTGACGCATGACAGGACTATTGGCTGCACAGTCGGTACCGAACTTCGGCTGCGCATAGGGTAAATGGGTGGTGCCGCGGGCCAAGATATGCAGGTAGTTGGCTAGCTCGCCGTCCCACGGTTGGCCGTGATTCCAGGGCACTGCTGAACGTGCATTGCAGTAGTGTGCGACAAAGGCGCGTCGCATGCGGTCTTTGGAGAAGTTGGTATGAGAGCGGTGCAGGACGTGCCCACCAAAGAAAACAACATCACCGGGATCCGCTTCGACTTTGATCTCGCGACCAGGGTATTTGGCGGCGATTTTGGTCAAGCCATTCTTCTTTTCGTCCGTATTGCTGGCCCCGAAAATAGGCTCGAGGTCGGCCAACGTCTGATCGCCGTTGGGGGATTGGCCGTCGTTGTCTGGGTAGATTGGCTCGTTCTGCGAACCAACGGTCATCCACATACAGCCATTCTCTTCGTCGGCACGATCCACCGCCAGCCAGGCACCGATGAGTGTGTCGGGCTGCGATGGAATGTAATAGGCATCTTGGTGATATCCTTGGCCGGGTTGGCCGGGTTGTTTGAAAAAGAGCATCGTTTGGAGTGCGAGGACATCGGGTCCGATCAGTGCCTCGAGGACATCCAAGATGCGTGGATGCAGCAAAAAGCGCTCGTGTATCTCGGATACACGATGCAACATGTGCACCCGCAGCCAATACTGCAGGCGTTGTTCGGGTGTCAGTGTGACTGGTGGTACGGGCACACCGGGGATGACTTCGCGCCCCTCGCGCAGATTGTCAGTGTGCGTGCGTAATTCGTCGACTTCTTGCTGTGAGACGAGCCCCTTGACAACAAGGTACCCCTGTTCGCGGAAGCGAACGTACTCATCCACACTCACATGGTACGGAATGGCATGCCGAGCGACAGTGCTGGTCATTGAACACCTCCATTGGCTCATAATGTCCCTATTGTACGATAGGATTCATGCATGTTGCATAGTGCTGTATTTCGAGACACAGATTTCTGTGCCCTGCAGTCTGTGTTTTTTTGATTGAGAGATTCAGTAATCGTTCGGTAATTTGCGCGTGTGATCCTCACACGCATGCGCTGCTCACAGAATTGCTCAGCTACTGATGTCAGATTGAAAATTACGCATCAGAAAGCCATAATTTCACTTTAAATTAACATAATAATTTATTTGTAATCATTTTGTAATGTAAGTGTATCCATGTGTCGTGCATAATGTGGAGGTATGGCGTTGCAAAGGGTAGTTCATCATTTGACTCTCCCCTTTTGCTATGCTACTATTTAACCTTGCGGGGCGAGACGTCACTGCAAGTGTATTAATAGAAGCCAACGTGCCCTGCTCTAAGGCGCAACAAGTGTTGCGACCAGACTCGAGGGCAACATATTTTTTTGTGTGCTGTTGGACTGAGGAGAAAGCAGAGAGCATGCCGACGATCAATCAGCTAGTTCGCAAGCCGCGCAAGCCGGTAGAGCGCAAGGTGAAGGCCCCCGCACTTCGCTTCAACTACAACGTGTTGAAGGGGAAGTTGACGCGAGGGAGTGGTTCACCATTCAAGCGAGGTGTATGTACGCAGGTACGTACGATGACCCCAAAGAAGCCGAACTCGGCACTGCGCAAAATCGCGCGTGTGCGTTTGTCAAACGGCATGGAAGTAACGGCCTACATCCCAGGTGAGGGTCACAACTTGCAAGAGCACTCGGTCGTTTTGATCCGTGGTGGTCGTGTGAAGGACTTGCCAGGCGTGCGGTATCACATCGTCCGAGGAACATTGGACGCACAGGGTGTATCAAACCGCAAGCAGGGACGTTCGAAGTACGGCACCAAGAAGAACGCAGCCGCACCAGCCAAGAAGAAGTAGCACTCACCCGAGTGGGTAGTTTTAGGTTGAGAGGACGACTATGCCGCGACGTGGCAAGACAGACAAGCGTGAATTTTTGCCGGATAGCCGTTTTGGCAGCGCAATTGTTACGCAGATGATCAATAAAACGATGTTGCGCGGGAAGAAGAGCGTCGCCGAGACAATTGTCTATGGCGCACTCGAGATGGCCGCCGATCGTGTCAAAAAGACCCCCATGGAAATCGTCGAGGGTGCACTGCGCAACGCAGGACCCGTCATCGAAGTGAAGCCACGCCGTGTCGGTGGTGCCACCTATCAGGTGCCCGTCGAAGTCAAGGCTGAGCGCCGCTTGTCATTGGCAATTCGCTGGTTGTTGGCATCTGCCCGCTCACGCGGTGGCAAACCAATGATCGAGCGGTTGGCACTCGAGCTGGTCGATGCATTCAACAACACCGGTACGACCATCAAGAAGCGTGAAGACGTGCAGCGCATGGCCGAAGCAAACCGCGCGTTCTCGCATTACGGTCGCTTCTAAGTAGCAACTATTGTCGCTCGAGCGACACTTCAAGGAGTAGGTAAAGGCTATGCCTCGCGAAACACCGCTTAATCGCTACCGAAATATCGGAATTATCGCGCACATCGATGCCGGTAAGACGACGACGACGGAGCGCATTCTGTACTACACCGGACGTACCTATAAGGTCGGTGAAGTGCACGAAGGCACGGCTACCATGGACTGGATGGAGCAAGAGCGCGAACGTGGTATCACGATCACCGCTGCTGCCACCACCGCCCAATGGGAAGTTGCCGGCGTCAGTTATCGAATCAATATCATTGACACCCCTGGTCACGTCGATTTCACTGCCGAAGTAGAGCGCTCACTGCGCGTCCTCGACGGTGGAGTCGTGGTGTTCGACGCCGTCGCCGGTGTGGAACCCCAGTCCGAGACCGTGTGGCGCCAAGCCGACAAGTATAAGGTGCCTCGCATCTGCTTTGTCAACAAAATGGACCGCACTGGCGCAAACTTCGAGCGTACCGTCGACATGATTATCGACCGCCTCGGAGCCAAGCCGGTGTTGACGCAATTGCCAATCGGCGCCGAAGACCGCTTCCGCGGCATCATCGACCTGATTGAATTCCAAGCATGCATCTACGGTGAAGACATGGGTCGCACCGAAACCTGGGGTGAAATTCCCGCAGAGTTTGTCGCAGCCGCAGAGAAGGCACGTTTGGCCTCCATCGAATCCATCTGCGAAACCGACGATCATCTGACCGAGATGTACCTGAATGGCGAGACCCCAAGCGCAGAGCAGCTACGCACTGCATTGCGTACCGCCACCATCAAGGGCACCTTGGTACCGGTGTTGTGTGGCGCAGCATTGCGCAACAAGGGCGTGCAACGCATGCTCGACGCCGTCATCTACTACTTGCCATCACCCCTCGACATCCCACCGATGAAGGGTACCGCCGTAGGCGCCGACCCAGATTCGCCGGACGTCGAATACATTACCCGTCTGCCATCCGACACCGAGCCCTTCACCGCGCTCGTCTTCAAGATTCTGGCAGATCCCTTCGTCGGTAAGTTGGCTTACTTCCGCGTCTACTCAGGTACGCTCGAAGCGGGTAACTACGTGTTGAACACAACCCGTAATAACCGCGAACGTGCCGGTCGGTTGATTCAGATGCACGCCAATCACCGCGAAGACATCAAGGAAGTGTACGCAGGCGATATCGCTGCAGTGGTCGGTCCAAAACAGAGCTTCACCGGTGACACCATCTGTGATCCTGATCATCCAATTGTTTTGGAAACCATCCGCTTCCCCGAACCCGTCATTCAGCTCGCCATCGAGCCCAAGACCAAAGTAGACCAAGACAAAATGGGGATTGCTTTGAGCAAGCTGGCCGAAGAAGATCCGACCTTCCGCGTCTTTACAGACCACGAAACCGGTCAGACCATCATCGCTGGCATGGGTGAGTTGCACTTGGAAGTCATCGTCGACCGCATGCGTCGCGAATACAAGGTAGAAGCGAACCAAGGCAAGCCACAGGTCGCCTACCGTGAGACGATTTCGCATGAAGCAGACATTGACAGCAAGTTTGTTCGACAATCGGGTGGTAAAGGTCAGTACGGTCACGTGAAATTGACCTTGACGCCACTCACCCGTGGTGCTGGATTCGAATTCGTCAATGGTATCGTTGGTGGTACCGTGCCGCGCGAATACATCCCCGCTGTCGAAGCAGGCGTGAAGGAAGCTATGGCTGGTGGTGTGTTGGCCGGCTATCAGGTGGTTGACTTGCGGGTCACCCTGTACGACGGTTCATACCATGATGTCGACTCGTCCGAAATGGCCTTCAAAATTGCTGCATCCATGGGTCTCAAAGATGGCGTGCGCAAAGCTGGTGGTCAACTCCTCGAGCCGGTCATGAAAGTCGAAGTCGTTACCCCAGAAGACTTCTTGGGTACCGTCTTGGGTGACCTCAACAGTCGCCGTGGCAGCGTCGAAGGCATGGAAGCTCGCGGTAACGCACAAGTTGTACGCGCATACGTGCCATTGGGCTCGATGTTTGGCTACACCACTGAATTGCGTTCTTCGACCCAAGGTCGTGCAACCTCTTCGATGGAATTCGCACACTATCAGCCGATTCCTGATCATTTGGCACAGGAAATCATCACGAAGCGGCGCGGCTAGTTTTCAGTTTGTAATACGTAACATTGTGGAGGCATGAGGGTCATGGCTAAACAGAAGTTTGAGCGTAACAAGCCACATATCAACGTCGGCACCATTGGTCACGTCGACCATGGCAAAACCACGTTGACGGCAGCCATCACCAAGGTGTTGGCATTGCGCGGTGGCGCAACGTACACGGCGTACGACCAGATCGACAACGCTCCCGAAGAGCGCGCCCGCGGTATCACGATTGCCATCCGGCACGTCGAATACCAGACCGAAAGCCGTCACTACGCACACGTCGACTGCCCAGGTCACGCTGACTACATCAAGAACATGATCACCGGCGCTGCCCAAATGGACGGTGGTATCTTGGTCGTGTCCGCACCAGATGGTCCTATGCCACAAACCAAGGAGCACGTGTTGTTGGCCCGCCAAGTGCAGGTGCCAGCAATGG
>CANJHS010000038.1 GCA_947474225.1 Roseiflexaceae bacterium | reverse complement strand
GAACCAAGCTGCCGACAGCCCCCAAGCATATGCCACCACGAGCATCGGTGTCTATTCCCCGTTTCGGACAACCTTCGTCGCCCAAGCAACGGGCGTCACCAGCATGCAAAAACTCTCATTCGATGCAGGGTCACTCCCAATCGTCAGCGACATCCAAGCCACGAGTCAGCTGCGCATGCCTGCGGACATTGGCTCGATGCAATTTATGACGACCAGCCAGGTCGTACCCGCACCAATCAGTGTACACACTGCGCTACAGACCAAACCAGATCTCCTCCATGGGACCATACGCATTCATGGGCAGACGCTCCATGATGCGTACCTCCAAATCGGCAGCTTTGCGCAATCACTCGGCACGATTACCCCTGACAGTGACGTACCCATCGCAATAACCCAAGATAGTCCGTCATTCCCATGCGCAATCCCCAGTCCGAACGGGAGCATGATTAGCAAACAGCTCGTCTATGAGCGTATCACTGGACCATGTGGAGCCGTCACGCTGCCTCTCGAGCATCGTGCCACGCTGTATGGGTGGACCACGGTCAGTGGCACCCTGCCCGACATCAGCGGGTATCCGTATACCGACCAACAACAGCTGGTCGTCGTCACCCTTATCGTCCCGTGAAGCAGCATCCTCTCCACAATCTCCTAACTGCGCATCCCGCCTTGCACCACACCCGCCGCATTGTGGTGGCGGTGTCGGGCGGGCCTGACTCGCTCGTCCTCCTGCATGCATTGCTGCAGACGCACCACGCACCAGCACTATCGGTCTATCACCTCGACCATGGTCTGCGCGGCGCAGCCTCTGCTGCAGATGCGGACTTCGTCCGGTCCTGTTGTGCAGACTGGCACGTCCCGTGCCACGTGGAGTTGGCCGACATCCGCGCCGAAGCGCCGGACTCCGCCAATCTGAGTGAAGCCGCACGGATCGTGCGCTACCGTCGCCTCGCACGGTATGCCGCGCACAGTGACGCAGATGCCGTCGTAGTCGCACACACCCGCGACGATCAAGCCGAGACCGTGCTGATGCGTCTGCTCCGCGGCAGTGGGGTGCGCGGGTTGTCGGCCATGGCGAGGAGCGTGCCGTGGGAGTCATGGGCCGGAGATGTACCCGGTGGCCATGCCGCCCTCGTGCGCCCGCTGCTAGACATCGACCGCACTGCCATCGACGCATATGTTGCCGAGGCGGGATTGATCCCCCGCCACGATCCTTCTAATGTCAAGCAATCATCGTTCCGCGTACGTGTGCGTACCCAGCATTTGCCCACTCTGCGTACCGAACAACCGCAACTGAATCGCATCTTGGCCACGACCGCGCAGCACCTGCGCGAAGCCGATGACTTCATCGAGACATCCCTCGAAGACGTCTGGCCACTGCTCGTCAGTCCGGCTGCAAATCGACAGCATATCAATCGTGATGTCTATCTGACGCTCCATCGTGCGCTCCAAACCGCGGCGCTGCGTCGGCTCTTACATCAATCATTCGGCAGTTTGCGCGGCATCGACGACGACCATATCGCATCCCTGCACCAGGCACTGCTCGACCATGCTCCAATCAATACACCCCTTCCACAGCAGCTCGTGCTCCGCTGGCAGGGGTCGGTTGCCATCGTCGGCCGCGGTGAAATGCGTGCCACCTCACCGTATGCGTATACCGGTGCACCTTGCATCCTCGTGCCGGGGATGACGATCGCGCTGGCGGCAGCACAGCTGGTCTGTACGGATGTGGGTAGCGCTGACTCGCCAACCGCATTCCGTGTCTTGTTGCGTGCCGATGCAACATACGAATTGCGTACGCGGCACCGGGGTGATATCATCGGCATCGGGCATGGCCAACACAAACGCCTGCAGGATGTCTTTGTCGACGCAAAAATTCCCGCCCACCAGCGCGACACATGGCCCGTGGTGTCTGCCGGCGATGCTGTGGTCTGGGTGCTGGGCGTCAGGGTTGATCCGGATGCATGCGCCGACGCAGGGTACACTTTTGCGGTTACCGGTTTTGAGCGGGGTTCGGATTGAGCGCATTGCGCGGGGTTTATTGCAATACACCCCGCCCCAAAGATTCTCTCGCAGCTTCGCTACGCGACTTCTGATATCTGAATTTTTACCTCTAACCTCTGCCCTAATCTGCGTTACAATATCGAGAATCATAGACAAGGTGAGTCATGCACAACGATATCGCGCACGTCCTCTTGAGTGAAGAGCAGCTCAAAACCCGCATCGCCGAATTGGGCGAACTCATCACCAACGATTACCGCGGCCGCTCCGACATTGTCCTCATTGGCGTCCTCAAAGGTTGCACCGTCTTTATGGTCGACCTTGCTCGTCACATCAACCTGCCGCTCGCGATTGACTTCATTGCTACCTCGAGCTACGGGAGCGGCACCCATTCGAGTGGGGTTGTCCGACTCCTCAAAGACCTCGATATGGATATTGCGGGCAAACACGTGCTGATTGTCGAAGACATTATCGACAGCGGCTTGACGTTGGCCTATCTGCATGCGCAATTCTCCAAGCGCGAGCCGGCCAGCATGCGCATCTGTACCCTTCTCAACAAACCTGCACGACGTGACCCCGCAGTCACCCTCAGCGTCGATTACTTGGGCTTCGATATACCCAATGAATTCGTGGTCGGCTATGGTCTCGATTACGCCGAGTTGTACCGCAACCTCCCGTACATCGGAGTCCTCAAACCTGAGATTTACACGCACGAATAATTCCATCCCTTCCCACCGCCTCTGTCAGTGACAGGGGCGGTGGTTTTTGTAATAATTTTTGCGTGTTAGAGTTCCATAAGATTCACCATTTCGCCACATTTCGTGCTTGCCTCGCCAAAATTTGCAATGATATAATGACAAGGCTATGAACTGTAGCGTGTTCCCCTGAATCCCCTCGGAGCACACCATCCACGGAGTGCCATCTCCTAGATTGAGAAGAGATATGGGCGAAAATCGCTGGCTTAAGAACAGTTTCGTCTACCTCATCATCCTCGTCGCCGCGCTTGCGCTGTTTTTCAACTACTTCAGCAGTGCGCAGACCGTCAACGAAGAAAAGGGTATTTACACCGTGCTGGCCGATGCCAAAGCCGGTTTGATCAAACAAATCGATGTCCAGGCAGGCAGCAGTGAAATCCTCGCAACCTATAAAGATTCGACGACGTCCGTCCCGCATGTGATCCGTTCACGGATCGAATCAGGCGATAGCATCACTACGCTGATGGTCCAAGCCGGCGTCCCACTCAACACCGTCGACCTCAAAATCGGCGCTGCACCAGCATGGGGTGGCCTCTTCAACATTATCTCGGTCTTGTTGCCGGTGGTTTTGATGATCGGGTTCTTTGTCTTCTTTATGCGTCAGGCTCAGGGTTCTAACAATCAGGCAATGTCATTCGGCAAAAGCCGCGCCAAGATGTTCTCGGGCGATAAACCGAGCGTCACCTTCGCCGACGTCGCCGGTCAAGAAGAAGCCAAACAAGACCTGAGCGAAATCGTCGAATTCCTCAAATTCCCCGATAAATTCTCCGCCCTTGGTGCTCGTATCCCGCGCGGCGTCTTGATGGTCGGCCCTCCGGGAACCGGCAAGACCTTGCTTTCGCGCGCAGTCGCCGGCGAAGCAGGCGTGCCATTCTTCTCGATTTCGGGCTCAGAATTCGTCGAAATGTTCGTCGGCGTTGGTGCAAGCCGTGTCCGTGACTTGTTCGACCAGGCCAAGCGCAATGCTCCGTGTATTATCTTCATCGACGAAATCGACGCGGTCGGTCGGCAACGTGGCGCCGGGCTCGGCGGTTCACACGACGAACGCGAACAGACGCTCAACCAGATCCTGGTCGAGATGGATGGCTTCGACTCGAGCACCAATATCATCGTCATCGCCGCTACCAACCGTCCCGACGTGCTCGACCCAGCCTTGGTTCGCCCAGGTCGATTCGATCGTCAGGTCATCCTCGACGCTCCCGACCTCAAGGGTCGTATCGCCGTCCTCGGCGTCCACACCAAAGGCAAGCCCCTCGGTGACGATGTCGATTTGTCGGTGGTTGCCAAGTTGACCCCCGGATTCTCGGGTGCTGACCTAGCCAATGCCGTCAACGAAGCCGCCATTTTGGCAGCCCGTCGCTCTAAGAAGCAGATTAGCCAACTCGAGTTGACCGACGCCGTCGAACGCGTCGCCCTCGGTGGCCCAGAACGCCGCAGCCGTGTGATGACCGACCGCGAAAAACTGCTGGTCGCCTACCACGAAGCCGGTCACGCCATCGCCGCAGCCGGGATGACCAAATCCCACGCCGTCCAAAAGGTCACCATCATCCCCCGTGGTCGTGCCGGCGGCTACACCCTGTTCCTCCCCGAAGAAGACAGCCTGCGCTATACGACTGCATCGCAGTTCAACGCCCAGCTCGTGTCGGCTCTTGGTGGCCGCGTCGCCGAAGAAATCATCTTTGGTATCGAAGAAGTCACCACCGGCGCATCAGGCGACATCACCCAAGTAACCCGCATTGCCCGCTCGATGGTCACCCGCTACGGCATGAGCGCCAAGCTCGGTCCGATTGCGTTCGGCGAAAAGGAAGAGATGATCTTCCTCGGCCGCGAAATCAGCGAACAACGCAACTATAGCGACGCTGTCGCCACCCGCATCGACGACGAAGTCTTTCGTATCGTCGCCGAGGCCTACGACAAGACCCTCTCCATCTTGACCGCCAACCGTGACGTCCTCGATGACATGGCCAATGCGCTCATCGAATACGAATCCCTCGACGGCGAACGCCTCAAGAGCCTCGTCCATCGTGTCCTCCAGAACAATGGTGTCGCTCCCGTCGTCGGTAGCTAACATTTGCGTCTGTGTCACACCCCCGGCTGCAACGCAGTCGGGGGTGTGTTGTGCCATACTCATCATCAATCCGGCACTCTATCGCGATAGAATGCCCTGTGGTATAATGTCCGGAACAACGCAGTTCGAAGAGGTACTTTTATGTCCGGTCACTCCAAATGGGCTACAATTCGACGCTCAAAAGGTGTTCTCGACCAAAAACGCGGTCAACTCTTTACCAAACTCGCACGCGATCTTTCGATTGCCGCACGTGAGGGAGGCTCTGACGATACCGATGCCAACTTCCGCTTGCGCATTGCCGTCGATCGCGCACGCGCCGCCAATATGCCGATGGATAGCATCAAGCGTGCCATCGAACGCGGCATGGGCAAAGGCAACGAATCCCAACTCGAAGAGCTCTACTACGAGGGGTATGCACCGGGTGGCGTCGCCGTCATCGTCGAAGCCGCCACCGATAATCGCAACCGCACTGCGTCAGAAGTCCGCGCTGCATTTACCAAAATCGGCGGCAACTTGGGCGAATCAGGCTCCGTTAGTTATATGTTCGAACTCAAAGGCCTCGCCGTGGTCGACCTGAGTGCCAGCGGCGTCAGTGCCGACGATGCCACCATGATTGCCATCGATGCTGGTGCCGATGATGTCGTCGACAACGGTGACACCCTCGACGTCTACACCGAATTCAAGCAACTCATCACGGTTCGAACCAAGCTCATCGAGGCCAAATTGACCGTCACATCGGTCGAAAAGACCATGCGCCCCAAAACGCTGATGCAAGCCGAAGCAACCGAAGCCCTCCGGGCACTCAAGCTCATCGACAAGCTCGACGACATCGATGACGTCCAGAAAGTCTACAGCAATCTCGATATCACCGACGAATTGGCCGAACAGTTCTCGAACTCGTAGTCATGCGCACCATTGGCATTGATCCGGGAACGGCAATTATGGGGTGGGGAATCGTCGAACAGCACGCCGGCGAGGTATCACTCATCGCCTGCGGCACATTCACCACCACCAAACTGATGCCGCAGTCAGAGCGACTCGTCAGCCTCTACCGAGATTTGATTGCCTGTCTCGACGAGTACAAACCAGATAGTGCCGGCGTCGAGGAACTCTTCTTCGCCAAAAACGTCACTACCGCACTGACAGTAGGCCAAGCACGCGGTGTTGCTTTGCTCGCACTCGGACAAGCAGGGGTGGACATCCACGAGTACAAGCCGATGTTCGTCAAACAGACCGTATCTGGCTATGGCAAAGCCGATAAGGCACAGATGCAAGAAGTCGTCCGTTTGACCCTGCGCATGCCGACGATTATCAAGCCCGACGATGCGGCAGATGCCGTAGCAATTGCACTCTGTCACCTCTACAATGCGCCGATGCTGCAGCGTATCAAAGACGCCCGCACCACATAAAGGAGTCACCCCATGAAGCTTTTAGTATTTGTCACTGAGGATGCGGTCGCTGATGCAGCGATCGACGCTCTGGTCGAACAAGGGTTTCGCGTGACTCGTCTGGCTTCGAGCGGTGGATTCTTGCGCCGCGGCAATACAACCATTCTAGCCGGTGTCGAAGACACCGCTGTCACCAAAGCGCAGCAGACCGTGTCGGCAGTCGCCGAAGGCACGCTGTGCATTGTCCTCGACCTCGAGCGCTACGAGCGCATGTAACGCCCGTGAAGATTCTCTACGTCGCCAGCGGCATACCCGTCCCGGGGAATCTCGGTGGATCGACGCACACCTATGAAGTCGCCCGTGGCCTGGCCCAGCGCGGGCACGAAATCCATGTCGTGGCAGTCACACAAGAGGGACACACGAACATCCGACATCTCTGGCGTCCTTCCCTTTTGCAGTGGCACGGCTTTACCATTCATCATATCGATATCCCAAAAATAGCCTCGCTCCTGACGCTCATTCCGCTTTTGCGTCTGGTCAAACACCTCCGACCTGATGTCATCATCGAACGCTATTACAACTTCGCCGGTGCAGGCATGATTGCCGCCCGGTTGTTTCGAATCCCCACCCTGCTCGAGGTCAATGCCCTCATCATCGACCCACCAAGCGAGCGCAAACGTCGTATCGATGACCGTCTCGGCGGTCCTATGCGCCGCTGGGCCACCCGGCAATGCCGCTGGGCGGATGCAATTGTGACCCCGCTACACACCACCGTCCCTGCCGAGATCGACCGCACACGTATC
The DNA here is from genome assembly GCA_947474225.1 of Roseiflexaceae bacterium. Lineage (GTDB taxonomy): Bacteria > Chloroflexota > Chloroflexia > Chloroflexales > Roseiflexaceae > UBA965. The sequence goes on along the minus strand of CANJHS010000038.1, from coordinate 20,506 downwards.
CACGAACATCCATGGGGTGCGGATGTCGACCGCTTTGTCCCTGCACAACCACCCCACGACCCCGCCTCACCGCCCACGGTCATCTTTATTGGTTCGTTCCGCGCCTGGCATGGTGCCGTGCATGGTGTCGCCGCAGCCAAACGTGTCCTCGACGCGGGAGTTGTTTGCCGCTTTGTCTTTGTCGGGACCGGCCCCGAACTCCCCGCAGCCCAGGCCATGGCAGCCGCATACCCGAGCATCTCATTCCTTGGGGGACAACCCTATGCCGACATGCCAGCCATCATCCAGTCAGCCGACATCGGCATCGCACCGTTCGACACGAGCAAACACCCAGCGTTACAGGCTGCTGGCTTCTACTGGTCACCACTCAAAATTCACGAATACATGGCCTGTGGGCTGGCCGTCATCACCAGTGCGATAACTCCCCTCGACCGTATCGTGCGCCATCAATCGGAGGGTCTACTCGTCCCCGAGGGTGATGTCGCTGGCCTCGCTGAGGCCATCACCACGCTCGTCACTGACCCTGCCATGCGTGCGCGGTATGCTGCTGCAGCCCGTGCACGCGTTGTCGAAGCCTACTCATGGCAACAACACTGCGCTGAACTCGAATCGATTCTCCAAGATATTCAGCAGACCAATCGCTGATTATCAGCAATTCAGGGAGGCGGTTTTGGTCTTGACAGCACCACACCCACCGGCTACAATGCACGTGGTGGGCGGGAGTGGCGCAATGGTAGCGCATCTGCTTCCCAAGCAGAGGGTTGCGAGTTCGAATCTCGTCTCCCGCCCCATTTGAACTCGGCTCACGCCGAGTTTTTTCTATATCAATGAGGGCAACATGATTGCACGGATTCACGGCATCATCGTGGCACACACTGCCGATTCAGTCATCGTCGACACCCACGGCGTCGGCTACGAAGTCCATTTGTCACGGACGTTGCTCGCCGCACACAACGAAGGCGACGACGTGACGTTCTATACGTCGTTCATTGTCCGCGAAGACTCCCAAACCTTGTACGGCTTCGTTTCGCTCGATCAGCGCAGTCTTTTTTTGCAGCTCATCGGCGTCACGGGCATCGGTCCCAAAGTCGCCATGAGCCTGCTGTCGAGCCTCAGCGACAATGATTTGCGTATTGCAGTAGCGAACGGCGACGTCATCCGACTCAGCAAAGTCCCCGGCATCGGCAAAAAGACCGCAGAACGCCTCATCCTCGAGATGAAGGGCAAGCTCGACTTGCGCGGTGCAGCCGCCACCCCCTCCTCTGCGCGTGACAGCGACGTCATCGACATCCTGCAAGGCCTGGGCTATAGTGCTGCCGAGGCAAATGCCGCGGTGTCGAGCATTGCGGCTGATGCCTCAGACGCTCTCGACGACCGCATCCGCTTGGCCCTGCGCTACTTCGGTGGCGTCTAGATAGAAGGACCGCTCATGCGCCTCTTGTTGTGGGACATCGATGGTACCCTGCTCTATTCCGGTGGCGTCGCCGGCGAAGCCATGCGGGCCGCTATGACGACATTGTTTGGCCAACCGTCGAGCAACGACCGGCGTGAATATGCCGGCAAAACCGATCAGCAAATCATCATCGAGACGAACCCGCACCTCACCCCAACGTACATCGCCGATCAACTCGACACTTTCGCCGCGGCATACATGGCCGAGCTCGCCACCCGTCGCGACGAGATGGCTGCCCGCGGTCGCGTTTTGCCTGGTGTCCATGCCGCCCTCGCTCATTACCAACAACGCAGCGACGTGCGCCAATCTGTGCTCACCGGCAATATGCAAGCCGTCGCCGCCATGAAGCTCGAACTCACGCATCTGTTGTCCTACATCGACATGCAGGTCGGTGCCTATGGGAGTGATCACGCCAAACGCGTCGAACTTCCGCGTTTCGCCCTCGAACGGATGCACCGCCTCACTCCCCATGCCATCACGGGGAGCGACATCGTCATCATCGGCGATACCCCCAACGACATCGCCTGCGGAAAAGCCCATGGCGCCCGCACCGTCGCGGTCGCCACAGGCCCATTCAGTGTCTATGATTTGGCAGCCCATCACCCCGATGCGGTGCTCGCCGATTTGAGTGACCTCGACGCTGTCATCGCCGCCATCGGCTAATAACGTTCCTTCAATAATTTGCCCCAGGCGGTCATCCCCTTGATGAGCTGTGATTCGGGCTGGCCCGAAAAATTCACCCGCGCATGCTCATGCTCCTGGTGCAGCGGAAAGAACGTCGCCCCGGGGACATACGCCACCCGCGCCAGCGGCAATACCACGTCCTTCATGAACTGCGCCGTGTCGAATCCCTTGCGGAAGCTCAACCAGGTAAATAACCCGCCCTGCGGCGTCGTATAGGTCACATCCGCAGGGAATTCCTGCCGGATCATCTGCAACATCACATCCCGTTTGCGTCGATACGCCGTACGCAACCCGGCGATGTGCCCGTCGAGGTCATAGTCGCGCATAAACGTGGTCACAATGGCCATGTTCAAGGTGCTGCACTGCGTGTCTGCGGCCAGCTTCAGCATTGTCAATTTTTCTATCAACGGGGTTGCCGCTACCGCCCAGCCGAGTCGCAATCCGGGGGCTAGTATTTTCGAAAAGCTCCCCAAATACAACACCCGTCCTTCGGTATCCAGACTGCGCAACGTCGGCAATGACTCGCCTTCAAACCGTATTTCACGATACGGGGTGTCTTCGATAATCATCACGTCGAAGCGATTGGCCAGCGCAATGAGCCGTTTGCGCCGTGGCAGACTCATCGTCACACCCATGGGGTTATGAAAATCCGGGATGGTGTAGATGAATTTCGCACCGGGATGCTGCATCAGCGTTGTCTCGAGGACATCCATATCCATGCCTTCGTCGTCCATGGGCACCACCGCGTACTGCGGTTCATACGGATTGAAGGCCAGCAACCCACCCAAGAAGGTCGGATTTTCGGTGATAACAATGTCACCTTTGTCGAGATACAGCTTGGCAATGAGGTCCAGCCCTTGCTGACCACCATGCAAAATCAGTACCTCGTCGGCATCGGTGGGTGTTCCTTGAATAGACATCCGACCTGCCACCAGCGCCCGCAGTTCGTGTGGGCCATTCGAGACGCTGTATTGCAGATTGACTGCGCCGTTTTCGACAATCGAAGCGGTGGCAATAGCGACCAGCTCCTCGTACGGGAACAGCGCCGCATCCGGGTAGCCACCACCAAACGAAATAACGTCCGGCGCTGCACCCAATGCCAGCAACTCACGGATGGCCGACGGCTTTACCAGTTCCATACGCTGTGCGAATCGTGTCGTCACATGCTTTCCTCTCACTCGTCAGGCACCGACCAGTCGGATTACTCCCCCAGCAAACCACCCTGGTCGGCTTTCGCCAACACTGCCGTAATCGTCTCGACCAACCTGCGCGCCGAGGCGACATCCAATTCGACCGCGACGCGCGCGCCCGGTCCGAGGGATTCGTTGACGAAGTCAATGTTGAGGGCGTGGTCGAACGGCGCTTCGAATGGATGGTCATACGAGACATTTGCCTCGCGCAGTTCGAACCAGCCATTCCCTGCCTTGCCCGTACCGGCGATCTTGATTTGGGTGGCAATCATCGTGCACATGGTCTTTTTCCTTTGTATGATGCGAAAAATCCCAGCCTACGCAGCAACGTGTTGCGCCAAAAACGCCCAGATTTTCTTCCACCCATCCATCGTCTGTGTCTGCCGATAGGCGGGGCGGTCATAGTAGAAAAATCCATGCCCAGCATCTGCGTACATGTGAAACTCATACGTTTTGCCATGCTGCTTCAATGCCTGCTCCAAGACTGCCACCTGTGCCGGCGTCGGGCTGCTGTCTTCGGCGCCGAATATCCCCAGGACCGGACAATCCAAACCAGCCGTGTAATCAACCGGCGCAACCGGTTGCGTGGCCGTCAGCTCGTGTTGCTCCATCGTGACTCGGCCGCCCCAGCAATTAATCAGCGCCGCAAAGCCCGGCGTGCGCGCTGCGGCAATGTAGGCATGGCGTGCTCCTGAGCATGTGCCAAATACCGCTACTTTGCCACTGCAATGGGGCAACGCACGCACATAGGCGAGCATCCCGGCCACATCGCCGACGACTTGATCATCCGGCACCCCACCCGCCGCACGCACCATTGCTGCCACGTCCTCGGGGATGCCGTGACCTGCCCGGTGGTACAGGTTGGGCGAGATCGCAATAAATCCGTGGTGGGCAAACTTGCGCGTCACCTCGCGGTACCACTCATCCCAACCCGGCATGTGGTGGATGACCACAATTGCAGGGAACGGCCCTGGTCCCAACGGTCGCGCCACATATGCCCCTATCAAGTCACCGTTATGACCAGGAACGAGCGTCGTCTCGGCAATCATGCCTTCGTATTGATTCGTTGCGTATTGCATCGATATCCTCCCTCATCAAAACTATTAATGACCGTCGACATCTGAGTCGACCCGCTTTTCGGTACCAGTGTCGAGCGCCGATATGGCTGCTACGTCAGCAGCAGAGAGTGCAAAGTCAAAGACAGCAAGATTTTCGGCGATGCGCTGTTTGTTGGCCGATTTGGGGATGGGAACCAGCCCTAATTCGATGTTCCAGCGCAACACAATCTGCGCGGGAGTTTTGCCATGCCGCGCTGCAATCTGCGCCAACACCCCATCCTGCAACAAATCGCTGCCCTGCCCCAATGGACTCCACGACACAGTCACAATCCCATGGGCGGCGTCATAGGCGACATGATCGGTGCGGGTAATGCGCGGGCTCAATTGGATCTGGTTGGTCGCTGGCACGACGTTCGTCTGCGCCGCCAAGTGCTCCAGATGTGCAGGTTTGAAATTCGACACACCAATCGAACGCACTTTGCCGCTGGCCTGCAACCGCTCGAAGGTCTGCCACGTCGACACATACTCGCCGCGGGACGGTATCGGCCAGTGAATCAACAACAAATCGACATACTCGGTGCCCAATTGACGCAGACAGTCATCCAATCCAGCTACTGCCTTGTCGCCACCTTGGAATTCGCCATCGAGCTTGGTCGTGATGAACAATTCCTGCCGAGCGATGCCACTGTCGCGGACACCCTGGCCGACACCCTTTTGGTTCCCGTAGCGGAATGCCGTATCGATGTGTCGATAGCCTGCCTCGATGGCCGTCACAATGACCGCCGGTGCATCGTCGTCCTTTAATGGCCAGGTACCTAACCCTATCTGTGGAATAAATCGACCATCATTCATCTGCACCGATGGAATCGTCATCGCACACCCTCCTGTGGATATGTTGTTCGCTGCTTCTGGACTTTCCTATTCTACGCTATACACAAACCTTCACATCTGAAAGGCATACTTGATTAAATTTATAATGTATGTTTGGTACAATGCGTATACTTCGGGACAACGTGTGAGAACTCCTCGCCGCCCCGTGATCAGGAGGTCGTATGAAGACGACGTATGAACAACTCCCGGTATTGAACCTCGGCCGCCTCGAATCGAATCCTGCCGAACGGGATGCATTTATCGCCGAACTGCGCAAAACCGCGTATGATCTCGGCTTTTTTTATGTCACAGGCCACGGCATCGACCAAACCCTTATCGACGAGACACTCGCAGCGGCACGGCAATTTTTTGCATTGCCCGAATCCGACAAAATGGCCATCGAAATGGTCAATTCGCAGCACTTCCGTGGCTACAACCGGCAGGGCAATGAATTCACTCGTGGCCAGCGCGACTGGCGTGAGCAGGTCGATATCGGTGCCGAGCGTGAGGCACTCGCGGTCGTTCCTGCAGACCAGCCGTGGATGCGCCTGCGTGGTCCAAATCAGTGGCCGGCCAATCTACCCTCCTACAAAGACACCATCTTGCGCTACCAAGCCGCAGCTGCGGGACTGGCTATTCGTCTGATCAAAACCTTCGCGATTGCGCTCGGCCAGCCCGAGAATATTTTCGAAGCCATCTACACCCCCGATTCACACTATCTGCTCAAAATCATCCGCTACCCCGGTCGCGATGCTACCGAGAGTGAACAGGGCGTCGGTGCCCACAAAGACGGTGGTTTTGTGACCGTGTTGCTGCAGGATGTGCAGAAAGGGCTCGAGGTCGAGCACGACGGCGGTTGGATTAGTGCCCCTCCCATCCCCGGGACATTTGTCATCAACGTCGGCGAAATCCTCGAGATGGCGTCGAGTGGCTTTTTGCTCGCCAACGTCCACCGCGTGGTTACCCCACCTGCTGGCGCACATCGCTTGTCCGTCGCGTTTTTCTTCAACGCCCAACTCAACGCCACGGTACCCGTGTTGAAGCTACCAGCCGAACTTGCAGCCCAATCACGTGGCGCAACCGCCGACCCGCTCAATCCACTCTTCCGCGAGAACGGCAAAAATCAGCTCAAAAGCCGCCTGCGCTCGCACCCCGACGTGGCCCAACGCCATCACGCAGACCTGCTTACCAACACAGAGTACGCGCCGAAGAAGTAAATACGAAGCGTCCAGACCGTCACACTGCAGTGTGACGGTCTGGACGCAGAAGAAGGCCCGACGCACAGTGTGCGTCGGGCCTTCTTCTCGGATTGAGCGGGGTTTATTGCAATAAACCCCGCTCAATCCGCACTACATCCGGCGGCGTGGGCGATCGCCGTCGCGTGGTGGGCCACGGAATCCACCGCGGTCGCCGTCACGCGGGGCGCGCTCGGGACGTGGGGCATTCTTGACGTCATCCGGGGACATGCCGGTCAACACGGCTTTGCGTGACAGACTAACTTTGCCACCCGCATCGACGTCGATGACCATGACGTTGATTTCGTCACCGATATTGACGACGTCCTCGACCACATTGACGCGGCCGACGTCCAGCTCTGAGATATGAACCATGCCGTCTTTGCCTGGGATCAGGTTGACGAAGGCACCAAAAGGCTTGATGCTAACAACCTTACCCAAAAAGATCTCACCGATTTTGATTTCACGCGTGAGCGCTTCGATCATAGCAACGGCTTTCTTGGATGCTTCGCCGTCGGCGGTGGTCACAAATACGCGACCATCGTCTTCGACGTCCACCGTTGCGCCGGTGCTCTCGATAATGCCACGGATGGTTTTGCCACCAGGGCCGATGAGAGCGCCGATTTTATCGACGGGAATGTGCATCGTAATGATACGTGGGGCCGTCGGAGACATTTCGGCACGGGCGGTGGTGATGGCGGCACTCATCTTGTCGAGGATGAACAACCGGCCACGGCGTGCCTGTTCGAACGCAATTTTCATGATTTCGTAGGTAATGCCGGTGGTCTTGATGTCCATCTGCAAGCCGGTGATACCTTCGGTCGTACCAGCGACCTTGAAGTCCATGTCACCGAGGTGGTCCTCGATACCTTGGATGTCGGTCAAGACGCGGAACTTGCCCTGCTCTCCGGTCACCAGACCCATGGCCACACCAGCGACGGGGCGCTTGATGGGCACACCGGCATCCATCAACGACATGCTCGATCCGCAGACCGAACCCATCGACGATGAACCATTCGATGACAGCACTTCAGAGACGAGGCGCATCGTGTATGGGAATTCGTCTTTGGTCGGCAAAACCGCCACCAACGAGCGCTCGGCCAAGGCACCGTGACCAATGTCGCGGCGACGTGGTGCGCCCAAACGCTTGACTTCGCCGGTCGAGAACGGTGGGAAGTTGTAGTGGTGGATATAGCGTTTGCTCGTCTCGATGCCCAAATCGTCGAGGCGTTGCTCTTCGGCGGGTGAACCGAGGGTCGTAATGGTCAAAACCTGGGTTTGACCACGGGTAAACAAGCCCGAGCCGTGGACGCGCGGAATGACACCGACGTCGACGCTGATGGGTCGGATTTCTTCGGGGGTACGACCATCGACACGAATGCCCGAGTCGAGCAATGCGTTGCGGACTTCGTCGTACATGATGTTTTCGAAGGCGACGTCGATGGCCTTTTTGCGGGCTGCGACTTCTTCTTCGGGTTCATCAGCGGTGAAGTGAGCAATCACGGCTGCATGGAGGGCATCGGTCTGGTCTTGGCGGGCAGTCTTGTCGCTGTTGTGCAATGCATCATGGAAGCGGCTACCCATCCACTGACGCATCGCCTGTTCGAGCGATTTGTCCTGTGGTGCCGGGGTGAATGCCTGCTTGGCCTTGCCGCACAAGGCGACGAGTTTTTCTTGCAGGGCACAGATTTCTTTGGCGACGCGGTGGCCTTCGATGACACCGTTGAGCACTTGCTCTTCGGTCAATTCGAATGCGCCAGCTTCGACCATCAACACGGCCTCTTTGGTGCCGGCAACGACGAGATCGAGGCGGCTCTCTTGCATGGCACTCATGGTCGGATTAACGACCAATGCACCATCGAGGAAGCCGACCGTCACTGCGCCGACCGGACCCGAAAATGGAATGCCCGAAATGGCCAACGCTGCTGATGCAGCGATAATCGAACACGGACCAGGATCGTTGACCATGTCAATCGAAAAGGTCGTGACGATGATTTGGACTTCATTGAAGTAGCCCTCTGGGAAGAGTGGGCGCAATGGGCGGTCGGTCAAGCGCGATGTGAGAATCGCAGTGGTGGTGGCGCGACCTTCGCGCTTGAAGAAACTACCCGGAATTTTGCCGGCAGCGTACATTTTCTCTTCGTAATCGACAGTCAATGGGAAGAAGTCGATTCCCTCGCGGGCGGATTTGGAGGCCACAACGGTGGCCAGGAGGACGGTGTCTCCGTAGCGAACGGTGACTGCACCGTCGGCTTGCTCGGCGAACCGACCCGATTCGAGGGTCATGGTGCGGCCGGCGATTTCAGCACTGACGCTGAATACGTTACGTTCTGTCATGGGCTCCTTCTTCTCTGCCACCGTGTGTGGCAGTTGCCATGTGTTAGGTACTGGAGGATGCTGTCCGCGCGCGAACGCCATTCTCCAATCCCTAACCACGTGGTCTTTTCTGATAATGGCCGAATCTATTGATAAAGCTGCGGGATGTATGTTGTACATGCCCGCAGCCACATCTTCAAACGAATGTTGAACGGCAGACTGCGATTAACGGCGCAGGCCCAAGCGCTCAATGGTGCTGCGATAGCTGGGGTTGTTTGTGCGGCTCAGGTAAGCCAACAAACGACGGCGGCGACCGACCAACTTCAGCAAACCGCGGCGGGTTGCGTGGTCGTGCTTGTTCTCACGCAGGTGGTCGACGATCTGGTTGATACGCTCGGTCAACAAGGCAATCTGTACTTCAGACGAACCGGTGTCGGTTGCATGTGTCTGAAATTTGCCGATGACGGTGTCTTTTTCGCTTCGTTCCAAAGCCATGGTACGGTACTCCTTCATAATCGCGCACAGACTGGAGTGGTCGGTACGTTCACTACAACATTAGTCGAGAAGTGACTAATGGGTAGTATTATAGCACAAGTCACACGGCGGGGGATTCTTGACGTGCTGGACAGTTGTGAGTAGAATGATATTTGTGCATGAATCGCAACAGCAACTTTCATATACGGCGTTGGTGACGCAATTAAGCGCCGCACTCACCTATGTGTCAGGCATCAGACCGGCAAACCCGCCGTACGATGCACCCGTCGGAGCAACGCTCGGACACGGAGTGGCACTTGTGCCTCGTGCCGATACACTCGAGGTGCGCTGTTATGTGATCATCGATCCAAGGGTAGGTGTGAGTGTGTTGACGCATTCCATGCAGGTAAAGACACTCGTTTCAAGCATCATCGAGCGGGTCAGCCCACGCGATGTGACCGTTTTCGTCATCGTCTGTGACGTACAAACCCAAGGAACGCATGCCTAGCCAAGCACGGCTCAAGCCACGCACCCAAGCAGTGCGCATTCTGTACGAACTGAGTCAAACCGATCATCCCATCGATGCCGTGTTGGACCGCCACCTCTCGCAGCCCATCCTCAATGACGTGGATGACGACGGGGACCCACTTCCGATACGGGCAACCCAGCGTGTGTTTATCCGGAATCTCGTCAGCGCTGCCATTGAGCATCGCCACGCACTTGATACCCTCATCAGCGAACTCGCTCCCATGATTTCGCTCGATGATATGCCAGTCCTCCAACGTGCAGTGTTGCACATCGCTATCGCAGAATTGCGCTATAGTGAGCTCAAAGGCGACACACCGGTCATCATCAACGCCGCGGTCGAAATAGCCCGCGCCTACGTCGGTGATTCGTCCGCTCGCTTGGTGAATGGGATTTTGGGAACGGTGGCAGCACGCTATAGTCCACCGCCCGCGTCACGGTAGCCAACAGGTCTGACCTGTGGTGATATACATCGAACACAATCACGTGTATGTAGAGGTTGCGAAAGGAGCACATCAATGCCGTCAGCAGAGATGGAATCACGTCTGAAGAAAATCGTCGCAGACCGTTTGGGTTGCGAAGAATCAGCAATTGTCCCATCCGCCCGCTTCGCCGAAGAACTCAAGGCCGACTCACTCGACTTGGTCGAGCTGATCATGGCCCTCGAAGAAGAATTCGGCGTTGACATTCCTGACGAAGCCGCCGAGAAGATTCTCACGGTCGGCGACGCCATGTCCTACATCGACGCAAACGGTAAATAACTCCCCGCTGCGGCACCCCCACTGTTCACTCAGTGGGGGTGTTTTCGTGTTTCTGTGCCGTACAACACCGGTGTAGCCATGGAGTGTTGTACAATTCAGGTATTGACCGCATTCACTGGCGAAAGAAGGCCGTATGAATTTCCTCGGGATTGGCCCCGGTGAATTTTTCTTTGTCATCGTGCTTGCCCTCATCGTCCTCGGGCCGGAACGGTTACCAGGCTTTGCCCGAAGCCTCGGCAAAACGATTATCCGTCTGCGCAACTGGACCAATGCCTCACCTGACGCCAAAGTACTCCTCCAACTCCAACAAGAACTCCAGACCGAGATAGACGACATACGCGCAACTCTGCGTGAGGTATCAGACAGTGTGCGGAACGACATGACCGCCGCCCAAAACGACATCATGCGGGCTACCAACGCTGCCAACACGACACTCACCGACGCCTCCACTGCTACGAATATGGCCCTCGGCGACGCAAACCGCACCATTGCCTCACCCCAGGTACAAACCGTCGCAACCAATACCGTGCCCGATGCGGCAAGCACACCGTCAGCCAGCAGCGATACCAATACAGCCGCCGTTGCCGGACCCGCTGAGGATCTCTCTGCAGCGCCAGTCGCCCGCACCAGTAAACCCAATTGGATGTCTGCTGCCCCTGTGGTCGACACTACTGAACCAGCCCCCGCTGCAGTTCCGCCCGTTGTAGTGACCACTGATGCCACAGTAGCTCCGACGCCTGACGTTGTTCCTGCTCCGGACTTTAGCACCGATAGTGGTCTCTATGCGGAGATACGTAGCCTCCGTGCCGAAATCAACCGGCTCAAAGTCAACGGCAACAGCGGCACAGATACCGATACCGTCAGTATGCTCCGTGTCGACGTAGAACAACTGTCGCGCGACATGAAGGACCTACGCAGCAAAATGAGCCCGCCTTCCCCTGCCACCGCAGTGAATTCCGACACCATCATGATGCTCCGCATCGAACTGGGCGAGCTCAATAACCGCATCGATGCTATCCATGCCGAACTACGCAAGTCCAACACCAAAGTGGAGCCCACCGCATGAATCAATCCAACCTTGTCTTGATTGCCTCTGTGCTCGCCGGTTTGATTGTGACGCCACTGATTGTGTTGGGATTGGTCTATTGGCTCATCCCCGCAGAAGACCCCATCGAGCCATTTGACGACGAACCAGTCGCAGAAACACCCGCTTCCTTGGGGGACTTTTGGGATGGCCTTAAACCGCATTTGGTCGAATTACGCGATCGCCTGGTCAAAGTAGCAATTGCCATCGCGATTGCGACGAGTGCGGGATTTTATCTCGTCAACGATCCGGTGATCGGCGGTGTAACCCTGCCAGATTTCATCATTCAGCAGCTCGCCCCCAAAGGCACCGTCCTCAAAGCGGTTCAAGTCGGCGAGATCTTCCTGAGATATATGAATATCGCCCTGGTTATCGGGATTATTATCGCTATGCCAGTGGTGGTCTATCAGTTGGTGGCATTCTTTTCGCCAGGATTACTCAACAAAGAAAAACGGATCCTGTATACATCGTTACCCATCGTCACGGAATTATTTTTGGCAGGGATTACCTTTGGGTGGTTTTTCACCGTACCTGCTGCCCTCGACTTCTTGCTCGGCTATGGGAATACCGCAAACATCAAAACAGAACCAACCGCGGATAGTTTTTTTGACACCGTCTCGACCCTATTGCTCTGGAACGGGATTATCTTTGAGCTCCCCGCCATCATGTACCTATTGGCGCGGCTCAACATTGTCTCGACCAAGATGCTGACCTCGACCCGGCGCTATGCCATTGTCGTGATTACCATCATCGCGGCGTTGATTACGCCTACGGGCGACCCGTATAACCTCTTGTTGTTGGCAGTACCAATGTATCTCCTCTACGAATTGGGTATTCTGCTGACCCGACTTGTGCCACATTCAGGATCTATTTTCGAAAACACCGCCGAACCGACCGTTTGATCGTTCGTGCATTCCGATCAATAATTTACCTCGTCGGCATCCTGCCGGCGAGGTCTTTTGTATGACGTTACGCCCCCCACATCTCAAACCGTTCCTCAAATGGGCTGGTGGCAAACGCCAACTCCTGCCGGTAATTCGCGCAACACTCAACTCAACTCAACTCAACTCAACTCAACTCAACTCAACTCAACTCAACTCAACTCAACTCAACTCAACTCAACTCAACTCAACTCAACTTTATATAGAACCATTTGTTGGGGCTGGGGCAGTGTTATTCGATGTTATGCCGTCACGCGCAGTCATCAACGACACCAATGCGTTACTCATCACCTGTTATCGTGTGATTCGACAAGACGTCCATGAGCTGATTGAACGTTTGGAAGCGCACGCAGCAGCGCATACTGAGGATTATTTCTACACCATTCGGGCAGAGGACCGTGACGAAAGCTACGACGCTCAATCTCCAGTCGCACAGGCCGCACGCCTCATCTACCTCAACAAGACCTGCTTCAACGGACTCTATCGGGTCAATCGCAGCGGATACTTCAATACGCCGTACGGGGCATACCGCGATCCAGTCATATGCGATGCACCAGTGTTGCGCGCGGTTCATTGCTATCTACGGGACAATGACGTGACCATCCTCCATGGTGATTACACTATTCCCGCACGGGAGGCTCCACCTGGTGCTCTCGTCTATTTCGACCCACCGTATCACACACCGAACCAGCGAAATTTCACGCAATACGCAGCTGACGGCTTTACTGAGGCAAACCAAGTAGAGCTCGCTGCCGTCTTTCGTCAGCTCAGCGCGAAAGGCGTGGACTGCCTGTTGAGTAACTCTGATACGCCGCTGATGCATGCACTATATGCGGATTTTCACATCGATATTGTGCGTGCTACTAGGGCGATTAATGCCCGTGCGAGTGAACGTGGGGCAGTCAACGAAGTCCTTATTCGGAACTGGTCCTGACGTGGACCAGCCCCGTGCTAGTATCAATTCCAGCTGGCAGCTCTTGTTGGAGCGTTATGACATTCCTGGACGCATTGCGCGCGAAGGATCGGTAATCATCAGCGCCGACCAGATCAATACCGTGCGTGAAGCACGTTTGATGGCCAAGTTCGACGAAGCGCGAGCCGTGCCGCCCATTCTGCAACAGTGGGGCATTCAGATTTTACCCATTAGTCGTGGTCAATATATCCTTGGTCCATATGAAACGTACCAGTCGCTTGATTACCCAAAAGCGCATCCACAGCCCATCCGCATCCCTAAACTCGATACTCTCAACCCGCAGGACATCCACAGCGAGGCCGAGGCACTGCTGTTCCTCAGCAACAGTGGAGTGTGGAATACCGTTTTTGGCGCAAATCAGGTGCGTTCCACGCTCCAGGGTCGCCGTGCCTCGGGGCAATTCGCCTACTCAATACGACGGACCGATGGCACCCGGCAGCAGATTCAAGTCGATAATGCCCAAATAGAAATCGACGCTGGCTACGAGACAGACGATGGTGTCTATCTCTGTGAAGCCAAAAATCGGCATGTTGCTGAAATTCATCTCCGTCAACTCTATTATCCATTTCGTTTTACCAAAACATTGACCAGCAAACCAATCACCCCAGTCGCCGTCATTTACACGAACCAGACCTTCTACATTTCACGGTATCAATTCGCCGACCCACTCGACTACAACTCACTGACCCTCGACACGCGCTTCTGCTACACGCTCGACCCAGTAGGTATCGCTGCACGCGACGTCGCGGCCGCACGCGCGACTATGCCGCCACCGAATCCCGGCCAGTATGCGAACATTCCCTTCCCCCAAGCAGACAACTTCGCACTGCTGTGTCGTCTGCTTGAGGCGCTGGCACAGCGCACGATGACGACCCACGACATTACTGCATTCATCGGCTACGCGCCGCGACAGACAGCCTACTATACGAGCGCTGGGAGGGCACTCCAGGTTATTGAACGGTTTTACGACGAAGGAACAACAGTCTATCGGCTCACAGTGTTCGGCAAACGGCTCATGCACGCACCGCTCCACGAGCAACGTTTTCTTTTGATGAAAGCGATGATGGCCATCCCCTGCTTCTACGAGTTAATACCGACGGTGTTACGCTTGCGTCGCGTACCCGATCGGGCACAGATTATTCGCACCATGGAGCAGCATCCCGTCTTGGCGGCAAATACCGCAGTGACCATCCACCGCCGGGCGAGTACGGTAGAGCACTGGCTAGGGTGGCTGGTCAATACCATCGACACATGGGATATCTGATTATGGCGTCAGCGAGACGAGCCACGAAGCATCGCCGAACGGAGTGTTTTGGAGGGTCACAATCAACGATGTGGCACTGGGGTGTATCGCCTGGAGCACCAGCACCGTCCCGGTGACCGTCTGATTGGGGAGCGCGATGAGCGTCGACGGGGTAGAACGCGCCTCGCTGAGCTCGTAGCGGGTGCCCAACGAATCACGGATGCTGACATGCTCATTGTCCAGGGGGAAGCGCACATCCAGATCACTCGCGGTATGCAAAATAGTAAACGCAATACGAATCTGGCCCGCACAGGTCTCGATCTTGGTGAGCGTCAGCAACGCATCCGCCACCGCACCGACCGGCACGCTCTGCCAACTCCCATCGGCACTCCGGACACGGGCAATTGTCTGCGCCGGCAGCCACGTGCAGTGCACATCACGGCTACTCGACGTACTCCCCGCGGCGATGTCGATGGTGGGCGTGGCTTCCATTCCTGGGAGCGTTACTAATCGCGTGCCGACCGTGTTGATGACATATAGCACTGCCAAAACAATCAACACAATGCTTACACCAATCAGTGCTTGCCCGGTCCACGTCGACAACAGCTGTGTCACAAAAGCCGGCATCCCACGGATACGCGACGGCTTCTGTGCGGATTCGGGAAGGACCAGCTGTTCGATTTCTTCCCAACGGGTGCAATGCAAGAGTTGCGGGATGCGCACCAATTCGGTGTCGCTCCACTGCATATCGGGCGAGCGCTCGGTAAAGACGTACAACGCCAACGCATCGAATCCGAGCACCTGCACCTTCCAATCGGTGTCGATTTGGGATTCGGGATGCAGATACGGCGCAATCGCGACGAGGCGACGCATGGAACGCACATCGACGTTACGATTCCCAGCGATTTCGCTCCGATGTTCATCCAAATAATTTGAAAACGAATAGTAATAGGTCAACACCTGGTTGTACGGGTTTTTGCGGCCTGGATTGATCCGTTTGCGATCCTTGTTGGCACTCTCGACGAACCACGGCCCATTGACGTCGCCAATAACCTTGCCGTCGCAATACTTTAATTCGACGACAAAAATGCCGTCGTGCTTGAGCACCACCACGTCGAGGGTGCGTCCCCCCACAGAGAAATTGGCCATCACGATATACAGGCCGTCGAGCCGCGCAAACGCGGCAGCGAGTTGCGTCAGCGCGCGCCGTTCATTGGGATTCTCTGGTTTTTCTCCGACCCATACCTGCACAGCCATGATGCGTCTCTAGCGTTTTTTGGTGGGGCCACGTCGTGTAGCCGCAGCTGGTTGTGGTGTAATGGCGAATTCTTCTTCGAGCGCCAACGTCCGCCGTATGTCGAGGATTTGATCGCGGATTGCGGCGGCCTTTTCGAATTCGAGATCCGCTGATGCTTTTTTCATCTGCTTCTCGAGATCCTTGACGAGTTTGGCCATTGCCTCGCGCGACGTCGGCATGTCGACCCGCTTGTAGTCGGCAGGGTTGGCACTATAGACACCCTGTTCCTCAGCGGCCTTGCGGAGCCGGTCGCTCAAATCGCGCACGCCCTTGATGATGCCCATCGGTACGATGTTATGCTCGGTATTGTGCGCAATCTGGATAGAGCGCCGGCGGTCTGTTTCGGCGATAGCTGCCGTCATCGACGCTGTCATGTTGTCGGCATACATCAACACGGTACCTTCGACGTGACGCGCCGCCCGCCCAATAATCTGGATGAGTGACGATGCCGAACGCAAGTAACCCACTTTGTCGGCATCCAAAATCGCCACCAAAGAGACCTCGGGCAAGTCTAAACCTTCGCGCAACAAATTTATCCCCACCACCACGTCGTACACTCCCAGACGCAAATCGCGGAGAATCTCGACGCGCTCGAGCACATCGATGTCTGCATGCAAATACTGTGTGCGGATACCCGATTCGCGCAGGTAATCGGCCAAATCCTCGGCCATACGCTTGGTCAGCGTTGTCACGAGACAACGATGCCCCTTGACCACACGGGCACGGACTTCACCGATCAAATCATCCACTTGACCACGGGTTGGTCGCAGGGTAATCACGGGATCAATGAGTCCGGTCGGTCGAATAATTTGCTCGACAATCTGACCAGAGACCTGGTGTTCAAATGGTCCTGGTGTGGCAGAGACAAAAATCGTTTGGCGGATGTGTTGCTCGAATTCGTCGACGCGCAACGGCCGATTATCCAACGCCGACGGCAAGCGGAATCCATAGTCCACCAGCGTCGTCTTGCGCGAACGGTCCCCTGCATACATGCCACGCACCTGCGGGAGCGAGATATGCGACTCGTCGATGAACAACACGAAGTCATCGGGGAAGTAGTCGATCAGCGTCCACGGTGTCTGCCCGGCGGCGCGACGGTCCATGTGACGCGAATAGTTTTCGATGCCCGAACAGTAGCCCATCTCGCTCATCATTTCGATGTCGTACATGGTGCGCTGTTTGAGGCGCTGGGCTTCGAGATTTTTGCCCTGACTCTCAAGATTCGCCAACTGCACTGCCAACTCATCCTGGATATCGCCGATGGCAAGTTGGAGTTTCTCGGTCGTCGTCACAAAGTGCTTTGCTGGGAAGATGTCGACGGTCGGTACGGTCTTAAAAACCTCACCCGTGAGTGGGTCGAACTCACTGATGCGCTCGACCTCGTCGCCCCACAGTTCGATGCGGATAGCCGTCTCGGCGTTGGCTGGCATGATGTCGAGGGTGTCGCCACGGACGCGAAAGGTCCCGCGGTGGAAGTCGATGTCGTTACGTTGGAACTGCAAATCCAGCAACTGGCGTAGCAATTTGTCGCGGTTACGCACCTCGCCCACACTCACCGGCAACATCACCTGGCCGTAGTCGACCGGACTACCCAAACCAAAGATACACGACACAGACGCCACAATCAGCACATCCCGGCGGGTCAGCAGCGCTTGGGTAGCGGCGTGACGCAGACGGTCGATTTCTTCGTTAATCGAGGCTTCTTTTTCGATATACAGGTCTTTGCTCGGGACATATGCCTCGGGCGTGTATGAATCGTAGTACGAGATAAACATCTCGACCGCTGCGTCGGGCAGCAAATCACGAAATTCTGCATACAGTTGTGTCACCAGGGTTTTGTTGTGCGCCAGCACCAGTGTCGGCCGTTGCAACTCACCAAAGACCCAGCTCATGACTGCGGTTTTGCCGGTGCCTGTCGCACCCAACAGTGTCTGATAACGCAACCCGTCGTGCACACCGCGCACCAGCTGCTCGATGGCTTTGGGTTGGTCACCGGTTGGCTTGTATGGTGCGTTGACCGTGAATCCCATTGTGGAGTACTCCTCGTATACCCTTCTATTATAGCGACACATCCCAGCCGGCGAGGATGAGAAAAGGGTTCACCACAGGCGCAATTGGTCAGCCACAGGGCGCAGCGATGCGATATGGGCTTGGCGCATGGTGTGCCCCGTGCCATAGAAGCGGCCGTCAAACAACACAAAATCAACCACGCGCCGGCTCGCTGCTCCGAGGATGGCGATATGCGCTGGCTCGCGTAGCCGCCCCAATGTCCGCATCCGCAGAATCCGCTTCACCCCCAACGGCCCTACCCCGGGGATGCGCAGCAATTGCTCCGGGGCGGCGGTATTGATTTCGAGAGGGAAGTACTCTGGCGTACGCAGCGCCCAGTCGAGTTTGGGGTCGTTGTGCAGCGACAACAACGGCTGGTCGGCAGCGACGATCTCACTACTCGCAAACCCATAGTGACGGAGCAGCCAATCCGCCTGAGTCAACCGCAGTCCACGCACTGCCGGGGTGGCCCGTTGCTCTGCCATTGGCGTACCGGCAATCGGCTGGAAGGCCGCGTAGTAGACCCGCCGCACTCCTAATTCACTGTGCAGCCAGGCGGTGGTGTCGAGCAGCGATTTGTCGTCCTCGCCGGCGGCCCCCACCACAAACTGCGTGGCAATCCCAGCCTTGAGGAACCCCGCCTGCTGGAAGTCGCGCATCCAGGCCAACCGGGCGATGACATCGCGCTGCCAATCACGGCTGGGGTCGATGGCCGCCTGATGGGCAGCACTGGGTACCTCAATGTTCAGGCTCAGCCGGTCCGACACGCGGGCAGCGGCTTCGATGAGGGAATGCGAAACCCCCGGCGGCAACTTGAGATGCAGGTAGCCGGCATAGGAATGTTTTGTGCGCAACAGCACTGCGCTATCGACCAATCCCGTAGCCGACTGTTCGGCAGAATCAGCCACCGCCGTCGAAAGGAGTAAGCCGGCGTCGTGGCGGCGGAGCTGCGGCATCACCGCTGCGGCGACTTCGTCGGCTGTGAGCGTCGCGCGTGGTACGTCTCGGCCGCTCTGCAATGGGCAATACGGGCACGAATGCACGCACTCGGCGCTCATCAACAGCCGGACGACAGGCCGAGCTTTGCCTTTTGCATCGGCCTCGATCCCGAGGGGCGTGTTGGACCACGATGCCTTTTTGGACTGATAGCGGCGGCCAGCCACAGAATGCGTATCGCATGCTTCGTAGCCGGCCGCTGGGGCGAGGATGTCGAGCTTGTGTTCGAGGTCCATAGCGAGAGATCGCTATTCTTTGGGTGGGGTGTCGGGCAACGATTCTATGCTGAGCGGGCCTGTTTCATTAACCTTGTAGAGCATTGCTGGTTCGATGCGTATAGTCTCAGGAGCAGCACTTTCGTCAAACAACGGCTTGGCTGGCACTACCACGACGTCATCGACATGCTCGTCGGTACTGTCAATTGCTTCGTCGATATGGCGGGCGTGGTTGATCCACAGGCCAATCACGCCACCGAGAATCAGAACGATGCTGGCGATTTGGGCAACGCGCAACGAGCCACCGCAACCGCCACCGATGAGGTCGGTGCAGAGACTGTCGACGCGCAGGCCTTCTATCCAAAGGCGACCGGTGCCGTAGATGATGGCGTAGAACAGAATCATATCGCCACGGCGGAGGATGTCACGGAAGCGTTTTTCGATCAAAATAAGCAACCCCACACCCGCAAAATTCCACAAAGATTCGTACAAAAAGGTCGGGTGAAAGAGCGTGCTGGCAGGATATTTGTCGAGGTCGTTATAGGGTGGGATACGATATGGGGCATCGATAATCAAGCCGAACCCCAGGTTGGAGGGGCGACCATAGGCCTCTTGGTTGAAGAAGTTTCCCCAGCGTCCAATCGCCTGCGCCAGCATGAAGGTGGGCATCGTGATATCGAGCCATTCAATCATGTTGAGGTTGTTGCGTTTGGTATAGATGTAGGCCGCCAACGCCGTGCCGATGAGGGCGCCGTGGATGGCCAGCCCGCCGGTAGCCGGGTTGATAATCATCAGCCAGCTCTGATTGGCAAAGCGCGGCCATTCGAAAATCACGTAGTAGATCCGGGCAAAGGCGATACCCATAATCATCCCAAAGACGACCATGTTCCACATGTGCTCAGGGTCATGACCACGCTTGGCGGCCCGGTTGGCGGCCCATTGCCCCGCAATCATGGCACCGCCGACAATCAGTACGCCGTACCAACGCAAGGCGACCTCGAAGGTACCAAGCATGAATTGAATCAAAAACGGATCATCAGGTGGATATATTTGCATGGTGCCCTCATCAGGTATTGAAAGATTGTCTGTATTTTACCGCAAAGGAACACACGCCGTATCCTCCTCACCAAGTGCTCATATGG
>CANJHS010000037.1 GCA_947474225.1 Roseiflexaceae bacterium | reverse complement strand
GAACACAACGGTCATGTGGACTGAATTACCCTCAATATCACTTCAAAGCAACATTACATCACTAATGTTGCTACAAAACAGCGGCAGTTGGACCCTGAATCCCAGGTGCTGCGCTAAGTGACGTTGTGGCATTCCCACTCAGACACAGGAAGAATGTATTTTCGGTTGCGACGCGAGATCACCAGAGGATTTCGATGAGTGCGTTCTGAATCGTTTCGCATGCAGTGCGCCAGGAACTCGTTGGCTGTATGCGGTCACTCCACTCTCTGCCGAACGCTGCGGATACCGCTCGGCAGAGATTCATATATTCCACCGGGGTAAGAGGTTGGTCAGCAAAGACCTCAAGAGCATCACCTCTCGGCGAGCGAGGATCTATCACTGCGTGCGTGAGCATCCATTGCGTACCGACAAAGAGCGATCCCGACGGGAGTACATCGACAGCCCAGGCTATTTCGGTACCACGGTCTACCAGTCGGCGCTGAACTTCCATAACTCCCTGATTATCGGACCACAATGTTTGCAGTGTCGTCTGGTGGTCGAGTACGACACTGAGGGTAATGCCTGCAGCATGGCCGATACTCCATTCCACCGGATGGAGTCGGTACGATCCATTAGAAAGGTGTGTGGTAGCGATATTTTTATTTGCACAAATGAGATTAGAGCAATCAGGGGGAATGAGCGCTCCGAGTGGGATTTGGAAGGGGCGGGTCGGCTCATAACGGCTCGTGGGATTCCCGGGCGCGGGATGCAGATCCATAGGATACCAACCGATACCAATCGTATCTGGCCAATGACGTGCACGTGCCGCTACTTGTGTCTCGGCTAAAATATCATTTGCGGTGATCCGTACCATACCGGGCGTTCGCCGCGATTCGCGCATGTATGGAGCCATAGAGAGACCATCTGCAGTACCCATAATATCTGTGCGCAACCGGAGCTCGGGGTAGCCTAATCCTTTCCCATCATCACGTGGAACTTCTGTCTGTAAGTAGTAGAGAAATGATAATGAGAGTCGTTTTGCTTCATCAATAATAGATGCATATGTCACATTGTTTGCACCAATCAGCGTGCGACTGTGATAATCATTGCTGTTCCAATTAATGAGAGCAATGTCTGTTTGCTGCGGGTGACATTGTTCACCATCGCGGATCCGACGATATGTCCAAAATGGCGGGAGGCCAGTTTCCCCTTCTGAAAAGACACGGAACGGTCTTGGTTGGTTGTCAGAGCCGGTTAACACCAGGGTAAATGGCTGAGCATCGCGGAGGTGCAGGTATCCTTCGGGTTTCGGTATTACATTATGTGAATTTGGAACATATTCGACAGCAAAAGAGTACGTAAACCCCTGCACTTCTTCGGGGCGAGCATGCAGAGGCGCCCATAATTCACCCGTATCTGCGTGCGATTCTGCGCCCGTGATGGTTTTGCACCCTGCTGCTTCGAGCAGATCACCGAGTTCGCTTGCATCCACAAAGGCGTGTGCGGTACATGTTACCTTTCCTGCTGCGATAGCCGTACAGATCAGTGCAGAGAGTTTTGCGTTATGTCGTTCAACCGCCGTAAGTGTTGTCTCTCGCAGAATGACACATGTGCCGGCGGCAATCCACGGTGCAAACCAATCATCCAGAATATCTACGGCAATCTGTGGCATGAAGCACAACCGACTTACCCAGCCGTTCCCTGGGTTATAGGAAGTACGGTCGATGTCTGTGATACCATGCATGCGTGCCGAGCGCAGCCGAATTTCGTTGCGAAGCAATCCATATGATTGTGTCCCGGGGTGTGCTTCGATATACTGGTGTTCATCCAACGCACTCACCCCTTGGTTCGTCATTTGACCACCTATCCAAGGGGTGGGCTCTATGAGTACGACACGGCGTCCTTCCTCTAGGACAGCCAACGCAGCTGCAACACCGCCTAATCCTGCCCCATAGATACAGACATCGGTCTGCAGAAGAGAGTCCGCCATGTCGATTCCCTTTCTTTGTACGTTTGACGTGATGAGTCCTGCGGGTGGCAAAGAAAGCCCGCGCGATTGGGACCATTCTGGCATTGGACTCGATCGCTATGCGTCAACAGTACTCCAATTTGGGTGTATCCCCACGTTGTTTGTCAGCGGTGAGGCTGCCCGCGCGCATGCCCCCATGCTCCTCGAGTTACAAGACCGCGGTGCCGAAATAGGCTTGTTTGTTGCACCGAATCAGAGTCTCGATAGCAAAAAAGGTACCCATATGGGGAAGCTTTCTGCTGCACACCAACGTGACGCAATTAATCGGGCAGGAGACCTGTTTACGCACTATCTTGGATTCAAAGCAAAACTGTTACGAACCGGACTCTATTCAGCCAATTCGGATACCTACACCATAGCAGCAGAGTTGCATTTCACCCATGTTGCGTTTCGCATGCCGGGGGCAGCACTACCGGTGATTGGTACAGAGTGGCCGGCTGAGGGCACACTACGCGTTCAACAAGGGCTGTGCGATGTGCCTGTTACGACCGATCCGAGTGAGAAGCTCTTTAACCGTTTTCCACTCTATCTTGCACCTGAGGTAAGTACGCCAGAGACACATCTCCGGCTGATTAGCCAAGCGAAACAACACGGTATTGTGTGTATGTCAGGTGGTACCAACGCTGATTATTGGGATCGGCAAGGCACCAGTATCGCTGCTCTCGAAAAAGTGCTCGCTGCAGTCAACAGCGACCACACCCTCAGTCCCGTTGGGATGTCAACCCTGCAATTGCCTTGATTGCCACACCCATACGAGGCCAGCAAGGGTACAGAGTGAAATACTGGCTGCAATCCAATGCCCCGCAACAGCATTCATGACCAAGAACATGACACACGATCCGCCAAAAGCGAGCAGAGGTAACCTGCTTGCTCCCCTACGCAACGCCGAGAGCAGTGGGGTATCGACTAATAAAGAAAATAGCACACCAACCGCAAACCACCCAAAGAAATTTTGCAGTGGGACACCATAATAGAATCCAGCGATATCCCATACCCAATAGCCGTGAATCAGCACCGCTACAGGCTCTATCTGTAAATCAAACACAGCAATCACAACCCCGGTCATCAACGCTCTTTTCAATCGCGTTGAGTGAACTGGAAGCGCCGCCGCGACCATCCATGCACCATACGTTGCCATTATCCAGGCAAACAAAATAACAACAGGGACCACGCCACCGATGCGAAAACCCAACACGTCCGTGTAGTCATATGGACCGAACAAAACATCGGTTGTAGCGCCTGCATACTCGACGATGAACGAACCAATTAGGACTATCATATTTGGGACGAACGACGCACGACCAATTGCATGCCAAAGCCAGAAAATCAAGGACAACCCCTGAAATATCATCAGTACGCCACCGAACCATCGAGATTCAGGGGGAACGAGTCCGAATGCCACGGAGATTATTGAACCCGGGTAGATAAGCAGATAGAGTAAAAAAATAAGGCGTGCCGTCCGCTCCCGGTGCTGCCACACATGAACGTTCCAGCTATTCCGTAGGTTGCCCATAGCCGCCTCCTGCTGGTGTTTGTATGGTCAATGCATCATCGGCCTGCACTTCGACCGTGCCCTTCCCAGGCAACCGGATCTCAATGCCATCGCGGAGGAGGGTATTTTGTCCACGCATGCCACTCTCCCCGCCTTCGCCACCTGCGGGAGCAATCACGCGTCGTTCTGTGAGTACGGTTACCGTCGCGGGACGCAAGAAACGGATAGTTTTGCGTAATCCATTCCCACCACTGTGCATGCCTTTTCCGCCGGAGTCGGTCTGTATACACAACGATTCAACGCGGACGGGATAGATCCGTTCAAACGATTCTACTGGCGAATTACGCGTGTTGGTCATATGGGTTTGCACGGCATGCAGCCCAGACGCATCAGGACGAGCGCCCATCCCACCACCAAGAGTTTCGTAGTATGCAAATGGAGAACCATCGGCACGTGTGCCACCCATAGTCCAGTTATTCATCGTCCCCGCCGATTGTGCGGGGACGCGGTCAGGTATGGCAATCGACAATGCGCGCAATACGACATCAACCACACGTTGCGACGTTTCGACATTTCCACCTGCGACCGCTGCAGGAGGTACCGGATTGAGAATAGAACCCGGTGGGATCAGAATGGTAATCGGGAGTGACGTGCCTGCAGTCATCGGAATATCGTCTGATGCAAGCAGTCGCAAGGCGTACAGTACAGCAGATTCTGTGACTGCACGGGGTGCGTTTAATGGCCCCTCGCATTGCGGAGCACTTCCCGCAAAATCGACAATGATGCGCCCATGAGTGATGGTGATTGTCACACACAGCGGAATTTTGCTTGTGGAAATCCCGTCGTCATCCAAATACTCTTCGGCTGCGTACGTTCCCGCCGGAATTTGTTCTATCAACAGTTCCATGCGCCGGCAGCTGTATGCATTCAACGCATCAGCCATCAATTGGAACCTAGCGAAACTCATGCGACTCACGAGATCTCTCAGGCGGTCTGCCGAGATGGCATGACAGGCTAACTGTGCCGCCAAATCGCCCCGTCGTTCATCCTGAGTACGAGAATTACGCACGATAAGCGCAAAGACTCCATCATTCCGTATGCCACGATCTACTAACCGAATGGGCGGAATGATGATCCCTTCTTGAAAAACCGAACGACTCATCGGCATAGAACCGGGTGTCATTCCACCGACATCGGCATGGTGTGCTCGGGTGGCAGAATACGCAATATGAATACCATTGAGATAAACAGGTGCAACCGTTGTCAAGTCTGGAAGATGTGTGCCGCCAGCATAGGGATCGTTGAGGATAACGACATCACCATCGAGCAAAGGTGCGCAATGCTGAATCGCTGCCTCTACCGAGCGTGGCATCGCTCCGAGATGAACGGGAATATGTGCTGCTTGTGCAATCATACGTCCTTGTGCGTCAAACAGCGCACAGGAGTAGTCGCGGCGTTCTTGAATATTTGAAGAGAGTGCACTCCGTTCGAGTGCAGCTCCCATTTCTTCGGCTATCGCAGTGCAACGGTGCCGGAATACTTCGAGGTCACTTGCTTGCATATTACACCTAGGCAGACTCTACACAGTCTGGTATGATTATAGAAGATTCGTGAGTGACTATGTGTATGAGCCCAACAGCGATGTTGGTTCCCGCACGTGACGGTGATGTAATCCGTTGTCGGCGGTCGGGAGCGGCCTGTATAGTCTACTCTAGTGAAAGGCTCGTGTATGAGTACCACGACCACGCCTCCTTTGCAGATAGTGCAAGGGATGGCTGCAGCACAGGCACATGCCTATCTTGTTGCTGCAATTCCCGCAACGCAACGTTGCGACTATGAGTATGCAACCCCCTATGAGATTCTCCATTTTGATAGCGATCTGCGTGATGCAGGTATTCCCATTCGACGGTGGATTCTTGGTGATTCCAAGGACCCGCTTGCTACTGCATTTTGCTTTCGGGCAACGTGGAATACTCCTCGCCATACTTTTTGGGGTCATGTCCGTGTTCGTCCCGATGCAATGGGGCAAGGATACGGAAGCATGTTAATACAAGCCATGGAACATTGGGCAGCAACTGCAGGTGCACAAGCGGTACGTTTATTGGCTCACCCCGAGCCTCGGCATAATACGTTTTTAACAAATGCCGGATACGTCCATATCGGAACAGAGCAGATCTACCGTGTTTTGCTTGCAGATATTACCATGCCAAAACGCCCTGACGCTTCAAACATTACAATCATGACCTTGGCAGAGTATATGCAGCGCGAACCAGATGCCATAGAGCAGGCCTGCATGTTACATGCGGCAGTGTCGCTTGATGTGCCTATGCCTGATGAACCCGTTGTCACACTGAGCAAATTCAGGCGGCTCCTAGGTGAGGAAGTAAATCCAAGTTGCTTCCTTCTCGCAGTAAGCGGTGACATGCTGGTCGGTGAGTCCATCTTGATGGATTCCGAATCGGAGCCTGGTGTAATGTGGCAACACGCAACCGGTGTTTTGCCTTCATTTCGCGGTCAAGGTATTGCAACATCACTCAAACGAGAAGCGATTCGATTAGCGCAGTCTTTGGATACCCGTGAACTCAAAACATGGATGGAAACGAGCAACGCTTCGATTGTCAAAATCAATCAGGAGTTCGGTTTCACCAAAGTAGACGGAGCCGGTTCCACCATCCTTATGTATGAGCATCTCATTACACATGGTGGGGGGAATCGCTACTAAAAGGGTCAAATAACCAACGCGATGGCACAGTTTGCTGTGCCATCGCTTTTTTTTGCATTCCCCGTGTGGGTGGAATAAACAGCATGCGGAGCAGCTTTGTCCCGCCACTCACCAACCAATCGGCTATTGAATGCACCGCTGCTCCAGTGACAAAACCAGCCGCGATGCTCACTGTGTGTACCGGATTTTGTATCACCAGTGAAAGTACCCCTTGTGTCACCGTCTGCTGCAATGCAGGGACATGCACACCAAAATATGCAGCGATTGTTTCGATAACGTAGAGACACAACAAAATCATCCAAAAGAAATATCCTAGCCGCAGCAGCGGTGGTATTACTAACCCATGACTCCAGAAATGACGATGGGGAATAACCATTTGATAGGGAATCCATAAAACATAGAACATCCCCCAGCGCTTATGGATATGAGTATCCATATCTAAATCAGGCGAAAATAATATGCCTGATACATTATGTGAAACAAACACAAGAGCAGCAACCACCGGCGCCCATTCACGCAACTCTTGAGTGCTATACAGCACAGAATAGGTGATGGGACTGACTATGACACTGCTTGCTACAGTGAGGAAATCATGGACGGAACGATTTGGCATAAGGCCTCTCAAGACTCCAATGACGATGATCGGAGACCACCATGGAGCACCGCGATAAGTTGATCAAAAAACGAAACAATCTGTTGTGCTGACTGTTTCACTGATTCAGGACTGTCGCCCCCGTCGAAAGCGATATTGGCATTGATATAGGGAATCATTCGTTCGAGGAGTGACTCGAGCACAAATACAGTGACACGCATGTCAATGTCTGAACGAAGTGATTTTGACTGGGTAGCGCTGGTGATGATTTCTTCGACAAACGAGCGTTGTATGGTAGCGGCAAGGAGACGTACGACTGGCGCAGCAGGTCCAGTGTCGGTATAACTACGCTGAATCAGCGCACTTTCAATCGGAAAGTCTAGCGAGACACTCACCGTTTCGGCAAAGTAGCGCCGCAAAAGCACAAATACATCTGATTCGCTATAGATACTCAGTGGAATACGAGACCGTAATGCGTACAACACACGTTCGTGCGCGAGTTTAACAATGGTGATATACAGGTCTTCTTTATCGGTGAAATACTGATAGATGCTTCCTTTTGCGATTTCCAATCGACGCACCATTGCCGTGATAGATGCTTGCGCATAGGGGAACTGCGAAAACTCGAAGAGTGCTTCATCAAGAATCTGTTCGCGTTTAGTAGTATGCAAGTTCCACCATGTGGGCTTCGGCATATGACTCCCCAGTCACTATTCTCTGCCTAGTGTACGGTGCTGAAGGATAGTCGTCAAATCTGCATCGTGGGGTGGTATGTAATCAGTCTATGTGAAATTTTGACAGCTAGCGCGTGAGGAATACAGTAAGATAAAGCATATTATCCAGACAGAATGGCATACGCATGCAGGCAACTTCCGTCGATCGGAACATTCGATTTTTGGTTATAGAATTATTTTGGGCTGCTATCGCATCTGCTGCCTATTCGTTTGCTGCTGCGTATGTTATCCGGCTCGGCGGATCAAACTTCATCGTCAGTCTGATTACCTCTGCAGCAGCTGTGGTCAATATGGTGACGACGATCCCCTTTGCAGCATTAATGGAACGCACTGCGAATCGCAGACCATGGTTATTTCGTAGCCTCATCACGTTTCGCCTCATGCACATAGGCTTGATATTTGTGCCATTTTTGCCATATTGGCGCGCCGAAGCAGTCGTAGTCATCCTCTTATTAGCAAACATACCGGTTGCTATTTTCAATACTGTTTGGTTACCAATGTTTGCGGACATCATTCCAATCCAGCGCCGTGCGCGTCTCTTTTCAGCGCGCAATGTCACGCTCGGGGCAACAATGATGGTCGCCACGTATGGCTTTGGCAGATGGCTCGAGAGCGATGCAAATGCTTTTCCAGGAAATTATCAAATTCTGTTTTGTATCGCACTCATCATGAGCATGCTCAGTACCTGGTACGTCACACGCATGGATATCCCCGATTCACCGATCGATCCCGCGGCGCATGTAGACCGCTCGTTGGCAGGGATGTGGAAGTTATTCACCGAAAACAAAGCATACTCATCCATCACTATAAATACGTTGATTCTCAATATTGCGCCATGGGCAGCGATTGCCTTGCAGCCAATTTATTTTGTACGCGTCCTGCATGCAAGTGATGAATGGCTCGGGATTTGGTTTGCCATCACAAACGGCGGTGCGATTTTAGGCAATCTCTTTTGGCCACGGCTGATGGAGAAGTATGGGTTCTATCGTATTATGACCATTGCTGCGGTGATAAGCTGTACATACTTTTTTGCGATTGGATTTGTGCCAAATCTGACTGCAATTCTGGTTTTTTCCTTGTTTATTGGCATGATCAATCCCGGCATTGATATCGCCCACTTCAATATATTGCTACAAGTCTGTTCTCCACAACGACGGGCATTAGCCCTAGGCATTTTCGTTACGGTGATGAATTTTGGATTGATGGTCAGCAGTCTGATTGTTTCCCCGATGATTGATTTGATTGGTCCGCAGGCACTGGTGATAGGACTTGGTGTCCTGCGCCTTGTGGGCGGATTGCTGTTTGTTGTGAATCCCGTTGTACGGAGTGAAACCCATTTGATGCAAACAGCCGAGTAAGTGGTGTTTGTTGGTACAATGAAGATTGATGGTAGTAACACAAGGAGTCTGCGATGGAATATCGACGCCTCGGCCGTTCTGGGCTTAAAGTAAGCGCACTCTCATTGGGTGCATGGGTGACATATGGTGGGCAAGTTGGTCAAGACACCGCAGAAGAGTGCATGCACGCTGCCATTGAACATGGTGTCAACTTTTTCGACAACGCAGAAGGCTATGCAGGCGGAAAAGCAGAAGTCGTCATGGGCAATGTCATTAAGAAAGCAGGTTGGCGCCGCGAGGATTTAGTCGTTTCAACCAAGATATTTTGGGGTGGATCGGGTCCAAACGACACCGGACTTTCGCACAAACACGTCATTGAAGGCGTGAATAATGCTCTCAAAAGATTCCAGATGGATTATGTCGACCTCGTGTATTGTCACCGTCCTGATCCGAATACCCCAATCGAAGAGACGGTCCGTGCCATGGACATCGTTATCCGTCAAGGCAAAGCATTCTACTGGGGCACATCAGAATGGTCCGCAGACGAAATTCGCAGTGCCTACGGCATTGCACGAGAATTGGGGATGACGCCACCGTTGATGGAACAGCCACAGTACAACTTATTCCATCGTGATCGTGTCGAAAAAGAATACGCGTTGCTCTACCGCGATATCGGTCTCGGTACAACCATCTGGAGCCCACTCGCATCGGGCATGCTGACGGGTAAATACCAACAGGGCGTGCCTGCTGATAGTCGTGGCAGTGTCAAAGGGTATGAGTGGTTGCAATCGAGCCTGACAGACAAACAACGGGTTGCTGCTGTAGCACGGTTAAGCGCCATTGCAGCAAACTTGGGGGTTCCATTGGCGCAAATGGCGTTGGCATGGTGTCTCAAGAACCCCAACGTCAGCAGTGTCATCACCGGCGCAAGTCGCGTCGGCCAAGTGCATGAGAACATGAAGGCACTTGCTGTGGTGCCACAGTTGACGGATGAAGTCATGGCTGCAATCGAAGGTGCATTGGTTTCTGCGTAGGAACGATAGATTATGCTCCACCGGGTTCTAAATGTACCCGGTGGCAGCGAAAGAGCGAAATGCGAACACCAGTAGATCTCTACATTCTGCATGCGTTGCCGGGATTCGACGCGATTGTGGCGGAAGAACTCAAACGTCTGCCAGAGAAAGCGGTCATCCAAGACCAACTCGTGCACGCCGGGCGAAACGGCATGATTATCATTTCGTACCCTGGTGATGTTGAAGATTTATTGGAACTGCGCACCGTCGATGATGTATTCATCCTTGTGGCTGAATACAACGACTTGCCACCCAAATACTCTGCCCTCAAAATGATCAAAGAGCGTCTTCTGATCAACACCGCAATAACAGTGGCAACCGCGAAAGTACGGGCACTCTATCCCAAGCGTGGTGGCGAAGGGAAACTCCGCTACCGCGTCATATCGCGACAACAAGGGCTCATGCCGTATCGCCGGGTTGACTTGCAAGAGACGGTCCAAAAGGCAATAGGCCAACGCGAAGATTTTCGCTGGCATATTGCTGAACAAGGTGTTGAGTTTTGGGTAACCCAATCCGAAGAAACCGCATTAATAGGGTTGCGGGTCAGTGACGAGACCATGCGGCATCGCACCTACAAAATCAACCATATCGAAGCGTCGCTCCGCCCCACAGCTGCAGCCGCATTGGTGATGCTCACGAAACCGAAGCCACACGACATATTCCTAGATCCGATGTGTGGTGCAGGGACGACGCTCATTGAGCGTGCGTTTGCTGGACGCTATGTCGATATTGCTGGTGGGGATATCAGTTCACTTGCAGTCGAGCAAGCAATCGCAAATATCGGCAATAAGTACAAGCCCATTCGTGTCGAGGAATGGGATGCGCGCGCACTCCCCATAGACGAAGGCTCGATTACGGCGATTACCTGTAATTTACCGTTTGGCGTACAGATTAGTACCCCGGAAGAAAACCGCAGACTCTATCCAGCGGTTATGAAAGAACTCAAACGCGTGATGACTCTCGGCGCACGGGCTGCACTGATGACCAGCGATACCCGTGCACTCACGCGAGCACTCGAACGTACCAGTGGCATGTACGTTGACACATCACACACGGTTGTGGTACTTGGTCGGCGCACACATATTGTCGTTGTTCAAAAACGATAAAACCAATAATCAGCAACGCCCCCTGTAGCTTGAGTGCTACAGGGGGCGTTTTCTGTATTTAGGTAACAGCCTTCCGTGCTGCGGGATATTTGTGGTGTAATCCGGCCGACACCGTCGCTCGGATGCGATCTACTCCGTCCCATACCTCAGTAAATGAAGTTGTTAACGGACTTAGGCCAAGACGGAGGTTGTCTGGCTCGCGAAAATCAGGAATGACCTTTTGTTCGGCAATCAACGCCTGATTAATTTGATAGCCCATCGGATGACGAATGCTGACGTGCGAACCACGAATTGCTGCGTCTCGTGGAGAACCAAGCGTAAAGCCGTGAGCTGCCAAATGAGCATCAAACAAGGCGATCATGTACTCCGTCAATGCAATTGATTTCTCACGAATTGCATGCATACCAACACCAACAATCATGTCCAACGAGGACTCAACTGCTGATAACGCGATCATTGGTGGTGTGCCAGCTAGGAAGCGATCTATCCCCGCTGCTGGCTCGTAGTGGATATCAAATGCAAACGGCGATTTTTGCCCGAACCATCCCCAAATCGGCGATGTGACTTCGTCTTGTATTTGACGATTCACATAGATAAATGCAGGAGCACCCGGTCCGCCGTTGAGGAATTTGTAGCAACAGCCCACCGCAAAATCGACATGCCAACTATCTAATTGCATAGGAAGTGCCCCGGCAGAATGGCTCAAATCCCAGATAACCAGCGCACCGTGTGCATGAGCGTGTGCGGTAATACGTTGCATATCATAGATGTAGCCGCTCTTGAATGTCACATGTGACAACAAGACAACCGCAGTATCGGTCGTAATCGCAGCTTCAACCGCGCTCAGATCGACGGTCAGTTCTGCATCGTGTGAGTGCACAAGCTGCAAATTATGGACATTTCCATAGTGCGCGATGGCACCTTGGATGATGTATAAATCTGAAGGAAAGTTGAGTGCATCGCTGACAATGGAGTGCCGTCCCGGTCGAGCACTCAGTGCAGCCATGACCGCTTTGTAGAGATTTACCGAAGTTGAATCACAGGCGATAACTTGGCCCGGAGCCGCACCCAGCAGAGAGCCGATTTTGTCTCCGACACGGTGCGGTGCTTCATACCAGCCATGTCCCCACCCGCGAATCAGGCCGTCACCCCATTCTTGATTGATGACCGTACTGAGGTGCGCGATGGTCTGTTTGGGTAACCGTCCCAACGAGTTCCCATCAAAATACACAAGCGCAGGATCGGTGATGACGAATTGGTTGCGATAGGGAGCTAACGCATCAGACTGATCTGCTTCCAATGCAGCACTGCGGCCTGCCGATACGAGTGGTAAGTTATACCCCATTGTATGCCTCCTCCAGCATTGCGACCGTCTCATCCCAACCAACGCAGGCGTCTGTCACTGAGACGCCATATTTGAGTGTGGAAAGATCGGTCCCAAGGCTCTGCTTTCCTTCCAACAAATTGCTTTCGACCATCATACCAATCATCTGTCTGATGCCCGCTTTGCGCATAGCCAAACCTGTCTGCCACACCGCTCGTTGTTTGGTATAGTCTGAGCCAGAATTTGCATGCGAGCAGTCAATCATAACAGCGGGGGCAAGTTTCGAGCCGCGCATGATGTCAATGGTCTTTGTTACGCTCTGTTCGTCGTAATTCGGACCCAATCGACTCCCGCGCAGAATGACGAATCCATCGGGATTGCCGACGGTTTTGACGACTGCACCGACACCATCTTGGGTAATGCCCAAGAAGCTATGGGGGGCTGCAGCTGATATACACGCGTGTACCGCGACATCCACGCTTCCATCAGTTCCATTCTTAAATCCGACGGGCATGGATAATCCACTCGCCAACGCACGGTGCATCTGTGATTCCGTCGTGCGTGCACCAATCGCAGCGAGCACCACTAAGTCAGACGTATATTGCGCGCTGATAGGATCGAGCATTTCGGTTGCAGTCGGCAAACCAAGGGCCGTTACTTTCCCGAGAATATCACGGGCCACTTCGAGTCCCGCAGCCATATCAAATGATCCATCGAGGTGCGGATCGTTGATGAGTCCACGCCAACCAACCGTCGTACGCGGTTTTTCAAGATAGACACGCATTACCACAAGCAGTCGATCGCGCATTCGCGCAGCGATATCCGCGAGTTTTGTGGCATATTGCTCTGCTGCGGCAATATCGTGAATCGAACACGGTCCGATTACAACAAGCATGCGGGTATCTTGGCCATTGACAATACGTCGAATGGCTTGCCGTGATTCATAGACAGTCGTGAGCATACTCGGAGTGAGCGCGTATTTTTCTTTGAGTAGTCGTGGCGAAGGCATTGTATTCATCTCACGTACACGAACATCATCAACGAGACTCATCAGGTCTCCCTCCTAAATCATTGCCGTTTGTGGCATACGGATGCGATAAACGAGAAGCGCCGACAAAAGAACCATGACTCCGCCCGCAGCAAATATATATGATTCATCGACGTGCGCGACCATCAAAATCGGCGTCATGAGCGGGATGACAATGCCGCGGACACCAGCGACAACATGCAGGGCGGCAAAGTAGATTTCCAATTTCGAGCGATCTGCTAATGCAATCGCAGTGTTGGTGAACCCAAGGTCAAAGCCTCCCAACACGAGTCCCTGACAGATAAAAGCCGGGACCAGCCACCAAAAGGAAGTTGCCACCATGAACGAAAGGGGCATCAATGCGGCACAGAGTATGCTGATCATCAATACAAACAATGGCCCTTTTTTGTCGATGAGTCCGCCCCAAATAAAATTCCCAAACAACCACGTCACCGATTGCAACGTACCCAAATAGCCAACTTCGGTATAGCTGAGATGGAGCCGCGAAACCTGGACAATGGCATAGAGTGGTGCACCAATGAGCGTGCCACAGCCAAATATGGTATTGAGAATGAGAAAAATAACAAACGGTCGATTGCGGCTTAACTCAGCGAGCACCTGACCAAGCGTCGGCCGCACAACCTGCGGATCACGAACTGCGGGGGCATCGTTGCCTTTGAGTTTGCCAAAAATATAATTTGCGATGAGTCCTGCTACTGCGATAGAAGGCAAGACGATGACATGTCCAAATGTGTCAAGCAACCAACCAGCGATCGGGGTCATGGTCAAAATAGCTGCCGTCATCCCGATACGCACAAATCCCATAATACGACCACGCAGATTATCGGGATAGAGTCGCTCTAACAGTCGCACATAACCAGGCGCAGGGACGAGTTCACAGATCCAAAAGATACCAACCAACACCATAAACACGGAGACATTAGATCCGACAAACGGCACCAAGAGTAATGTTCCACGGCCGACATACCAGAATATCTGCGAGATTTTTATAATGCGGTAGCGTTGAAAAAGCGCAGCAGAAATGGGCGTAAAAATCAGCCCGAGTGATTGAAAGACGACGTAGATGGAGAGTTGATCTCCACTCGCGCCCATATTCCGTAGAATCACAGGGAAAAAGCCAATGCTTGTGGCCCAAAACAGACCAAAAATCATCGACGCTATAGTTTCGACCCAGACGTTATGGCGTAATTCTGCAGACATCGGGCCGAGCATACGATGCTCGACCCGATGCACCATTGCACGGAACATTGATGGGCGTGTACTACTCATGCCTCTGCGCGTACTGCTTTCATGGCTGCCCCGAGGCGCGCGATACCCTCCGCGATGTTGGCATCATTCTGGTAACTGAATGCTAATCGGATTTCGTTTTGGCCTTGTCCGTTGGCATAGCAACCTGCACCGGGCAAAAATGCTACTTTGTGTTCGCGTGCTTTGGCAGCGACTTTGGCGGTAGGCATATCTGCAGGAAGGTAACAGTAGATGAAAAAGCCGCCTTTGGGAATTTCGTAGCGGACATCACTAGGGAATGATTTTTTCATTGCGGCAAGCATGACATCACGCTTGCGGGTGTAGGTCTTGTTGAGTTCACCGATATGCATATCGAGTTTGCCGTCTGCAGCAAACCGTTCGACCATACGTGTTAGGAATGGACCGCTAGACCCTTCGATTTTGAACTTGTTGATGCGCTTAATAACAGCGTCGGGGCCGGTGCAATATGCCATTCGCACGCCAGGGGCCAAAATCTTGGAGAACGTGGCCACATGAATGACCCACCCTTTGGTATCAAGCGCTGCGAGTTGTGGCAATGCTTCACCCTCGAAGCGCAGATCACCGTACGCGTCGTCTTCGAGAATAAGCACTCCGTATTGCTCTGCCAAGGCAATCAGTCGCTTGCGATTTGCCAATGGCATCAACGTCCCCGTAGGATTCTGATACGTCGGGGTGGTATAGATGAATTTGGGATGTATGTTGCGGGACTTCAGGTCTTTCAACATTGCTTCGAGGGCATTGATGTCCATACCGTCAGCAAGCACCGGAACGGTTTCAATTTTTGCACCTGCTTCTTGGAATGAACGTACCGCTCCAATGAAGCATGGTCCTTCAACAATAACAACATCGCCCGGGTCTACCAATATCTGAGGAACGAGCGCAAGAATCTGGCTTGAACCGTACGAAATCATCGTGTTAGATGTGGTTGCAGACTTGATACCACGTGATTGGAGCCGATCGACGACGAGTTTGACCAAGCCTGGGTAGGTAGGTCCATAGTTGAGTGCACCATTGACGTCTTCGGCTAGAATTTCGGCTGTAGCGTCCACTAACTGTTTCACAGGAAAGTGCACAGGGTCGGCGAAACCATAGGCTAG
Source organism: Roseiflexaceae bacterium (assembly GCA_947474225.1). Classification (GTDB taxonomy): domain Bacteria; phylum Chloroflexota; class Chloroflexia; order Chloroflexales; family Roseiflexaceae; genus UBA965. The sequence goes on along the minus strand of CANJHS010000037.1, from coordinate 12,968 downwards.
ACTAATCGTCCCCTCGGCTTCATCACCCCATCCACCGGCTTCAGCGACAGTCTTGGCACGTGTTGAAAACAACGCATCCAGAGAATGGGTCGAATTGCTCGTCATAATCGCTCCTTCGTAGTCGCATTTGGCTAGCAGCATTGTACCAGAATTCGTCCAAAACTACCCGTCTCGAAACTACTTTTAGCTGTTTTTGGCACGCATTTCTCGCATCGCAGCTCCAATGTGTGCAATCCCTTTGACCAGATGAGGGACCGTCTGGAAACTAAAGGCAATCCGCATTTCGTGCGTTCCTTGACCGTTCGCATACCCAGTAGTTCCGGGCAAGAACGACGCACCGCGGCGTATTGCGACGTCATTCAGTGCCACCGCAGGGAGATCATTGGGGAGGTATCCATACACAAAAAATCCACCTTCGGGGATATTGGTTCGCACGTCTGCAGGGAAGTATTCAGCAATTGCCTGCACCATTGCAGCACTCTTTGCCGCATAGTGCGACTGCAACATGCCAATGTGACGATCGAGCCAACCGTCTTGTGCCATATGCGAAACCAAACGCGTCACAAAAGTGCCACAGTCGCTCTCGCTTTTGAATGCACGTAATCGTTTCATCACCGCAGGCGGGCCGTACGCCCATGCCATCCGAACCCCGGGTGCCAAAATTTTTGAAAATGTCCCAATGTGCAACACCCATTCGCTCCCCGGTAGCGTCAACATGGAGGGCAACATTTCCGCTTTGAAATGCAAATCACCATACGCGTCATCCTCGACAACGAGCACACCGTATTCGGCAGCAAGTGCTACTAACCGCGCCCGTGCAGAGGCGGGCATCAGCGTCCCCGTAGGATTTTGGAAGGTAGGGATGGTATAGATGAATTTGGGTTGGATATTGCGACGTTGCAAATCAGCCAAACAACTCGCGAGTGCATCAATGTCCATACCGTTTGGACCAACGGGTACTGTCTCTACACGCGCACCTGCAGCGGCGAAATATTCTACTGCTCCAAGAAACGTCGGTCCCTCGACGATGATGGTCTCGCCAGGTTCAACCAATATCTGCGGCAGTAGCCCCAAAACTTGACTCGAACCATAGGTAATCATGAGTTGTGAAGGATTTACTGCGACACCGCGACGTTCGAGTCGGTTTTGAACCAAATCAAGCAGACGTTTGTCCGCTGGCGCATAATTCAGAATTGCGTCGACATCTTCAGTTAATACTCCGTGGACCGATGCTGTTATTTCACGTGTTGGAAAAACATGCGGATCTGCATCACCAAATGCGAGGCTTATGGTGTCTGGTTTTTCGTTGGGTAGGTCAACCAAAATGGAAGAGAGATGTGCACCGCGTTGCGCCTGTTGAGAAAAGAGCAGGTCGTACTGTGTGCGTTCTGGGACGATGGTCATAGATACTCCATACATACGCGGATACGAAAGGGTCAATATTCAATCGGCCGACCTGCTTCCATCCAAGCAATTGTTGCTTGAATTTGGCCGCGTCGATACCGTTGAACGGAATTGGTGTAGTAGTCAACAGCAGGATCGATCACCAACTGATCAAGCCATTGCTGGCAACGGACACTCTGCTGTTGATAGAGCGCAGAAACTGCTGAAGGGCCACGAATCGTGCAAAAATAGAGTTTCGCCATAAATTCTATCCGCATGTCACGTGGATGCGCCACATATGCACTGCACCACTGTCCAAAGATCGTTTCACCAAGTGGAGTACAGACTAACAATCGCTTGCCTCTGCCATCATCTTCACTCTCGGCAGCCAACAATAAGCCAGCCTCTTGCATCCGCACCACGATTGCATAGAATGCACTCTGCTTGATATGCCAGATATTCCCGATGGGTGATTCAACCAAACGCAGATGCAAGGCATACGCATGCATCGGCGCTTCGATCAAAAAGCCCAATATTGCATGCTCGTATGTGAACGTTGTTTTTTGACGTGGGCTCATAATAATCCTATGATACACAATCGTAGCATCACCCGGGAGGTTTGTATGTCACAGTTCGATGAAAAATCTCATTACCTCAATGGCATTCGCCGGTCACGCATAATGACCGTTGTATTTGTTTCAATCGCACTGCTCATCGGGTACATCGGCGCCAAATTCCAGGACCGTGGTATGCCGGTGACCAATGATCCTCCCAGCGCACGTATCGAATATACCGTCACCGGAACGAGTTCCAACGTACGCATCATTTACCTCAATGATATGGCGTACCGCACCGAAAAGGTAGGCTCACCACCATGGAAATTCGGCTTTCGCGCAACAACTGGCCGTGCACTCGAAATCCAAGTCGATAACCTGTCAAAAGACGGTACCGTCGGGTGCGATATTCTCAGCTTTGGGAAATCCATCTATTCGGTTCGCGAAACAACCGATGCTTCCATCACCTGCGCTGTAGTCGTTCCCTAGAAGAGAGAGGCATCGTGCGTTATCCGACCTTCCGTTGGGTGTTTGTTGCATTTGCGTTGGGCAATTTGGTGGCGGTGTTTCTTCGTTCGGCAAATGCGGTGATTTCACCAGACTTGATGCATGACATTGGACTTAATGCAGAGCAACTCGGCAGCATGACGAGCTTTTATTTCATTACCTTCGCACTGATGCAGCTCCCGCTTGGTGCAGCACTTGATCGATATGGTTCGCGCGTAGTTATTCCGCTCCTGATGATTCCAGCAATGATTGGCTGTATCGTTTACGCCAGAGCAACGTCATTTAGCGACGTTGCAATTGGGCGTTTATTGATTGGAATTGGTACCGCGGGCGGGTTGATGGGTGCAGTGAAGTCCTTTGGGAATTGGGTGCCAGCCAATCGGCTCGCGACGATGACAACATCTATGATGGCACTCGGCGGCATCGGCGGCATTATGACAACTTCCCCGATGGCATACATCAATGCAGCGTACGGCTGGCGGAATATTTTTTATGGGAGCACGCTCTTTGTTGCGTTCGTCGCAGTTGCTATTTGGCTGTGGAGTAGAGATTTTCCTGCATCCGGAACGGTTACACGCTCAACAGGAAACCCGTTTGAAGGATTTCGGTCGATATATTCCAACCGCGCGTTTTGGCAGATGGCTCCGCTGTATTTTTCGATGTTGGGAACCTTACTTGCAGTGCAAACACTGTGGGCTGGACCTTTTTTGTACGATGTGCTTGCCTATACTCCTTCACAGGCTGGTTTCTCATTGCTCATGATGGGGATAGGAGCAATCCTTGGCTACGGCATAAGCGGCCCGCTCGCTGATCGCTATGGGACACCGAAAATGATGGTCGGCGCACAATTGCTGTTGATTGCGATGCTCAGTGTATTTGTGCTCTATCCAGTAATCGAATCACACACAATTGTTGCCGCGTTGTATCTGTGTTTTAGCCTCGGCGCTGCATTTAATGTTATTCTGTTGCCGCAAGCAAGACGGCTGTTCGCTGTCCACATGAGTGGCAGAGCAGCGACGGCGCTGAATATTTTTGGGTTTCTGGGAGCCTATTTCTTCCAAAGAAGTATGGGATTTGTGATTGAACTCCAAGGAAAAAACGCCGACGGGCACTATGGTAAACTTGGGTATCAGTATGCTTTCGCCATCCCTTTGGTATGTGCAGTGGTAGCGCTGGTGAATTACCTCCCATTGGTCCGCTCTTCACAGCAGAAAGACTAGCATCTATGCCTATTGTGTCAATCGATGGTAAGCAATACTCCGTCGCAGCTGGTACACGTCTTGTCAACGCAATCGAAGATAACGATGTGCACATCGGACATCGTTGCGGCGGTAAAGCTAAATGTGCGTCCTGCCGTGTCGTTTTTGTGTCTGGTGAGCCATTAACCGCTACAACAGCCGAACACGCGAAACTCGGCGAAAAAGGTTTTCTGGGCGTCGCACGGCTTTCCTGCCAGATTGTAGTTGAGCACGATATGACCGTGATACCGCAAATGACCCTCGAGTCGATTCCTGATTGGACCGACACTGGGCCGCGCTGTCTCGACAACGTTGAACCCGAAGCGGTTTTTGTTCCCATATCAACGCTGTAAAAGAAACCCCCGGTGCAGTATCTGCGCCGGGGGTTTTCTCTGTGTTAAATATCAACCTACAAACATTTGGACAATCATCCACCCGATGTAAATCAGAGACAACAAGCTGACCAATCCGACGATGATCCATACCAGCACACTATGGAATGGGGTATTTGTATACACGCCCATCAACTCTTTGTTGTTGACCAACGAAACAATCGCTACTAACTCGATGGGTAATAACAGCCCATTGATAACATAGACACCCACCAACACCTCGATGAGTGGGAGCCCCGGAATCAACGCCACTATAGCACCAACTGCGATTAAAACAGTAAAAACTCCCATAAAAATAGGTGCTTCCTGCCAACTGCGTGATACGCCTCGTTCAAACCCGAGCGATTCGCTGAGCATATATGTCGTTGCCAGCGGGAGAATCCCTGCAGCAAGTAATGAAGCACCGAGAAGCCCGACACCAAACAAAATTTCCGCATAATCACCGGCAATGGGTGCGAGCGCGCGTGCAGCATCCTGTGCCGAAGTGATGACAATATTGAGCGGATGGAGCGTTGCTGCGGTCGCAATGATAATACACGCTGCAACCACACCCGCAATAAACGTCCCTACAAACACGTCAATGCGGGTATATCGGTAGTCATTGATCGACACGCCCTTTTCAACCACTGCCGACTGAACGTACAGCTGCATGTAGGGAGAGATTGTGGTGCCGACCAATGCAACAACAATTTTGATGTAATCGCTGTCTCGCACAATCGTCGGATGGAGGCCTGCCATAATATCTTGACTGTGCGGATGGACAATAATCGCAGAGGCAATATACGAAAGAAACACTGCACTCAGTATCAACAGTATTTGTTCTACCCGAGAGTACGAACCGCGGGTAATCAATATCCACAGTACAAACGCAGCGACCGGGACTGCGATGTACCGACTAATACCAAACAACTCAGCAGCGGCTGCAATCCCGACAAATTCCGAAACAATAATGCCTGCGTTCGCCAACAACAGCGTAAACATGATGAGCGCGGTGACACGGATAGGGAAATTCTCTCGCGCCAGATCTGCAAATCCTTTGCCTGTAACCGCTCCGAGCCGGGCCGACATTTCTTGAACAATCGCTACAGCAATGGTAATCAACACCATCACCCACAGCAGGCTATAGCCGTATGTTGCTCCCGCAGACGCATACGTCGCAATGCCACCTGCGTCGTTTCCGGCGCTCGCAGCCAACAATCCAGGTCCAATCGCAGCGATATACGGCCACCACGATCGACGTAGGATACGCATAGTTTTACGCCATGGAGAAAGGGTCTCGTTTTGTATCCGCATGAAGATCCTCTTAGCCGAAATTTCGTGAACCGCGGCGATGCCAAATATCTGGCAACAAGACTGCCAGCGCATCGTCAACACTGACTGCCCCTACGAGCATGCCATCAGAATCAACGACCGGAACTGCCGTCAAATTGTATTCACCAAGCACCCGTGCAGCGTTCTCCGAAGGATCGTCTGCATGTATGGTGGGCACTTCTTCGAGAATATCACGCAGCTGGACATCGGAATGTGTGACCAATAATTTGGGAATGCGCACAATACCAATCAACCGTGCACCGATTCCCTCCATACCCGCATCCACATCGTCGTGTTCGACAACATAAATTTCGGTCAGTGGATCAGGGAGTTCCTCGCGTGCACGAAGTCCTCGGATGACATCTTCTACGCGATCGTCAGGATACGCGACCACCAGGTCAGTCGTCATACTGCGGCCGACAGAATCGCCGTCGTAAGCGAGGAGTTCCTTGACGTCTTCGGCTTCTTCTGGCTCCATACGAGCAAGAATCTGTTCTGCAACATCTGCATCGAGATCTTCGAGCAAGTCTGCTGCCGCACTCGGTGTCATTTCTTCGAGAATGTCAGCGGCGCGTTCTTGATCCATCCCTTCGAGGAGGTCCGCCATACGCTCATCCGACACTTCTTCGAGTGTTTCGGCAGCAGTTTCGTCATCGAGTGCTGCAACGATTTCGGCAGATTCACGATACGACAACGCATCGACGATACGAGCGAGGTCGACTGCACTCATGTCGTTCAAGCGATTGTACGAGACCTTGAGTTGCACGGGTGCAGCTGATGCAAGGTATTGCGCATCAGCCCAACTAATTACCTGTCGGCCAATGATGTGACGCGCAGCCGCTCGTGGTGCAAGCCGGCGCAATAATGCCTGCGGACTGATATCGACACCAACAACACAGTACTCATGTTCGATGCGTGCCATCTGAATGTCATTGACACGCACAATACGACGCCCATTGATATCGATGATCTGATGATCAAGTACATCCTTGTTCAGCAACACTTCCCCGTCACGTCGATTAAACCGCTGCAAGTTTAATTGCATGGTGTTGAGTTCTATCGTTGCATGGGTGATTTCGACAATTTCACTGGCAGGGATAAACATCGCACGGCGCTGATCGCGTACGACGATGCCCGATATAGGCGGGTAACTGCGGTCATCAATGCGTACCACGACGTCGGATAACATTCCGATATCGCTTCCGTCACTTGCTCGGACGAGCAGATTCATGAGTTGAGAAACAAAGAGCATGGGATACCTCTGTCAAAACAGAAAACCCGCGTGCAGCTGCACACGGGTGTATCACCACGGCAAAGCACGCTTGTTTATGCAGTATTTAGTTGGCTTGAATGATAGTCGTCGTCCATATGGCTAGTATACTAACGATACTACCGTTGTGTCAAAGAAAAGAGGCGATATGCGGCATACACTCATCCCCCAGCAGTATTACCGTACCATCGGGACACATCCTATCGCGCTTACCATCCAAGACGGCGATGAGGTTGCAATCTCGTGTGTCGATGCACACGGCATCGACGGGAATGACCAAGCGGTCACTTTGCCAGGCAATCCGATGTCGGGTCCAATCGCAGTCACCGGAATAATTGTAGGTGATGTCTTAGCAGTCACCTTTGAGAACTTGGTGCCACTTCGCACACAGGGATGGAGCTACCCCACGCTGGCAGGCAATGTCGTGGACCCAGAATACATTGCGTCTGTGCCTTTTGCACCAGGAAGCAAACTCCCGAAGGAATACTGGGACCTCGATACCGCTGCAGGGGTCGTCCGCAGTCGTGGCACCCATGGGATGGTCGTTACTGCTCCGTATCGACCAATGGTAGGCTGCTTTGGTGTCGCACCTGCTCGGGGCGAAGCAATTTCTACCGCTACCTCTGGCCAACACGGTGGCAATATGGATGTGCGTTTCTTTGGAGTTGGCTGTACCGTCTATTTGCCGGTTGCCGTAGATGGCGCGTTGTTTTATGCCGGCGACGCGCATTTCGTCCAAGGATGTGGTGAAATCGGTGGAACAGGAGTCGAATCAGCCATGCGGGTGGATGTGCGGCTCGCGAAAGCACCGATGCAGAGCATCGCGTGGCCACGTGCCGAAGATGCCGATTTTCTGTATACGGTCGGCAATGCACGACCATTAGATCAGGCACTCCAACACGCCACCTCAGAAATGCATCGCTTGCTGATTGAATGCGGTGCCGATGCGACGAGTGCAGCGGTGTTGATGAGTCAGCTTATCGAATACAACATCGGCAATGTCTTCGATCCGGCGTTCACGGTGGTGGCCAAAATCGCAAAACAGGTGCTCAGTCAACACGGATTACGCTCTACCTTCCGGTAGTAAAGTCCCCCCGACTGCGCATTGCAGTCGGGGGGTTTGTCTTTCAATTACGATACCAATTCGTGATAGCGTCGATATGCATATATCATCGGGACCGTTACGGACACGAGAATCGCAGCAAGCATGCCACCCATCAAAAACACCGCTGGGATTGGTAGCACCGCAAGCACCATGGTGGCAACACCGGCACCGACCATCCAGCGCGACCCAATGTGATGAGATTCTTTCCATACTACCGGGTTTGAAAGCGTCCAAAAGGTCCTGATGCCGAAAAATCCATTTGGTGGAATATCGTACATCATGCGACCAATGATAATGAACAACAACCCTATGGAGATGCTCAAATACCGTTCCAACACCAGTGGATACCCTAAAGCAATGCACGTCGTGACGACATGCACCGCACCCATGAATCCCACGATGACGGTGCTCATTTTCACGAGTGCAGCCGCGACGATGTCATTCTTTTCAAACTGGGCAATGATTATCAACAAAACAGCCACGACTGCAGTGAGAATGGGGACAAACACACTGCTCGTGAATGGATCACTATAGGCATCGATTTCACCGGCGATGTTCCAATGGGATGGTACACGTTCAGGTAATGCAGGATACGCCCAGATTGTGAATGCAATAATCGCAATATAAAGCAATCCGGTTGTGAGATACCACCAATGTCTCTTCATTCGAGTTTCTCCTTTTCACGAGGAGTATACGATGACAGAGAACTATCAGTTGCATGAACAGCTTGTGTGGAAAAAAGGGATTGATGAGCCAGCACAAAATGGGGAAATGGCGCATCAGAACGGGGAATACAGACAAGCGATGTACGATACACTTCCTCAATGAGCGACTGTTGCAACACGACGCTCGGTGACCCTTGCGCCGCTACCCGGCCGTTATTCAACAACACAATATGCTGTGCCGAGGCAGCAGCTAAATTCAGATCATGCATAGCCGCAATGACCAGTACTCCACGCTTTGTGAGCGTATGAGCAATACGGAGAATGGCAGCCTGATGATGCAAATCGAGGTGAGCCGTTGGTTCATCGAGGATGAGCACTTTGGTCTGTTGCGCAATTGCCCGCGCTACTGCTACCCGTTGCTGTTCGCCGCCCGATAAATGACTGGCATCGAGGTCAGCAAATTGCGTGATTTCACATTCTTGCAATGCCGCATCGATGATCGCTTCGTCATTTTCGTCCTGCGCTGCATACCAGGGACGAAACGCATAGCGCGCCATTCCGACGACGTCTCGCACACTAAATCCAAATGGCATATACGTCTGTTGTGGTACCACAGCAATACGATTCGCACGCTGCGGCGCTGGCATATCTGCAACGGACACGCCTTCGATCGTAATCGTGCCAGACGAACACGGAATGACGCCTGCAATTGCTCGTAACAAAGAGCTCTTGCCGGCTCCGTTTGGGCCAATCACGGCGATGAATGCCCCGGCTTTGGCCTGCAAAGAAAGGTCAGACACGACGTGTTTCTTGCCAAAAGTAATCGTTATATCCTGGACGTCGAGGAGGTATGTCATTGCGATCTATTCCGACGTAGCAGCAGAAAGAGAAAAATGGGTGATCCGATGCATGCAGTCACAATACCGAGGGGAATTTCAATGGGGGCTTGTATAGTGCGTGCCAGAATATCGGCAGCCAAGAGGAAAAAAGCCCCGACACAGGCAGCATACGGGATGAGTGAACGGTTATCCCCACCGAAAACCAATCGCAACGCATGCGGAACTATGATCCCCACAAAGCCAATCAATCCATGAAATGCCACGGCACAGGCGGTCATAACGGTAGCACCAAAGACTATCAACAGACGAACGCGCTTGACATCGATGCCGAGCATGGTGGCTTGTTCTTCGCTTAGTAACAATGCATTCATATCCCGTGCGACATAGAGCAAACAGGCCATCCCAATGACAAGCCCTACCGAGACAATCTGGACCGCCTGCCAGCCAACTGAGGATGCGCTGCCCAGCAGAAAGGCGAGTAGTTGCCCCGCTTGTCGTCCTGCACGAATCATCAGAAACGTCGTCAACGCACTCGCGAGTGTGCCGATTGCAACACCGGCCAAAACAATATCTTGGGTACGTGGCTCACCTTGTCTTCGTGCGGCCAATGTGACAGCAAATACGACACCGATTGCACCGACAAAAGCCCCGACAGGCATTGCAATGGCACCAAATGTACGTACGGGTCCGGCAATCACCGCCACCATTGCCCCTAATCCTGCACCAGAAGCGACGCCGATAATATACGGATCTGCAAGTGGATTACGGAACAGCCCCTGATACGCTGCTCCCGACGTGCTCAGTGCTGCGCCGGTCAGGGCCACCAAAAGTACACGCGGTAATCGTATCGTGACGAGGATACTAACCGTACTCGAGGGAAATTGGGCGAGTGAAGCACCAATCAACCAATGCCACAAAATAGACACAACCGAATCAAAGCCAAGTGGAACGCTGCCCACACTGAGCCCGATAATCAGTCCTAGCCCCAAAAGAATGATAAAAAGCAGCATGATCCAGCGCGAATGGTGCCGCAACGTATGGTGCAAGCGCTGAATCATGCCAGTTCCTACTTTACTTCAGGGTGGAGAATAGCCACCACAGCCCGCAACCCCTGCACAATCCGTGGTCCAGGACGGCTTACCAGACTATCATCAATGGGAAAAACGCGTTGATTCTTAATGGCAGGAATCGTTTCCCAACCAGGACGTGCGCTGGCCGCAGCCGGCGTCACTCCCCACAACGAATCAGCCAAAATAATTGTCTCAGGTGCTTTGACAACAATCTGTTCGAGGCTCACTTGCGGGTATGCATCGGTTACATCAGCAAATACATTGGTACCGCCGGCAGCTTGAAGTAATTCAGCGACAAACGAATCACGCCCGATGGTATATGGTTTTGTAGCATCGGTTGCATCCAACTCCCAAAAGACGGTCGGTTTTGTGGTGATTTGCGCAACGCGTGCACTCAGTCTCTGCCAATCAGACTGCATCGTGTCAACAAGCTTGGTCGCTTCTGCATCCTTCTGTAGTGTTTTGCCAACCAATGCGATGTCTTTTAACACCGATGCGAACGACGCAGTGGGTGCACCAACAACAACGATCGGGATACCCAGTTTTTCAATCGCAGTGATGACATCTGGAGCGGTAATACCCGCAGCGAAAACGACATCAGGCGCGAGTGCCGTAATCTGCTCATAATTCACACTCATGTCTGGGTTGGTAATTTTGGGCAGTGCCACCACTTCCGCTGGGTAGTCGCTGTACATATCTACTGCACTGATACGTACCAATCCATCGAGTGCCGCAATGATTTCTGTCGTGCTGGGTGCCAACGAAATGACATGCGTAACCGGCTGTGGAATGGTGACGCTGCGACCAGCACTATCAACTACCGTTATCTCTGTGACCGGGGCAGGAGTAGCTGCCGAGGGGATTGTCGTTGCAACAGGTTTTTGGGAAGCCGTTGCCTCAGGAGGGAGTGTCGCTGTCGCAGACGGGGTGGAACCACAGGCGGCGAGCAGGAATATTATGACGAACAGCAGTCGCTTCATGAGCAATTCCTTTCAAGTACAAAAAATTCCCTCGCACTGGTGCGAGGGCAAAGGGACAATTATCCTACAATAGGCATGTCACCATGGCTCCTCCTTGACGCGAAGAGGTCGTTCCAGTGTTCGGTAAGGCAGGATTCCTGGCTTGCGTCTTGACGCTTACAGTTGCGGCACAGCGACGGACTTCCACCGTCTTCCACCTTTACGCCCTAGCATCCGGGCTAGCGGGTCACCTTACCATATGTACTTGTCACAGCCTGAGCTGCAAAACGAGTATACGCCGACATCGCGGAAGTGTCAAAAGAGATTGTAAAGGTTGCACGTTTATGACCGATCAGTCATTTCCTTCGTATGTGCATGCTGTTTTTGAAGGTCCGACCTCGCTCTGGCCACTCGCTGCACAATCCAAAAACGAATGTAGTTTTTATGCACTCGCACATGCGTTGAATCTCCTCCAGCGCAATACGGTGTACGACCCGCACCTCTTTCGCCGCACTGTTGGGTTGCTCTTTCAACGAGAGTGGGGCGGGACACTGCCGCCACTAAAAGCATGGCAACTCCGTTCCCTCGGTTATGGAAGCCATTATGGTAACTTGAGCAAAACCGACAGCGAACGCGTCCTCAAAGGGTTAATTGATTTGGGGATACCGGTCATCGTGGATATTCATAGTGCAGCGCAGTGGGGCAGATTGCGTGTCTATGGACGGCATGCGGTGGTCCTGGTTGGGTACAGTGATAGCTTTGTCGATAGCACCGGTGCAACACACGAAGAATACTACTTGATCGACAGTGAATGGCCACGCCTAGGTCGTTGTGATGCAGCAGACAACAATATCGATAGGAATGGAGATGGTCAAATAGTAGATTATCCAGGGAATCGGACACTTTCACGTGCTGCGTTTTTGGCACTCCATACGACGCGTACCTACACTCCCATATTCCCCACTGCTTTCGCACACGCGCGTTGGTATAACGACTGGTTTGGGTGGCATCGGACTTCCTTCTATGAACGTTGGGTGAGTGGCACACGAGATTGCCTCAAAACCAACAATTAAGAGATACAAAAAAGAGAATCCCTCGTATAGTACAGTGACGTGTAGAAGATAGGAGAACCCATGCTGCTCATCCGGCGCATGTTTCGTATTCTGAAGCCATACTGGCTGATGTTTTTGGGGGCTTTTCTCAGCCTCGCCTTTTCGAGTGTGGCAAATCTGTATAGCCCCATGCTCCTCAAACGAGTTCTCGACGAAGGTGTCATTGGTCGCAACTTGTCGACGGTCTATTGGGGCGCAGGTATTTTAATTGGCCTTGCGCTTGTGCGCGGCGTGTTTGGCTTTACACAAAGCTTTTGGTCTGAAAAGATGTCGCAATCGTTTGCGTTTGATTTGCGCAATAAACTCTTCGAAAAAATCCAGACACTCAGCTTCGCTTATCATGATCAAACACAGGCAGGTCAGCTCATGACCCGGCTTACCAGTGATGTCGAGCAAGTACGTTCGTTTGTCGCGTCAGCGCTGCTCCAGTTCATCAGCGCGATTATTATGATGGTCGGCAGCTTGTTTTTCATCTTCTCGATGAATTGGAAGCTGAGCCTGGTGGCGTTGCTTATTATCCCGCCATCGTTGTTCTTCTTGGCGTACTTCATGCGTGTGGTGCG
>CANJHS010000036.1 GCA_947474225.1 Roseiflexaceae bacterium | reverse complement strand
TGCCGACTGCGTGGACTGGAATCTATCGCTGAGACGAGGTCGGCATGCCATCTTCATCTGGCAGGATTCATTTTCCGCCGCCTGAATAAACGCACCTATCGCATGGCGACGGAATCACCCGCTCCAATCCGTCATGGCATGCCGACTGCGTGGACTGGAATCTATCGCTGAGACGAGGTCGGCATGCCATCTTCATCTGGTAGGTTTCTTTTTCCGCCGCCTGTGTATACGAATCTATCGCATGGCGACGGATTCACCCGCTCCAATCCGTCATGGCATGCCGACTGCGTGGACTGGAATCTATCGCTGAGACGAGGTCGGCATGCCATCTTCATCTGGCAGGATTCTTTTTTCCGCCGCCTGTGTATACGAATCTATCGCATGGCGACGGATTCACTGCGACAATCCGTCATGGCATGCCGACTGCGTGGACAGTAATCTATCGTTGAGACGAGGTCGGCATGCCATCTTCATCTGGCAGGATTCTTTTTCCGCCGCCTGTGTAAACGCACCTATCGCATGGCGACGGATTCACCCGCGGCCAGATGAAGATTCCATGGACCGGGAGTTCCCCGCAATGGAACAGAATTGCCGCGGTCCATGGAATGACGGACTGCGGGTGAACGATGCGCCGCCTGAATAAACGCACCTATCGCATGGCGACGGATTCACTACGACAATCCGTCATGGCATGCCGACAGCGTGGACTGGAATCTATCGTTGAGACGAGGTCGGCATGCCATCTTCATCTGGCAGGATTCTTTTTCCGGCGCCTGTGTATGCGAATCTATCGCATGGCGACGGAATCACCCTCGGCCAGATGAAGATTCCATGGACCGGGAGTTCCCCGCAATGGAGCAGAATTGCCGCGGTCCATGGAATGACGGACTGCGGGTGAACGATGCGCCGCCTGTGTATGCGAATCTATCGCGTGGCGGCTAGAGGGAGCGCACCAGGTCACCGTTGGCTTTTCCGTTCTGCAAAAAATAGCTGTCGTGAAATCTGGTACAATGTTTTCCGTTACAGAGAGTGTAAGACGAAAGAGTAAGACGATGAAGCGTTTGCTGACCATGGTAATGGTGAGTCTGGTGCTGGCAAGCTGTGGTGGCGCTGCTGCTCCTGCCACCGAACCAATCCCGTCTCCTGCCGAATCGACCGTCGTTGTGGAGCTGGTAGCCACCGCAGAACCGACCGTCGCAGAGCCGACAGCTGCAGCGCCAGCCGAACTCAAAACCGTACGATTGGGTTATGTCCCCGTAATGATTTATGCACCGTTGTACGTCGGTATCGAGCGCGGCTACTTTGCAGCCGAGGGCATCCAAATCGAATCCACGCCGGTACAGGGTGGCAGCGATCCCGTCGTACAATTGGCCGCTGGGAACTTCGACGCGTCCTTTGGTGGGGCCGGTGCTGGGCTGTTCAACGCAGCCGCACGGGGCGTCAAGTTCTCGATTGTGGCACCGATGCACAACGAATCTGCGCCATTGACGAGCCCGCTGGTCATCAGCGCCAAGCGCGTCGACGAGATCAAATCCGTTGCTGATCTCAAGGGCAAGAAGGTCTCCATCAACGCCACCGGCGCGGCCACCGAGTACTGGGTCGATCAGGCGCTCAAAAAGAACGGCCTGACCATGGCCGACATCGAGCTGGTCACCGTGGGCTTCAAGGATGTGCCGGCAGCGCTCGAGAACGGCTCGATTGATGCAGCGATTTTGGGCGAACCACTGGCGACCATCAACGTCCAAAAGGGCACGGTAGCGGTCCTGGCCAACGACTTCATCGATGGCTTCTATGCGACCTACCTCTACATGGGTGAGCCGTTGTTGGCCGACACCAAAACCTCAGAGGGCTTCATGCGTGCATACCTGAAGGCATGTGGCGATTTGCAGGGCAACTATATGACGCCCGAGATTGCGGCGATTATCGAAAAGTACACCAAGGTACCGGCTGCAGTCATCGAAAAAGCTTCTGCGGCACACTACAATGCTGATGGCGTTATCCCGGTCGAAAACCTGAAGACGCTGCAGTCATACTTCCGCGAGCGTGGCTACTTGGAGTATGATACAGACCTGGACATCAATACCTTGATCAACACAGACCTGGTTGCTCGGGCAACCGGCAAGTAATACGCCGAATCCGGTACTCCATTCTACAAAACGCGGCGTCGCAGGACGGCGCGTTTTGTATTGAAAGACACGCTATGCAGGCTGCTCCGATTGTCTTTGCACAGGCTGGCTTGACCTACCCCAATGGGGTCGAGGCGTTGGCGGATATCTCTCTGACGATAGCGACACGCAGCGCGGTGGCCGTGGTCGGTCCGAGCGGCTGTGGCAAAACGACGCTGTTGCGCACCATCGCCGGCCTCGAACGGGTCAGCACGGGCACATTGTCCGTGGCAGCAGATGCAACGCGCGCGATGGTCTTCCAAAGTGGACTATTGTTCCCCTGGATGTCAGTCGCAGACAACATCAGTTATGGCTTGATGACGCGCGGTGTGCCGCTGGCGCAATGCCGCGAACGCGCGCGTGTTTGGGCCGATCGGATGGGGTTGCAGCGCTTCATCGATGCATACCCGCATCAGCTGTCGGGCGGGATGCAACAGCGGGTAGGCATCGCCCGGGCGCTGGCCATTCAACCCGACATCGTGCTCTTCGACGAGCCATTCGCTGCGCTCGATGCACAGACGCGCTTGTTGATGCAAGAGCTGGTCTGTGATCTGCAGCGCCAAGGAGTTTGTGGCACGATGGTGTTTGTGACGCACGCCATCGACGAGGCGCTGATTGTCGCCGATCGGATTATCGTGATGTCGGCGCGCCCTGGGCGTATCATCGCCGACATCACGCCGCAGTTGCCGGATGTGCCCATCGCCGAAAAACGCGCACTGCCGGCCTTCAATCAGGCGTTTGCCGACATCTGGGCGCAGATCCGCAGTGAAGTCGAACTCCAAATGCACGAAGGGGTACGCTGATGCCCCAGAATCGCTGGTTGTCGTGGTTGTCGCCGCTGCTGTTGGTGGTGCTGTGGGAGGGAGCAGTCCAGCTGGGCATCCTCAATCGCATCTTTATCCCACCGCCCAGTGAGGTCGTGGTCGCCTTGATCAAGGGATTGGCCGATGGGTCGTTGCTGGCTGATGTGGTGATTAGTAGCGAACGGATTGCATTGGGATTCCTCATCGGTGCCATTCCTGCAACCGTATTGGGAATCTGGAGCGGATTGAATCGGACGGTCTATCTGCTGGTCCGACCGCTGGCGACGATGTTGTACCCCGTGCCCAAAATCGCCTTGTTGCCGTTGGTAATTGTCGTGCTCGGCATTGGCGAGGTCAGCAAAATCGCCACAGTGGCACTGAGCGTCTTTTTGATGGTGGTCATTCATACCATTGGTGGCGTGATGCAGGTCGACCAGCGCTACTTCGAGGTCGGACGCTTGTATGGCGCCAACCAGCGCACGTTGTTCCGCACGGTAGCGTTACCGGCCAGCCTGCCGGCGATTATCGAGGGATGGAAGCTGGCGATGGGCTTTGCGCTGACGCTGATCGTCGGGGTGGAGTTCGTCGGTGCAAGCAACGGCATTGGCTACCGAATTTGGCAGTCGTATGAGCTCTATGCCATCGCCGATATGATGGCAGCGGTGTGTTTGATTGCTGCATTGGGGTGGGTTATTACCCTCGGTTTGGACGAAGTGGAGCGGTTGCTGGTGCCCTGGCGCCACACCGTCAAGGAGTCACGTATGCCGTTGCTCAAAAAATGGTGGGGCGCCGTGCGCCCGTGGAGTTATACCGCGGCCATTGTGCCGGTGTTGCTCGGCGCAGCGATAGCCGCACAGCAGGGCGGGTTGAATTGGCTGTGGTTAGTGTTGGCGCTGATTGGCTCGATTGCCATTCAGGGCGGCACAAACCTGATGAACGACTATTATGACTACAAAAAAGGCACCGACACCCCGGCGGTCAAGGGCACCGGTGGTGCGTTGTTGCGCGGCGAAATGACACCCCAGCAGATTTTTTGGGCGGGGATTCTTGCCTTTGCGCTGGGATCTGCCATTGGCCTGTACTTGGTCTCTGTCACCGGCCCATTCATTCTGTGGTTGGGGTTGTGTAGTGTGGCGGTCGGGTACTTTTATACGGCCGGCCCCTTTGCCCTCGCGTATGTCGGATTGGGCGAGGTAGCGGTGTTCATCTTTATGGGGCCGGTGATGGTGTTGGGGTCATACTACCTGCAGCAGCCGGTCATAGCCTGGCCAGCAATCTGGGCGGCGCTGCCGGTGTCGTTCGTGGTGGCTGCGATTTTGCATGCAAACAACCTGCGCGACATCGACACCGACATCCTCAACCACAAGCGCACGTTGGCCACCATGCTGGGCCGGAGCGGTGCCCGCATCGAATACTATGTGCTGGTCGGTGGGGCATTTGTGAGTGTCCTGTTGCTCGTGGCACTCGGGTTGGCGCCGTGGCCGACGCTCATTAGCTTTGCCATGGCGCCGTTGGCGTGGCGTCTGATGCGTACCGCAGCGACCGAGGAGGCCGCCGAAAAATTGCACCCCGTGCTGCGCGGCTCGGCCCTGCTCCACATGCGCTTTGGAATGCTGTACGTGATAGGCTGGGTCATCGCCTTGTGGATCTGATGACGTGCGACGTTGTGTGTGCTCTGCGTCCGGTCTGGACGCAGACGATGACGGGTTTATTCATTACATATAAACGCCTCAGCAGTGGTAGTATTTTGTTTTTTTGGACACAAAGAGCTGCCAAATCAGCATTTTGTGAGCTTGGAGCGCAACGGTGCTTGTGCGCGGGGAATCTAAGGACCTGCGGTTGCAGAGCAAAATGCATCACAAAGCGATATCATCTGTACATATGGTATCGAGGACGACACAGATTTTCACTCTGCTGCTGATGCAGGACAGCAACATTTTCAGTACAGCATGAGCGACGTATCAGCATTGTGTGTGGTGTATTACTATGCAGTATAGTGTAAGCTATAAAGAGATTTTGAAGATACGAAAAAGAGGCTGTTATGTGGTTGCGGAGCGTGTTGGTGGTAGGGTTGGCATGGGGATTGGTGTCGTGTGGCAAAACAACGGGAGAAAATAACCCCCAGGCGAGTCCCGTTGCACTCGTCGCAACAGCGACCGCGTTGGTGGCAACGGTCCCAGCAGCCGCAACGGACGCCACCGCGACTCTGGCCCCGACCATGTTTGTGGTGCCGACCATGACCCCCAGCAATGTCGATGCCGTCGATGCCACCGCGATTGTGGCAACGGTCGAAGCAGGCCTCGCGCCAACGGTAACCCCTGATGCGGACGGTTTGAGCGCTTCGGGTCAGGGCGAAACCGCCGTCATCCAGCTGATGGAAGGCACCGACGGCCCGTATTTTGCGAGTTTGACCATGGGCAGGGCAAATGATGAGGGTGGCAACGAAGAATATGTCTCGTACCATCCATTGACGATCTATCAAAAAACCGCCGCTGGACTGCAAAAAATCACTGAATTTGACTTCAAAGATGGTCAATACATCGTGGGACTGCGCGAGATTCCGACCTACCGCGAAGGAACGACCTTCCTCCTGGTCGAGGGTGGCGTCGGGGCGCATAGTAGTTTTGGCCAGATTTTTTCGTTCGATGGAAAAACGTTGAAACTCGAATTGACCACCAATTCTGATGCCGGCGGCTGGGCATTGACCATGGCGGACGTCAATGGTGACGGAGCACTCGACGCAGTCGGTGATGCTACAGACTACTATGTCTTTTGTTATGCCTGTGGCGTGCAGTCGGGGGCTGAGGAAGTCTACAGCTGGGACGGGACAGCGTTCGTCGCCCAGCAGGCCATGCCGAGTGACGATGCCTCCATCCAGGCAGCCGTGACGGCTGCAGCGGCGGGTCGCTGGAATGTCGTGGCGACGACGCTGGCTCAGGTGGGCACGCCTGCAAACGAATCAGATATGTGGACCGTCACATTGCTCAAGCGGATGGTGACGTTGCGTGCGCCCAAAGCCGATGACGCTTCGCCGTTTATGAGCGCGTTGCTCTATGGCGACTACGATGCAGCGGTGGCAGTCCTCAAACGGTATAAACCGACGGCTCTGGTCGACACACAGAATCCCGCATTCCCGAGCGATTTGGCGCCATTTGGCGAGATTGTCGTAGATAATGTGGTACGATTGACCACTACCGCATTGGCCCAAGACAACACACTGACGAGTGCACAGTTTCTGCGCGGCTGGGCACAGACGTTGCTCGATCCACAAAACGAAGCGGGTTTGGCTGATTTGGAATCTGTCGTCGCGGTTGATCCGTTCTATGTTGCGGTCCGCGATGCAGTAAACAGCCGGTAGCAGAGAACCGTCGTTGTGTCTCGTAAAAATAGGAGCGTCTATGCCCCTTCAACTCACCGGTCATACACTCCTGACACAAGACGATTTATATCTGTTCAACGAAGGTTCACACGTTGCCCTGCACGAAAAACTCGGTGCCATCCCGTGCCTCCAAAACGGAGTCCCGGGTGTGCACTTTGCGGTGTGGGCACCGGGTGCCCGTAGCGTGGCCGTGATTGCCGACTTTAATGGCTGGCAGCGTGGCGGCAACATGCTCTGGGCACAGGGGTCTTCGGGCATCTGGGCGGGCTTCATTGCCCATGTGCCCATCGGCACGCCGTACAAATACTCCATCGAAACACAGACCGGCGACTTCCTCGAAAAAGCCGATCCCCTCGCCACCGCTGGCGAAGTCCGGCCCAACACGGCGTCGATTGTCAGTGATCTGCACGCACACCGCTGGGGTGATGCAGCCTGGATGACCGCGCGTGCCACGCGCAACACCAATGGCGCGCCGATGAGCATATACGAGGTACATTTGGGCTCGTGGATGCGTAATCCGGATGGGTCGTGGTTGGGCTACTTCGATGCAGCGCGCAAGCTGGGTGACTATTGTCGGATGATGAACTACACCCACGTCGAGTTGTTGCCTATCATGGAATACCCCTACGACGGGTCGTGGGGCTACCAGTCGGTGGGATTGTACGCGCCGACGAGTCGTTATGGCAGCCCGGCAGATTTCATGGAATTCGTCGACTACCTCCACCAAAACGAGGTCGGCGTGATTCTCGACTGGGTGCCCTCCCACTTTGCCGTAGACGCCCATGGCCTGGCACAGTTCGATGGCACCGCCATCTATGAGCATGCCGATCCGCGCCAAGGCTACCATCCAGACTGGGGCAGTTACATCTTCAACTATGGCCGGCACGAGGTGCGCAGCTTTTTGGTGTCGAGTGCTGTTTCGTGGTTTGACCGGTACCACATCGATGGCATCCGCGTCGATGCCGTGGCGTCGATGCTGTATCTGGACTATTCGCGCAAAGAGGGTGAATGGATTCCCAATGCCTTCGGAGGCCGCGAAAATATCGATGCGATAGTGTTGTTGCGGCGCCTCAACGAGGCGGTGCACGCGCGCTTCCCCGGAATTGTGATGATCGCCGAAGAATCGACGGCCTGGCCGATGGTGTCGCGGCCGACGTATATCGGCGGCCTGGGCTTCAACATGAAGTGGGACATGGGCTGGATGCACGACACGCTGACCTACATGACCGAAGACCCCGTGCATCGCAAATACCACCACAACAAACTGACCTTCCGGTCACTCTACTCGTTCAGCGAACAATTCACGCTGGCCTTGTCACACGACGAGGTCGTGCACGGCAAAGGCTCGTTGTTGAGCAAAATGCCCGGTGATCAGTGGCAAAAATTCGCCAATCTACGTACGTTGTATGGCTACATGTACGGGCAATCTGGCAAAAAACTGCTCTTTATGGGTGGCGAATTCGGTCAGTGGCGCGAGTGGTCCTATGAGCGCGAGCTGGACTGGTACCTGCTCAACGAGCCAATGCATGCCGGATTGCAGCAGTATGTGGGCGATTTGAATCGTCTGCACCGCGATGAACCAGCGCTGCACGAGTTGGACTTCGACCCTTGGGGCTTTCATTGGATTGCCTGCGACGACGCCGATCAGAGTGTGGTTGCGTTGTTGCGTCGCGGTGGGGCAGACGCCCGCAATGTGGTGGTAATCTGTAACTTCACGCCCGTGCCGCGCCACGAATACCGCATCGGCGTGCCAGTAGATGGCCGCTGGGAGATTTTGTCGAACAGCGACGACACCCAATGGGGCGGCAGTGGAGTGATGACGCATCTGCGCGTCGAAGCGGTGCCGTGTCACGATATGCCGGCATCTGTTGTGTTGACCATTCCGCCCTTGGGGACGGTCTATCTGGCACCAAAGCAGTAACCACGACCCACCCAACACGCACCGGGCGCGTCTCGCCTTGCGGCGTACTACAGGAATACAGGCACGTGACCCGATATGTATGTGTGCACGGACATTTTTATCAACCCCCGCGTGAGAATCCATGGCTCGATGCCATCGACGTCCAACCGAGCGCTGCACCGTACCACGACTGGAATGCGCGCGTGTCGGCAGAATGTTATGCCCCCAACACCGCTGCGCGCATCCTCGATGAGCGCGGGCGGATTCGTGCCATTATGAACAACTACGTGCGCATGAGCTTCAACATTGGACCGACGCTGATGCGCTGGCTCAAACACGCTGACCATACGACGTACGCAGCGATTATCGCAGCAGATGGCGAAAGTCAGCAGCGCTTTGGGGGCCATGGCTCGGCGATTGCCCAATCCTATGGGCACATCATTATGCCGCTGGCGACTGCCCGCGACCGGCGCACCCAGGTTGCCTGGGGCGTGGCGGATTTTGTGTATCACTATGGACGAGCGCCCGAGGGAATGTGGTTATCCGAAGCGGCAGTCTGTACCGATAGCCTCGAGGCAATGGCCGAGTACGGCATCAAATACACCATCCTGGCGCCACACCAGGCCGCGGCGGTACGACGCATCGGCGCGACGACGTGGGAACAGACGACGTATGGTCTCGATACGACGATGCCGTATCGGATTGCCCTGCCATCAGGGCGCAGTATTGCCGTGTTCTTTTATAACGGTGCCATATCGCAGGCGATTGCCTTCCAAAACCTGCTCGAGAACGGCGATGTACTGGCCAATGCACTCCTCCGTGACGTCCCCGACGACGGGACCCCACGCTTGGCGCACGTTGCCACCGACGGCGAGACCTACGGGCATCATCATCGCCACGGCGAGATGGCGCTGGCATTTGCATTGTCCAATATCGAACACCTCGGGTTGGCGCGAATTACAGTCTATGGCGAATATTTGGCACTCCATCCGCCCACCTACGAGGCGCAGATTGTCGAAAACAGTTCTTGGAGCTGTGCCCATGGCGTCGAGCGCTGGCGGAGCAATTGTGGGTGCCACACGGGTGGTCAACCCGGCTGGACGCAGTCCTGGCGTGGGCCGTTGCGGGCTGCCATGGACTACATGGCCGAATCGGTCAATGCTGCCTGGTATACCAAGGCGCAATTGTCCTTCCGTGATCCGTGGGCTGCCCGAGATGCCTATATCAGTGTCATCAATCAACCCACCGAGGCGGGCATGGATGCGTTCTTGCAGACCCATGGATTGACCGATGTGCGCTGGCCGGCACTGGGATTGATGGAATTGCAGCGTCAGCTGATGCAAAGCTACACCAGCTGTGCCTGGTTCTTCAACGACCCGACTGGCATCGAAACCATCCAAGTATTGCGGTACGCCGCACGGGCGATGCAATTGGCCAAGCAGACGATGGATGTCGATATCGAAGAGGGCTTCAATGAGCAGCTCGAAAAGGTCGTCAGCAATACCGGCGTGACGCTCGAGAGCGTGTATCGTAGCGACGTAACACCACTGGTGTTGTCGCTGGCGGACGTCTGCGCCCACGATGCTTTGACCGCGTTATTCAATGACGCAGACAACGACGAAGTGGTCTATCTGCATCGCATCAGTCGGGTCGTGCAACACCGATGGACCTTGGGCACGATGCGCATTGCCATAGGCGTGACAGAAGTGACAGCGCTGTTAACCGGTGAGCATCGGCGCTTCCAATATGGCGTTGTGTTGTCGAGTGATCAGCTGATGCACGGCGGTGTCCGTCCCGACAACGATGACCTCGATACAGTACTCGACGTGGTCATCCCGGCTGTTGCCAAAAACGACCAGGCAGCAATCAAGCGAGCGATGGATGACGCGCTCGGGCCGTTTCATTATTCGTTGCACTCGGTTTTCCGCGAGGAGCAGCGCTCGATCCTCGAGACGATGTTGGCGGGAGTGGTCGACAAAGTCGTCGCCCGTTACCACCAGATGTATGCCGAGCACACCACGCTGATGCGCTTTTTGCAACAGATCAGCATGCCGGTCCCCGAAGAGTTGCAAGTAGCCGCTTCTGCGGCGCTGCATGCCGATGTACGCACGGTATTGGCAAATAATCTGCCCGATAGTGCGCAGTTGCAGGTACTCCTCGACGACGCAAAACAGACGGGTGTTGTCCTCGATCGGGCAATTGTGGCGCTACAGATGAGCGACGCACTGTCAAGATTGACCACCCATGTGGTGAATACACCGTTCGAACCAGGTGTACTGCGCACTTTGTTGCGCCTCGTCGATGTGGCGCAGGCCTACGATGTCGACATGTGGATGGTGCAAAACAACTATAATGTGGTGTGGCAACGTGACTACGCACCGCAACAGGTCAAGGCAGACCACGGTGACCTCGCTGCGACGGATTGGGTTGCGGATTTTCGCAATCTGGGTGAACATCTCAACATGGCAATTGTGACCGAATAGTCTGCGCTGAAAGGGATACCTCATGCCTGAAGGATTAGTCATCACCGGACCGATGAAGCCAGAATACAACGAGATTTTGACGCGTGAGGCGTTGGCGTTTGTGGCGGATTTGATCGAACGATTCGAAGAAAAACGCACCGCCCTGCTCGCCCGTCGGGTGACCCGCTGGGAAGAGCTGAAGAAGGGCGTGTTGCCCGACTTCAATCCCGAGACCGCGCACATTCGCAGCAGCGACTGGAAGGTCGCACCAATTCCGGCTGACTTTCGCAATCGGCGCACCGAAATAACCGGCCCCGTCGACCGCAAAATGGTCATCAATGCGTTGAATTCTGGCGCGCAAGTCTTCATGGCTGACTTCGAAGACGCTAATGCACCCCTGTGGGACAACATCGTCCAAGGGCAGATTAATCTGCGCGACGCCATCCGCCGAACCATTTCGTTCACCGCCAAAGACGGCACCGTCTATCGCCTCAACGACCAAACGGCCGTTCTGGCGGTGCGGGTACGTGGGTGGCATCTGGACGAAAAGCACGTGACCTACAACGGCAAGCCCGTGTCGGGCGGTATTTTTGACCTCGGTTTGTATTTATTCCACAACGCAAAAGAGCTGCTCAAGCGTGGCAGTGGGCCATACGTCTATCTGCCCAAGTTGCAAAACCACCTCGAGGCCCGCTTGTGGAACGAGATTTTTGTCTATGCCCAAGACCAGCTCGGTATCCCGCAGGGGAGCGTCCGCGCCACGGTGCTCATCGAGCACATCTTGGCGGTCTTCGAGATGCACGAGATTTTGTACGAATTGCGTGATCATTCGAGCGGCTTGAATCATGGTCGCTGGGATTATATCTACAGCTTCATCAAGGCGTTCAATCACCGTGATGATTTTGTGCTGCCGGATCGTTCACAGGTGACCATGGCAGTGCACTTCCTCCGTTCTGCCGCCGAGTTGGTGGTGGCGACCTGTCATCGCCGCGGTGCACATGCAATGGGTGGCATGTCGGCGATTATCCCGCGCAAGGACGATGCCAACGCCAATACGCGTTCGATGGTACGACTGACCGATGACAAGCAGCGCGAGGCAGATCAGGGCTTTGATGGCGCCTGGGTAGCCCATCCCGGGTTGGTCAAGCCGGTCCACGCAATCTTCAAGAAGGCCTTCTCGAGCGAAAACCAAATCACCTATGTGCCTAAGGTAGACATCTCCGCCGAAGATTTGCTGACCATCCCGATTGGTGATATCACCGAGCAGGGGTTGCGCAACAACATCAATGTGGCGTTGCAGTACATCGAAGCATGGTTCGGTGGACGCGGTGCGGTGGCCATCAATTACCTCATGGAAGACGTCGCCACGGCAGAAATCGCACGCTCGCAGATCTGGCAGTGGGTCCACCACGGTGCCAAACTGAATGATGGCCGTGCAGTCGACGCATACCTCTACAAGATGACCCGCACCGAAGAAGTCCAAAAGTTGCAAGAACGCCTGGCAGGCAAACGCCTCGATCAAGCGGTGGCGCTGCTCGATGAGTTGGTTCTCAACCCCGAGTTCACCGAGTTCTTGACGGTCCCCGGCTACGATCAGATGGCGTAGTCCACAGGAAAAGACCGCGGGGTGCGCTCTGCGCACCCCGCGGTTTGTTGTGTCGTGCAGGTTATTTGGCGCGGAATGGGCTCATGACGCCATTGATGATGGCATTGACACCCCGATTGACGAGAAAGCAACCATACCGGAACGGCGTCAAGAGCATCATGACGGGTTTTTTGAGGGGAGTACGTACGACCAAAATGGTCAGCACAAAGATCCCCAACGAAATCAAGAACTGCTGTAGCTCGCTTATGGTGATGTGTAACAGCTCGTGCAGGAGGAGTTCGCCGCCGATTGCAAACAGCAGCAAGAACGCACTCGACTCCATCGCCGGCTCCCATTGAATGATGCGACTAAAGCCAGCTGCTGCAAAGCGCATCAGGATGATGCCGATGGCAACGCCCAACATAACCACCCAGATTTTGTCAGACAACGCGACGGCTGCGATGACATTGTCGATGCTGAAAATCAAATCGGTAAACTCGAGCAAGGCGACCGTTGCCCAAAATCCGCGCCGTTGTGTAGGCGTATCGTCGCCGGTGTGACCGTCTTCGCCGGTTTTGTCGTATTTATCACCAAAGTAATGCACACCGAGGTAGACGAGGTAGGCTGCGCCAGCGATTTTGAGCCACGGAACGGTGATAATCCATGCAGCAAGGAGCAGCATAATGCCACGGAGAAAATAGCCGAGGAACAGACCGACGCGCAATGCAGCGGTGCGCTGCATGCCGAGGCGTCGTGCCGACCACGATTCGAAGCGTGCCAGGAAGCGGGGGAGTGGGATGGGTTTGTCGTTGGGGAGTGTCGCGGCAATGGCGCCGAGAACGGCTGCGTTGTCTATGGAAAGAATTCCTTCGAGGAAAATCAATTGGGCAATGAGGGTAAAGAGCGTGTAATCCATGGCTTCCCTTTCGCAGTTCCTTTATAATACCACTACACGACGCGGACAGGCGAGAGGTTGCGCGCGTGTATTTTGTGTGACATGCGTTCATACATCCCGCTCATACGGAAGGATTCATACATGGCAGTGGTAGCAGTAGTCGGTGCACAATGGGGCGACGAAGGCAAAGGCCATATCATCGATATTTTGGCGGCACGCGCTGCGACGGTCATCCGCTACGGCGGGGGCAATAATGCCGGTCACACGGTTGTCAATCGGCACGGTACGTTCAAACTCAATTTGGTCCCCGCAGGAATCTTCGAGCCAGCCACCGTCAACATCGTCGGCAACGGCACCGTCGTCAATCCCAAGCACTTCATCGGTGAGCTCGACGGCCTGATTGCCCGCGGTATCGTGGTCGAAAATCTGCGCATCAGCGATCGCGCCCATGTGGTTATGCCCTATCACGTCGAGCAAGATCGCCTCGACGAACTCCAGCGCGGGGATGCCAAAATAGGCACAACCGGGCGCGGTATCGGCCCTGCCTATGCAGACAAAACCGCCCGCAACGGCGTACGTGTCGGCGATTTGTGTGACGTAGCGGTGCTGCGTCGTGTCTTGACGCCGATTGTCGCGACGAAAAACAAACTCTTTGCCGGGTACTACGGTGCCACGACGAGCTATGACCTCGAGGCACTGATTACCGAATATGCTGCCTACGGACAACGCTTGGCCCCATATATTGGTGATATCTTTGGCGTCGTACAGACCGCCTTGGCGGCCAAAACGCCCATGCTCCTCGAAGGTGCGCAGGGTGTCATGTTGGACATCGACCACGGCACATATCCTTTTGTGACATCGTCGATGCCGGGCATCGCCGGTGCCTGTCAGGGTGCCGGGATTGCACCGCGCGCACTGGACCATGTGCTGGGTGTCTACAAGGCATTCACCAGTCGCGTCGGCTCAGGGCCATTCCCCAGTGAAGTCGAGGGCGTGACCGCCGATGCACTGCGCCAGATGGGCAAACCGTGGGCCGAAGTAGGGACCACGACCGGGCGCCTGCGGCGCGTGGGCTGGTTTGACGCAGTGGCATCGCGGTATGCGGCGAAACTCAATGGCATTGATCGATTGGCACTGACCAAGCTCGACGTGCTGGATGAACTCGCCGAAATCAAGATTTGCGTCGGCTATCGCCTCGATGGGGTGGTCATCGATCACCCACCCACGTACACCGAACAATACGACCGCGTCGAGCCCATCTACGAGACCCTGCCCGGTTGGCTGGCGCCGACGAGCAATGTGCGCCGCTGGCATGATTTGCCGGCCAATGCCCGTGCCTATGTCGAGCGCGTGGCCCAACTGGTCGGTGCTGAGATGTCAATGGTATCGATCGGCCCGGGTCACGATCAAATCATCGAGGTATTGCCGGTCCTGTAGACACAACCCCCCCCGCTGCACGTGCAGCGGGGGGGGGTGCAAGAGCACCTACATGCTGTCGATTTTGGCCTTGAGGACCGCAGCCGATGGCTCGACCAGGACCGACCCGTCGGGGAAGACAATCGTCGGCACTGACTGGCCGCCGTTGTTGATGCGTACGACTTCTGCCCGTGCGGCATCATCTTGCTCGATGTCAATTTCGGTGTATGTTACATTGAGTTCTTTGAAGACGCGTTTGGCCAATTTGCAGTCCGAGCACCAGGAGGTGCTGTACATCGTAATACCAGTGCTCATTGTATTCTCCTCAAAATCATTCACTCACACGCGTATTATACAAAGAGAATATGAAAGCGCTGATGAGAATGGCCGTCATGGAATCACATACCCAACAATGCATCACCCAATTGTTGCACACGATTGTTCCCATCGTCGCACCACTGCAGCAGGCAGGCTGGAGCTGGCGTATCGTTGGTGGCGCAGTCCGCGACATTCTCTTGGAACGCACCGTGCACGACATCGATATCGAAGTCGTCGCTCCGTCGCTGGCTGCACTCGAATCAGTCTATCGTGCTGACGCACCTCAGGGTGCGGTCGGTGGCGATCATCCCGTGATTCGGGTGCGGTCTGGAGCGGTGTCGGTCGATGTGAGCCTGGCACGTGCTGCCGATGTCATCGAAGCAGCTGCATTTCGTGATTTGACGATAAATGCAATGGCTATACTGCCCGATGGGACGCTGGTTGATCCACACGGCGGCAGAGGTGATCTCGAGCACGCAGTGTTGCGTCATATCGGAGATTCTTTTGCCGTGGACCCATTGCGGGTGTTACGGCTGATGCGTTTTGCGGGGCAATTGGACTTCCGTGTCGCGCCCGAGACATTGGCACACGCGCAGGCAGTGGTGGATCGCATCACCCAGATTCCCATCGAGCGCGTGTGGCACGAGTGGCGCTTGTTTGCGCTCGCGCCGCACCCGTGGGCCGGGCTGATGGTGCTGTATGCGACCGGATGGCTGCGGCATTACCCAATGCTGGCGGCCTTGATGGGGTGCGCCCAGGACTTCATTCATCATCCGGAGGGAGATGTGTGGATCCACACCCTGTATGTCTGTGAGGGCGCGGTGTCACGCCGAGGGGATTTGGATGTCGAAAATGTGTTGATTCTGTCGCTCGCGGCAATCTGCCATGATCTGGGCAAACCAACGACGAGTTTTGTCGAAAACGGGCGGATTCGCTGTCCGACGCACGCTGCGGCCGGAGTACCATTCACCCAAGAATTTTTGCGGCTCATCGGTGCGCCCGACAAATATGTCGCACCAGTCTGTGCCTTGGTGCGTGAACACATGGCTGCCAATGATGGTCCTGCCAGCCCACGCAGTGTGCGCCGTCTGGCACATCGATTGGCACCGGCACGCATGGACGTGTGGGCGCGGTTGGTTGCTGCCGACAGTTCGGGTCGGCCGCCGTTGCCCTACAAAGAACCAGGGGCGCCATTTTTGGCCATTGCAGCGACGTTCGGTGCGACGGTTGCGCCGGTTCCATCCGTACTCACCGGCCATGACGTGTTGGCAGCAGGAATTCCTGCCGGACCGCGCGTCAAAGAAATCCTTGCGCAGGCATATGACGCACAGTTGGATGGTGTATACGAATTACGTGCAGATGCGCTACAGTGGTTACAGAAATATTTGCATGACGATGGGATTGTACCGTTTGAAAGAAACTAACATGCATACTCCGTTGGCTCTATTGGGCGTTCCCGTGCGCTACATCACCTGGCGTGGTCACCAAATCGCACTGCACGAAGCAGGCAGCGGTCCTACCGTTTTGCTGGTGCACAGCATCAACGCCTCGGCGAATTGCTTCGAGATGCGTCGACCGTTCGCAGATTTGCAGCGTGATTATCGGGTGGTGGCAATTGATTTGCTGGGGTATGGCGACTCAGATCGGCCTGATATGGTCTACAATGCGCAGATCTATGCAGACCTGTTGGCCGATGTCGCGCGCGAACTGGGCGGGGTCGCGTGTCTATATGCCGTGTCATTGAGTAGTGCATTTGCGTGTATTGCCGCCGCCGAGCACGCCGATGTCATCGAACGGGTGGTGTTGGTTTGCCCGACGGGGCTCGAGGATCTGGTGATTCCGGGGACGGTAGGTGGAGCGTATCGGTTGTTGCACGGGTGGTTTGGCGCTGGCGCCTATCGATTGTTGACCAGTCGCGCCAGCTTGCGCTACTTCTTGCGGAGCATGGCGTACCACAAACCAGAAGCGTGCGATACTGCCATGGTCGAGGCGTGTGCACGGGCTGCAGATCGTCCTGGCGCACGTTATGCGCCCATTTGTTTTTTGACGATGTTGTTGAATGCCGATCTCCACGAGATTTTGCCGCGCATCGTGCAGCCGGTGCATATTTTGTGGGGGGAGTATGCAATGACGACGCCGGTCACGCGCATGCCGGCATTTTTGGCGTTGCTGCCTCGAGCGACGGGGCAGGTGCTGCCGGGTGCGATGGCGGTACAGGATGAGTGCGCGGCAGAAGCAGCGACATCGGTGCGTGGTTTTCTCGCTGCGACCGCACACGTAGCGGTCTGATTGCGGATGTGACAAAGGAGTCATAGCATGCCAAACCCTATTCCTGCAGGTCCGTTGCGGATTGTGACGTTTAATGTGTTGCCATTTGCCTACCGTAGTCTGGCGAGCTGGATAACCGCCAATGGGCATCAGCACATTGCAGTGGTGACCACGCCGGGACCGACGTCGCGGCGTTCGGATTCCTACCGCGAGATCGTAGCGCTCGCACCGCCGGCACAGGATGTCATCGTGACGACCCACGTGCGTCGTATCGCGGCGCATCTGCGTGCGTTGCAGCCGGATGTGCTGATGACGTTCACCTTCCCGTATCGACTCCCCGCAGAAATCCTCGAGATACCGCGCTATGGCGCGGTCAATCTGCACCCAACGTTATTGCCAGCCTATCGCGGACCCAATCCGATGCGGCCGTTGTACGACGGCGTGCCGGTGTTTGGATCGACGTTGCATCGGATGGATGCAGAATTCGACACCGGCCCGATTCTGGCGCAGCACAGTAGCCCGGTGCCAGATAACCTGACCCCCGAATTGCTGGGCATGGGGTTGTTTCAGTCAGCGTCGGGAGCATTGAGCCAGGGGATGGCGGCATTCATTGCCGGCGAAGCGGGACGAGTCCAGGACGAGCAAGAGGCGACCTATGCGGCGCCGTTCAGTGCCGCAGAACAGTTGCTTGACTGGGATATACCGGCACAGTTGTTGGTGCGTCGGTGTGTCGCTCTGCAGATATTTGGGCATACCCCACGCGTGACCATCGATGGTGTGCAACTGGCGTTGCGCAAGGTTACCGTTGTGGCCGATGCGGGGCAACACAACGCCGGGACGGTGCTGGCACGTACCGATGCGGGCTGGCAGATTGCCGTCGCTGACGGCGTTCTCGAAGTAATCGCTGTGCCGCTCGAGGCATAATCAGGAGGAGGATCTACCGTGATACCGACGACCATGCGTGCGCTCCAGCTTGAATCATTCGATGGACCCGAGGGTTTGCATCTACGCGAGGTGCCGACTCCCGTAGCGCGGGCTGGTCAAGTCCTGGTCAAAATCCGTACTGCGGCGGTGAATCCCTCTGATTTGATGTTTTTGCGCGGCCGCTATGGGGTCCGCCGTGAACCACCTACGATTCCCGGCTTCGAAGGCTGCGGCGATGTCGTCGCCGCCGGTCCGGGATTGGGCAGGCTTCTGGTTGGGCGTCGTGTCGCCGTCGCCACACAGGGAGCCTTTGGTACCTGGGGGGAATATACCGTCGCCGATGTCAGCAGTTGTCTGCCCTTGCGGGCGCGCATCAGCGACGCCCAAGGCGCCATGATGCTGGTCAATCCGCTGACGGCATGGGCTTTGATTGACCGTGCGCTCCGTGATGGCGCCAAGGGTGTGTTGCTCAACGCCGCCAATAGTGCATTGGGACGCATGATGATCCGCACGGCGCGACAGCGTGGCTTGCGCGTGGTCGCCATCGTGCGCAGCGCGCAACATGTGGCCGCATTGCAGGCGTTGGGTGCGGATGCAGTCGTGGTCAGCGAAGAAGCCGAATTCACCGCTGCGCTCAAAGATGCCTGTGCCGCCCAGCGTTGCGGGATTGGTTTTGATGCGGTGGCCGGCAAACAGACAGGCCAGATGCTGGCGGCGTTGCCCCGCGGTGCGCATGTTTTGACCTATGGGGCGCTCTCACTCGAACCGGTTCAGGTCGATGTGGGGACGCTGTTGTTTGGCAATCGGGTGGTCGAGGGATTTTGGTTGACCGAGTGGATTCGTCGGCGTGGTATGGGGACAGTCCTGCGTGCCATGCTCGACATCCAAACAGGGCTGGCGGACTGCATGAGCACCGAGGTGCAGGCGACCTATGCGTTTGCCGATGCACCTGCGGGCATCCGGGCGTATCAAGATGCCATGGGTGCTGGCAAGATCATCCTCAAACCATAGCTTCAAGGCGCAATGAATCGCCCCGATCGACGTTAGACGATCGGGGCGATTGGTTTTCTCAAACTGACAAATCTACTGCGTGTACACGCTCGGTCGGCGATTTGCCAATGAAGGGACGCTCTTGCGGATGCGTTCGAGGTCGTGCATATCGAGATTCGCTACCACAACGCCTTCGCCGTCGGCCGCTTGAGCAATGACGGTGCCCCACGGGTTGATAATCATGCTGCGGCCATAGCACATCCGGCCGACGGGGTGTTCACCCCATTGGGCAGGAGCGATGATGTAGCACTGATTTTCGATGGCGCGGGCGCGCAAAAGGACTTCCCAGTGGTCTTTGCCGGTGAAGGCAGTGAAGGCAGCTGGCACGGCGATGATTTTGGCACCGGCCAATGCCAATGCGCGGTAGAGCTCGGGGAAGCGGACGTCGAAGCAAATCGTCAACCCGAGGCGCACCCCATTGACGTCGGTAGTGACAATGTCTTCGCCGGGGATGAGTGAATCCGATTCGCGGTAGCTGCCGGGTGCGATGTCGACATCAAAGAGATGGATTTTGCGGTACATCGCCACGCGTTCGCCGTTGGGGTTGAACACCAGGCTGGTGTTGTAGTTTTTGTGGGGTTGGCCGCTGCGCTCGATAAGCGAGCCGCCGTGGATCCACACGTTGTAGCGTTTGGCGGCTGCGGCGAATGCCTGGGCGGTCTCGCCATCGAGGGCTTCGACGTGCTGTGGCTGGATATCTGACCGGCCCAGAAAGGTCGTGTATTCGGGCAACGCGACGAGTTGGGCACCTTGGCCGGCAGCTTCGCCGATGAGTTCGACGGCGCGGCTCACATTGCGCTGGCGGTCTTCTTGGGAGTTGATTTGGACGAGTCCGACGCGCATGGTACGCCTCCTCTGGTGATGGGAATTATCGAGCACGATATGCAGCCATTATGCCAGAAAACACGCTCAGTCATCCTGAAGCCATGCGATGCAATCGTGCCGTATCGCGACGGTAATGCTGCTACCAACAGCAGGTGGATCGCCGAACGGCCAATCGTAGCCAAATCCCTCGGGAGCATCGGCAACACCGAGCGTCAGCTGTGGCCATGGCTGCCGCAGCACACTGCCACGCACCGTGACCTGCAAGCGGCTATGTGGATGATTGGCTGCATCGACACCGGCTTGCGGGTTGATGTAGAGGTGGGTCGCCGTCGCGCTGGGTGGCGGCAGTGCGGCGAAGGCAGGGTGATTCGACAAAATATCGCGCATCCCGAGGAGACGGGCCACCACCCGCGTCTGCGGGTCGCGGAAGAGGGCGCTCGGTGTTGCGCTCCGGAGGAGCCGACCGGCGAGCATGACCACCATCGTGTCGGCAATCAAACATGCCTCTGCCGGGTCGTGTGTGACATAGATGCTCGACACGCCGGCTGTTTTGAGGAGGTCTGGCAGTTCTGCCAAAAAGCGGTCGCGCAGCGTCCGATCGAGCGACGCAAAAGGCTCGTCAAAGAGCAACAGACCGGGGCTGGGGGCAATGCTGCGGGCCAGCGCGACGCGCTGCCGTTCGCCGCCCGAAAGGGCATCTGGCCGGCGTTCGAGCAGCGCACTGATGCCAAATAGCTCAGCCATCTCGGCTACACGGGTTGCGATCGTGGTGCGCGGCTGACCATACAGACCGTAGCCGATGTTGGCAGCGACGGTCATGTGGGGGAACAAGGCCAGGTCTTGGAAGATAAGTCCGATGCCGCGCTGGTGTGTCGGCACCGCAGTAATGTCACGACCGCGATAGACGATGCGCCCACTGTGGGCTGGTTCGAGTCCCGCGATGATCCGTAACAGGGTGCTTTTGCCGCAGCCCGACGGGCCAATGATGGCTAATCGTTCGCCGGTCGCGAGCGACAGATCAATATCGTTGAGGACGGATTTTTGCCCATATGCATGGCTGATGTGGCTGAGTTTGAGCATGTGCGGTCCTCAATTTGTCCCTTCAGTATAACGGAACGTCTCGTCTTCGTCGCATATACGGCCCATCGTCGTAGAGACGCCTGCGATATAATGACGGCATGCGAAAAGGAGTGGGTATGCAACAATTCGTCCGTCTGCGCTGGCTCGGGACCGCTGTGGCCCTAGCAATTGGATTGCGCATCCTGGTGTGGCTGGCGGTGCCGCGCACCACGCTCTTGTCGGACGAAGGCGAGTACCTGTCTGCGGCGCAGTGGCTGGCCTACGGCCGCGGCTTCGCCTGGTACCTCGACTACTATTGGACGCGCGCACCGCTCTACCCGCTGTTGGTCTCGATGGTGCTCTGCGCGGGTGGCAATCTGACCTGGATTGCGGTGCTACAAGGCATGGTGTCGCTCAGTCACATCGTGTTGGTGTGGTTGATTGCGCGCCAGATGTGGCCGCGACAGGAGGGTGTAGCCAATGTGGCAGCCGTGCTCGTTGCCCTTTCGTTGCCGCTGGCGACAGCGACGCTCATGGTCTTGACCGAGACACTGTATCTCACATTGATGCTGACCATACTCTGGTTGGCAGTTGGTTTTCGCATGACCCAACCGAGTATCTGGCGTGCTGCGCTCATCGGCATCCTGCTAGGATTTGCGACGTTGACGCGTGGGATGACCCTTGTCTATATTCCCTTTCTCATTCTGTGGGTGCGCTATGGTGGTGGTGCTGTGGCAGCCCACCGTGGCCGCGCAACGTTGGCGCTGGCGCTGGCATGTACCGTCGTCGTGGCTCCATGGAGCATCTATGCCAGCCGCACCTACGGCGGTGTGGTGCTGGTCGATACGACCGGTGCATACAATCTGCTGGTGAGTGCGCATGCCAGTGTCGAGCCGACACAGAGCAGCATAATGACCGATGCCTTTGTGGCGGCGCTGCTGGATGTCACAGCTCCGCCACCAACACATAGCTGCGGGCCGTTCCCCGGGGTGGTTGCCACGCAGGGTGCGCGTCAAGCGGCGATGACCCGCGAAGCGCTTTGCCTGATTGGCGCACACCCGCTGGCGTTTGTACAACGTATCCCCGCTGAATTCGCGGCGTTTTGGCAGATTCGATATGGGAGCGCCGAGCGCTTCACCAAAGGCTTCACGATCGGGAATGTCACGTCGGCATACGCCAGTCTGTTGTTTTGGTTGGACGATGTATGGTATATCGCGGTCTTGTTCCCTGCGTTGGTCGGGTTGTGGGTGATGCGTCGCGATGGGGCAAGTCGCAGCCAGCACGAAATCTTTTTGTTATATACCGCATTGCCGATTGTACTGGGTGCAGGGGTATTTAGCATCACCCGTTTTCGCCTCATTCTGCTGCCGTTACTGGCCATTGCAGCGGCTGCCTTTGTAGTCTTTCTGTGGCAGCGGCGCTGGGCCGAATTGCGGAATCCGGGAGCAGGGCTGACAATGGCGGCTGCCAGTGTTGTCTGGTGTCTGGCGGCGACGCCCTGGGTGAGTGTGTGGCCGGGGATGACACCATCGTTTTTTGGGCCGTCGCCGTCGGTGCTCTTTTGTAATACCCTCGTCGATGCTGCCCAACAGCTGCGTGCCAACAGCGATGCATTTGCTGCTCAGCTGCGCAATGACCCGTTTGTCAACCCTATTCCTGTACCGCTGCCGCTCCCACTCGATCGGGTAGGGAATGCTTTGCAAGCAAGTTGGCAGGGGCGGGCTGCGGATGTGGCCACCCTGTTGCCGAGAGACAGCCCTGACCAAGTCGAAATCCAAATTACTCGTGCCGATGCCCTGCGCACGGTAGGAGATCATGACGGTGCCAAAAAGCTCTTCGGCGGTACTGCCGTCGATCGGCGCAATCCCGTCGAATGGGCCTGGCAGTGGCTCAAACCTGCACCAAGCCGTGACATCGATGTCGGCAGTGACCTCGACATCGGCTATCTTCGTGGCTGTTACCTGGGTGAGGGTGATGCCGTGCTCAACGTCAATCTGCGCTGGTGTAGCGACGGTGCACAATTCCGCTTCCCCGCTGCAGGCAATGGCTCGACACAGCGCCTCGCACTGCGCGTCGACGGTCGTGGTTGGCCGACTGATGTGGTCCCGAGCGGACCAATCGAGGTCTGGCTCGACAATCGGGTCATCGGCTCCTTTGCCGCCGATAATCCACGCGTCCGGGTCGAAGTCATCGACCTCCCGGTCCAACCATCCGGGGCTGATGTCGAAATAACTTTGCGTGGCCCGACATTCGTTCCCGATGCCAATGATTACCGCAACCAGCGTGGCCCGCTGACGGGTCAGATGCGCCGGCTCATGCTTCGTCTCGATTGGCTGACCATCCAATAGGGGTCAGCTATACTAGTGGTATGTGATTGGAAAGGAAGAGAAAATGACGACTCCCAACGCCCAGAGCGTTCCCACGCGCAGCGAGGCCAACAGCGCCGATACCTGGGACCTGAGTTTGATGTACGCCGACGATGCTGCCTGGCGGAGAGAACTCGCCACCATCGACGGCCGTATCGACGCCATGAATGCCCTCGTCGGCACGATACACAATGGCGCGTCGGCCCTCGTCACTGTCCTCAAAACGCGTGAAGCGTTGATGACGGTCGCCCACCAACTCTACATTTATGCACATTGCCGCTACGACAGCGATTCGGGCGAGGCCACTGGCCAAGAGCTCAATGCCCAGGCGCAATCCATGATTGCCAAAGCCCAAGCGGCGCTGGCATTTGTCGAGCCCGAGATATTGGCATTGCCCGAGACCCAGCTCCGCGGCTGGATGACCAGCGACGCCACGCTGTCGCAGTATGCCTACTACTTCGACGTGCTCTTACGCAACCGCCAACACACGCGCTCGGCCGAGGTCGAAGGCGTCCTGGCCCAACTCGGCGAAGTCACATCCGCACCATATGCCATCTTTGGGATGCTCAATAACACCGACATGACCTTTGGATCGATTACCGATGAGACAGGCATTACCGTCGAGTTGTCACATGGTCGGTATGGAAAATATCTCGAAAGCAACGACCGCCGCGTCCGCAAAGACACCTTCCACACCTACTACAAGTCCTTCACCGCCCACAAAAACACGTTGGCGATGACGTTGTCGCAAGGCATCAAAAGCAACGTCGTCAACGCCCGTATTCGCGGCTATGACACCGCGGTCGAGGCAGCGTTGGCCCCCAACGACATCCCCGTCTCGGTCTATCACAATCTGGTCAGCACGGTCAAAGCAAATCTGCCCAAGCTACACCGCTACTATGAGCTCCGCAAAAAGCTAATGAAGCTCGATGATTTGCGCATCTATGACCTCTATCCGCCTATCAATGCAGGGGTTGAGCTCAAGGTCGACTACCGCGAGGGCTGTCAGTTGGTGGCTGCCGCACTGCGACCGTTGGGTGCTGACTATGCTGCGGGGCTCGACATGGCGTATGAATCACGCTGGATCGACGTCTACGAAAACAAGGGCAAGCGCTCAGGCGCATACAGCACCGGCTCGTACACCACCGCGCCGTATATTTTGCTGAATTACCAGAGCAGGTTGGATGATGTCTTTACCCTGGCGCATGAATTGGGCCACTCGATGCATTCGTTCTACACGCGCAAAACCCAGCCGTATCACTATGGCGACTATACGATTTTTGTGGCAGAGGTAGCCTCGACCCTCAACGAAGCCCTGCTGGTCGCGCACTTGCTCAAGACGCGCAGCGAACCAGAGGTCCGCCGCCACCTCATCGTCCAACAACTCGAAGACATCCGCCGTACCATGGTGCGCCAGACAATGTTCGCCGAGTTTGAACTCGACATGCACACCCGCTCCGAAAACGACGAGCCTCTCACCACCGATGGCCTGACCGAGCGCTATTACCAAATGGTCAAGGACTACCATGGACCGGCAGTAACGTTAGACGACGAGATTGGCTACGAGTGGTCGCGCATCCCGCACTTCTACTACAACTTCTACGTCTATCAGTACGCAACGGGCATCTCGGCGGCGTTGGCCTTGGCCGACAACGTCGAAAAGGGCGACGCCACGTCTGTCAAGAACTACCTGGGCTTCTTGAGTGGTGGATCGTCCAAATCGTCGATTGAATTGTTGCGTGGGGCAGGGGTCGATATGGCCTCGCCGGCTCCGGTCCAGGCAGCCATGGACCGCTTCGCCTCGTTGTTGGATCAACTCGAGCAGCTCGGCTAGTGTACGCATTCCCCGCAGTGAGAGAAAACGGCAGAACGCTTGCGTTCTGCCGTTTGTTCGTTAACAGGGATTGCAACTGCCTTCGTTTTGGACCACGGGGCAGGGTGTGTCAGAAAAAGCGCACCAGACACAATGATCGTCTGCGCGCGGGATGATGTGCTGCCCACACTCCAGGCAGCGGATGTCGCGCTCGATGACACGCACCCGCATCGTCTCTTGGGATTCGGTATTGCAATGCGGACAAGTCAATGTGGCAATCAGGACGGGCATGGCTCCTCCAAGGATCGTTCACTGAATGCCGCGTCGCGTCATGCAGTTATGCTGAGGCAGTGGCATCGTCGCAGCCGTGGTCGGCATACGAACAAAACACACAACAATCACCCGCACGGGGCGTCAGGACCTGCGCACACTGTGGACAGGTCCAGCGTTGTACTCACTGATCGGTGGGGATGTCGGCTGCGGTTTGATGTGCACACAATGGGCAGGTGATAATCGCTGGGTTCATGTGGGTACTCCGTATGTACGGTTATGACGATTGGGTTTTGGAAAGACATGTGGTTGGTGGTGTGGTTTGAAAAGAAGAAACAAAAATTCTCCTCTCACGCTCATTACCCCATTGACGCAGGCTGTTCCCAAGGATTGAGTAATGGGATGCCGGCAGCGTCGAAGTCGCGGGTATTGCGCGTCACCAAGGTCAATTGGTGATGCGCTGCGGTCGCTGCGATAAAGCTGTCTATGGCCGGGAGCATCCGCCCACGCTGCTCGCACGCAGTGGTCAAGGTAGCCCACGTCCCCATAATCGCAGCGTCGAGTGGAATGATGCGCGTCATGAACTGCGGAACGAGGGAATCGACGATGATGGCGTGGGTCATATCACGCTTTGCTCCACCAGGCAGTTTGGCAACGCCACGGAGCAACGCACCAATGGTAATCGCCGAGAGAAATAATGCCTCGGTTGCTTGCACATCTACCCACCGAAGCACTAGTTGATGCGGGCTCGGCTTCATCAATTCCGAAATGATATTGGTGTCGAGGAGGTAGCTCATAACGATGGATCTGTGCGCAATCCGGTCCCATCGCGGCTGAGATCGAGTTCTACGCCGGCATCAGGGTATGGTCGCAATAATTCGCTCAGACGACGTTGTGGAGCACACAAAAGCTCGTACGAAGCATATGACATCACGACGGCTGAAGCCACACCGTGTTTGGTGACAATCTGGACTTCACCCGCTTCGGCACGTGCGACGACTTCACTGAATTTGTTCTTTGCTTCTTGGAGTTGCCATCGTTGTGTCATACATGATTATTCTAGCTAGACTGTCTAGACACAATATAACAGAAATCAGAAATCAGAAATCAGAAATCAGAAATCAGTGTTCAGTGTTCAGTGTTCAGTGTTCAGTGTTCAGTGTTCAGTGTTCAGTGTTCAG
Organism: Roseiflexaceae bacterium; assembly: GCA_947474225.1. Taxonomy (GTDB): domain Bacteria; phylum Chloroflexota; class Chloroflexia; order Chloroflexales; family Roseiflexaceae; genus UBA965. Next base: position 2,351 of record CANJHS010000036.1, on the reverse strand, counting down.
TGTTCAGTGTTCAGTGCGCGAAATACGACCTCACCCACAACTAATAACTAATAACTAATAACTAATAACTGATAACTGATAACTGATAACTGATAACTGCTGCCTATCGCGAGCGTTCGCGCACGTACTGTTCGAGCTCGCTCGACTTGATGCGTTCTTGGAGCATCGTATCGCGGTCGCGGATGGTGACGGTCTGGTCTTCGAGTGATTGGAAGTCTACCGTGACGCAGAACGGCGTCCCGATTTCGTCCTGACGGCGATATAGCTTACCGATGGCACCGGTGTCGTCATAGACGGTACGCATGTCTGCGTTGATTTGCAGATCGGTGCGGATGCCTTTGGCCATCGCCACCAGCCCGTCGTGGTTGCGCTTGAGGGGGAACACGGCAACTTTAATCGGCGCAAGATGCGGCTTGAGGTGGAGCACGGTACGATAAAATTCGTCGACGACGGGCTGTGTCACGCCACGGAGTTTTTTACCGACTTCGATGCTGTCGGCACCGGGCAGTGCCAGCATAGATTCGATTTGTGGGAGGAGTTTGCTCATATCAGCGCTGATTGTCTCGGCCTGGCCGATGATGGCATCGCGCTGTTCCGGGGTGAGTTTTTCGCTCCGGCTGACGGATTTTTTGTAGGTGTCCAGAGCTGCTTGGATCGCTTCGAGCTTGTCCGCAGTAGGCTCTTTGACCATCTGCTCGTCGTATGCCTCGGACAAGACTGCCAAGAAGCAGCGGCCGACGCCGGCCGACGGTTCGATGACATACGGCACCAAATGTCGGTTGTTGGGTTGGTCGTAGTAGTTCAATTTGGCCACGCTGTCACGATTCACACTGACTTTGGCGGTGATGTTGAGGCTGTCTTGTTCGCGTGAATGCGAGCCGAGGTCGTAGTCGCTCCGGCTGGCGATTCCTTCGATTTCTTCATACCCAAGGGTCGGGTAGTCGTACATCAAGTCGTAGGTGCGCTTCGAGTAGTGCGCCAGGCCGTCTTTGGGGACGTCATATATTTGGATTTTGGAACGGGGCACGCCGATGGATTCCCACCAGGCGAGACGTGCTTCGAGCCACTTTTCGTGCCATTCTTCGTCGGTGCCAGGCATGACAAAGTATTCGATCTCCATCTGATCGAATTCACGGACACGAAACAAAAAGTTGCGCGGATTGATTTCGTTGCGAAACGCCTTGCCGACTTGCGCAATCCCGAACGGTAATTTGCGGTTGGTGCTCGACAATACATTCCCAAAGTTGGCGAAAATTCCTTGTGCCGTCTCAGGGCGTAGATAGGCAAACGAATCACTGTCTGCCACTGGGCCGACGGCGGTTTTGAACATCATGTTGAATGGTCGCGCCTCGGTCAAATCGCTCGACCCGCAACTCGGGCACTTGCCTTTGATGTGATCTGCTCGCCAGCGGCCTTTACAGGCTCGGCAGTCGACCAGGGGGTCATTGAACGTCTCTTCGTGGCCCGAGTACTTCCAGACCAGCTTGTTCATCAAAATCGCGGCGTCGAGCCCTTCCATATCGTCACGGGCATAGACATTGGTGCGCCACCACGAATTGATAATGTTGTTCTTGAGCTCGACGCCCAACGGGCCGTAGTCGAACACACCTTGCAGACCGCCGTAGATGTCAGAACTCGGGAAGATGAATCCGCGTCGTTTGCACAGTGACGCCAACTGTTCGATGGATGCTGCAGGCATATGCTGCTCCTCTGTTGGGCTTGGGGGCACAAAAAACCCCAAGCGAAATAAATCGCCTGGGGACGCATTGTGTGCGTGGTCCCACCCCAGTTACCGAGTGTACTCAGTCACTTTTGTAGATTGTTGAGAGACTCAGCGGTGCCGTTCATGGTATCCCTGATCGAGCTCACACCGTTCTCGACTCGCTGGGCAGGTCAGACGCACTTTTTTCCGCTTCTTCGTCCATTTCCGAGTATAACACGGGCGCTGCTGCCTGTGCAAACACACGTAACCCGATCCACCCTGCCAGTAGCAAGACACTCGCAAGTGGCATGAGTGGGAATGATTGCGGCGGCGCGGGGATATATGCCACCTGCTGCGGTTCTGGTTGGGGCGGTTCAGTCGGATTGAGCGTCGGTTGCATTGCCGCAGTCATCGTCGGGGGGATGGCAATTTGGATCGCGAGTTGCGGACTTGGCAGCAGGCGCTGCGCCGTGGCTGCATCTGTCGGAATATTCGTTCCACCTATTGTTCCATCCGGCGCAGAATACGAGACCGATCCGCCGGTTACCTGTATCGATTCCTTGGTCAGTGACGGTGTTTTGGTCAGTGACGGTGTTTTGGTCAGTGACGGTGTTTTGGTCAGTGACGGTGTTTTGGTCAGTGACGGTGT
>CANJHS010000035.1 GCA_947474225.1 Roseiflexaceae bacterium | reverse complement strand
TTGACATAAATTTTTCGCAAAACATGGTTTTCAGTATCCATGTGGCGTTGTTTAGGTTTGCAGGCGACTGTAGTGTTGGGCAATCGCGGTGAGTTCCGCAGGGGTTGCTGTGCCGGTGGTGCCTAATTTGCGGATGGTGACGGCTGCCACGTACATGGCAATTTCTGCAGCCTCGAAGAGGGTTGCGCCGGCAGCACGGGCAATCGCGAGTGCCGCCATGACGCTATCACCTGCACCGACGACGTCGATAGGGCAATCAACGGGAATGCCCGGGATGTGCTGGGTGATTCCATGCTCCGAGACAATGACTCCATCCCCTGCGAGCGTCATGACCACCGGATGCTGGGTACGTGTAGCAAGTTCAGCGGCGATGACGTTGAAATCGTCATTCGGCTGGAGCGTATGACCGAGAGCGCTACAAGCTTCGTGAAGATTTGGCTTGATACCTACCCCTCGAAAACGGTCAATCCGTGCCCGAGAATCAGCGAACATGGGCACGTGCGGGTGTTCTCGGGCGATTCCTGCAATCGCGTGCTGGACCGAGTCATCGATGATACCCGCCTGGGCTTCAGGCATTTGGTCCGCGAAGACCACGGCATCAATTTGGTGTGCAAGGGTATCGAGGTGATCAATGAATCGTCTTCGATAAGCGGTCGGTAATGCCTCACGGCTCCGGATATCGAGGCGTTCGAGTTCCCGTACCGTGCCGTCAGTGAGGCGAATAACGGGTTTGGTATAGGTGGCAGTCGGCCGGTCTGGCGTCGATATCATCAGGCTATCGTCAATCCCGAGGTCGTGCAGACCCTGTCGAAGCGTGTATCCATCGCCGTCATCCCCTATGACACCGAGGCAGACGACGTGTGCGCCGAGTGCAGCGAGGTTGGCAGCGACGGTTCCTGCGGCGCCGGGAGCACTGGTTTGCGCGACTACTTGGTGCGCGGTCAACCCCGTTTCGACCGAGATTTCGGCACGAGCGGGATCAATCCAGAGATAGCGATCGAGGAAGAAATCGCCGCAGACGGCGATCCGTTTGCCAGCGAATGCATTGGTAATCTGGGCAAGTCGTGCTGCCTGCATAAAGTGCCTCATACAATGTTGGGATGACATAATCCTTGCCAGAGTGCAGGGATGGTCTGGCGATGGTCGCCACAGATATACATGCTCGTACCGCCGTCACGCACGGTGCGCACCAAAATTGTTTTGAACGGCCGGTAATAATAAGCCGGCTCGCTTTTGGGAGCTTCTGTGCGCAAATCATCCGGGAGTGTCACCATATCAAATACCGCGGTGGTGAAGTGTGCGATGTGCTGATGGCGTTGATGTGCGACATTGCGCGCCATGGCGAGTGCTTTGAGGTAGACTTCGGGACCCATCACTGCGCTGCCGATATTGAGCATGACCCCACCCTCGAGCTGGCTGACGCTGTGGGTCAGAATGAGGAAGTCCGTATAGCTCGCGGCTCCGACTGCTGCGCCATCACAATTGGGGTGCTCATGGATGATGTCTTGGCCGATGCTGACATGCACCGTAACCGGGATCCCTAAGCGATGCCCCGCAGCGACTATCGAGAGTTCGCGGTAGGGAAAAGCAGGGGTATCAATAATTTTGCCGAGGTACTCGCCAATCCCTGCGTCGTTCGCTGCGGCAGCGCTGATGTGATCATTGATATGACCCGTCTCCGTCCATAGACCAAATTGACCCTGCGAGATATAGGCTGCGACACTTTCGGTCGTTGCCCCAATCAATGCGAGCTCATAATCATGGATGAGGCCTGCGCCATTCAGGGCGATATGGGTTACCAGGCCACGTTCCATCAAGTCGATGATGTAGCGTGAAGTCCCCTGTTTGATAACATGTGCACCCATAATCACAATGACGGGCTTATCAGCCGCGCGCGCTTTTGTAATGGCCGGGATGAGGGCATCGAGGGAAGCGGATTGGAATGGTTGGTTGTGCGGTTCGAGCGGCAGCACATCGCTGCGTTGCATGTCGTGGACGCGTTCTGCGAGGGGGAGTACACGCAGCAGTTGGCGATTAAAACGAGGATGACGCATCTGATTCCCGATCGAATAGTAGGGTAGTAAGTCTGTCGAGCGGCAAAAAATTCGCAATCACTGCATCTGCCCCAGCATGAAGCAGGTGGGTGCGCTTGTGGATATCGAGTTCCCCTGTTTCTTCGTCGGAGGCAACGGCAATGCAGTAGCCGTCGAGTGACTTGCCGGCTGAAATCTCGACGGGGCCATCGCCAATCGACAGAAGTTGCCCAGGCAAAAGTTCATAGCGCTCGACGAGCGCGGCCATTGCTTCGGCTTTGGTGAATCCCGGAGCATGTGCGCCAGGACCAAAGATACCTGCATCAAAGAAGGGTGCAATGCCCAAGGCGGTACTTTCACGGACCAGGTGATGATATTCGGTACCACTCACGAGTGCAATATGTACCCCACGATTAGTGAGTCGTTGCAAAAATGCTCGTGCGCCACGAATCATGTGTCGATCTGCTGTCACATTTGATGTCATCGTGGCGATACGATGATTAATCCGGTCGCTCATTGCATGACTGAATTGATCAAGGTAATGTTGTGCGCCGTGATGTGGTCCGCCATAGAGATGGACGTGTTCGTCGACCCATGCCATTTGAATGATACTGGGTTGACCGGTGGAGCGGGCGATGTAGCCGGTAATTTCTGCGTCGATACGGTCGAGATGGGGATGATACGGTGCAAGTGCCCGTTTCATCACTTCATGCATGACCACTTGCCATCCCATGCGGACAAGGGACAGCGTGCCGTCGAAGTCAATTGCGGCAACAACAGGGTGATGTGTTGGGCGATGAAGTATTTCGATCATGACTGACGATTTCCTTGCGTCATCGGGCTCATCAACGTCCAGCCACCGTCAATAGTGATGGTTTGCCCATTGAGCATTTGGGCTGCAGCACTACATACGTAGCGGACGGTTTGAGCGACATCATCTGGTGTACCTACCCGACCGACAGGCGAAAGTGTTGCCCATTGCGAGGCGTAGTATGGGTTATCTTGCAAATTGCGTTCATTCAAGGTTGCGCCAATGGCAATCGCATTTACCGTGATGCCGTTTGGACCTAATTCGACACCAAGAATCGAAGCCAAGTGTCGCAAAGCAGCCTTCGAAGTTCCATACACCGAGGCACCAGGCATCGCTGTTACACCGGTAACCGATGAGGACAATACAATTCGACCGCCGCGGCCTTGGGTAATCATTTGTCGTGCAGCAGCCTGAGCTCCAAAAAACGTCCCTTTGAGGTTGAGGTCGTATACCGTATCGTAATCTGCCTCAGACATTGCAAGGAATGGTCCAAACACCGTCACACCCGCATTGGCGATGAAGACATCAACACGACCGTAGGTTGCGACCGCACCCTGGATGAGCGATTGGTGGGCAGTGATCTCACGAAGGTCATAGTCAATCACCGTTAACCGTCCGGGCAACGGTGCTGTCGCCTCGACAAGTGTGTGTACGCGTTCGATTTCGCCATGATATGTGGCGTACACATCAGCGCCGGCGGAAACGAACATGTGTGCAATAGCTGCGCCTATTTCGCGATTTACACCAGTGACGACAGCGACAGTCCCGGAGTACTCAAGCGGAATATTTGCCATGTGAGCCTTAACAAGAACGGAGTGGCACAGCGTGCCACTCCGTGAATGCAGTGAATGTTAATCGCGGGAGAATGCTGCATCGAACTGCACGTTTGATGGCGTGAAGTCGTTGCGACGTACAAATGCGCAGGCATCGGTTGCGCCGTATTCACGGTCCATGCTCATGTCTTCCCATTCGACCGACAAGGGACCGCTGTAGTTGATACGGTTCAATGCGCGGAAGATTGGACCCCATGCCATGTCGCCACGGCCAGGAGAAATGAAGTCCCATCCACGACGTGGATCGCCGAAGTTAATGTGTGACGCAAGGATGCTTGTCTGCCCATTCAAATTGCGGAAGCTTTCTTTGACATGGACGTGGTAGATACGATCTGCAAAGCGCTCGACAAATGCCACCGAGTCGATGAACTGGTGATACAGGTGACTTGGGTCGAAGTTGATGCCAAAGCCAGGTCGGTTACCGATTGCGTTGAGTGCCAATTCGGTTGTGTAAATGTCGTAGGCAATCTCGGTCGGGTGGACTTCGAGCGCAAACTTGACCCCCACTTGATCAAAGACGTCGATAATAGGATTCCAGCGTTTTGCGAAATCAGCGTAGCCTGCTTCAATCATGGCAGGAGTGTTTGGTGGGAACGAGTAAATGAGGTGCCAGATGGAGGACCCCGTGAATCCATTGACCACTTTCACACCAAACTTCGCAGCAGCACGTGCGGTATCCATCATTTCTTTGGCGGCGCGCTGGCGGACACCCTCGGGGCTGCCGTCGCCCCAAATATGTGGCGGCAAGATAGATTTGTGGCGCTCATCGATGTTGTCACATACTGCCTGGCCCACAAGGTGGTTACTGATTGCATAGCATTTGAGGCCATGCTTCTCGAGGAGGGCTTTCTTTGCTGGGATGTAGTTCGGATCAGACAAAGCTTTGCCCACTTCGAAGTGATCGCCCCAGCATGCGAGTTCGAGACCGTCGTAACCAAATGCTTTGGCCTTTACGACGAGTTCTGCCAAGGGCATGTCGGCCCATTGACCAGTAAAAAGTGTGACAGGACGTGCCATCTGGTGTTCCTCCTATAGATAATCTAGTATTCGGGATTGACCCATTGCTTGCTACTTGCCGATTTCTCAATCGCGTCGAGGACTGCCTGACATCTGACACCGTCTTCGAAGGTTGGTTCAGGTGACACACCTTTGTCGATACCGTTCATCAAATCATACACACCGTGGGTGAACGTGTGTTCCCAGCCAATGATATGACCAGCAGGCCACCAGGCACTCATATACGGATGGACACCTTCGGTCACCAAAATGGTGCGGAATCCTTGCACGTCAGCGGCATCGTCGTTAAACAGTACTTGCAGTTCATTCATTCGTTCGAGGTTGAAGACAATGCTGCCCTTTGAACCATTAATTTCGAATGAATTGTAGTTGCGTCGGCCGTTCGCAAAGCGTGTTGCCTCGAATGTGCCGACGGCGCCATTGGCAAAGCGTGTCATGAACAGTGCAGCGTCATCTACGGTTACTTCACCCATTTCGGCGGAAGCAGCAGCCCCCAAACCGCCTGTAGTGCCTGCGAGGAGAGGACGCTTTTTGATGAACGTCTCGGTCATGCCGGTGACTTCGGCGATTTCGCCGACCAGCATGCGAGCAAGGTCGATGCTGTGAGCGCCGAGGTCGCCCAATGTGCCGGCACCGGCAATGTCTTTCTGAAGGCGCCAGACGAGTGGAAAGTTCGGGTCCATAATCCAGTCTTGGAGATAGACGGCGCGCCAGTGATAGATTTTGCCGATGCGGCCATCTTGGATCAGCCGTTTCGCAAGTTGCACTGCAGGTACGCGCCGATAGTTGAAGTTGACCATGCCAACGACGCCGTTCTTTTTGACCGCTTCGGCCATGGCACGTGCTTCAGTGAGTGTGTTGGCGAGTGGTTTTTCACAAAAAACATGCTTGCCTTCGCCTGCTGCTGCAATGGCAATCGAGGCGTGCGAATCGCCGGGCGTAGAGACGTCGATGAGACCGATGTCTTTGCGTGTGACGAGCTTCTTCCAGTCGGTTTCATAGCCCTTCCAACCCATGTCGCTGGCCGCTTGTTTGACGTTGACTTCATCACGACCACAGAGCGCGGTCATTTCGGGAATAATCGGCATATCGGGAAAGAAATGTCCGACTTGACGATAGGCGTTTGAATGGGATTTACCCATAAATTTGTAGCCGACCAGACCGACTCCCATTTTCTTGGCCATTGTGGGTACTCCTTTGTGCTTCACATTACTGCGGGTCGAGCGAGGTTATTTCGATACTGTTCCCAAACGGATCACGGGTGAAAAACCGTGGCCGACCAGGAATAGGGGTGGTGTCTTCGGTAGGAAAGCCTGCATCATGCAAAGCGGAACGAATGACAGCTTGATTGGCTACGCGCAAACAGAAGTGTCGTCCGGACGAATCCGCACGCGGTTCTTCGGCAAACAGATGTAATTCACTGTCGCCAATTGCAAACCAAACCAAATCGGCTTCAGTCAGAGTTGATGGAATTGGCAATTCGGGGAGTCCAAGGAGTGTGGTGTAAAAAGCTCGCGCTTTTTTGGCGCTGTCAGAACCATAGGGACGAGGCACACTGACGTGATGCAGATGCGGTACCATGATGGTGCTCCTACGTAGAACGCCACGCTACAATATAGCGACGCTGAGGTGATGGCGTTAGTGTAGCGGAGGGTCTTGGATTGGTCAAATCTACGCACATCATAGCCCTAAATGGAGTTGTATGATCCGAAGAATATGGTCGGGGATGACATATCTCCGCAGCGCATGGATTTTGTGTGGGGAAATGCGCCTGCGGTGGGTGTTATTTGTCCCAATGCTATTGAATATGGTGTTGGGCTTTCTTCTATTGCGCTACGGACTGACCGGAGCTGTATCACATCGACTCATCGACGCGTTGGCCGCGAGTGCGAACCCGATTACTATTTTCATTTTTACCATAATCGTCAGGTTCGTTGATATCCTGGTGGTCGTGTTGGTGACGTATACAGCAGTACGATTTGGGGCGATTTTGGCGAGCCCGTTGTATGGTTTTATTGCGGTGCGCATCTGCGACTCGCTGCTGCCTGGTCAAGCTATTCCCATGCGTTCCTGGTGGGGCGACGTGCGTGCAGCTATCAGCTATGAACTTAAAAAAATCGGGTTGAATGTTTGCTTTGCAGGCATTGCATTGCTGTTGCCATTTATCCCTGTTTTTGGTCCCTTCATTGATGTCGGTTGGAGTATGAGTGTTTCCATGATAATTATGTGTCTCGACCTCACAGATGCCTCGTACAGTCGTCGCGGTCAGACACTGCGAGCGCGTGCTGTTGAGCTCCTCGGTGTTTGGCCCGAAGCACTCGGATTTGCACTGATTGCATTGCCTTTGGTGAGTATTCCCGTCCTCAACTTATTGACATTGCCGTGGTGTTGTGCCGCAGGCATGTATTTGGCAACAGAAGCACACAAACGCGCCGCAGTGTGAATCTGCGGCGCGACGTTTTTCTCAGATCATTACATTGTGGCGCCGAGCATCCAGGGGTTGAATTCTTCTTCACCGATATCTTGCGCTTCGCTCAAGCTGTGTTGTCCCGATGCAACGGCAATGAGCAAATCAAAGATACGCTGACCAACTTGCGCTATCGTCTCGTGACCAGTGACTATTGTGCCAGCGTTAATGTCCATGTCGCTTTTCATACGGTCGTAGGTCGTGGAATTCGTCGCGATTTTGATACTTGGGACAGGCTTGAATCCAAAAACACTCCCGCGACCGGTAGTGAATGCAAGCAAGGTACAACCGCCAGCGACTTGCCCCGTCGCGGATACTGGATCGTATCCTGGCGTATCCATATACACAAATCCTTTTTGCGTTATGTGGTCTGCATATTCGTAGACTGCGTTCAATGGCATACTTCCACCTTTTGCCACTGCACCAAGGGATTTCTCGTAGATTGTCGTGAGCCCACCCGCTTTGTTTCCGTGACTCGGGTTGTTGTCTATTTCGAATCCTTCACGGAGGGTATATTCTTCCCACCAGCGAATCCTACTGATGAGTTTTTCGGCGATAGCGGGGCTTACTGCACGACGGGTAAGGAGATGCTCTGCGCCATATATTTCTGGCGTCTCACTGAGGACTGCTGTCCCACCGTGACGTACTAATAAGTCGACCGCATATCCAAGTGCAGGATTTGCGCTGATGCCACTAAAGCCATCACTTCCGCCACACTGCAGTGCCAGAGAAAGCGCACTAATCGGGGCGGCAGAGCGTGTGAATGTATTTGCGTGAGCCAAGATGGGAACGAGCGCGTTGACCCCTGCAGTAATGGTATTGGCAACGCCGCCTTCATCTTGGATTGCCATGTAGGTTGGCAACGACATGGCCCCAAAGCGGCTTCGATGGGCCAAGAACAATGATTCGAATTGATTTGTTTCGCAGCCGAGGCCAACGAAAATATAGCCAGCGACGTTTGGGTTGTGTGCAAATCCTGCAAGTGTGCGTTGAAGCATTCCCAATTCAGGACTGCCATCACGTGTTGCGCACCCATGTTTGTGACTCAGTGCAATGATATCGGTCACGTTGGGGTAGTTTGGGAGGAGTTCACGCTTTGCCCGTTCGACGATTTTTTTGAGGGTGTGTGACGAACAATTGACCGTACCAATGACTGCGACTGTATTTCGTGTACCCACACTCCCATCTGGACGATGATATCCCATGAATGTCCGAGCCTCAGGAGCAGAGAACGGTTCTGCCGTCACAATTGCACTCCCCACTGCATAATCGAGTTGCATTGAGCCAACATGCAGATTATGCGTGTGGACGTGATCGCCCGCATGAATCGCTGCTGTTGCAAATCCGATGATTTGACCGTACCGACGGACGGGTTCTCCCACAGCTATGTTTTCGATGGCGATTTTGTGACCTGCACTAATCGGTTGTTGCAGCGTGACACGCTGCCCGGCGACTTCGATGGAACGGTTGGTGTTGAGTGGAACCATCGCAATGACGACATTGTCGGTGGGGTGCAGATGGATGGTGGCGGTCTCTTGCAGGCTGATGTGCATGTGATCCTCTGTGATCTATGGCAATATGAGCTCGGTAACAAGTGTGTGCAGTTGCTGGCGTATCAACGCCGCATCCATAGTGGGTGTGCAGACAACTACGATGGTGTCTGGATATGATGGGACAACCATTGCACGTGGACTAATAATACACAGGAATCGATGGGACAACACTTCAGCTGGGTAGGATTGTAGCAGTGATGCGTCGATGACGAGCATATCTGAAGGGGTTTCTAACGATTCGACTTCGATAACGGGGATGTTCAGAATTTCGTTGAGTAGTTCAATAACGGTGAGATATGTATTGGAAGCCACCGATTGTTTGGTAATTGTGAGGCGCGGTGCATGTATAGACGGTAGAGCAATAGTGCACCGAGTTCCTCCACTGGGTCGGTTTTCGTAGGTGATTGTGCCATGATGTTGCGTGACAATCGTATGGACGATTGCCAATCCTAATCCAAGCCCATCACCCACTTTTCGCGTCGTGTAGAAGGGTTCGAACAGGCGCGCACGGGTGCCAATATCGATCCCACTGCCTGAATCTTCTACTACCAAATCAACATAATGCGCGGAAGACTGTAAACGGAGTACCAATCGACGATGCCCTTCGACTTCTTGCATCGCGCGTACCGCATTGTCTACCAGGTTCACCAACACCTGCTCAATTTGGCCCGCGTCGCCATAAATGAAATAGTCCGATTCGCTCGCATAGAATCGATATTCGATGTCTGCTTGCGCAAACACAGATCGATTTTGCATCGCAATGTGATCAATGATTTCACGCAAATCGACTTGGACATATTCGTTTTTCTGCGGCTGCCCGAGCCTACGAAGTTGTTGGACAATGCGTCCTGCACGCTGTGATGTTCGGTCAATGACTTCGAAGTCGTGTTTCAATTCTGCTGTTTGAGGATGCAGTAATTGGAGCTGTGCAATACCACGGATGACGGCAATGGGATTATTCAGCTCATGTGCAACGCTTGCAATCATTTGACCCAGGAGTGCGAGTTTTTCTCGCTGTTGGATGCGATTCTCGAGGATGCGCATGGGTGTGATATCGCGGATGCTGAGGAGTACTTCTGCTGCACTCACGATGTTTGCCGATATTAATGCGGTGAAAGTCGTGCCATCTGCTCGCAACAGACCACACTCAAAACTATACGACGGTTGGATTCCTATCCGTGACAGGTGTTGATTCATCGCAGAAATTTGTTCCGGTGCACAGATTGAATGGAGGGTTTGTTGTTGGAGTGATCCGTGCACGTACCCCCAGAGTACAAAGGGATCTTCGTTGAGGAGACGCATAGACCAGGTATCTCGTTGGAGCAAAACCAGTGCGTCGGGAGAATTTTCGATCACTGTTGAGAGGTGTGCGCGAATTTTTTCGGCCTCGTTGTAGAGCATACTGTTGCGGTCTGCCGCTAATTGCAACGACAGATGTAGGCGTGCGTTGGTAATTCCGCGTGCGAGTTGATTCGCGATTGCGTGGAGTATTTGCATATCGCGCGGGGTAAAGTCGGGCGCACTGACGAATGGTCGCGCTGCAAGCACCGCTCCAATTGTTTTTTTGTCGACTGAAATTTTGGCACCAATAAGATTGCCGAATTGCGCAATCAACTCATTATTGAGAATGCTTTTCACCGACACCACACTGGTGTAATCATCCTGCTCGGTATTGCTAAGTACCAAGTCGAGGCCGCCACGTAACGTAATCGGGTCCTCCATAATTCGCTCAAGCATTGCATCAGGGACATGACGGTGCGCTGCAAGGTACGGAATGTGATTCTCGTCGAGCAACAAAATTCCGTACATGCTCCCGAAGTTTACTTCGTCAAAGATATCAAGTGCTCGGTCGAGCAATTCATCGAGATTCAATGTACTGTTGACTACCGAAGTGATATGTTGGAATAAATCGAGCTCGTTTTCGCGTAGACGATGCTGTTGTTCTACTTTTAATCGGTGACTAATATCTTGAATGGTGATGAGGAATTCTACCTGCCCTTCACCCTGCCGTATACAGATAACCTCAGCTTCAAAGGGCGTTTTGGTTTGGTGCAGAATGTTGAGCGCCTCACCTTGCCAGAGAATCGTGTCGACATCTCTGTCTATGAGCCGTACTTTTTCTCTATGCCACGTCTCTAGACTGCTATCCGTCAAAATATCGCACAGCATGATGTCTGCTTCGTCGTCGATACCAACAAGCCGTCGGCCCGCATGATTGAAATGCAAAATTTGGTCGTATTGATTGACGACAAATACTGGGTTACTCGACTCATTCAACAGAAATCGATACCGTTTCTCAGAACGATCGAGGGACTGGCTGAGGTTTAGACGTGCATGGTAACTGGCGACATATTCACCGAATTGCTGCGCATACAGTACGTCTCCGGTTGAAAGCAACTCTTCGTGTATATTTGCGATATAGATAACGGCATAACAGCGTGCATTCTGAATCAGCGGCACCGTTATTGTGACAGCAATGGAGGTTTGTTCCTGTACAAGGCTAAGAAACGGGTCGAGTGAGAGTTCCTCCACACCACTTCGTTTTGATTCAAGTTCCAGGTTGTGCCACGGATACCGTATTTTTCGAGGAAGATCTGCACCGACAGCTGCTTCAATCCGAGCACTATAGTCATCCCCGTCACGAAGTAAGACAAACGCATGCGTTGCTTCAAATATTTCGATACAAGCTTTGGCAATCTGTGAAAATAAGCCATCAAGGGAGATGTTTTGTGAGAGTGCGTTGATGTGGCTGTTCATTCTCTGCAGTCGCAGAACTTGCGTCTCCAGCACTGCACGTTCATACAATTGGGCAAAAATAGCCTCTATGAAGTGGAGATATATATTGATGTGTTGCAATGTATCGGATGCAACAAAAGGTCCCATAAATGACATCATGCCGATGACGTCGTTACGGGAATAGAGCGGAAAAGAAAAAATATTATTTAGCCCTGCCATCGAAAATCGATCTGCAAAAGTTTTTGAAACGATGGGATCGAGGAATGTTTCAAAAAAAGTTTGTGTAGTAAAATTATGCGTTTGGACATCAGAAATTCCGAACAAGCGTGACATCGTCTGAGAATCCGCAATCCTGTGCAATGAAATTTTGCGTCCAAACACCCACACCCCGAGGAAGTCGTATACTTCGACTTCGCGTGAGTCCTTTAGCTGCCGTGTTACGCTATGCGGTTCTTGGACGAGTGTACAAAAGACGCCTATATTCAGTGGGTGCAAATATTGTTGGAGGGATTCGTTTATCGACTCGAGATTCTGATGCTGGCTTATATCTGCAATAAATTTTTGGATTGCGACAATAAGTGAATTTTCGGTCGCAGTAGAGGCAGCTTCAGCGAACGTAATGCTATAACTTCCGGTGTCTGCACTTTCACGAATCAACATCGTACATTCTCGTGAAACGTTGGCAATTGAAAGTGTGATGCGTTCTATGAGGTGGTCGTGATCGGGAGTCATGTCATGAAGAATTTGCACCACATCGATATCTGGATTTGCAAAAAAAGCACTGATCGATTGCTCAATCAGTGCATCTTCTGTAAGTGCAAACGTTTCGAGTACCCAGTGATTCGCTCCCGTAATCTTGAATGTCGGGTTCACGTGTACCACTCCCCATGGGGCGTAGTTACTTAATCGCTGGCGTATGTGTCTATCTGACTCTGAAGGCATTTCTTGCACCTTAAGATGTTTTGTGGGGGTATTTTACCACGGTTGACAATGCCGACTCAGGCAGATATACTTTTTCTACAAGTAAATAGCGCAAATTCTTATCCAGAGAGGTGGAGGGACCGGCCCTGTGAAGCCTCGGCAACCAGAACCATGTGTGTGCATGTTCACATCGATGTGACAACCACACGGTATCAGCGGTGCCAAATCCGGCAGAATAACTGGACGATGAGAGCGACGCGCGTGCTGACTACCAGTGCACGGTAGACAGATGGCTGCACGTTCACGCTCTTGTCAATCTGACAAGCGTGGATTTTTTTATCTGACGACGGTAAGTCGAGCACATTGATTTCGATAGCGATACAACAGATCATCACTTCGCCTTGAGACCTTTCGGATTTCGTTGTAGAGACACAAGTAGCATTTTCGTAAGTATCAACTATAAATCAAAAGGACAGGACGCATGAGTAGTGTAGGATCAGATGTTGGCATTGTCAGTACGCAGTACTTTCGCAGTACTCGTCCGTTGGTGCTGCAATCTGGGAGCGTCTTGGAAGATTTGGTGTTGGCATACGAGACATACGGTGCCCTGAACCCAAAGCAAGACAATGCGGTGCTCTTATTGCATGCGTTATCTGGGGATGCACATGCTGCTGGTCGACATTCTGCGAACGAAAAACATCCAGGTTGGTGGGACGCAATGGTCGGTCCTGGCAAGGCATTTGATACATCAAAATATTTTGTGATTTGTAGTAATGTCATTGGTGGCTGCAAAGGAAGTTCTGGCCCGTTGAGCACCAATCCAAATACGGGAGCCGCATGGCAGGCTGATTTTCCTGTTGTGACAATCCAAGACATGGTTGCTGCGCAGACGCATTTGCTTGATTTTCTGGGGATTGAACAACTTTTTGCTGTCGCAGGTGGGTCTATGGGTGGATTTCAAGCTCTTGAGTGGATGGCTCACCACCCCAACAGAGTGAAAAAATCTATTCTGTTAGCAACTAGTGCATCCCACAGTGCACAAGCAATAGCCTGGAATGCGATTGGACGACAGGCAATCACACGTGATCCGTTGTGGTGTGACGGGTTTTATCATTCAGATGCGCCTCCCCAATATGGATTGGCAATAGCACGAATGATTGGGCATTTGACCTATGTCAGTGAAGCATCGTTGGCGCAGCGCTTCCCTTTGCGATACCAAACTGCCACAGGTCCGGGATACTCGCTTGCGGATGAGTTTGGCATTGAATCCTACTTGAATCATCAAGCAGAAAAATTCAACCAACGCTTCGATGCAAATAGTTACCTGTATATCACCAAGGCAATGGATTATTGGAACATCGCTCAACCGGGGCAATCGCTTTCGGAGGCGTTGGCTGATTGGACGGGTTCGACACTCGTTATTTCTTTTGATAGCGATACACTCTATCCCACTAGTGAATCTGCGTTGATTGCTGAACACTTACGAGAAAAAAACGTACCGGTAGAATTCCATGAGCTTCATTCAATTGCAGGTCATGATGCCTTCCTGCTCGAGTCCTCACTGCAAACTCCCCTCATCCAAAAATTTCTTCAAGCCTAAAGATTTTCAATACATCGAATTGTGCTGCTGGTGCGTATAGGAGTTGTACCCCTTTTTGGGGTGAGAGTTGCAGAAGATGAGTTTTATGATTCATCAGTAGCAAGTCACGACGCTATCGTCTAGACCCATGAGCACCATGTACACAGATCATCCGTCTGTTTTATTGCCAGCATTTGTGCTCTCTGCACTTGAGTATGACCACTACCAAGCAGTCGAGCTCCATTTACGCTACTGCCAATTGTGTCAATTGGAAGTACATTCGTTGCGTCAATGGCTCCTGTCAGATAGTGAATCGGTACCAAGACCGAAGGTTCGATCCCGACTGTTAGCGCGTGTCGCCGAGCATCCGCCCGAATACAGGGATAAATAGTCACCATTTGCCGGCGGTAGAGTGTCCGTGTATGCTGTACGGGTCATACGCATTTTTCGTTCTCGACCAGTGCCTGACCCCTGGAGGAAGTATGCGTTCTGTCATCCGTGTGACGGTCTTTGTTGTCGGATTAGTTATCGGTATTGTCACCGGAGCAGCGCTGCTCGCGTACGCCTATCAAGAGGCAGGACTCTATCCGCCGGATGATGCAACAATCAAATTTCTTGCTCGTGAACGTGGCTGGTTGCGCGAAGATGTTGACTAGGCTGATTTGTCTTTAGTCGTGTACATCAGAGGAGATGCAAAATGGAAAAACCATGGCTGAGTTCTTACGAATCTGTTGTGCCAGCATCGTTGACTTTTTCAAACAATAATCTCTACGAATTACTGGTCAGTTCCGCAAAAGCGTTCCCCAAACATCCCGCTGCACGATTAATCCTTAGTTACCTCGCTGGCGGTAGGATAACAATTGGTGGTTCGTTGAATTACAGCGAATTACTTACCCATGTTGAACATTTCGCCAATGCACTGTATCAGCTTGGAGTGCGCAAAGGTGATCGCATCGCGTTAATGTTGCCGAATACTCTCCATTACGTTATTTCGTTTTTTGCGGCGATGCGAATCGGCGCCATCATTGTCAATAATAATCCAACGTATACAGCGCGTGAGCTCAAACACCAGCTTGTCGATTCGAGCGCTGAGACGATTATTATTCTCAATTTGTTTTATCCACGCTTGCGCGAAATACAAGCTGACACATCGGTGAAGCGTGTCATTGTGGCGCATATGTATGATTTGCTTGCTTTTCCATCTAAGCAACTCGTGAAAGCAAAACAACAACGAGATGCTTCGTGGGTCACGGTACAGCCAGAGCACGACATCTTCTTTTTTCAACGCCTCATAGAAAAATACCCGTCTGTTGCACCGGCTGTTCACGTCTCGCCGGATGACGTCGCAGTCCTCCAATACACCGGCGGGACGACCGGGACACCGAAAGCTGCAATGCTGACACATCGCAATTTGAATGTAAACGCGAGTCAAATAGACGCATGGTTCACTACTGCAGACCAAGGTGTCGAGAAGTTCATGTGTGCCATTCCATTCTTTCATGTATACGGTCTGGTCGTTGCATTGGTATACGGTATTTCGATTGCTGCTGAACTGCAGATTGTCCCCAATCCGCGGCCGATCGACAACGTCATGAATATCATGCAGAAGGAACGCTCGACCGTGTATCCAGGCGTCCCCGCCATGTACATCGGTATTGTGAATCATCCAAAAGTCGAACAGTATGATTTGCGTTCAATTAAGGCATGTTTGAGTGGTTCTGCCGCGATGCCTGTCGAAATACAGACGCGCTTTAATGACTTAACCGGTGGTCGGCTCATCGAAGGATTCGGCATGACCGAATTATCTCCTGTTTCACATGCAAATCCGTTAATGGGCATTTCGAAAAAGGGTTCTGTGGGAATTCCCCTCCCGAACACTGATGCCAAAATCGTCGATCTCGAGACCGGCGAAACAATACCGATTGGTTCGGATGCCACCGGTGAACTCTGGGTTGCAGGTCCTCAAGTCATGAAGGGCTATTGGAACAAGCCAGAAGAAACGGCGCAAACAATTACTCCAGATGGCTGGTTGCGGACCGGCGACATCGCCCGAACTGATAGCGATGGGTACTTCTATATCGTCGATCGTCTGAAAGACATGATCATCGTGAGCGGTCTGAAAGTGCTCCCACGTGATGTCGAGGAAGTACTCTTTATGCATCCGCAAATCCGTGAAGCTGCAGTAGTTGGTATTCCAAATGCGACACGAGGCGATGATACGGTCACTGCGTTCATTGTTACTCATGACGGTGTGCCTATTGATATTGATTCCTTGAAGGTTTTCTGTAAACAATATTTAGCGGACTTCAAGGTACCTCGTCGCTATGAATTCCGTCAAGAACTCCCGAAGACAACAGTTGGAAAAGTACTGCGACGGGCATTGGTAGAGTCCAAATAACGGCTCGACGATGGCACCGGATTGCATCGCAATCCGGTGCCATCGTGTATAATACTACCCATGTTGGTACGTTCAAAGGATACGATGTGATTGCTCCTCAGGGACATCGACCTCCTTCGGCATATAAACGGTTCTTTTGGTTCATAACGCGCATCCACACGGATGCGCTTTTGTGGGTTGTGATTGTCTGTGCGGTTCTGGTGGCAGCGTCATTCAGTCGATTTACGGCACATCCAATCTCATTTGGGATTGGAAGCCTCGGTGACAGACTGTTCTTGACTCGCACAACGAGTATTGGCAATGCTACCGATGGGCATTGGTTCTCTGACGAATTGACTCCTGGATCGAGCACTGGGCGCGCCCGTTGGTCGCAACAAATGTCTCAACTCAATCTGCCGGTATCGAAAATACGCACAATAACGCTTGAGATCGCTGGTTGGCCAACGGAAAGTCAACCAAACGTATCGGTGCTCCTGGATAATCAGTCGATCGGCGAGTTTGTTCCGACCAAAAAATTTGCAACGTATCAATTCGATGTTTCTGCCGAGGATAGCCATGGTTCTCTGTTGACATTGCGGACAGATGGAGTGCTCACCGAAACACTTGGGTATGCAGATCCGCGGCAAAAAGGCATTCGACTCGGCAGTGTTCTTCTTTCGCCAACAGATACAAATCCGCTCGAATTTGCATATGCTCCGGTTATGTTGTGGTATGCAACAGTGATGTTTTTGTTGATGCTGTTGCTTGGATATTGTTCTTTTTCAAACGTCACCCGCGGGATTCTATTGGGAGCAGGTTTGGTTGGAAGTTTTGTCTTCTTCAGCACGGTAGGGTATTGGATAGTTCCAATTGCGCCGGCCCTCGCACAAGGCACGGTAGTTTTCGCTGTCGTTCTGCGATATTCGCAGTGGCTGCCGATAGTATCGCGTCTCTTTCATCGTTTTCGTACAAATAAATTTGTTGCTATGCTCTCTGGGTGGGTCATACTTGTCGCTATTTTGTGCGCAGGATGGTTTGCGACTGATTCTGCTCTGTGGCATGGATGGACCATCGCCCTGATTTTAGTGATTTTGCTTGAAAAACTCCTCCCAAGGTATGCAATAGCAGTGCCGTTGGACCAAATCTTGCGTTCTGTTGTGTTGATGCGATGGTCGGTTTTTATCGCGTTGGCAATATTGGTTCTCTGGGTTATCCAGCAGACGACATTCATTGGACATGCCGATTATGCAGACAATGCAGTAGTGGCACGCAATATCGCACGAGGACGGGGTTGGGTGGTAGATTATGTGACGCAGTTTTATCAGATCTACCCGACTGTGACGCATCCACAAGAGACATGGCCTCTCTTGCAGCCGGTTTGGATTGCGCTTTCCTTTATGGTATTTGGGGTAAATGACTTCGGAGCACGAATGCCCAATGTCGTGTTTTGGGGTTTGTTGGTATGGCTCATTGATCGCTATGCCCGTTTTCGTTGGGGCGGGAAGGTTGCGATTGTATCTGTTGTACTCGCCACCATCAATATCTATCTGTATCGTCAAGTCGTCTATGCGACATCCGACATTGCGTTTGTCGTCTTTGCAACGGCAGCGCTCCAAAGTGCGTGGTTGCTCCCTCAATCGGGTGAAACATATTGGACAAATGGCTGGTTTCGCGGAACGACTGCCAAAGTAATCGCGACTGGCTGTTGGACTGGCCTCATGCTCCTACAAAAACCAGGGAGCGCAGCCATGTTGGCATTCGGGATTGGTATTTGGTTGCTCTGGACGTTTTTACATCCACTGATTCGATCGCGACAACGCTTCATTCTTGTAGCGCCAAAAATCGGTTTGATTGCGCTGTGGGCTGTGATTTCTCTGGTTATTCTGACGCCCTATCTGCTGTATAACCTTGTGCATTACGGAACTCCGGTGCACAGCACCGAATCATTTGATGCATGGATACTAGAATACACACATTGGGATGCCATTTATCGCATTTACGCAGCTGATGGAGGGATTGGTACGGGTGACTTGCCTGACCGAAGTTGGTTGTTACGTTGGGGGTTTGATGCATTACTGCAAAAGGTATGGATTCAATGGAGTGTTATTCAGGATTATTTGACCCCTAGTCTTGCTGCGTTGCCATCGCCATTAAACGAATATGGTGCTGCTGCAGCTGCATCGGGTTTGTTGAGCCCGCTTGCCTTGTGGGCAATGCCAATAGGACTCTGGCGCGGGCTGATTGGATGGCGACCACGCCCGTGGGGAATTCTCGCGGTAGCTACGCTGCCCTATGGGCTGTTCATGGTGTTGTATTGGCATGCAAATGAACCACGATATTGGATGTTTCTTTTGCCTTGGATGGCACTTGCCGCTGCACGAGGTATTGTTTGGGTTGTCGATTGTGCGTCGCTGCGATTTAGATCACCAGGCTACGCTTCGAGATTGGTATTGATCTCTGGGGCACTACTCGCATCCATCTCACCGAGTTTTCAGAGTATTAGCGTTGCACAGCCGCTGGATGCTGCCCGAGTGCTGGCCGATCGTGATATGTATGCGTACATTCATCAGAGTACACCCGTGACCGCCGTGATCATGACACGTGTGCCGTGGCAACTGCAATGGTACGGCGACCGCGGTGCAGTCATGATTCCTGCCGATGCAGATGCCAAACAGATATTGCGCATTGCCAAACACTATAAGGCACGATATCTTGCACTCGACTCACTGCAACGACCCAATGCGACGACGAGGGCCGTAATCGGTGCAATGATTGCGGCACCAGGGAGTGGATTTCGGCTGGTGTATCGTACGCCCGCATACCCGGTAAAGGATTCCGGTAGAGCGTTCACCATGGTGAGTGAACTCTATGCATTTCCTGCAGACTATCAAGGTGTTCCAGCCATACGGTGAGGTACAACGTGCGTGTCTTGATGATTGCGACTTCATACCCAAAATTTGTCGGTGATGCCACTGCTCCCTTTATCGGCGAAATAGCGGCTGGTGTAGCGGCACATGGTTGTTCAGTCCGGCTCATTTTGCCCTCGCATAGGCAATTCGATCATCCTCCGGTTGAACGTGGCGTCGAATTGATTGTGTACAAGTATGCACCGCATCCATCGCTCGCTGTCTGGGGATACGCGGAATCATTGCATGCGGATGTGGGTGTTCGACGAAACACACTTTTTGCACTGCCATTTGGTCTCATCGCTTCGTTATTTACGCTGATACGAGCAATCGTACAGGAACGCCCCGACATTATTCATGCGCATTGGGTATTGCCGAACGGACTGCCGGCATTGATTGCGTCAAAACTTTTTGGTATCCCACTGGTCATAAGCATGCATGGGTCCGATGTCTCGATGGCCGAACGTAATCGCATGTTTGGGTGGATAGCTCGGCTGATCTTTCGATCTGCAGCAGCTGCGACTGCGTGCAGCGGTGATCTCCACCGACGTGCGCTCGCGTTGGGAGCACTGCCAACGAAAACCATTGTGTTGCCGTATGGTGTCACGGTGGAAGCATTTTCTCCTGAATATGCCGATAGGAAATGGGTTTTCGCACATTTTGGTATGCCTGAAGCCGCACCATTGTTGGTTGCGGTCGGCCGGTTTGTCCACAAAAAAGGCTTTGATATCCTGATTCGTTCGCTCGTCGCGATTCGACACGAGTACCCTACTGCACGTCTCATTCTGGCTGGGTATGGGGATCTGCGTACGGAATATCAGCAACAAGCAGATATACTAGGAGTAGCTGATGCACTTATCATGCCGGGCCAACTCGACCGTACCGATGTTGCCCGACTCATCGCGAGTGCGGACATCTATTGTGTACCTTCGGTCCTTGACGCCTCTGGCAACGTGGACGGCTTGCCTAACACTCTGCTCGAAGGTATGTCTGCTGGCCGTGCTGTGGTTGCTAGCGCTATTGCGGGCATCCCGGACGTGTTGACGGATCACATTGATGCACTCCTCGTTCCTCCCACAGATAGTGATGCGCTGAGTAGTGCGTGCCTTGATTTGTTACGCGACAATGATTTGCGGGTGCGCCTGGGCGTTGCAGCACGACAGCGTGTACTCGCCGGATTAACATGGCCGGCAATGACGCAGACCCTCGTCGATTTGTATGCAAAGGTACGATCGAAATGAACGATATTGCATTTGTGCTCTGGCTCGAGCGTTTGTACGGACGAATCCGTACAACTCTACAGACACGCACGTTCCCCGCACTACAAAGTTACTTCGAAGATAGCCGTACTGGCGCTGAGGTTGTATGGAGTCGTTCGCCCGCACTCGTCCGTTGGTTTTTGTTTGCGTTTGGTATCTCGTTCCTGTCACGAATTTGGCATCTAGACGTACAAAGTCTCTGGCTCGATGAAGGCGCTACGTGGGCAGAAGTAACGGGTAAATCATATCGTATCTTGGCCCAAGAGCTCATCAGCCCAGACGCAGCCTACCCTTTGTACCACCTCATCCTGAAGGGATGGGTCGACATCTTCGGTGACAGTGAATACTGGTTACGTATACCGTCTGCACTTTTTGGTGCGCTGGCCATTGCGCTACTTACATTGTTTGTGCCACGTCAACCGCAGAAGGGGTTTTTGCTGGTGCTCATGTCGACTGCGCCCATGTTGCTATGGCATGCACAAGACGCAAAAGTATACAGCATGCTGTTGTGTGTCGCTGTGGCGTTGACGATGTCGCATTGGCGGCAGAAACGCTGGTGGGTACTGCTGATTTTGCTCCCACTTGTGCATCGACTGGGTTTTGTCATGATGGCAGTCTTACTCATAACACCTGCTTTGCAACATACCGGCCGCCGGCGTACATGGTATGCATTGGCTGCGTTTGGTGCAGGATTAGTATCTGTGGTAGGCATCGCGCTTTCGATTCGAGCGAAAGAAGTGCTCGGTGCGACCACGGTACTTCCCTTTGGTTCTTTGCTCGATCTCGTCGCTCGGTTTTTGTTGGATCGCCGCTGGAGCGATCAGATGCTTTGGGCTCCTGTGTGGGTTTGGCTCGTGCCGATAGTTGTTCTGCTCTGTGTTGGTTCCAAAAAAGCTATCGATGCAGCTCGGAAAGGGAATGCGGCATCGCTGCAGCTCTTGCTTTTAGCGTATGTACCGGTAATGGTGGTCGTACTGAGTTATGGAACAACATCATCATTTGATGCACGGTATGCGCTGTTTTCCGCTCCTGCATGGTTTATTTTGATACTCAATGGTGCAAGCTGGTCGATGCACAATGTGCAATTGGGCAAACGAGTATTCTCTATCGTCCGCACGGGCCGCATGTTGTTCTTGTTCGCAATTATCGTGAACCTGATCAGTCTCTATGAGCCGACGCGAGGAATATTTTCGGGGGCACCTGTAAAAGAAGAATGGCGTGTCGTGATGCAAGAACTCGCTCATCGAGTAACGCGCAACGACATGGTTGTCCTCCATCCACCATATGCACTCCCGCTGTATCGCTACTACCGGAGAGTCACACCAGATCCGTTGCCGATGCCGGTTATGTTTACTGTCTTTAGTGAAGGCTATCGTGGTTCTTCGACTGATTTGATTGCCCAACGCGAATATCAAAGACGTTCGTTTGACATGCAATTCAAAGCAGCAGCCGCTGGGAAACATCGTGCATTGTTGATTATTGCGCCTGATCACGCAGCACAAATCGATCCACCCATTGATGCAACGAGTCCGTATGGGTGGGTCGGCTTGTACTTTCAATTTCCTCAGAAAACATGGCCGTGTGGTGGGCTCGATCGCTATGGAGTTGCGTTGCTGTGTCAGAGCTTCCCGAGTGTCGCGGGAACGACGGACGTTCCCCAGCCCGAAAAACTCATCGATGCCACATTTGGTGGTGAATTGAAGCTGCGTGGAATCACAATCAAGCCGCTCGGAATTTTTTACCAACCAAATGGGAGTGTTCCTATTGAGTTCTACTGGCAAGCCCTGACCCCACCAACGCAGAATTATCGGATGTTTGTCCACCTCTGTCAGCGCTGTAATGAACCGCCATATGCCCAAAATGACGGACCTCCGCTAATGGGCTATGGCGATGCAGGATTGACCAAGACGTGGCTCGTCGATGACCCAGTCCACGACGAACGATCGATCATTATCCCGCCAGGAGTAACGCCTGGGAATTATGCAATTATTTTGGGTGTCTATGATGATACGGGGAAACGCCTGCCGGTTGAGTCAAAGGACGGTGGTGTACTTGGTGGAGATCGCTTGATCATCTCAACCATTCGGGTCATTAACGAGGGTGCTATAATAAAATAATTGTTTATGAGGGCAGATACTCATGCGCCAAATCCCTAATCTCCTCGGGGTGTTCCGTGTCTTAACAACACCAATCATGGTGTACTGGATTTTGCAAGGTGACGGATGGTCACTGCTCTATGCAGCTGTATTGTTGTTGGCAATGGCTATTAGCGATATCATCGATGGTAATTTAGCCCGTCGGTTAGGCGTTGTGTCACCGTTGGGTATTTTCCTTGATACAATCTCGGACAAAATATTTGTCGCCGGTGCGCTTATCCCTATGGTCGAGTTAGCCATGCTACCTTCGTGGTATGCCCTCGTGATTATTGTGAGGGAATTCGCCGTGTCCGGCTTACGGTCGTATGCAGCCTCGCAAGGTGTGGTCATTCCCGCACGGTCTTGGGGCAAGCAGAAATTGACGTTCACAGTAATGGCGATTATCTGGATTTTGGTATTCTACGCATTGCCGCAGATTGTCGGTTCGCCATGGTGGTTTGTGTGGTTGTCGACCTGGTGGTTGATTCCTGCAGGACTTGCCCTCGTGTGGACGGTTGGATCAGGAATTGAATACTTCTGGAATGCACGTGCATTATTGGCACGCGCCGTTTCGCTCTAGTGCGCAGAAGAGGTACAGTGTGTCGACCATTGCCGAGACGTTTGCACGATTAAAGGCAGAGCAGCGGGGCGCACTCATGCCGTATCTGATGGTAGGGTATCCCGAATTACATTCGCTCGAAGAGTATGCCCTTGCGTTGCAAGACGCCGGTGCAGATTTGTTCGAGATTGGTGTCCCTTTTTCTGACCCGCTTGCCGATGGTGCAACGATTCAACGTGCTTCTGAAGTGGCGCTCCAAAACGGAGTCAATCTCGGCTATGCAATTGCATCAGTAGCAGCCTTGCGTGACCAAGGAGTGCACGTTCCGCTGGTGATGATGGGTTATTACAATCCTTTTCTTCAGTATGGGCTCGAACGTTTTGCGCGTGACGCAGCCGCAGCAGGGGCAAGTGGTGTCATTGTGCCGGATTTGCCACCCGAAGAAGCAGGTCCGTTCCAGGATGTCTTGCGGACCTACGGCATTGACTTTATCATGTTTCTTGCCCCGACGACTCCTGAGGAACGCATAAAGAAAATCGTGTCAGTGGCGAGTGGGTTCGTCTATTGTGTCTCACTGACGGGTGTGACTGGAGCGCGCAGCGAACTCTGGGAAGGATTGTCTGGGTTTATCCAGCGAGCCCGGAAATATACGACTCTTCCCTTGGTTGTGGGTTTTGGTATCAGCACCCCGAACCATGTGCGTACCGTTGCACAATGCGCTGATGGCGCAATCGTCGCAAGCGCGCTGATAAATATTATCGACAAAACGCCTGTGGCACAACGGAGGGCGGAGCTTGTTTCGTATATTCAATCGCTGCGACCACATATATAGGAGCCGACACAGCGCGCTGTTATGGAGTATAATTGCGGGCGAACGTGATAAATATCAAAGGGAAGTGAAAGCGGTTCAGCGGCAGGGGAAACGTGCCGATTCCCTCTGGGTCTGGCGAGATGAATCGCTTTGTTTGGCTTCCCATATGGTTACCTGCATACGAGTACAAAGGAGTGTTCTGATGAATAACGGTCTCGAGGGAGTGATTGCGGCATCTACTGCAATTAGCCAAATCGATGGTATCAACGGTCGCCTGTTTTATCGTGGCATCGACATCGACGAGCTCGCAGCACACTCGACTTTCGAAGAGACAGCGTCACTCCTGTGGTATGGGTCTCTCCCAAATAAAGAACAGCTTCAAACCTATACGCAAAATTTCATCAACAACCGCCAAATTCCGTACGAAGTCTTGTCGTTGATGATGTCGATGCCAAAAAAGACTCCTCCAATGGAAGTTCTGCGGACTGCGATATCTGCGTTATCTCCCTACGATCCGGATGACTTGGATAATTCGCTCGAGGCAAACGTGCACAAGTCTGTGCGCCTGACCGCATCGATGCCGACCGTCATTGCCGCGTGGGAACGTATTCGCAACAATCAGTGGCCCATTTTGCCACGGAATGATTTGTCACATGCTGCCAACTTTCTCTATATGATGACCGGTAAAGAACCAGATCCTCACTCTGCAAAAGTGTTGGATACCTGTTTGATTTTGCATGCAGACCACGGTCTCAATGCATCGACATTCGCAGCTCGGGTAACGGCATCCTCCATGTCCGACCTCCATTCAGCAATCGTATCCGCAATCGGGACACTCAAAGGACCGTTGCATGGCGGTGCAAACGAGCAAGTGATGCGTATGTTGCTCGAAATCGGCAATCCGGAACGTGCGGAACAATTTGTCAAAGGTTTAATCAACGCCAAGAAGAAAATCATGGGCTTCGGGCATCGGGTATACAAGGCTGATGATCCTCGCGCAGCGTGGTTGCAGCGTTTGTCTCGTGAACACGCCGAGAATATTGGTCCCAAAAAGTGGTACGAAATCTCGGAAATTATTCGCAAGACGGTGCAAGATTCCAAACATCTGCCGGTAAATGTAGACTTCTATTCTGCGTCAGTGTATTACTCATTGGGTATTCCAATGGACTTGTTCACACCAATATTTGCCATCAGCCGCGTCTCGGGCTGGACAGCACATGTCTATGAACAGTACAGTGATAATCGTATTTACCGCCCGGAATCCGAATATATTGGACCGATGGACGTCAAATACATGCCTATCGAACAGCGTGCATAGAGGTATGTGATGAGTCAGTCGATCTCGCGTTTTGCTCGGGGTATCTTGACTCGACTCGCTATTCCTACCATCCAGCAACTCCTCGTGCAACGAGCCACACTTGTGTGTGGCTCGTTCATTGTTATCGTACTGATAGGGGCTTTCGCTTTTTGGTTGCCGCTTGGGTTAACACACAGCCCTATTCGCTTTGTTGATGCCTGGTTCATTGCGATGTCAGCCATGACCGCAACCGGATCATCGTCGATTGACATTACTCAGGTATGTACTCCCATCGGGTATGCGATGCTCAGCGTTCTTATCCATCTCGGTGGCGTGGGGTTTATGAGTGTTGTCTTGACGATCTTGCAACAGTTTGGTGTGCGTGTCTTTCGTAGCCGGCGCGTCTCGGGTTGGCGACTGCTTGCAGGTGCTTTTGTGATTGAATTGTGGGTGACGGTGTTGCTGGCAGTGCGTTGGGGAGAACAGATTCCGGATCCGTGGGTGCGTTGGGCAGGAGCGTTTTGGTATGCAAGCAACGCGTTTGCAAATGTTGGATTCACGGCTGCGGGCGCTTCTCCCAACCTACATCTTGATATTCCCATCTCTGCGGTGCTTGCCATTACGATGTTAATTGGGTCTCTTGGATTACCGGTTTTGGTCGATGTGGTCACCCGCAATCGACGTATGCCACAGACTTCAGTGAATATTGCGGTTACCCTGGCACTCATTGTAGGGAGTGCAGGTGCAATTGTACTGAACCCACTCTGGCATGTGAGTCACGTGGGGTTCAATCAATTTGAAAAAGGGTTTGTGGCATTGTTTGAGGCGTTGTCTTGGCGCACCAGCGGGTTTTTGGGGAATGACGACATCATGAGTTTGTCGATGGTCACTCGTGCATTGCTGTTAATTGGCATGTTCTTGGGATGTGCCCCTGGAGCAATGGGGGGTGGTGTCACACCGACGACGTTCGTGGTGTTTGTCTCAGGTGTCTATCGTGCATTTCGTGGTGATACTGCAGTCATGCTGATGGGGCAACGCATTCCCCCAGTGGTTGTCCAACGAGCTGCCTATATCGTCGGATTGGGTGTAGCAGTTGTCATGGTGTGTACCGCTGGTTTGATGATTTTGGATCATATGAGCGTGGCGAAGGCGGTGATGATGGCAACAACTGCCTACGCAACAAGCAATGTGGTCGTGTTCCCCTTTGCACAGTTACACCCCGCGAGCCTCGCTATATTGAGCATTGTAATGCTTTGGGGACGAATCGGGGTGTTTGCCATTGTGCTGTCATTGTACGGACGTGCAACGACGAAGACAACCCAGACGCAATCGGTGTGGTTCGGGTAGTTAATCGAGTGGGAGCAACCACGATGCTTGCTTTGGGAAGAGAATATCGAGAATCTGTGCAGTTTCGCCATTCGCTCGCACATCCATATGCGATTGCTTGAGTTCTGACAACGAATGGAGTCCAAAAAGTTGCTGGAGAAAGACATTCGGTGGATATGATGCAGTCGCACCTGGGGTTCCTGCCCACTGTTGTGCGCTGATGCGGCCTTTATCGATACGAAACTGAAGCCCGCCGCGATAAAAATCGAAGAGAAGCATGCCGGTATATCCTGCATACACACTCTGCGACAGTCGCTTTTCGAGTACTGATGCTATCTTGCCAATAAACGATGGCAAATCTGCCACGCGCAGGTACCAGCCGTACGGCTGGTAAACGACATGTGGAAGGTGCGAAACAAGTGCATAAAACGGATGACCTACTCCGAGGAGCAAACGCACTCCGGAGCATGGCTTGGTGAGTGAATCCCAGGTCGGTATTGTTTGTGATGTCGCATATATTGCACGTAAAAGCGAAGGATACACATCAGCGAGTCTGACATGGGGTTCAGTGTTACAAAAGTGGATCGCCATGTCTTCTATTGCCCGTATGCGTGCCAATCCGATCGACCCCACGACTTCACCTGCTCGGTCGGTTATCATATATGGTTGCCAGGTATATGGTTTCAAGGGTTCGTGCGACGTGCTCCCGTTGATTGCCCAACGCCAGTACGTGGCATCGATGCGAGACGTCGCCAGCATCGGAAGTCGCTCATACATGCGAGATCGCTCACGTTCAAAGAGCATTTGTAGCTGCATGATGTCATCGTATTGAGCAGGTCGGATGCTGAATGGTTCTTCTACTAAAGACGCTGCAGGAATTACAGTTGCCGGCAGTGACACGCTCCCTCCGAGGGTTAATGCATAATCATAGCCAAATTGTTTGTAATAGTACGGGATGCCGGTGATACCTTGAAACAGGTCTCCGCGTTGTTCACTCCGCGCATGAATCAGACGAAATATGCCGCGAATGAATCCGCGATTGCGTACTTCGGGATAGGACGCAACCATTTCAGGGCGGCCTCCTTGCAGGTACGTGCCTGCATATTCGATGTTCATCCGCATCAGGACGGTAGCAGCGACGATTCGCCCTGTCGCATCGGAAACAACGGCGAAATCTTCGGGGGAGCAGTGTGGGTGTTTGCCACTCAAAAGTCCGTGCGTGTTCGCGACAACATACTGATTGAAGCCGGATTCTAGCTCATCGCCGAATACCGTGCCATACAGTTGATCCAGTGAAGGCAGGTCGGCAGCTGTACCCCAGCGCAAGATAAATCCTTCTGCCAATGTCTCTTGATAGTGTTGGTCTGCAGGATGCATGAAGTGTCCTTATTAGTTCATATAGAGGAGTTGTGAAGGGCTTTTGGGAAAAAGGATGTCGAGAAGTACTGTGGTAGCAGGCGTCGCCCAAACATCTGGGTACCACGCACGTAATTCTGCATGGGAACGCCATCCACAGAATTGTTGTGTGAACGCCTCCGGAGGATAGCCTGCATGTGGAGTATCTCCATAGGATGCACTATCACGTGTGGTGACTGCCAACAGCACACCACGTTCCCACAGCATCGTAATGCCGTTACGATAAAAGGTGATGCAGATAGTGCCGCTATAGCCACGCAACATGCTGGCAGCGATGCGTGATTCAAGTACGGTATGTAGATGCATCAGCAAGCGCGGAATATCTGAAATGCGGACGTACCAGGTATATGGGGCAATCGTTGTTTGTGGAATCCCTAATGCAGAAAGTGTTTTGCTAATTGGGTGTTCCCCGTCATTGAGTATATCAATGGCGTGATAGTCAGGGTGGATAGATACTGGTTTGGGCAACGTCTGGTTGACGGCATGGATGGCATGGAGGGTAGGTATCAGATGGGTAAATGCACTCGCAGGCTCGGTAAACCCAAGCGCCATCACGGCATTGAAGCCTTCCCAGATACGCATCGTCAATATGCAGAAACCGACACACGCATTGGATTCATCATAGATTCCGTATGGGCGAAATCCTTCGGTCGAGACGGTACTTTCAATACCATGGATAAACAATTCCTCAGGGTAGGGTGTGGTGACGAGCAAACCTCGTGACGCTAATTCACGCTCATACATTTCGTTGAATCGTTTGTATTCGTACCGTTCAAAGGGTCGAAGCATAACCTGTGGATGCGTTTCACTGAGCGGCGGGAGTGCGTTTGTTTCGATTCGAGCATAGCCATTGTAGTCAATGCTCCAGGCATAGCCGAACTGATGGTAGTAATGTGGAATCCCCGTTATGACCTGGAGCAAATCACCGCGTGCTTCGCTTTTTGCATGGAGTCGCTCCATAATGGCACGCACATACCCCTTCTGGCGCACGGATCGGTGACTACAGACGAGCTCTGGACGACCAGTCGGCACGATGACTCCACCATATCGTATTGGCTGCGACATGAGTGCTGCTGCAGCGACAATGTGGTCATGCTGACTGACCACTGCGACATCACTGCTGTGGCACAACGGATGAAGGTCACTGGTTAAATCATGCGCGTAGGTGACGACATTTGGATTTGGATGAGCTTCTGGTCCAATCACAAACGCATGCGTCGCAAGAGCAGCATAGCTTGCAGCATCAGCCGGGGTTGCCCAACGAAGGACTGCACCGTCTGCAAGGTCTATTTGTTCGGAGTGTATCTGTTTCATGCTGCTCTCAATTCAACCATTGGAACCAGGACGGTTGTTTCGGAAATAATATTCCCAGCAACTGCTCTGCTTCGACTGTCGCACGTACCTCGTGGTGCCACTGCCGAATCTCGGCAAAGGATTTACGTCCAAAGATGACCATCAAAAATGTATCGAGTGGCAAACAGGTATCTACCCCATCACCCATGATTGCCGGTCTTGTATTGCGAATAGCTGAAAGCCGGCCATCATGCCAATCCAAGGTACATCCTTGACCGTAGCATGCGATTGCCAGGGTCCCAGTGTGACCAACCATACTGCTGTGGGATATTCTTGCCTCCAGG
>CANJHS010000034.1 GCA_947474225.1 Roseiflexaceae bacterium | reverse complement strand
TTCTCCGAAGACGTCGGCGCCGGCTTGCCGTTGTTCACCCCCAAGGGCGAAATGATTCGCTACTTGATGGAGTCCTACGTGCGTGAGGCGCAGACGCGCCACGGCTACCAGCACGTCTGGACCGGCCATCTGGTCAAAGAGACGCTGTATCACAAGTCGGGTCACTACGAAAACTACCGCGATTCGATGTTCCCACCGATGGTCGACGGCGATGCTATCTTCCGCCTCAAACCGATGAACTGCCCGTCACACATGACGCTCTTCAAAGAAATGGGCCGCCATTCGTACCGTGAACTGCCTATGCGCTTCGCCGAGTTCGCCACGTTGTACCGCTACGAAGACAGCGGTGCGCTGAGCGGCTTGACGCGCGTGCGTTCGTTGACCCAAGACGACTGCCACGTGTTCTGCACGCCGGACCAAATCCAAGCAGAATTCAGTCGCTGTTTGATGCTCATCAAAGAAGTGCTGACGACCTATACCTTGTCGGACTACCGCGTGCGTTTGTCGTTGCGCGGCAGCGAAGGCAAATTCGTCAACGACGACGACAAGTGGGAGCTTGCGACCACCGCCCTCAAGAACGCACTCGATGCCAACGGCGTCGCCTACGAGGCGGTCGAGGGAGAGGCAGCGTTTTATGGTCCAAAAGCCGACTTTTTGGCCAAGGACGTGCTTGGCCGCGAATGGCAGTTGTCGACCATCCAGATCGACTTCATCCAGCCGGCGCGCTTGGGTGTCGAGTATGTCGGCGAAGACAGCCAGATGCACACGCCGGTGTTGATTCACCGCGCCGTGACCGGCTCGACCGAGCGCTTCATGGCAGTCATGATCGAACACTTCGCCGGTGCATTCCCAATGTGGTTGGCACCGACGCAGGCCGTCATCATCCCTATTTCGGACGAAAAGCACAGCGAATTCGCACTGGCAGTACAAGCCAAAATGGTCGCCTTGGGGATGCGCGTCGAGGTCAATATGGGCCGCGACCGCATGCAAGCCAAGATCCGCGATGCGCAAATGCAAAAAATACCGTACATGCTCATCGTGGGTGACCGCGAAGCAGCAGCCGGTGCCATTGCGGTGCGTACCCGTACCGGCGAAGACCTGGGCGCCATTGCGGTCGATGACTTCATTGCCCGTGCCCAAGCAGAAATCGCCGCCAAGTCGTAAATTCCATTCCGCGCCGTCGCGTCTGCGGCGGTGCGGTTTTTTTGAGTGAGAGAGTGTATCATGCGACGATTCATCATTGGACTGTTATTCGGACTGCTCGGCGGGAGCATTATTGGGTATTTGTGGTTACGCCGTATCGGCAAACTGGATGATCCAGCCAGCTTTGTGGGTCAGCTGGTCAAAACTGCCCGCGAAGCAGCTGCCGCCCAAGAAGCACAGTTGTGGGCCCGCTATCAACAAGCCCAAGTCGCTACCAAGGCTGCGACCAGCGACGACGATATGTTGGGGATCTAGAAGGTAGGCAGCATGCTTCGTCGTGCAGTCCGGACCATTCATGCAGACAAACGCTGGTGGCACGCCATCGGATTGGCTGGCCTGTTCAGCCTGACCTTGTTTGGCCATCCGTTGGCAGCAGGGTTGGTGGTCGAACACATGGACAATACGCGCAAGGGCTATGCCTCGCCGTTGCCGCCGTTCTACGATTGGACGACGCGCTGGTTGATGGGCTTGTTCGCCGTGTTGGTCGATTTTGTCTACTATGTCATGCCGCTGATGGTCATGGGGTTGCTCTTTTTTTGTGGCGGCTTGACCCTGCTGATGGCGCGGTCCGAAGAGGGCCAATTCGCGACATTGGGTGTCATCGGTGGAGCACTGATCGCCTGGTGGCTGTTTGTCTTTCTCAGCGGCATCTCGGCAGTGGGTCGACTCGTCTATGTGGATGATGGCGGTCCCGATCGGGCGCTGACCGGATTCCCCCTGCGCGAGGTGGTGCGCCCATATGCATGGCGCTACTATGCCAAAGCACGCATCCAGAGTCTGCCGTTGTACATCGCACCCCTGCTCTGTCTGGGGCTGGTGCCGTTGGTGTTGCGGCTCGATTCATTGGTGGGCATCGCGGGGACGCTGGTGCTGTTGTGGGTCATGTGCAGTGCCTTGGCGTACGCCCACATCGGGACGATGCTGATCTATGGCGAAGTGAACCAAGAGCTTCAAGATTCAGCGCACGCCCGGCCGTTGCTGGGTCGCTGACGTAATAGAGAAAATGCCCCTCTCCTTCTCACAAACGAAGGGGAGGGGCTTTTCTATACCCCGATTACTGGAGCAAGGCAAATGTACCGCTGGTGAGAAAATGCTCCAGCCGCAGTTCCACCCGCCGGCAGTACTCGGGGATAAACGCGCGTTCGCCGGCCGACTCGATGACCAACACATCGTTAAACAACAAAACCCCGCGCGCCATCAGCAGTGTCTCGAAGACTGCATCACTGACCGCCGGAACTGACCCGACCTGCGTATACCCCGCCCGGATGTGTTGTTCGGCACCTGGAATGTCGCGCACATAATATGACGCGATGGCCAGGTCTTGGATGGGCCAACCCAGCCCTGCATCGTCGAAATCGAAGACACTCAACTGACCCGCGTGCCACATCAGGTTGTAGCCGTGCAAATCAGCATGGATCGGTTGTACCGCGAACTGCTGATCGAGTTGTGCATAGACGGCCGTCATCTGGCCGATTGCCTGAGCAACCATATCCCGGAGCCGCGGTGTCACACTCGGATGCGTGCTGCTGCTGATGGATTCGGTGCTGTTCATCCACAACGTATTGACGGGCGGGAACGCTGCATTGCCCTGCGGCGACCAGTGTGCGCTGTGCCGATGCAACTGTGCCATGGTCTGGCCAAGCGCACGCAATTGTGCGGTACTCGGGCGCCCACCGACGAGGCGACCGGGGAGCCAATGCGACAGTGTGGCAGGAATGGCTCTGTGGAGCGCTGCGACGGGTAATACGATGGCCCATTGGCCGGTGGCGGTTTTGTGCGGAGGAGCGACGTTGATGCGTCCATCGGTTGCCAGGGCATCGATCCATTGCAGTTCGGCTGCCAGACCGGCTGCGTCGCGCAGGGAATTGGTGCCCAAACGCAACGCGTAGCGTGCGCCGGATGCGGTGGTAGCAGCGTAGGTTGTATTGAAGCCATGATTGACCACGCGGAGCGAAACCGGCACGATGCCGAACTGCGCACAGGCATGCTGTGCAATCGGCCGGAGCACGTCGAGTTGCTGGCGCTGGGTCTGTTGGCTGAAGGGAACAGTCATTGCGGATTCTCCGTGTAGTGGCCAAAATCAGCAACCGCCGCTGCACGGATTCGTCGCTATAATGGAAATCAGCCATTTCATTCAGTATAACAAGGACGCAACAATGTCGATTGCAATCATCGTGCACGGCGGAGCCTGGGCAATCCCCGACAACGAAGTCGCCCCGCACCGCAACGGTTGCCGCAATGCCCGCAACGCCGGTTGGGATGTGTTGGCGGCCGGAGGGAGTGCCATGGACGCCGTCGAAGCGGCAGTTCGCATCCTCGAAGACGATCCTACCTACGACGCCGGCGTCGGTTCGGTGCTCAATCGCGGCGGCTTCGTCGAGCTCGATGCTGCGGTGATGGACGGCGATCAGCTGTTGTACGGGTCGGTGGCTGGTGTGCGCCGCGTGCGCAATCCGATCTCGTTAGCGCGCCACGTGCTCAACTCCCCAGCGGGAATGTTGGTCGCTGAAGGAGCAGAGCAGTTTGCCGTCAAGCGCGGCATCAAGCTGTGTGATCCCGAGGATTTGATTGTCGACCGCGAATTTGCCATCTACCAGAATCTGATTAGGACCTATGACGAAACGAAGGACAACGGCGCCACGCCCCCTCCCGGTGAAAAAAACGCCTCTATCACCGTCGGCGGTTGGCCGGCGCCCGACATGGATCGCCCCGGCGACACCGTCGGTTGCGTCGCCATCGACAGTAATGGCTGGGTGGTCGCCGGTACATCGACCGGTGGGACCGGCCACAAAATGGTCGGCCGCGTCGGCGATGCACCGCTGCTGGGTGGTGGCTTGTACGCGATGAATGAACTCGGTGGGTGCTCGACAACCGGCTGGGGCGAGTCGATTATGCGCATTCTGTTGGCCAAAACCGCCGTCGACTACCTTGCAGACGACTGCCATCCCCAAATTGCAGCCGACCGCGCCATCCAACGTCTGGCCGACCGCGGCAAAGGGACCGCTGGCTGTATTTTGTTGGATCGCCACGGACGGCTGGGCTGGGCGTTCAATACGCCGCGGATGGCACACGCCTGGCGCACGGCCGATGGTCGTGATGGCGACGGCGTCTAGCAGTGGTGGGCGTGTCGCCCGGGAAGGGTGTTGGGATGCAGAATCTGCGTTTTCGTACTGCCGTATTGGTCTATCTGGGCTGTGTGGCGCTGTATTTCCTCCCCTATTGGGGGTTGGGGCAGGTGTTGGCACCCAGTTGCCGGTCGACGGTGCTCGGTCTGACGCAGCCGGGAGTACAACTCGACCCGTGCGGGCTGATGAAGTTTGCCGACTACGACAGTGAATTCGTCCCCGAAGTGTACAACCAACTGCACAGCCCGCACACGGGCATGCTGGTGACGCGCAATACGGCGACGGAATTTGGGCGTGCAGCCAAACACATCACTGGGAATACGCCAGCCAACATCTATACCTGGCTGATATACCAATTGAGCACCGACCCGGTTGTGATTCTGACGTTGTTGACCTGCACGCTGACAGGCTGCGCAGGTCTGTTTGTGTTGATGCTCTGCCGCGAATGGGAGTTGCTGCCGCTGGCGGGTTTGGGGGCGGCGCTGTTGACCGCGCTGAGTCCGTTCGTCAGCTACTGGCAGACCTACCCTATGCATGTGGCCACGGTCTGTTGGAGCAGCGCGTTGCTCTGGGGCATCGTCCGCGTCTTCAAAAAGGGAGACCTTGTCGCCGCGGTTACTTTGCTGATGGGCGGGTATAGTCTGTTGCTGATGGGCTACCCGCAGGCGATAGTATATATGCTGTGGATGTTGGCTGGTGTGGTTGTATTGGTAGCACTCCCACTCTTGCGTGCACGCGACTATCGGCTGCTAATCCAACGTGTGTTGATTTTGGCGGGTATGGTTGCGTTGGCTTTGCTGTTGGTGGCTCCGGTGTATGTGGATGTGTATCGGGCCTATCAGCAATCGGCGCGGATAAATGCGCCAGACACGTACTTTTTGCAGTACATTCATCGTTTCAAATACGCCTGGGTGGTGCTTTTGCACCTGGCAATACACACTGTGCCAGAGTTGTATGGCAGCGCGACAGCTGTGGCCTACCCGTTTCGCACCGATGGCTTTGCGTTGAATGTGGTGACGGTCTGGATTGTGGCGATTGCGTTGTGGAAGCAGTGGTACAAAGTGTGGTGGTGGGCGCTGACGGCGAGTGTACTGGTCCTGCTTTCTGGATCGACGCTGCTGTTTGGCTGGCTGATGCAGCGAGTGCCTGGTTTTATGTTGTCGCAGTGGACGCCACACTGGAACACGACGCTCCCACTCACAGTGCTCTACGCCTACGGGTTGCATTCCGTGTTGCAGCCTAACAAAACCATCCCAACCCGTTGGGGTGCGCTACTCTTGGTGTTCCCACTTGCCTGTATCGGCGCGGGGATGTTGGTGGCCACATGGTATGACCTGCAGGTTATCTCGTGGCAGCTGGTACTCCTAGTCGGCGAAGTGCTGTTGCTGGCGCTCTGGCTGCGGCGCAGAGAGCCGGTGTGGATTGTAGCCGCGTTGTTGGTGACGGTGCTCACCACCGCGTTCCCCCTGCAGACACGGCGAAGCGCGGCCGAAGTGCAGCGCAGCAGTCCGTTGATTGCGGCCCTGCAGCAGGACGTGCCGGCGGGTGCACGCTATGCAATTGTCGATCCCGAGCTGAACTATCTTTTGACGCCGAATATCAATCGGCTCTATGACGTGGCGTCGGTGCATACCTATACCAATTTCTCTACGCCTGCATATGCGCAGGCGCTGCAGGGGTTGGGGGGCAAGACGTCGTACTATGGCAAACTCAACACCGAGGTAGCACCCAGCTATGATACGACCATGTTGTGGATGAGCAATGTGGCAGTTGTTTTGGCGCGCGAGCGCATCGACGATGGTAATCTCAGGCCACTGGGGCTGTTCGGTCCGGCCCAATTGATGCAGGTGCAGCAGCGCATGGGACCGTTTTGGCATACTGCGCTGGCGACGACCCCCTACGGCCAAGACGTGCGCATCCCCGATTACCATGGGAGACCACACTATATGGTTTCACATGTGCTGGATCAAAACGATACTATTACGGTGACGCTTGAACCGCAGACGCATACGTCGTTGTACATCCAGAGCATGCTGGCAGCGGCGGATTGGCAGGCGGACGTGTATGTTGGCAAGAAGTGGCAGCCGGCGCGGACGGTCAGTGTCAACGGTGTCTTCCAAGGCGTTATCATCCCTGCGGGGACGCAGACGTTGCGCTTACACTGGGTGAGTGCGGTCGAGTGGATGTGGCTCTCGCATTTGGCGTGGGCAGGGATTTGGCTCGGGTATGGAGTCTGGTTGGTGCGCAGGTACCGCCAGCTCCAGCAGGCATGACCACACAAACAGGAGGATGCGATGCGTTCTGATCTCGAAATAGCCCAGGCGGCCACGCTCAAACCCATTGGCGCAATCGCAGCAGCAGCCGGCGTAGAAGAGCAGTATCTGGAGCCGTACGGTCGGCATATGGCGAAAATAGACACCGCAGCGATTCATGGTGCGCGCACCGCGCGCTACGTCGTCGTCACCGCCATCACGCCGACGCCGTTGGGTGAAGGAAAAACCACCACCACCATTGGTCTCGGTCAGGCGCTGACGCAGCGCGGCCACCGGGCCGTGGTTGCCATCCGGCAGCCGTCGATGGGACCGACATTTGGCATCAAAGGCGGCGCAGCCGGCGGTGGCTACAGCCAAATCATCCCGATGGAGCAGTTCAATTTGCACCTCACCGGCGACATCCACGCCATCGGCGCGGCCCACAACCTGCTGGCGGCGATGATCGACAATCATTTGCATCATGGCAATGCGCTGACCATCGACCCGTATTCGATTCGTTGGCCGCGTGTGATGGACATCAGCGATCGTGTGTTGCGCAATATCGTGGTTGGACTCGGCAGCAAAGCCGATGGCCCGCCGCGCCAAGTAGGCTTTGACATCACCGTTGCATCCGAGGTGATGGCCGTTTTGTCGCTGTCTCGTGATATTTTTGATCTGCGCGAACGACTGGGTCGGATGGTCATCGGCCAACGTAAAGACGGCACACCCGTGACCGCCGAAGACCTCAAAGCCGCCGGCGCGATGACCGTGCTGCTACGCGAGGCGCTCAAGCCCAATCTGTTGCAGACGCTCGAAAACTCGCCGGCATTCGTGCACTGCGGCCCGTTCGCCAACATCGCCCACGGCAATTCGTCGGTGATGGCCGATCGGGTGGCGCTGAGTCGCGCCGATTATGTGGTGACCGAGAGCGGCTTCGGGGCTGATATAGGCTTCGAGAAATTTTGTCACATCAAAACTCGCGTTTCAGGTGTGACCCCCGATGCCGTCGTGCTCGTCGCCACCATCCGTGGCCTCAAAGCACACAGTGGTCGCTACAAAATCGTCGCCGGCAAACCGCTCGACCCTGGTTTGCTGCAAGCAAATGCCGACGACGTGGCGGCCGGCTGTAGCAATTTGACGGCGCAGGTGGCCAATGCGGCGCGCTTTGGGCGGCCGGTGGTGGTGGCACTCAATCGATTCCCAACGGATCACGCCGAAGAAATCGCCGTGGTCAAGGAACGCGCCATGGCCGCCGGAGCCTTTGCTGTGGTCGAAAGTAGCGTCTTTGCTGATGGCGGGGCCGGTGGACTGGACCTGGCCGAGGCGGTCGAACGCGCCTGCACCCAGCCCGGCGAATTCCGCTACTTGTACCCCCTCGAGGCGTCGTTGACCAGCAAAATAGAAACACTAGCGACGACCATCTACGGCGCCGACAGTGTCGAATACAGCCCCGAGGCGCGCAAGCAACTGGCGAGCTACGAAGCCCAGGGGTATGGGCAGTTGCCGATTTGTATGGCCAAAACGCAGTATTCGTTGAGTCATGACGCCAGCAAAGTCGGCGCACCGACGGGCTATGTCTTCCCCATTCGCGAGGTCCGTTTGGCAGCCGGTGCGGGGTATATCTATCCACTGGCGGGCGACATGCGCACGATGCCTGGCTTGCCGACGCATCCCGGTGCCGAGCGCATCGACATCGACGAGCAGGGCAACACCGTCGGCTTGAGTTGAGTGGTCTGGATGCAAACGACCCTCCCGCACTGCGGGAGGGTCGTTTTCTCTAAAAAACAGCACTACGAGCTGAAGTACGCCCGATCGACCACCATGGCACCAAACAGCAATGCCAGATAGAGCAATGAAAAGCGGTATAATCCCCACGCCGAGGCCGTCGTGCCTTGGCGATACAGAGTAAGTGCGTAGTAGCCGAATACGATCCCGAGGACGCTCGCCATCATCAGATACGCCATGCCGAGCATCTGCAGCGGTGTGGGCATGATGGTGACGATGAACATGAGGATGGTGTACAGCACAATTTGCCAGCGCGTCTCGTTGTCGCCGGCGATAACGGGGAGCATGGGGATGCCGGCGCGGGCATAGTCTTTGGAGCGGATGATGGCCAGCGCCCAGAAGTGCGGCGGGGTCCAGTAGAAAATAATTGCAAACAAGAATAACGACGGCAACGTCAGACTGCCGGTGGCAGCTGCCCAGCCGACCAGCGGTGGGAATGCGCCGGCGCCGCCGCCGATGACGATGTTTTGGACACTACTGCGTTTGAGCCACATGGTGTAAATGAGCACGTAATAGACCAGACCGGCGAATGCCAGTGCTGCGGTCAGCCAGTTGGCGAACCAGACCAGAATCACTGCGGAGATAATCATCAATACCGTTCCCAACACCAGCGCGTGCCAGCCGGGGATCCGTCCGCTGGGGATAGGGCGGCGACCGGTGCGACCCATCAGGACGTCGATGTCGCGGTCGAGGTAGCAGTTATATGCGTGTGAGGCAGCGGCCATCAACCAGCCGCCGACGGCCGTCCAGATCACCAGCGCGAGCTCGGGTTTGCCGGCTGGAGTAATGTACATGCTGGTAATGGTGGTCAGAATGAGCAACGAGATGACGCCTGGCTTGGTGAGGCTGACGTAGTCCTTGATTTTTTCCTTCCACGTATACGGCCCGACGATGTCATCCGCGTCATCGGTTTTGGCTGGTGCGTCGACACTGACCTTGGTCCACGGCAGGTGATACGCCATGGCCGTCAATAACGCCGCGCAGACGATACTGAACGAACTCAGGATTGCATGGATGACCGTTTGGAGGAGCGACGAAGAGACAAACATCCCCACCACAATCTGCGCCAACACCAGCGATCCCAAGCCGTAGGCCAGGATGCGTGCTGTTGCGCTGGGGTAACTGCGCAACGTCTGCACCACCAGGATGGCGGTGAAGACGGCTGCGATGACCGAAAAGATGCGATGGCTGTTTTGCAGTTGCGCGATAATTCCGTTTTCGCCACAAAACGGCAATGTCGTACAACTCAAGCCACCGATACTGCCCAACAACGAGACCACTGCCAACGCGGCGGTAGTTGCGATTGCGAGCGAACGAAATCTGCCGCGGCTTGATTCACGCTTGCCGCCGAGTTTGGCAGCGTCTGGTGTCGGGATCATACTGCGCACCAGCACGAAGCTGGCAGTGACGATGACGACAATCTGTCCAAAGGG
This sequence comes from Roseiflexaceae bacterium, assembly GCA_947474225.1. Taxonomy (GTDB): domain Bacteria; phylum Chloroflexota; class Chloroflexia; order Chloroflexales; family Roseiflexaceae; genus UBA965. The sequence goes on along the minus strand of CANJHS010000034.1, from coordinate 21,537 downwards.
TTGGGACGGCCACGCCATCAATGGAATAGAGCTGACCAAGAAGGCCACGGAAGGCCAACGCAATGGAGCAGTGTATACCCAGGCCAGTGTCGCAGCGAGCAGCGCAGCCAGTGCGACGATTTGGGTACTAACGAGGATTGCCGGTTCGACAATAACCAGGAAGAGGGCAGCTATAGTCAGCACCTGGACGGCGCGATTCGAAGGGGCCAGCGTTGGAATAGTATCGTTCATGGTCTCTCACATTTCTTAGAGCATCCGCAACAGTATACCGCACCGACGTACTACTCCGTAGTGCTGTAGTACCTACAGGTACGAAGACGTTGTCAGCAGCTGTATGAGATACAACACCCCCGCCAATAGATGTGCCGTCAGCACGAGCGCCAACAGATGCAACCGCAGCCCGGTATGTCGTTCACGGAACAACACGCCGAGTGTGCAGGCAAACAGCAACGGCACGATGATTCTCATGCCCCACGCGAAGTTATTGGCGCTGATGTTGGCTGGCTCCACAAAGACAAAGTACTGCAGCACTGCAATCACAAACGCAAGCAAAATACCCAACGATAGCCGGTCGCGCCAGATGACCGGCGTCAGCAGAATCGTCAGCAGCGGGAACGCGACGAGTTGTAGTACCGAAAGTATGGGCTCCGGGCTACTGAGCGCGGCCGCAGCCATCCACGAGATTGCAAAATCGCTGCCGCCATTGCTCCGCACCGTCGATTGCAGGACCAGCACCACAACCGCGACCACGGTCGGCCCGATGAGCCAGCCGGCATGCAATGGGATGCGGTCGCGGCGCAGCCAGAGCACGGCAAGCACGACCCACAAGGCCGTGACAATCGCCAGGGGGCCGTTGGGTTTGGCCAATGTTGCAGCAATCATCGCCAGCACCGCCAGTGGTACCAACAGCCACAGCCGCTTGCGCGATTGCGGGCGCAGCAGAGCGAACGCCAATAGCAATGCTGCCCAGGTAACGGGTTTGGCTACAATAGTCGTTGCATTATGAAATACTGTCACCGATCCCTGCCCGCGATAGATAAACGGATTGACATCGGGCAGATAGACCGCCGCTACCACACACAGCAACAGCGATGTCAACCAAATCCACGCCCAATGCACGCGTGCACCGGCCATGCGCTGCATCACCAACGCCAGGATGACCATGCTCGCCAGTTGATAGAGCATCAATGTGACCGGCAGCGCTCGATGATAATAGGTATCTCCCATGAACCAGGCAATTGCACCAATTGACCAGTGGAACAACGGATGTGGGATCGATACCCAGCGATTGCCGTAGCGCGTGGTGACCTCGGCTTGGCCATCGACCCAGACGGTGTAGCGCACCAGTCCCTTGCCGAGGATGAGCCGACGTGCATCGTCCATGTGAAAGGGCAGATCCGACATCATCGAACCATCGAGTTGGCGCTGATAGATGCGCCAGTACACGACCATCACGCCTAGCGTAGCTGCGGCAGCTCCTGCAATCGCGACCCAATGCGGGATGGTGACGTTACGGGCGCGTATCCACAAAACCATCGGATAGACAATCAGTATGGCGAAAAATCCGACCATCCCCCAGCTCCCAAGGAGCACATAGGCAGGCCAGACACGGATGATGATCAAGGCGAAAATTCCCAGCAGGATCCAGAGCACCATCTGGTGAAAAGCCGACCGCGCCGGCCACGTATGCCGCAGCCGGCGCTCCAAGGCTGCCAGTCGTGGCAGCTCGCGGCGCAGCGCAGTCACACCAATCGTCGCCAACAACACACATCCGCCCGCAGCCAACAGTGCGAGTTGGAGCGGCAGGAGATGCGTCAACACGACAATCCACGGCGATAGTACAGCAATCACGGAGATGGCGCTGCGAAGATGTGACCAGCAAGCCCGCTGACCGACGCTACCCAGCAGAAATCCGCTGAGCACGATGGCGACCAGCCAGGTGATGGGTGGTCGCGCTGGGATGCCTAACGCAGCGGAGCGGATGGTCAACTGTGCCAGAGCCACACCGACATCACGGCCACCACTCTGTGTGACGGGCGCCACGGAAAAGGTGTAGCGCCGCACATCCCCACCAGTGGGTGGCAGCCAACTCAATGCACGATAGTGGCGGAAGGCACCGCTCTGCATTGCAAAGGACGTCAGCAACGTATCTTGACTGGTGAGCCGCAGCTGTGCAAACGGGGTTGCAGCGGCTGCATAGACATCGACAATAGTCCAGCCAGAGCGTGTTGCTGGACCACTGAGGGTAGACTGTGCACCTGCCCACCGAAATACAGTCTGACCGTCGGGGGTTACTTCGACTCCATCGAATCCGGTAAAAACACGTTGATTGGTAATGTCGCTGCTGAATGGGACCGCCTGCAACCATACTCCCAACAGCGAGCCAATGACATATAGCGCCACCCATACCCAAATGGGTTGGCTGATACGGTGTTTCCGTGTGGGTGTTAACTGCGATTGCGGGGTATTGTGCATGGCGTTTTCATTCTACGAATACTCCGCGGGGACGAAGTCCCCGCGGAGGATGGTACAAGAAGCAAGGCAAACCTATGCCTCGGTAGGTGCTTCTTCGAACGAGCCAGGGATGGATTCGTACACCTGGCCGTCGCGCATGTGGTGGATGATATCGGCGTAGTGATGCACGGATTGATCGTGGGTAGCCATAATCATGGTAACCCCTTCGCTTTTGACGATGGTGCGCATCAGGGTCATCAAATTTTTGCCCGTGGTGGAATCCAACTCGCCGGTCGGTTCGTCGGCGATGAGGATCGGTGGACGCGACACCAGCGCCCGAGCGATGGCGACGCGCTGTTGCTGACCGCCAGACATCTCGGAGGGGCGGTGGTCTGCCCATTGTTCGAGGCCGACCAGCGTCAATGCTTCGAGGGCACGTTGGCGTCGTTCTTTGGACGAACGCACGCCGGCGATGCGGAGCGGGAGCTCGACGTTTTCCCATGCCGACAAAATAGGCAAGAGGGCAAACGCTTGGAAGATGAAGCCGATTTTGTCGCGGCGAATGTCGGTCAGCTGGTCTTGCGACAATTTGGCGGTGTTTTGCCCCAAAAAGTAGATATTGCCAGAGGTGGGTGTATCGAGTCCGCCGATCATGTTGAGCAGGGTGGTTTTGCCAGAGCCTGAACGACCCATAAAGGCGGTAAAGGTGCCGCGTTCGATGGTCATATCGATGCCGCGCAGGGCCAAAACTTGCTCGTTGTTGACCGAATAGGCGCGAGTAACGCCTTCGATGCGGACCGCGGTGGTAGATTTCGTCATTTTATGCGGCTCCTGATGTTGCGCATCATGCGATCAAAACGACTGGGCTTGAGTTCTGGTGGCGCATCTGCATCAGTCAAACGGCGTTCGCGTTCGACGTCGGCTGCCTCGGCAGCGGTGTTGACCGGCGGCTTGATGAAGATACCTTCAGCTTGCTCCTCCATGACCAGGCGGTCGCGGATGCCGTAGCGGGTGCGCAGTTCCTTGGGGATTTGCAGGCGGCCCGCCGAGTCGAGCATATGCAACTCTTCGAGTTGCGATTCATCGAAGCGACCAGAAGCACCCTCGACATCGACACGTTTGACGGTCTCGCTGCTCGTCTTGCCATCGCGAATCGACACCACGCGGTTGACGAAGTGGGCGATGTTGGGGTCGTGCGACACGATGATGACGGTCAGCGCAAAGCGTCGATTGAGCTCGTGAAAAATGTTGAAGACCACTTCGGCGGTCTGCGAGTCGAGCTCACCGGTCGGTTCATCACCGAGCAGCAACGCAGGGCGGTTTGCCAAGGCGATGGCAATGGCGACACGTTGTTGTTCACCGCCCGACAACTGCGCCAGCTTGTGGCCGCGGCGGTGGTTCAGACGGACGGCGTCGATGAGCTCGCCGATCCATTCTCTCCGTTCGCGGGCCGGGACCCCACTCATTATCATCGGCAATTCAATATTTTGCTCGACGTCGAGATAAGGGATGAGGTTGCGGGCTTTCTGTTGCCAAATAAAGCCGACATACTGGCGGCGATAGGCATCCAGCGAGCCGTCGGTCAGTTTGAGCAAATCATTCCCGGCGACGATGAGCTTACCGGCGTTTGGTCGGTCCAGACCACCGATGACGTTGAGGAGGGTGGTTTTGCCCGAGCCCGAAGACCCGACCAAGGCCATCACCTCGCCACGGCGGATGGTCATATCGAGGCCCTGCAGGGCCATCACCTCGAGGTCATCAATGCGATACACCTTGATGAGGTTTTCACAGGTAACAATAGCATCCGACGTGGTCATATTGCCTCCCCGAGTTTGACAGCTTGGAAGAGCTTCATGCGTCGCAACAGCACCACCGTGATGGCAACCGTGGCAACCAGGACCACTCCGAAGACCGCATAAATAATCAAAATCTGCTCGGTGGCGATTTGCACCGCAAATGGTGGGAACAAATCACGTTCGACCAACGGCAATTGCAGGAATGGGATGAACAGATTGCTCGCCGAGACACCGATGAACGTACCAGCCAATATCGCAATTCCGATAATGAAGGTCTGTTCAATTGCCAGCAAGGTGCCCAACTGGCTCGTCGATAAACCAATGGCGCGGAGCATACCGAGCTCGACAAAACGACGTTGGAACGCCAGAATCGAATAGAACAAAAACCCGAGCATCGACAAGAAGGCCGCTGCGACGAAGCCGACCGACAACAACCCAAAGAAGCCCTGGCGCTCTGGCCGTAGCCGTTCTTTGATGATGACGGTAGGCGCAAACTCACGGATGAAGGTCTTCATGCCGACGGTAATGGTGCCCATGTAGATGTCAGAATCGGTAATCGTCGCGCCTTCTTGGAGTCGCAACCAGACGTCATATGGGTACTGGCCACCCTGCATGTCGAACGAATAATCGAGATTACCGATGATGGGTGGTTTTTCGGACGGGTATGACGTCGGGAACAAATCGACGAAGCCACGTACCACTACTGGTACGTCGACCGTCGCATCCAAGTTGTTCATCTTGATGACAAAATTATCGCCGAGCCGCAGATTAACCATCTTGGCCCAGGCGCGATCAACCAACACCGCGCTGGGATCTTCGGCCAGTATGTTCATCAGTTCGCCCAGTGATTTGTCCGAATAATCAGCGCGCCAATAGACCACTTTGGGGAACTGCAAGCGGTCGATGCCGTAGTAGTGGATGTCGACGCTGTTCCCATTGATGACCGCTGCGGCTCCGCTATTCCCGACCCGCGTGGCTTCTTTGACCTGAGGGATGTTGGTGTAGTCTTCGACCGGCAAAAAGAAGTACTTCGGTCCGGCCAGCCGCGTATCCTCTGTCGCCACGATGCTCTGTTCGAATGTTTGTGTGCCGCCAGGTGCTCCCGGGCTCGCAGCCGATATGTTTTGGCCGAGATCAAACATGCGTGCATCGCCGCCAGCGATGTAGTGATTTTTTTCGAGGAGGTTGGAGTCGAGTGATTTGGCCATCGACGCCGTAAACCCCGCCAGACTGAGCGTGATAATCAGCAACAGAATGGGCCCCGAATATGCCGATGGGGTGCGTGAGAGATAGCGCAATGCGGTAACGCCGGCGATCCCAGGCAAACGACCAGCAAAAAACTCGAGGAAGCGCATCAATAAAGGAAAAAACCGTACGGCGATTAATGCACTCGCAAAGATGAACAGTGTCGGCGCAATCAACAACAACGGATTGTTGAATGGATCACTGATGCCCTTGGCGTCGATGATTCCCAGTGACCCCTGCTGTTTGAGCATCCACCAGCCGTAGCCGATGGGGATCATCATGAGAAAATCGAGGTACGCACGCTGCCAAAAAGGTTTCGCACCGGCGCGGGCACGCTCACTCTTGAACGACACAATGGTGAAGCGCGACGTCATAAAGGCAGGAATAAGTCCAGCCACGAGCATCAGCCCCACAATTTGGATTGCCCGAGCCCACGCGTCGCTCGACATCGAAATAGGCAGCGCTTCGGTCGGCTGGAAGTCCAAAAACGAACGCGTCCAGGTCATGAACAACGCCGCCACTTGACCGAGTATCACACCCACCGAGATGGCTGCGATACCAATCAACAACCATTCGATGAAGTAGATGCCCAATACCTGCAAGCGCGATGCACCACGACTGCGCAACACGGCGATTTCATTGCTCTGGCGTTGCACCACCAACCCTGCCACCAAAATGACGAAGTAGCCAATCAAGCCGAGGATGGGGACAGAAAAAATCGTCAGGGTGGAGGTCAACTGTCTGACACGGGCGATGTGGCGCAACATCGCATCGAGTGGCGAGATGTCGAGACGCATGCCCTTGAGGAGTTTATTGGCTTCTGAGACCGTCCGGTCGATGCGTGTACCAAACGCCGGCACATCATTTGAGTGCACCACGCTGCCATCAGCAACCACATACCAGACAGCTACATGCACCGGTTTGGGATTGGCGACCAGCAACTGGTTGCTGAATGCCTCGGCTGTGGTAAACAACGTCTCATGCAGGACATCAGGGGAATAAAACCAGTATTCTTCGGCAGGGTCGCGTGGCGTCCACAAGCCGGCGATATACACGGGAATCATGCTCTTTTCGGGGAATTCTCGCTGCGCAAAGACATAATAGGTGTCGCCCGGTTGCAGCCCCAACCCAAAGGCGAAATCCGACGAGAGGAGTACTTCGAGCGGCTTGCCCGGCGCAGTAGGTACCGGCATGCGCCCGTCGATGATATCGATGTGATCTTGGAGCTTGTCGGCAAACGCAATCGAAATCCAGCTGAGTGGCGTACCAGACCCACTCGCTTCGAGCTTGAGCGGAATTTTGTCAGTCGAAATGTAGCGTGTCTGGCCCAGAATCTTGAGGCCGAGTCGATCGCTGAGCTGGGTATCGAAGTAGTCGTTCGCTGCGGTCAATTTGTCTGGCGATACGGCACCCGACACGCTGCCCAAGTAACGGTACATCAACGCAAAAGGTGGGCGCCGCGTGCCGTTGATGGGGGACGAAAGCTCTTCGCGCAGGATGCGGTAGCCGACGGCCTCTGCATATACGGGGATACTGACCACAATAGCGACCGCGACGGTGAACCCCGCCGCGATAGCCAAGACCAGTGAGAGATTACTCCATAACCGTCGACCAACAACCATGACCATCCCGGTCAGCCATGATAAAGGGGTGCTGCCGAGTGCACGTTTGGGGCGTGCCGGCGGGGTATCGATAAGTGGCGCTGCCATTGGATCAATCCTTCCGCGGGCCTACTGGCCTACTATGACGTCGCCAGCTTTGAGTCCATCGAGAATTTCTACACGGTCGCTGCTCACGATGCCGATTTTGACATCTTGGCGCCGTTGGCGTTCGCCGTCACGGATAACCACGAAGCGTCGTCCTTCGAACGAACGGACTGCCTGTGGCGGCAACCACAAGGCATCTTTTTGACGCTTGAGGGTAATAACGACCTGGGATAAGTCACCGACCTCGACCTTGAGGTTCGCAGGCAGGGTGTACTCGACGTGATATGCGGGGTCTGGATTAATGGTTGATGCCGATGAGGTTGCTTTGGTGGGCAACTTGACAATTACGCCTGGGATTTCGATGGCGGGTGAGCGTGCCAAAAAGATGCTGACGGGGATTCCGATGCCGATACGGGCAGAATCTTCGGTCGATACGCTTTGCACCAAAATTTCTTTGGCGGAGTCATTGATGGCGGTGATGACGGGGCGATATGCTTCGACCTGCTTACCGGGACCAGTTGATACTTCGGCGGCAATGCCGTCGAAGGGTGCAATTAACTGACCAGCGGCGATGGCTTTTTGGATGTTTTCGAGCGCCAATTTTGCTGATGTCAACGATTTTTCGAGCTCGGGATCGCCGCTCTGTGAGGCTTCTTTGACGGCTAATTCTGCACGGGTAACGGCGCGTTGGGCGCTCGCAATTGCATCAGGGTCTGGCGTTTTGGTCAGCTGATCATAGCCAATCTGGGCGCGTTGCAGCGAAGCCGCGGCGCCGTCGATGAGCGGCTGGCGATTGGCTTTTGCGGCAATCAATGTCTGATTTGCATTGTTCATTGCGGTCGTGCCGGCATCGAGTGCATTCTGTGCATCGACGTATGCTTGGCGGCGGCGGTCATATTGTTGGTGTTTTATGTCATTTTTGACACCATCCCAGTCATACAAGGCCTGTGAATAGGCTTCTTGGATGAGCGGCAAGTTACGCTGGGCGGTGTTGAGGTCGGATTGGGCGCGCTCGACATCGTTGTTGGCGTTGGCCGTGGTGCTCGCCAAGTTGGCGCGGGCGGCTTCGAGGTTGGCACGGGCCGTCGCGATGTCTGACTCGCGGGGGTTGATAAGTCGGTCGAGATTGGCATTGGCTTCGGCCAAATCGAGTTCGGCGCGCTGGCGACCGAGGTCACGCTGTGTGCCGCTGCGGTCATATTGAATCTTGACCTGGGTGTAATTCACATCGGCCTGTTGTAGTTGGTTTGGCAAGTCGCCCAAATCGAGCTCGGCCAATACCATTCCTTTGGTGATGACATCGTTGCGCTCGATGTTGACCACTTTGACAAAGCCCGATTGCTCGAAGGCGAGTTCTTCTTGTTTGACGGCAGCGACGGTGCCGCTGACTTTAATTTCGTCGACGACATCACCGACTTCGACGGTGTAGGTCTGTTTTTCCATTGCGGGAGCAGGTGGGCGTGGTGTCGGTGTAGGGCCAGATTGCGTTGCAGATGAGCTCGCACAGGCACTGAGGAACGATGTAAGAACAATCAAAGACACTACCGTGTGCCGCATATAACCCTCTAATCTCATACTATTTCGATCTTGCATGGAGCTGGGTAGATTATACGATAACATTGCAATTCTCTGTACACTGTATGTATTTTTTTATGAGAAAAACATCTTTCTTTTGCGGTTTTCGCGTTACCGGTGGGCATTGTACGTACACGGTGCAAACGGTCATCAAATCGTCATAAAACTCCCCGGGGGACACTGTATTTTCTTCACCACAAAGCCAGACAAACCACGTATCAGTGTTATAATTCACTTGGAGGTTGATGTATGGCACGGATACGTACGCGGAGCGTACAATTTGGGCAAACCAGTAGTGACAACTCGGCGAGCGAAGAACTTATCTTGATGTGTGAGGCAGTCGACCCTCGGTCTGACGAAGCACGCAAAGGTGAGTTATTTGTATTACTCGAGGGCGGAACTGACCATCACAAACACCGAGTCGCCATTCAAATGGTGATGCGTACGATTCGTAAGTTGTTTTATGAGAACGCGTCGTTTAGCATCCACGCCTCGTTGCGCCGGGCTATCATCGCCGCCAATCAGGGATTATACGAGTACAACGTCGCCCATTTGCCGCAGCAGCGCATCTCGTTTGGGATGACCTGCGCGGTCATCAGGGGGAGTGACCTGTATATTGCGCAAATTTTGCCTGCCCAAACATATATTCTTTCCGAAGGGCAGATGCGTTCCATTCCTGCAGGGCCACTGTGGCGCCAGACACAACAGATCACCAGTGCCTCAATCAGCAATGGTCTGCTAGGCGGGAGCTTGTCGGTCGAACCAGAATTCTACCGGGCACCATTGTTACAGCGAGAAGGCGTAATTCTCGTCACGAGTAACATGGCTCGTTTGCTAGGTCGCGATGACATGGCGCCTATTATGCGATCTGGTAACGTGGCGCTGATGGCCGAGGGGATGCACACAGTGCTACGCGACACCGCTGTTGGGGATGTCTATGGTATCGCAGTGATGTTGGATATCATGGCGGATGAGCAGGTTCAGGCGACGAGTAGTTTCTCGAGTATTACACAGCAGCTCATGGTTGCAACAGACAATACTGGATTGTGGTTCTCACAGCTGGTGCAGTGGGTGCGTACGTTGCTCATAGGTTCGCAGGAGCGCAGATTTTTGCAATCGGGTAGCAAATACCGTGGAATTGTCCGCGAAGAACAACAGCGCATGACCCGGCAGCCCCCCGAAGTCCCGTATTCGATTGACCCCATCCCCAACCCGGCGCCACTCAACCTGGGCGATTCCATTGAGCTTCAGGTCGAACGCATGGCACGTGTCGATACCGTCAAAAACCGCACGGAACGGCCTCAACAGGTCATCGAGGCGGTCGATGTCGAAGTGCCCTCGACACCGCTTGACACCGACTACCGCGCGACCCCAGGACGCTATCGCACCCATCAGACCCAGCCAATCAAATATAGCGAGCTCATAGGGACGGTGTTCCAACGTCTGATGAGCAAGCGCTGGTTCAGATTCCCCACGCCGACACAGCGGAGAATGCAATCCGTGTCGCGTGACGAAGGGTTGTCCTACCGCAAACAAAAACTTCCCTTCCCGTGGGCGATGTTGTCGCTGATGTGTGCTGTTATTGCGGTGCTGTTTTTCTATGGCACAAATGTCGCCCGTGAGAATCGCCTGCAACGCAGCGAAAACAGCATCGTCTCGGCAGAAATGGCGGTCCAATCGATAAGCGATGCCGTCAACGAAAATGACGCCGAACAACGAATAGAAGCGGCCCGTACGATGCTGACAGATTTGCAGCAGAGTGGCGTCTTTACGGCGACGACCAGCAATCGACAGCGCTACTTCAGTATGACCAATAGAATCGAAAAGGCCGAACGCGTCGTCCAACGCCGATCACTGCTTGAAGATATCCAGGTCGTCGCCCAACACCCCCTCAAGAGCGGCGTCTTCACCAGCGTGGTGGTGCCTCCACCGACGATGTCGATTGAAAACGCCAGTAACTTCGAGATGATCTATCTGTACGACAGCAATGCCGGGATTTTGTACGACGTCCCACGACAAGGCGGTACACCGACGCCGATGCTCCAACCCAATACCCAAATCGGTGATGTGACCGTGGCCAAAGTCTTCGATATCGCCTGGCGTATCGACGGTATTATTGCCATTGCGCAGAGTGCCAACAATGGCCCATATATCTACTTTTTCCGGAATGGTAATGCCTGGAACTATAGTATATTAGCGGGCAGCATGGAGTGGAATCCCAGCGAACGGAGCATGCGTGTACAAAGCTTTGGAGGCAATCTGTACGTCTGGGGTGTGACGCAAAGCAACGTCTTGCGCTACCTGTCAACGCAGTTTGGCGACTTCCCCACCCCGTGGATCCAAAACGATAGTGGGCAGTCCATCGATACCGCCGTTGATATGGGTATCGATGGGCATATCTATCTACTTATGCCCAGTGGTAGCATCAAGGTGTTTACCCAAGTCGCCGATGGCGAGCGCGGTTATGAACGAACCATTTTGTTGCCAGCCATCACCCCGCCATTGCGATCCGTCAGCCGCATGGTGGTGACCGGTGAAGGAGATGCGGGCTACTTCTACCTGGTCGACAGTTATGGTGGTCGCATTATTCAAATCGAAAAACGCAGTGGAAAGTTTATTCAGCAAATCGTCATCCCAAGCGAGAGTGAATATTCGATGGATAACCTCACCTCCGTCGCAGTCGACGAGAGCCAAGCCAGACCGATTCTCTACTTCGTCAACGGTGGGACGCTCTACAAAGCGCCTCTGCCAGACCCTCCATTGCCATACAATCAAAGTGGAGACAATGTCGTCCCCCCAACGCCGATAGCAAACGCACCATAGCGCTGAGGAGACGACACCCTATGCTACGGAATACCACTGCGCGCATCTCGGACCCTTGTACGATTGTCATCTTTGGCGCGACGGGCGATTTGACACGCCGCAAGCTCGTGCCGGCACTCTACAATCTGCGCCGCGAAGGCTTGCTCGATACCAATACGACGATTCTCGGCTTTGCACGGCGCGAATGGAGCGACGACTACTTCCGTACGTTGTTGTTCGACGAGGGTAGCAAGCACTCACGCGCGCGACTCGACGGCGGCTCATGGCCGGAATTCATCGGTCGCGTCTCGTACATCCGCTCGACCTTCGAAGACACCGAGGGGTACACAGCATTGGCCGAACGCCTCGATGCAATCGACGCCGAACAAGGCACCAGCGGCAATCGCCTGTTCTACCTGGCTACACCGCCTGAATCGTACGAAGACATCATCAAGAACCTCGGCGCTGCTGGATTGGCCAACTCACCCAACAACGGCTGGACACGCATCATCGTCGAAAAACCTTTTGGACATGACCTCGAGAGTGCCTTGCATCTCAACAAGGTTGTCCACGAAGTCTTTGAAGAACGCCAGGTCTATCGCATCGATCACTATTTGGGCAAAGAGACCGTCCAAAACCTGCTCGTTCTGCGCTTTGCGAACGGCATCTTCGAACCGCTCTGGAATCGCCGCTACATCGATCATGTGCAAATCACCGTGGCCGAATCGATCGGTGTCGAAGGTCGTGGCGGCTACTACGAACAAGCCGGTGCAATCCGCGACATGGTCCAAAATCACATGATGCAGTTGCTGTCGCTCACCGCGATGGAGCCACCTGTGGGTGGTGCTAGTGCCGATGCGGTGCGTGACGAGAAGGTCAAAGTGTTGCGGGCGGTACGGCCGGTCGCGCCGACAGACGTCAACAAAATATCCGTCCGCGGCCGCTACAGCGCCGGGCCTGGCAGCGCACCAGCGTACCTCGACGAGACGGGCGTGCAGCCCAACAGCTCGACCGAGACGTATCTCGCGATGCGTTTCGAGATTGAAAGTTGGCGCTGGGCTGGAGTACCTTTCTACCTCAGAACGGGCAAGCGACTGCCTGTCCGTGCCAGCGAGATTACCGTGGTGTTCAAAAGTGCCCCGTTGCTGTTGTTCCAAGATGGACCGATGTCACGTAGCGCACCCAATGAGCTGAGCATCCGCATCCAACCAAACGAGGGCATCGCACTACGCTTCAATTCAAAAGTCCCCGGTCAAGCCGGCGATATCCGGCCGGTCACGATGAACTTCAATTATGTCGATGCCTTTGGCGGAGAGTCGCCCGAAGCATACGAACGGCTGCTGCTCGATGCCATGACTGGCGATACCACGCTGTTTACACGGAGCGACGAGGTCGAGACGTCGTGGTCGCTGATTAACCCCATCATCGAAGGTTGGAAGACACTCGGCTCACCCATCCACGAATATGTCGGGGGGAGTTGGGGCCCTGATGCTTCGCACGAATTCATCGGTTCTAGCGGGCGAAGTTGGCGGCGATTGTCGTAGCAAAAGGTAATAGACATGCGTGGATTCCGTATTTTGTCGCTCGATGGTGGCGGTATCGCCGGCGTATTGACGTTGGTGCTGCTCGAACGCATCGTGACGGAATTCCCGTCCTTTTTGAGCAAAGTCAACCTCTATGCCGGCACATCGACTGGTGGGATTATCGCCCTTGGCTTGGCCAAGGGGATGCACCCGCGTGAGTTACGTAGCTTGTACGAAAGCAAAGGCGACGTCATTTTCCGCGATAGTGTGATCGACAATGTCTTTGACCTGGGGAGCATGATAGGCGCAAACTACGACAGCACTGGCCTCGAGGCAGAACTCATCAAAATATTTGGTACCACAACGCTGGGTGAGTTGGCCACCCCGGTCTACATCCCTACCTTCGATCTCGACAATCAATCCGCAGACCCCGAGAAGCGCTCGTGGGAGGCAAAGTTCTTTACCAATATCGGCGGCATCTACGGCGACGCGGATGTCCCGTGCTACAAAGTAGGGATGTACACAAGCGCGGCGCCGACGTACTTCCCCACCTATGAAGGCTATATCGACGGCGGCGTCGTCGCCAACAATCCCAGCGTGGCCGCGTTGGCACATGCCATCGATACACGCAAAAATCACGATGCGCCCAAGTTGGACGACATCGCGTTGTGTTCATTCGGCGCAGGGCGTTCGTTGCGGTACATCGAAGGTGATGCGATGGACTGGGGGTACGCGCAGTGGGCGCGACCGCTGGTCAATATTCTCATCAATGGTGTGATGGGTGTGGCCGATTACCAGTGCAAGCAATTCTTGCGGGAACGGTACTGGCGCCTCAATCCTACCTTCCCCGCCGGGGTTGATATCCAGCTCGACTCTGTCGAAGACGTCGGCTATTTGGTAGAAGTGGCGCAATCGATTGATTTGAGCGAGACGCTGCTGTGGATCGACCGCAGCTGGCAGTAGCGTCGAGTTAGAAGTTCCAGGCGCTCCGCATCATGGCAATGAGCTTGATAGTCGTCAGTGTTGCCAACGTCGCAGGGAGGCTCGCCACCAGCACGAGGTAGACCAACGTACCGACACGGGACAAAAAATGATCTTGCATGATGGTAAAGCGCGGCAGCACTTTCGTCGCAATCGTGTCGAATACGCCATTCCACACATAAAATGCCACCACCAAAAATACGATAGCGGCCGCTATGGCAATCAATACACCAAGATTCATCATGTACTGTGCTCCTTTTTGGGTTTGGATTGGCGCGTCAGAATGCGATAAAAAACAGCTCCAAAGGGTAACATTAACCAAAAACTGAGCATGCGGAAGAGAATGGCCGCACTCAGCGCTTCTTTCAACGGTACGTCCTGGAGATGCAGCGAAAACGAGAGCGCAGCCTCGACCGCACCACCACCACCGGGCAGAATCGTAAACAGACTGACAATCAGCGACATACCATAGGCTGCGAGCACATGAAAGTACGGCACATCGAGCCGCACGCTGTGGAGCAGTGCCGTCAGTGCAGCGGAATGTAGCACAAAAATCATCATCTGTAACAGAATGATACGTACGAGGCGGAATGGTTGGGCTGCGAAAACCGATCGGCTCTTGGCGATCTCTTCGACGACGAGCTCTACCGAGCGCGGGTCCCAATCGATCCCTAACCGCCCGACAAAGCGGCGGAGCATTGCCAACCAGGCGAGGACCGTCGCCGCCGGCCGGGTCACTGCGACGACCACTACCGTGGCGATGACTGTGGTCAACACCAATGCACTGATAATGGGAATGGTTGCCGTGTAGTTGGCGGTTGTGGTGATGTAAATAAGGCCACTGCTGAACATCAGCAACGCGGCACCGTTCCAACTGAGTAATTCTGTGCCGGCGACAATGGCGACACTACTCGATGGGAACCCGCGCCGGCGCAGTGCCGCGACCAAAAATGCATAGGCAGCGACACTCCCCATGGGGACCGTCTGATTGAGCAAAATCCCTACCAGCGCCGTACCGACTAACCAGATGAAGGTCTCGTGGTGGTCGAGGACCGCCAAAACCGACCCGTAGATGAGTCCTGCACAGACGAACCCCAGCAGAATGGTTGCAAAGGCAATCCCTATCCAGAGACGATTCGCAGTCTGCAACAAATAAAAGGCCTCACTCAGCTCGGCCCGGGTGCTGTACCCAAGCCAGCCAATAAGTGAGACCAAGATGATTGCGATAATCCAAGACCATGGGATTCTATGCAACGTTTCTGTCCATCGTAATGCCGTTCATAAATCCATCATACCACAGTGAGATTTGTGAGCAGAGACGTGTACGACAGTATATGGTAAAAGCTAGATTTCGCCCGAGTGGTCATGCTCATGTCCGAGGTGAAAGTGTGGGTGGGTGTGCGGCACGCCATCGTGGTGATGGTGATGCGCATGGATAAGATTCGCTGCGAGCAACAGCTCGTGATTTTGGAGCAGGTTGGCAGGGGTATCGTGCGCCACTATCGTGCCCTGTTGGAAGATGTAGGCATCGTCTGCGATATCTGGCACGGTGTCGAGGTCGTGGGTAGCGGTGACGATGGTTTTGCCGGAATTCGCCCAGCCTACCAGGAAGTCCACCACCATGCTCTGGCTTTTGGGGTCGAGGGCGGCGGTCGGTTCGTCGAGGAGGATAACCTCGGGGTCCAGGATGAGCACCGACGCTATCGCAACGCGCTTCTTTTCGCCGCCAGATAATCGATGTGGCGCTCGGTCGCGCAGGTGCGAAATCTCGAGCATGTCGAGCGTCTCGGCGACCGAGCGGGCGATTTTTTCTTTGTCCCAACGCATCTGTAACGGTCCAAAAGCAACTTCGTCGTAGACGGTCGGATTGAACAATTGCACGTCGGGATTTTGGAAGACAAATGCAACGCGCTTGCGAAATGCGTGTGCGTAAGTATCGTCCATCAGGTGGTGCTCGTCGAGTGGCTCGCCGAATGCCGTGATGGTACCGCTTTTGGGGAAATACAAGCCGTCCAAAATACGCAACAACGTCGATTTGCCTGACCCATTTGCGCCCATGATGGCCACTCGTTGACCGCGCATAATCGTCATCGAGACGTCGTGTAATGCGGGTTGTGCGGTATTGGCATAGTCATAGCGGATGTTGTTGAGTGTAAATAGTGCGTCCATGTAGCCCTCGTCTAGACCAATCCAAACCATATACCAGATACGAAAATCGTAAAAATCAGCGGAATCGCAATGTAGTCGTTCTGCCCCAGACGGAACTCGTCGAGGGTATAGACCTCGCCACGAAAGCCGCGCGACTGCATTGCGAGATAGACATCATTACTCAATTGAAAGCTCTTGGAAAGCAGCACGCCGACCGTCGCCGATGCCAAGCGGCGCGCATCGCTATCGCTCAACTTGCCGATGACCCTACTCTGGCGCGCCTCGAACATATCGCTCGCGGATTGGAGCATCAGGAAGATATAGCGATAGGTCATCCCCAGGATGACGACGACGGTTGTCGGCACACCGACGACACGCATCGACTTCATCACATGAATCCACGGCGTCGTCATGACTAACAGCACCGAAAACGTAATACTTACCTCTGAGCGCAGAATCAGCAGCGCTGCACTGCGTAGCCCATAGCTACTGACATGCCAACCCAGCCACGGGAGTGTTGCCAGACTCGGACCAGGAGTGAGAAAAATCGCCGGTCCGGCGATGAGTCCGCTGAATACGAACATGCCGATCCACACTGGGGTGAGCGACGTGAACGGGATGCGTGAAAGCAACGCCAAAACGACCGCCACGAGCGCGATGGCACCGACGACGGGCAGATTACGCGACGCGGCCGAGCAGATAATGAAGCCCAGCACTGCCACGAGTTTGACACGGGGATCGAGGCGCTGCAATATACCGCGTTCTTCGGCGAACTGCTCGGCATAGAGTGAACGCTCAAGCGTTTCGGCCAGAGAATCAATCGTTCGTTGGATGAAATTGCCGCGGCGTTTGCCGTGGTGTGCTTCGCCACCCATGCAGGGGCTCCTCGATAACAAACGGGACGTATATGCGATACGTCCCGTTTGGGCGTGCGCATCAGCGCACGTGTGGTCGATTAGGGATTGGTGTGTTCGTTGCGTCGGCTGATACGTGCGCCGATGTATGTCACCAATAACATCGTAATGATGATGAGCCCGACGCCCATTACGCCCGACAAGATGTAGCCCAACTGCTCAGACGAGACGAAAGAAACGGCATAATCGGGAACTGGCGCCTTCCATACATTGGCGTACTGCAACAGCCCGGTTGGGGCGTTGGTCAATGTCTTCCCGCCGTCTTGTGCTACCAACTCGGTTGCGCCCCATTCACCCCAGGCGGTGCCAGCGGCAATCAGCCCGAGTGGCGTCAGCACCAGCAAGCCAGCAATAATCAGCCAGAGGGTGCGCGCACTGCGTAACCCGGATTGCAATGTACCGGCTACAATCGGCGTGCCTACGTCAGACATACTCAGCAGGCTGATATCGTTCTTTTGCAGGTAGCCGACCACGCCGGCCGTCACAATGAGCTCGGCGAACCCTGCGATACCCAGGTGGCCGATCATCATGGCAGGGATGGCGATGTCGAGGGTGTAGGGTGCGTAGAGTGGTGCGCCGTTACTATCGGTGAAAAATAACGGCTGGATACCAAACAACACCGCCGTGACAAATGCAGCTGCATTAATCGAAAGGTACCCGGCAAAAGCAGCAGCCACCACGCGCCGCGATGCACTGACTGCAGTCTTGCCTGCGATGATGCGGTAGGTGTAATGCGCCACAAAGACACCAACAATCGCCATCGTGAAGCTGTTTGCACCAATCGCCAAAATACCGCCATCGCCGAAAAACACGGCTTGGATGACGAGAGCAATCGACACCGAAATCACCGCAGCCCACGGGCCGAGGACGATTGCAGCCAACGCTGCACCGGTCGCATGACCGGTGGTGCCGCCAGGCAACGGCAGATTGAACATCATGATGATGAATGAGAACGCTGCGAAGACCGACAAAAGCGGTACCATCCGCATGGACAAGGTTTTTTTTATGCGGGTACCGGCGACATACCAAAATGGCGTGGCGGCGGCGTAGAGGGCAACGCAGGTGGTGGGACTGAGGTAGCCGTCGGGGATATGCATGGACCACTCCCTTGTGATTCGTACGAATCAGAGACGCCAAGGTGGCGGCTCATTCAGAAGCATCGCGTTCGAGAACAGACACTACGCTTTGATACGTATCGTAGCAGGTGATGGATGTACGGCACCGTCGATTAGGTGAGAGGAGGTTGAGAAAGCGCGTCGAGTAATTTTTCGACGATGACCACATCGCGCCACACACCTTCCAACTGGGCATGACGCTCGTAGATACCCACTTCGCGGAAGCCGGCTCGTGCCAACATCCGTCGGCTCGCGCTATTTTCGACAAAAACACGTGACAATACCTTCCAAAACCCGTGTGCAGAGGCTGCAGCGCACAGTGCGTCCATCAGTACTGGGCCAATGCCCTGGCCGCGCCAACTCCGTTCGACGTACACCGAAAACTCCGCCACACCGGCATAACAATCTCGTTCACGATAGCGCGAGGTGTTGGCGAATCCTACGACGTCTTGGTTGACCGTCGCCACGACGCAGGGGAATTGCGTCGACATGGTCGATGGCAGCATATCTGTGTTTTTGCGTGGTTGCGTCTCGAAAGTCGCAGTTCTGTCGGCGATACCCTGATTGTAGATGCGCGTAATCGAGTCGACGTCGCGTGCGTAGGCTGCGCGTGTATTGATGGTTAGCATTGCAAATTACTTCTGGGGAGAAAGAGCAGCCCGGATTTGTTGTAAATGGGTCTGGTCATGGGTAGCAAAGGACGTGAGCAACTCACCGAGGGTTACTTCTTGGCCGTTGTAGCGGACCCCGATGCGGCTGAGTTCGTCTGGTTCCATGGTGCTCAAGCCATCCACCGTTGCTTGACGGAGTTGCGTGAATGCGGTCAGCAGGTCGGCGAGGGTACGCCGTGCATAACCGGCAGCAGTTACTGCAGCGTCTGGGTCAAAGCGCGCAAATTGTGGGCGCTCTTCTGCCAGAATTCTATCGATACGTTCGATTTGGAGCGGATCAATATCTATCAGATGCCCGATGATCTCTACCACTGACCATTCGTTAGGTGCCGGGATGCGATGCGCCTGATCCTCGCTCAGGTGTGCGACCAACGTGCGGAGTTCCTCGGGGAACGCAGTCAGTGCTGCGAGTGCGCTACGATAATGTTGCATGCTTGTTCCTCACGATACTGCAACCATACGTTGCTTGGTGTGTGCCATGGAGTGACAGAATGTACTGATAGTGCGAAAAATCGGATTATCGGGGTGCGTAATAGCTTGTACACCCACAACTCACTAGCATTCAATTTATTGTACATGGAATCGCAAGAAGAAGCATACAAAAATCACGTTGCAAAAAAATACATACATAATTATGCCGAATCGAGTTGTAAAAATGATTCTGTACCCTATAGCGTTTTTGGCTTTTCAGTGAATAAAATCTATACTTTTACACAAAAATGCTGGAGATACCGCACAGAAGCAAAGCAATCCCCAGCGTTCGTGGTAAGAATAAAAGAAATGCTGTTTTTAAACAGGCCGAAGTGCTGCGCGTATCTGCTGATCATGCACAAAATCGTGTTTGGCAAGGTAGGTAATGACATCGGCAACGACCCACAGGCCGTATTCGAGATGCCAACCGGTGCGTGACAGTTGGGTCGCCGTGAATCCTTTGAAGGTCTGCAATGTCGTCTCGCGTTCGGCGGCGAGCGTACGCAACAGCACAGTGAGATTTGCCTGCTGATAGCCATGGCGAACGACAGCTGCGTCTTGGTCGTAGGTAATGATGGCGGGGTGGTCGATCGTCGTCATGCGCACAATCCGGTAGCGCAGGAGTTGTTCGGTGTCGATGAGGTGGCCGACGATTTCGACAATCGACCATTCGTTGGGGGCGGGTTTGCGCCGAATCTGCGCATCGCTGAGTGGGCAGACGAGGGTGCGCAGCATGGGGTGGGAGTGGCTCATGCTGTCGATGTTGGCGTGGAATTGCTCGATCATGGGGATTAGTCCTTTGCGTTTTGTTGATAAGCCTGGAATACCGGTTCGGCTGCGGCATTGCCGCCGCAGATGATGGCAACGGGCTTGGAGTAGCGGGCGATGTCGATGGCGCCGCTTTGGATCGCAGCGATACTGGCGGCACCGGACGGTTCGACGAGTTGGTTGGACTCCGTCCACAGCCAGCGCATCGCCGTCAACATTTGGGTATCGCTGACCAGCACAATCTGGTCGACGGATGCCTTGGTCAGCGCCAATGTGGTATTGCTGACGGCCCGCGGCGACAGTGTGTCAGCGAAGGTCGTCACGTTGGTGAGGGTAGTGACCTGGCCGGCTGCCATGCTGACGCGCATGCTGGGTGCGCCCATCGGTTCGACGCCGATGATGGTGGCGTTGGGATTGCGCTGTTTGATGGCCGTGGCGACACCGGCGATGAGCCCGCCGCCGCCGATGGCGATGATATACAGGTCTGCATCGGGTACATCGGCCAAAAGCTCGAGTCCCATGGTGCCTTGGCCGACCACCGTTTGCAGTGCTTCGAACGAATGAATGTAGGGGATATTGTGTGTTGCGGCATAGACAGATGCGGCGATGTGGGCATCGTCCCACAGATCGCCGTGGCGCACGACGGTCGCACCCCACGCCTCGACCCGAGCAACCCGGTCGGCACTGGCACGGGCCGGCAGATAGATGGTGGCCGGGCAGCCCAATCGGCTGGCAGCGTACGCCAAGGCGACGCCGTGATTGCCGCCCGATGCTGTGCAGACGCCGCGGGAGCGCTCTGCCGCAGTCATCTGAAGCAACGTGTTGAAGGCGCCGCGGACCTTGAACGAGCCGGTGACCTGCGTGTTTTCGAGCTTGAGGAGGAGCTGCGGATGCAAATCGCCCCGAAGCTGCGGCGCCGGCAGCATTGGAGTGTGACGGATGTATGGTGCAATGCGTTGGAGCGCCTCGTCAAAGAGGTGTGGTGCAATCATGGTCATATAATTCTCGGTTCTGTGTGGTTTTGGATATTATAGGCGGGGTTGAAGGTGAAGGATATCACGTGCATCATCAGGGGCGAGGTACACCTCGCCCGTGGACTGTACCAACATGCGGGGTTTATGTGGTATCGAGCGGGGTTTATTGCAATAAACCCCGCTCTGTCAGTGGTTTGCGGATCTGCACGGCCAGGCTGCTGCCGATGACGGCGGTCACGCCTGCCAACACGAAGGCCAGCAGGTAATCTCCTCGGGCATCGTGTGCCACCCCACCGAGCCATGACGCCAATGCTGCGCCGAATTGGTGGGCGCAGAAAATCCAGCCATACACGACGGGCACATTGCGCGCGCCGAAAATCTCGTTGGTCAAGGC
>CANJHS010000033.1 GCA_947474225.1 Roseiflexaceae bacterium | reverse complement strand
GTCATCATGGAACTGCGCCAAGGCGAAGGCGGCGACGAATCGGCCCTCTTTGCTGCAGACCTCTATCGCATGTACCTGCGCTATGCCGAACGCGTTGGTTGGAAGGTCGAACTCCTCAATGCCTCCGAAATCGGCATCGGCGGCTACAAAGAAATCTCGGTCGAAATCCAGGGCGACGGCGCGTACAGCCGCCTCAAGTACGAAGGCGGCGTACATCGCGTCCAGCGCGTACCTGCGACGGAAGCGCGCGGCCGTATCCATACCTCGACCGCAACGATTGCGGTGCTGCCCAAACTCGACGAAGACGTCATCGACATCAAACAAGATGATCTGCGCATCGACGTGTTCCGCTCTGGCGGTCACGGCGGGCAGGGCGTCAACACCACCGACTCGGCGGTGCGTATCGTCTATCGCGGCGGGACTCCCGACGAGATGGTGGTCACCTGTCAGGATGGGCGTTCGCAACTCAAAAACAAAGAAAAAGCCATGGGTGTGTTGCGTGCACGCTTGTTTGCCGTCAAAGAAGAAAAGCGCGCCAAGGCCGTTGGTGAATCGCGTCTGGCCCAGGTGGGAACGGGTGAACGCGCCGAAAAAGTGCGCACCTACAACTTCCCCCAAGACCGACTGACCGACCACCGCATCGGCCAGAACTTCTCAAACATCCCCGGTATGCTCGACGGCGACATCGACAAACTCATCGACGCACTGACCGTCTATGACAACGCCGAACGCCTGCGTGCCGTCGGTGTCGACGCATAAGGGATGACTCTTCCGTCTGCTTCTATCCCTCTGTTGCATCGCAAGATGTCGACGGAGGGGTTTCTTTGTTGTGCACCGCAGCAGAGGGTGGTTTTGTCTATAATGCGTGCAGATTCACCCGTGGGAATACGCATGTGACACACCCCTCCCGCCAACTACTCCGCCAGCGCCTACGCCAATTGATCCTGATGCGCGAGACTGGCCCCAAGCGGCCAGCCTGGCATCTGCGTCGCATGCAGTTGATATGGGGTCTGCACGACGCACTGGCTGCCCTGGATGGTGGTTTGACCCCTGCATTCCCGCAGACGCTGCTGGGCTACGCTGCCGACCAACGTGGCGCGTTCCGTACGCAGCTCGATGACTTCTGCTCCCTCCCCGCTGGCGACGTGGCTACCATCAATAGCACCGCAGAGTGGATAGCCCGCTGGGGTCGTCAGCGCAACTGGGAACTGATGCGCTGGAAGGAATCACATACGCCCGATGCCATCGCCTTCAGCATCCTCGGCAAAGGTGGCCCACGTATCGTGTTGGTCGGTCAGCACGGCCCCGTTGATGTGCTGGCGCGGGCGGGCATCGTGACGGCACTGACCGCCATGGCAGCTCTCGAAGAATGTGGTGGCTTGGGTGATGTCGGGTGCATCACGCTGCTTTCTGCTGGCGACAAGCTGGGCTTACAGCGCGCACTCGCTGAGCTCCGTACGCGTCACGACTGCATCCTGATGCTCGGTGCGCAGGCTGATGGGGGATTTGGTGCTGCCGCCACAGACCCTGTGACGAGTGTCCTGCATGCCAGCGCAGCTGCTGTGGGCATTGCACCCTTCTCCGTCAGCGCCCTCCCTCTGTTGATGGATATCCCTGCAGGCGTGCCTATCCTGCACGGCTTTGGACCGTGCTTGACCGCTGATGACGACCGATTGATTGCCCCTGCAATTGCCCTCCTTGCCCTGGTGTGTGCCCGGCTCCGTCCGGCTATCACGCGTACATAGAAAAGAGATACCCCATGGACGCATCGACACTCGTCGGCTACCTCACCCCGCGCCTGCCCGCGTACATCCAGGAACTGACCGCTTTGTGCGCCATCGAATGCCCCTCTGAGTCCAAAGTCGGTGTCGATGCTGCCGCTACATGGGTGCTCGGTTGGGCCTCAGCACGTGGCTGGGGCGTCCGACGCTGGCAGGATGAACGCGCAGGCACGACGATCGCGCTCACCCTCAACGGCACGGGCACGGCGCGTATCTTGCTGGGTGCACACCTCGACACGGTCTACCCGGTGGGGGTCGCCGCCGAACGCCCAGTCCGTATCGAGGGCAATACGCTGTATGGCCCTGGCAGCGCCGACAACAAGAGCGGTTTGTTGTCTGGTCTGTATGCGATGGCGGCACTCCAGGATCTGGGTCAGCGTTCGACCTTTGCGTCGATCACGATTATCTGCGGCAGCGACGAAGAGACCGACATGCGCGTCTCGCGCCTTTGTTTCGCCGATTTGGCACCACACCACGATGTCGCGCTGGTGCTCGAGGCCGGCCGCGAAAACGGCGATATCGTGTCGGCCCGCAAAGGCGGCGGCAACTTCTGGTTCACCGTCACCGGCAAGGCCGCCCATGCCGGCGTCGAACCGCACAAAGGCGCCAATGCCATCGTCGAACTGGCCCATCACAGCATCGCGCTCCATGCGCTCAACGGTATGCGCCCTGGTATGACGCTCAATGTGGGGGTGGTCAGTGGCGGTACGGTCTCGAACAGTGTGCCCGATCAGGCGCAGGCCAAAATCGACGTGCGCATCACCGACCCTGCCGACCGGCAGGCAGTCACCGACGCCATCATGACCATCGGCGCACGCACGACCGTAGCCGGTACCTCGACCGTCGTGACCGGAGCTATCAGTACGCCCGCCATGGCATGCACTCCCCAGATTGCCAAACTCGCCACAGTTGCAAAGGTCTGTGCCAACGAATTGGGCTTTGCAATCAATGACGCCCACACCGGGGGCATGTCGTATGCCAACTACTTCGCCGAGCTGGGTTTGCCTGCCCTCGACGGCCTCGGCCCGGTGGGTGGCAATGACCACAGCCCCGGCGAATACATCCTCGTCGACAGCATTGTGCCGCGTACGGCCCTGTTGGCACTGCTGATGACGCGGGTTTGAGCGCACACCATCCGTGCAGGCATGGAGCGACGAACCATGCGCTTCGCGTTTTCGTTGCTCCGTCGCACCATAGAGTAGATGGTCGACACCGTCGGGTGCAATACGCCTGTGCCGGGTTGTCTTTTTTTCTCTAAAAAAAGGGGGCCATCAGCGTCCGATGGCGATCCGCAGTACGAGGGGAATGGCAATCTGGTCCGTGTGCTCGTCGTCTGCTGTAGGCCGGGACTATGATGTCGCGGCGTCAGGTCTGTGTCGTAGTTGTCTGCGACTCAGTGCCGAAAACCCGCGGCCGGCCAAACGTTGGGCAGACGCACCAATCCCCCGGGCAGCGCGCCACGGGGGATGAAACAGAGCATACAACACTCCGCTGCGCTAGGCGCTGCGGCGAGCCATAATGTGATTCATCACTTTGTAGACCAGTTTGGCAGTGATGAAGTCGCTGGCATGCATCCCGGGGATAGGCGCCAGTTCAACGCAGTCAAATGCCACCACGGTGCTGTCTGCACAGACCGTTTTGACAATCTCCATCACCTGCACCCAGGTCAGCCCATGCGGCTCGGGGGTACCCGTCGCCGGCATGATGCTCGGGTCGAACCCATCGACATCGATGGTCAAAAAGACCTTTTTGCCCTTGATACGTGCACTTAGTTCTGCCAAGTGCCCACCGGCATGCACGTCGTCGTTGAACCAGACGCGCGTCGTGTCGGGGGTGGCGCGGATGTAGTCCATTTCTTCGAGGCAGATCGAGCGGATGCCGAACTGCAGAATCGGTGCACCCAAATCTGCAATACGCCGTGCGACACTGGCATGGCTGTAGGGCGAACCATCGTAGCTGTCACGCAGGTCGCTGTGGGCGTCGATTTGAACCAAGACAAAATCGCCGTGGATATCATGGATGGCCCGGGCAACCCCGCTCGAGATGCTGTGTTCACCACCTAAGCCGACCAGCATTTTGCCGGCTGCGAGGTGTTCACGGGCACAGGCATGAATGGCATCGACCATCGCTTCGGGGCCGGCTGCGTGGGGTGCCAAGGCAGGCAATGTGTGGACTCCGTAGTCATAGGCCATCTCGCGGTCGAACTCACGGTCGTATAATTCTACTTGACGCGATGCATTGATAATCGCACGGGGGCCGCTACGGGCGCCCTGTCCAAAGCTCACCGTTGCTTCGTATGGAATCGGCAAAACAACGACCTGCGCACCGTCGTAGGTGGCACTGTCGCCCTCGAGCCCGAGGAAGTTTTCGGGCGTTGCATATTCGTAGTGACTCATCAATCCCCCCTGTCTGATTCGACGAATTGTACCATGTAGCGAAAGTGCGGCGCCTATGACTGCCATCGATTCTTCATTCTGGCGCGATATCACCACACCCAATCGGGCCGATCTCGAAGCGCTTGCAATACACGAATTGGTCATCGATGATATCTTGCATGGCGGTCAGCGCACCAAAATCGAACGCTACGCAGAAGGCGTCTTTTTCGTTTTTTATGCGTTTACCTTTGAGTCAGGCGACGCGCTCGAACTCCAGCCGACCCCCATCTATGTCTTTATTACGCCGCAACACCTCTATACCATCCACGACGGCGCTATCGAACTCATTCGTGTTGCCCACGAGCGTTGGTTGGCGCATGTCGATGCACGGAATGATACGTACGGCGATGTCCTCCATAGCGTGCTCGACATCATCGTCGATAGTTATTTCCCCCTTATCGATGACATCGGCGATTACGTCGAAAAGGTCGAACTCGCCGTCTTGATGGACACCAATCACAACGATCTGCGCACCGTCTTGCACCTCAAACGGACGTTGCTCGAGTTGCGGCGCTACGTTGCACCCGCACGTGAGGCGCTCAATGCACTATTGCGTGGTGACATGTTGCTACTCGATCAAGCGTCAATCATGAAAATCCAAGACGTCTATGACCATGTGTTACGCACGGTCGATGCCATTGACTTGCACCGGGACATGTTGGCGTCGATTCTCGATGTGCATCTATCCGTGCAGTCCAACAAACTCAACAACGTGATGAAAATTTTGACCATCGCATCGGTCATTTTGATGGTGAATTCGTTGATCGCTGGGATCTACGGCATGAATTTTGCACATATGCCCGAACTCGCCTGGGGGTACGGCTACGCATATGCAATCGGGTTGATGGTGATGGCAAGCAGTGCGGTAATCGTCTACTTCCACCGCAAGGGGTGGTTGCGTGGCGACGAGGTGCGCTGACCTAGCGCATATCGTAGACATGGCCATTATCGACCCTGAGGACATGGGCAGTTGCCAAAAAGTCAGCGCTGAAGTCGCCGACCCCCGTAGCGGTCAAAATCGACTGCTGGGCTGGCTCGGCGATGAGCGCCAGGATATGCAAACGCCGCAGTGCATCAAGCTCTGACATAACGTCGTCGAGGAGCAGAATCGGACGTTCGCCGCTCCGTGCATGCATGACGGCGACTTCGGCCATTTTGAGCGCCAAAACCGTGCTGCGTTGTTGGCCACGCGACCCGAATGTGCCCAAATCGACACCGCTATCGTGCACCACAATATCGTCGCGATGCGGGCCAACAGTGGTTTGCAGGCGTGCCATGTCTTCGCTGTGACTCTCGGTCAGTGCCTTGAGCAGACCTTCTTGGGCATCGGCAACATTGTCCCATTCGACTGTGAGATTGGGTGCGTAGCGAGCCTCCAACGCATTCTCTTGCGTACTAATGGCTGCATAGGTCTGTGCAGCAGTGCGGCTCATCTCGAGAAGCACGGCACGGCGTTGGGTCATGATGTAGGCGCCCGATTGGGCGGCTTGGTCGTCCCAAAACGCGAGTTCTGTGGCAGCGTTGCGTGGTGTTGCGCCTTTGTCGCGCCAGATCCGGAGCAGGCTGTTGCGCTGGCTGATGACTTTGGTGTAGTGGTTGAGGGTGCGCAGGTAGGTGCTGTCGAGTTGTGACAACATGGCGTCAATCCAACGGCGTCGTTCGGTTGGTGCACCGGTGATGAGCTCGAGGTCCGTCGGCGCAAAAAACACCATCCGCGCAAAGCCAATCAAATCGCTGGCGCGTACGGGCTTGCCATCAACGCGGAGCACTTTGGTAGCACTGCCGCCACTCGTCCCCTGCTGCACGGGCTCACTCCGTGCCTGGATGATGACATCCAAATGGGTCAGCCGATCCTGGCGACGGATGTCGGCACTGACCCGGGCGGTGGCAGGTATGACATCGCTGTGCGGTGCATGCCAGGTAATGACCTCACGGTCGACACTGGTGCGCGGCGATTTCGACAACGCCAGCAAGGCAATTGCTTCGAGGATAGAGGTTTTGCCGGCAGCATTCGGGCCATATAACAAGGTCGCCCCAAGCCCAATGGGCAAATCGAGGCGCGTGTAATTTCTGAAGTTCCGCAGGGTCAGGCGTTCGATGTGCATTCACTATCCCTGTGGCAACGCGAGATGCGTGCTGACTTCCTTGGTCAGTGCACCGTCGATAAAGCTGATCTGTTGACTGACCTCGCTGTATGCCTGCCGATTGAGTTCGAGCCACTGTTGCCACTCGGGGTGTACCCGTGCGGGGATGTCGTTTTTGAATGCCTTGGTTACCGCTTTGCACAACCCAGCGAAGTCGAGTTCGATCCAGCGTTGCAATGCCGGAGTGGGGATTGCGCCGAGAGGGGCAAAGGCGCGTACGAGAGCGAGCAGCCCATCATCGACTAATTGCAAGCGTTGTGCGTGCAGGCGGTAATTTTGGGCAGACAACTCGCGTACATCACGATCTGTGGTGAGGATGTCAGGCACCGGCAGATAATCGATGTCGGCATATGTCCACCGTGGATTTGCCTGTCGCGCCGCCTGGATGTGGCGTTGCAATGGGATGCTGTTGAGGAATCCCAATAACCAATCGGCGTCGCTATCAATCCACGACGCTGCAGATACATAGCCGCTGGGCATGCGTGCAAACCAGAGCACACTGCGGTTCCACTCCATCGTCAGCACGGATCGATCGCGAGGCGGAACGATTGCGCCGTCATCGAGCTCCCACCAATGGATGGTGCTTTTGGGGCGGTCGGCGACATGCAATGCCAAATGCCGGGCCAGTGCGGGGTACCTGTCAGCGATGGCTTGCCAAGCGTCCACTCCTACAGCCGATGCATTGCAGGTCGATACGGTCCAGCCGCTCGGCAGTGTCAACAAAAATTTACTGCTCTGTGAGCAGGCATAGCGTTGAATATCTTCGCTGCCGATATAGCGACGGAAGCACGGACCCAGCGTTGGATCGAGCAAAACGATGCGATCGCGGGTCGATTTGTCGAGCACAAATACCGCCCGTGGCGTCGGTGCGAGCCCTTCTCGGCAGTGACTCTGGATAACTTCCGTCAAACGATGGGTGTTAGACATCGTGGGCTGTTCGTTCCAGCGCGACCTGTTGGAGTGCGCTGATGTCTTTGCAGCTGCTACAAAACATTGCAATCCGCAGTTCGTCGATAAATCCTTGGAGTTCGATAATGACCTGCTCGAGACCACGAGGGTCGACTGCTGCGATGAGGGCTGGTTTAGCGGTGCCCACCAGATTCGCCCCCAGAGCAATCGCTTTGGCCATATCGATCCCGCTGCGGATGCCGCCAGAACCAATAATCGGTGTGTCAGGCAATGCTGCACGTGCCTGGCGAATTGCCGTGCTTGTTGGGATGCCCCAGTCGGCGAATGCCCCGGCGGTCCGTGCACTCCGTGCGGCACTTTCATGCCGGAATCGCTCGACCTCGGACCAGCTCGTGCCACCCGCCCCGGCGACATCAATTGCGGCCACTCCCGCCTCGACCAAGCGCCGTGCGGTGTTCGCACCGATGCCGTTCCCGACTTCTTTGACGATCACGGGTACGGGCAGTGCCTTACAAACGGTGGCTATTTTGGGGAGTAATCCAGCGAAATTCGTGTTACCCTCGGGTTGAACTGACTCTTGCAGTGCATTGAGATGCAAAATCAACGCATCTGCCCCAATCATGTCGACAGCCCGCAGACATTCCTCTACACCGTAGCCATAGTTCAGCTGGACCGCGCCGAGGTTGGCATACAACGCGATGTCTGGTGCAATCTGGCGCACGCGGTACGACGCCACGAGGGAATCGTCTCCGATGGCCGCACGTTGTGAGCCGACGCCCATGGCGAGGCCGAGGTGTTGGGCGGCTTCGGCCAGCACGGTGTTGATGACTTCGACATCAGAGGCCCCGCCCGTCATCGAGCTAATCAGCAACGGAGCGCGCAGTCTTTTGCCCAAAAAAACAGTACGGAGGTCTATGGTGCTCATGTCGAGTTCGGGCAATGCTTCGTGTGGCATGCGCCATTCGGCAAAGCCGGTGGTGATGCCTTTGGCTGCGACGTTTTCGTCGAGGACGATGCGCACATGGTCGAGTTTCCGACTGCGCGTCTGGGACTGTTCGTCCATAGTGGTCTTTCCAGTAGCAGTGTACATACTCTATTATAAGAGCTCTCACGCTGGACGGCACAACGGGCAATCTTCATCGGGTATAATGAAAAAAATCTTTCTAGTCAGGTAGGTACCTTGTGTCGCAGAAACCCAAGCAACGTCCATCCGTCGCACAGCGCAACACCCCAGCGGTGATTGCTGCAGCCGTTGTCGTCGCAGTCCTGGTGCTCGTAGCGCTCAACCTCGGCAACACACCACAACCCGCCAATGATGGCGCCCAAACACTGCAAATCACCCCCGAACCAATGCCTACCGATGCAGCAGCAGTACCCACCGCGGAACAACCCAGTGCACCAGCCGCCACAGGCAAGCAGTACACAGCCGCACCGCCGATGACGATAGATCCCAAAAAGAACTATACCGCTACCATCAAAACCCCCCGTGGCGATATAGTAGTCAAGCTACGCCCTGACTTGGCACCTGAGACCGTCAATTCGTTCATATTCCTGTCCAAAGACGGCTATTACGACGGCGTGACCTTCCACCGTGTGCTCAAAGACTTCATGGCGCAAGGTGGCGACCCAACCGGTACCGGCATGGGTGGCCCTGGCTATACCGTCAAGGGTGAGTTCACTACGGCCGTTTCGTTCGATAAGCCAGGCTATCTTGCCATGGCACGACCGGGTAACGATGTCAATGGGAATGGGTCACAATTCTTCATCACGACCGCACCAGCGACCTTCTTGGATGGGCAGTATACTCTTTTTGGTGAAGTCGTCAGTGGCCAAGATATCGTGAACGGGATCCCACTACGTGACCCAGAGACTGCAACCACCCCTGGCGAAGCAATGCAGACCATTACGATTAGCGAAAACTAAGCATGCGTGCTTCTCCCCCTCCTGCCCCGCCGGCATTCCCACGGTGGATGTTTGGTGCTGTGATCGCAATACTCCTCGTCGGAGGGGGAGTCGCTTGGTTCGTACGTCAGTCATTCACTGCAGAATCACCGGGTACACAGCCAACGCTGGTTGCCACACCAGTCCCCACTCCTCCCAACCGCAACGAGACACCACACCCCTCCCCTACCGATGTACCCCTGGTAACACTCACACCGACGCCGCGCTTCCTCGCGTTGACGGAGCTTGTCTATGCGCGCGACTTCACACAAGCGCCAATTGACGCCGTTCTCCGGAGTAGCGGCGGCGACCTGGCAGATGTGAGGGTGAATGTGGCAGGACGGAGTGAACCGTTTGCCACGGCGTTGCTCGGTCAGACGTTGTACTACAGTGTCAGCCCCAAAATCATATTGGCACTGCTCGAATTTCAATCAGATCTGGTCACGCAACCAGGCCAGCCCGCTGAACGATACCAGTGGGCCGTGGGGAACTACCGTGATGGTGGTAAATATGCCGGCTTTGCAGCGCAGATCCGCTGGGCCGTGCGTGAGATGTTCTATGCACGGCGCGACCTGCGTGAACGTCCTGCGCTGATCTATGCCGATGGGACCGAAGTAGCTGCTCCAGAGACACTGAGTGATGCCCAATATGTGATGGCTCGCGTCATCGCCCCCACGATTCAGGTCGGTCGCCTCGAGCCGGCGCTCTTGCAGTTTCAAGCAGTGTACGAACGTCTGTTTGGTCCGCTGAGTGCAGATGCACCTGCTGCACTCGGAGCGCCGCGTGTCAGCCTCCATCGGCCGTTGCGCCACATATTCCCTATCACATCGTTCTTTGATCACGGCGGACCGTTCCTGACGCGCCATTTGTCCGAAGGCATCACCACCTATTGGGGTCATACCGAGACAGACATGGCATTTGCGTACAACGGGCACGACGGCTGGGATTATGCCGCTGCACCACCCGACGAAGCACTCGCTGCTGCAGATGGGACTGTGGTGTTTGCCGGTGTCGCCGATGATAATTGCGATACCCTGGCGGTCATCATCGACCACGGGAGCGACGTCCGTACCCTCTACTGGCACCTCTCAGCACTGAATGTTGATATGGGACAGACGGTCAAAGCGGGTGATGTGATCGGCGTGATTGGAGAATCAGGCTGTGCCAAGGGCCCACATCTGCACTTCGGTGTCCATTATGCGGGAGTGAGCATTGATCCGTATGGCTGGTGTGGCCAAGGCGCGGACCCATGGCAGAGTCATCCTGCGGGGGCACAGAGCTACTGGATGTGGGCAGATGCTCCTTCGCCGTGCGGCCCAGTGGCTGCCGGTGATGTGTTGATAGACAGTAGCGATTCGCAACACTTCCGTTTGAGCGGACTCCCGACGCAATCGACGCCATCTGGCGTAGGCGGCAGTGCACTCTATGTCGCAGGGCAGCGCGGTGTCGATTTGTTGCGGACCTGGCGGGCGCGTCCTATCGGAGCCGTTGCAACTGCAGAATGGCACGTCGATGACTTGCGTCCTGGCCGCTATCGGCTGATGGTATATGTTCCCTATGCACTCAGTGGCCTCCTTGACAGCGATACGATTG
The DNA here is from genome assembly GCA_947474225.1 of Roseiflexaceae bacterium. Taxonomy (GTDB): domain Bacteria; phylum Chloroflexota; class Chloroflexia; order Chloroflexales; family Roseiflexaceae; genus UBA965. The sequence continues at coordinate 20,814 of CANJHS010000033.1, read as the reverse complement.
CCTACCAAATCGTCCACCACGATGGTGTCAGCGAAGTCAGAGTGAACCTCCAAGATGTTGCGAACGAATGGGTCGATCTGGGGACCTATACCTTTGACGCACACGCGCAGGTACTCTTGCCACTCAGGGATGCAATCGGCGGTCGTGGCATATGGGCTGATGCGATTCTGTGGCACGCACTCGATACGGAGGCTCCATGACATCACCGATTAATCTCATACCCAAGTACGACGTCGACCCGAGCGAAGGGATGCGCCTCATCGCGACCCGCTGGTACGACCAAAACGGTGACATTGCAGCACTCGAAGCCGCCCTGCCTGCTATTGCGGCTCACTATGCATTGCCACTCGCCGATGTCCAACGGGCAATCTGGATTGCCTATGGAACTGCATCGGCGGATCAGCGTCATGCTGAGCGTGAATCAGAATTCCTGCGCCGCATGGCAGAGCTCCGTGGCCTCCATCGTATTATCGCGGCCGCCAATTCGACCCTTGACCTCGACACTTCGATGCGCCAAGTGGTCGACACCGTCATCGACGTAGGGAGTGTGGACGTCTGTGCCATCTATCTCTATGACCGTGACGCCAACGAGCTCGTGCTGCGCGCATGCGCCGGACTCGACCAGAGTCTCATCGGCCAATTGCGCATGACTCTGGGCGAAGGCATCATCGGCGCTGCTGGTCAAGCAGGCAAACCGATCATGGTCGAAGATATCTACCGCGACAGTCGCGGTATGAGTGACGTGTCGTTGAGCTCTGCCGAGCTGCATGGCATGTTAGCTGTGCCCATTGTGCTCTTTAGTGACGGCCGCTTCCACCTTGGGACGCCCAAACTGCAGGGGGTGGTAACCGTCCAAACCCGCCTGCCACGCCTCTTCAGTCAAAGCGAGGTCAGCTTTGTCGAGACCATCGCCGGTGAATTAGCATTTTTCATCACCAACGCCCAAATCTACCAAAACGCCGACAACCAACTCCATCGCAAAATCCGTGAGTTGACTACCTTGCAGCAAGTGTCAAAGCGTATCGCCGAACAGTTACGCATCGACGACCTGCTCCAACTCATAGCCGACAAAGCGGTCGAACTGTCGCAAGCTACACGGGCAGATATATTTCGTATCGATGCCAATGACACCCTCGTCCTCGCGGCAACCCACGGTGCGCCACTCAATCCCTCCCCCATCCCGAAATGCATCAATGCCGCGGTCCATGATGGCAGACCGTTGGCCGTACTCAATGCCTACACTGACACCCGCTTCCCCGACCTTGCCGAGACTGCTGCACGCGATGGATTCTTTTCGCTGTATTGCACACCGTTGCGTGTCAGAGGCGAGCGGCCACTCGGGGCGATCAGCCTGTATATGTCGCACGAGCACTACTACGATTTCGAGCAGGTGCGCCTGTTGGCAGCATTTGCTGACGCAGCGGCCATCGCCATCGAAAATGCACGGCTCTATGACGACAGTCAGCGTGCCCTCGCCGTCAAATCGGTGATGCTCCAAGAGATGCACCACCGCGTCCGCAATAACCTCCAGACGATATCTGCACTGCTGACCATGCAACTGCGCCGTTTGCCGAGCGAATCCGAGGCCAGTCATTCCCTGCGTGATAGTGTTGCCCGCATCCAAGCAATCTCGGCCGTGCACAACCTGCTCTCACGCGAAGACATCGGGATTACCACCGTCTCTGCTATCGTCCAACAAATCGTCGATCATGCAGTAGTCAGCATGACGGACCCTTCCCATGCAATTCACTTCAACGTCAGTGGTGCTGCTATCACCGTGGCATCCCGCCAAGCCACCGTGCTTTCAATCATCCTCAATGAACTCATCATGAATGCTCTTTCGCACGGGCTGTCGCTCGTGGGCGGTGACGTCGCGATTACGCTGGCCGATCAGGGTGATACGTATTCAATCGAAGTGCGTGATAATGGACCTGCACGCACCGTTGGGATGCCACCCCACCATGGTACCGGGATGGGCTTGCAGATGGTACGCACCTTGGTCGCAAGCGATCTCAATGGCGAATTTGATTTTTCGATTGTGGACGGCTGGGCTATCGCACGCGTTGTGTTTTCCCCGCCTGAAAACGAAGAGGAACACCAGTTATGACACGACTTGCACGAATGCAGGCAGCAATGGCTGCAGCAGGGATCGACGTGACCGTCCTGGTCCCGGGTACCAATTTGCGCTATCTCAGCGGCATCGGATTTTCGACCAAACTACGCCTTGCCTGCCTGCTGATACCACAGCACGGAGCAGCGCAGATGGTGTTACCGACCATGGAGGCACCACGTGCCCAGGCAGCAGCACAATTTCCTATCGCTGTTCAGGCTTGGGACGACGGCGACGGTCCGACCGTAGCCCTGCAATCCGCGTTTGGCGCATTGGGGATCACGATACAAACCATTGCCGTCGAACACACCACCATGCGCGTCTTTGAACTACGGGCCGTCGAGGGAGCCGTTCCTGCAGCTCGGATCATCAACGCCGATCCGTTGATGTCTGTACTCCGCATGCAGAAGTCCCCCGACGAACAAGCTGCTATGCGCCGCGCCATCGACGTCGCCGAAGCAACCCTTGCTGCAACGATTGCAGCAATCCGCATCGGGATGACCGAGCTCGACGTGGCCGCTGACTGGGAGCAACGCATCCGTGCCGCTGGTAGCGTGCCTTCATTCGACCTTGCTGTCGGGTCGGGCCCCAACGGTGCAAGTCCACACCATACCAACGGCAATCGTCAACTCCAAACGGGCGACTTGGTGGTCATCGATGGCGGTGCTATCGTCGACGGATACGTCTCGGACATCACACGCACAATCGGTATCGGCACGGTATCGGAGCGCGCTCAATTAGTCTATCGCACCGTTCTCGCAGCCAACGAAGCAGGCCGTCAGGCGGCACAACAACCTAACGCCAGCGGCGATTCTGTTGACCGTGCTGCCCGGGCGGTGATCGATGCCGCTGGATTTGGCGCATACTTCATCCACCGTACCGGTCACGGACTGGGTATCGATGTCCATGAGCCGCCATTTATGGTAGCCGGTGATACCAACGCCATCCTCGCTGGGATGACGTTTACCGTCGAGCCCGGGATTTATCTCCCTGGTGAGTTCGGTGTACGCATCGAAGACATGGTCATCCGTACCGCTACCGGTGCTACTACCATGACCGCGTACCCACGTACACTGCAGTGTGTCGGCTAGCCCATGCATGATGCACAGCCCCTCAGCCTCGAAGGACAAATCGAGGCAATTCTCTACGTCGCAGGCGAGCCCGTTGCAATCGCCCAGCTCGCCGAATGGCTCGAAGTCAGCATCGAACAGACCGGGCATGCAGTTGCCCGGCTGATTGCCCAATTCCAGCACCGTGGTATCACGGTGCTACGCCACGAAGATCGGGTTCAGTTCGTCACCAGTGTCTTGGCAGCGCCGGTTGTACGTCGGATGTTGGGGCAAAGCGGTGCCACCAAATTGTCCAACGCTGTCTCAGAAGTATTGACCATCATCGCGTACCGGCAGCCCGTTACGCGTGCCCAGATCGAAGCTATCCGTGGCGTCGACTGTAGCACGCTCGTGCGCCAACTTCAAATCCGTGAATTGGTTGCAGACGTTGGTCGCCTCGACACGGTCGGGCGCCCGGTTCTCTTTGCCACTACCGATCATTTTTTGCGTCAATTTGGCTTGTCGTCACTCAAAGAGCTGCCGCCGCTCGATATTCCTCTGCTCGCTGACCCCAACGATGATGCCCCTCCGCTCCAAATAGCCTTCGCCATAGACCCCTTGGCCGACAGCACCGTCGACTAACGGTTGTTGTGCGCAGGTGGTACGTCGGGGATAACCTCAAGCGGATTCGTTACTAATCCAGCGGGAAGGGCGTCTGTCACAGAGACGGTTCGTACCACCGCTGTCAAGCTTGGGTTAGGTACGTTCTGCAGATTGTGGATACCCTCCATTGGGGCTAATTCTCCGATGCGAACAAGGTGTCGTTTGGTTTGCAGTGATCCAAGTCCGACCCCCACGGTGCCAGCAAACAACACAATACAGGCACTGACGTTGCTCCAGTCGTAGAATGCTGGATCTGCTAAGGTGCGTAACAGCACGCCGAGCGGTAATCCAGACCACGCCGCCTGGCGACTATACTGTTGCAGTATGACTACACCGTCGAAGGCGAGCCCCGACCCGGTCAACGCACGCAGGCCGACTCCCAAAATTCCCGCTGCAATGAAGACTGCCCCTAACCAGCGCATACTGGTGTGCAGGTTGAGCCCTGTTGTAACGACAATCAATGCACATAACAGCACTGTCAAAATCGCACTATAGTGTGCATACTGGCTAAATCGCGTATACACCGTCCGCTCGCTTGTCTCGATGCGTTGTGGATAAATAATGCCTTGGATACTATGCTCCGGGCTATTAAAGCCGTTTTGCAACGCTGTCGTCAGCCAGCGCATCACTTCCTGTTCATTTTCACTCAACACTGGCCTACAGATGTTACTTGCAGGTGCAATCGACCTTTGGATGGCGGTGATAATCTGTTGTTCTTGGGTTTTGCTACAGAGTGGTGCATCGTGCACATAATCGTGCACCAAAACCGGCAGACGCACGTCGATAATGTACTCCATCCGACTCGCTCGCACGTCACCTTGCAACTCATCGATGAGCCCAGGCAAGAGTAAAAATGCCACGTACCGGGTTGTCTGGGAGGGGTACATTGACTCGTAAATTCCGAGTACTTCGGTATCCGGACCACTCAAAACCGCACCGATGAGCGACCGCGTAGACACATGCGTCGTCGTTGACGTCGGGCGCCGCAGTGTTTCCATAAAACCACTGGCCTGCAACGTTGCAAGGTCAGCGATGTTGAGCAATACTGCAATCAACAGTGTCGGTATGGAAACGATAGCTACGATACATGCAACAGTGAATACCCACTGCGGGGTCTGCGACTCTTGTGTTTTGGTGGAGTCAAATGAAAACACGATGCGTCACGTTTTCTGATGGGGCGTATGCGTTGCACTCAGCCCGGAGTGCAACGCACATGCCTGCTCAAGGAACAATAGGCCATACTCGGAGTTCGATGGTGACAATCCCCGCGTTCGTTTGCACACGGAGTTGCTTGGGCGCAGTGTCACTGTCGATGAGGAATAACAGTTGCCCACCTGTCCGTTGACCTGGGTCGACCATTGCACCATGCATGTACCCCCTCAATGCTACGTAGCGGAAATCGAGAGGATGTTCGCCGTCCTTGAGATCAATCAGCGTGTATAACTCGGGGCCACAATATTCCGTTGCCAGATTAGGTTGACGATCGTTCCGGTATTGCACCGACATGGAAACAAATCGCTGGCCCCTAGGCGCATTGAACGAACTAAAGGTACGCAAGTAGCGGATGTTGGTTACTGCACTATATATGCCATGTTCTGACGCTTGCCAATACCCATCTGTGGGCATCCGATATTCAATGAACGTCGCAAGCACACTATCGGGCAACAGATTCACTACAGGTACCGCTACTGGTTCTGCTTCTGGTTCTCCTACTGGTTCTGCCACCGGTGTCTGTGTGTGTTGCAGGGCACTGCGTCCCAGCAAGCCAGATAGTACACGGTATGGGAGATTGTTTTCAGGGTGGAGCTCGAGCCGACCACGCTCGAAATATTGTACAGTCACCGCGTTGCCATCAATTATTTCGGTTACTTCGCCAGATAATGGGTAGCCCAGGAGAGCCAGATTTTCTTCAAATGACCACCCGCTTCGATAATCGAGCGAGACTCCATGTCCCTGCCAAAAATCCAATAATTCGCCGCACACGGCGTGCTGGGTCTCGCTGAACCAGCGACATCCCGATTGCATGCCCCGTGAGTCACTCTGGTTCTCGACTCCGTAGCGTGCTTGTAACTCTTCTGCACCGACGCGGCCAAGTTGGATGTCATACGGCGCAGTAACTGGATGCACTTCGATTCGATGTCGCTCAAAGTGTTGTGTGCGAATGACGTTGCCATCAACCGTTCGTTCGGTTACCCCACTGATGGGGTATCCAAAAACGCTCAAGCCACCATTCGTTTGCCAATATCCGATAATGCTTGCATCGATGCAATATCCTGTCTCGCGGTAACACGCATCTGCAGCATGCGCAGTCCGTACCGGAGCAGCGAGTGCCAATATAATCATCAGCGTTGCAATACATCCTACAAAGTTCTTCATACATACCTCATACTCTGATTAAACATATTCATAATAGCATGTGCGTTCAGTTTTATTGCGGCTCTGCCAAAATCGTCATTAAGTCGAAAGAAACACAACACAATCCCGCTCACGTAGAAATGTGACGCGTAACATATTCTAAGTCTTTCTTATAGGCTAAACCAATGTGGATGTAGAAATCAAATAATCATTCTTTCGTAAAATGATATGTATTTTCCGTAATGATTTCGTCATGGTTTAGACTGCACCATCACTTCCCCGGCTGGTTTTGTTATGCGAAAAGCGACTGCAAGATGATGTCCCGGCGCGGTCACCTCTGCCTCACCAGGATGTGTATGTGGTTCAAAAGGGAACAGCTTTGCTGCTGCGCCACGATGTAAACATCCCTACTGTGGTTTTTGTCACTGCCGCAATAAGATAACGACCAGCGTGGCTTAGATCTACACAATGACTTACGCTGGTGCGGAAGCACGCGGGATGAGGTAACTGTAATTGGTCGTGATATACCGTGCAGCCGCTCGTGGCAAAGCTGGTCCAGTCGCGTCCCTGTTGTGACAGACGATCGGCGCCGAGACGACCGAGTAATACATCATATGGCTGTGCGTTCTCGGGATGGAGTTCCAGTCGATTCCGTTGAAACTGCTGTACGATGAATGTCTTGCCATCGATAGTACGCTGCTCTGGCGCACCAAGCGGGTACCCAAATACGGCTAAATTGCCGTTTTGTTCCCAGAATTCGGCGATGCGTCCTTCAATGCACGTATTCGTTTCGATAAAGCAACGTGGTGATGCATGCGCCGAAGTGCTCTCTAGCAATATACTCAAGACGACTAACATGATCAGGCAAAAATTAAATCGTACGCGCATATACTGCTCCAATGTTCACAGTTACGTATTGACGTAACTATACCACGGAGCAAAACAACACACGGGAAAAACATATCCCCCACCGTGTCGGCGGGGAATGTGTCGCTCAAAGGAGGAATGATGTGTCATTGAAAGGGATGTTCGTCCAAGACGAGCTCGACCTTTTGTTTATTGAAATCGTAGATATATTGAATTTTGATTGGTGACGCATTGGTAGAAATTTCGAACACTACATCGCCGCCGACAGGAACTCCGGGATATGCGTTCCTTCGGAGTAAATCATTGCGCAGTGATTTTGTAGGATCGACTGCGACATATACCGTTTCGAAATTGCTGTCGATCATCCTAATACGCGATACATCAATGAACACCATGTCGTTTGGGTTGGTCCGTCGATTGTCTAACATCAGCGAGCAACGTAGAAAGCGTTTCCCCGGAGCAGGGAGGTTACCTTTGAGCTCTTTAAAATATTGAAAACTACCCGCCATGAAGGTAATCGATTCAAATTCTGTCTTCCAATATCCGATTGGCATGAGTTTCATACGCCGCTTGAGTTCGGGAGCACTTATAGGAAGGGGGATAGGAGTGCTCGTTATGACAGGCATGACGGTCGCCGTCGCTTGTGGTGTCACCGAGGGGATAAATTCATTGCCTAATAGGCCAAGCAGTACCTGGTAAGAAGCGGGAAGTTCGGGATGGAACTCAAAGCGTGCACGTTCAAACCATTGTACTTGGTATTGTTTGCCGTCTGAGAGCGTTTCAGTCATAACGTCTGAAAGTGGTAGCCCGAACAAAGCTAGGCTTTCTTTCTCGGAAACTGCTGGTTTACCGTCAATTTGTAATCCGTTTGCCTGCCAAGTCTTGAGAAAAGCACCACAGATGGCATGGCCTGTCTCGGTAAAGGTTTTGCATCCTGCGGTTGCGGGAGCTATTGGGAATGCTCGCCAATCGCGATTCTGCTGTTCTAGCTGAAGCGCTCCCATACGCCCCAACAAGACATCATATGGCGCATTCAACTCAGGATGGAGCTCTAAAAGTGTACGTTCAAAGCGTTGGCTTACAAACGAACTCCCATTCACGTTTACCAAGGCTGGTGCGGCTAATGGGAAACCGAACACAGGCAGTCCGCCATTCTGTTCCCAAAATTCGGCAAAACGGCCATCGATACACTGCTGTGTCTCGTCGAAGCATCGTTGAGCAGCTGCGACAGGAGCAACAGTTTGCATGCAGATGTTGATTATTATTACGCAAAACGCAAGCAGTAGATAAAGTGAACGGGACATATTCTCACCTCAAAGAAAAACTACGTATTCATTATACGTGCAATTTGATGAATCGGTTTCGTTCTATAAAATACCTATCGTAGTCAGCCGTTGGATGGTTGCAATAGTACGACTGGTCACCTTTGCCTTGTATGTGGCACTGCCGAGGACGATGGTGCCGAATGGTGCCGTCAGCGTCTGCCCCTTTGTGACGACCCAGAGAGCATCTGCCCCGTGCGCGGAGAACTGCTGTTGGGGATCTGCCGGGATGGCGCCATAGTCGCGGCCGAGCGCTGCGATGGTTGCTTCACTATCGGCAATGAGTGCATAGCAATGCTGCGTAGCGTCTCTGTGTAACAAATCTGCCGCTGCACACAGGCGTATCAGATCGGCCTGTCTACGGATATGGACAGAAGCACGGTAGCCGAAGCGATCGCTGAGAAGGCGCTCGATATCTGCTTTGTACCCCGCTGTGTCTGTCACATGCGCTGGCCGACAGACGACATTGCCCGTCGCTAGTACCGTCTGGACAGCGCCGTAGCCCGCAGCTGCGAGCGTGGCCGCGAGATCGTTCATTACGATGCGCACGCCGCCGACGTTGATGCCGCGCAGAAAAATATAGAGGGGCTGATTCGTGTTCATAGCCGTATCATACATTTCCCTGCCATACCTCCGTGCAGCAAAGTACCAGTAGCCGCATTGCATGCGCAGCCAACGCTGCTAGCCAATCGCGACGAGCGTATCCCCAATAGCCGAATAGATGCTCAACAGCGTCGCACCATGGAACGCAGCAACTAACAGATTACTAATGACAATGGGATTTGTAATGCTCCCGACCGTGAATGGAGTGGTGATTTTGTAGATGACCTGCACCAGCAACAACGCCGCCACAAAGGCAGGGATGGGCATCACGATGAGCGCGCATGACATGACAAGGATGGTGCCATACATCGATAGCAGAATCCCCCGCGCCGCAGTGAACGTCCCCCACGCATGGTCAACCAATGGAGATTTGATGAGCATCAAGATGACGATGGGGATGAGTACCACGATGTTCACCGCGAGCGAGATGGTAATGAGTGTGTGCATGATCGGCCTTCCATTGCGAATCTGACGATTTGTCAAAAATACTGCCATCTGTAGAGCGGAATTGCAACATATGATGCTGTATTTACGCATATCTATGTGCCAGATTTTGCTTATTATTAGTTTAAGCGGTGTATAGAAAATAGCAAAATATTCTTTTTGGACGGTGTACATATCCGAGATTACAGGCGGTGTGTATCCGAATGCCGTATGTACAACGCAAAACCCATAGACCCACGGCATGCCGTGGGTCTATGGGTTGTTTGGCATTCCATCAGAAGCATTTGCCATAGATGTTGGAAACATGTAGGAAGATGCGACTGTAAGTGTTTTTGATCATGACTGCATGATACCAAATTACCCCATCCCCCCGGCGTGCCGGGGGAATGGGGTGGAACGTGGTGCCCTCAGTTTCGCAGTGCCCATACAAAATGCTCATACATCCATATTTTTGTGTTTGTATCTGAAATCATATCCCCGGCTTCCCATCTGTCTGCTGAGTAATTGACTACAACCCCCGAAGAACCAAGTATTTGCATGTTAATTACTGAATTGCCGCATATATACAATGTGTTGATATGGGTGAGCCTGTTTGCATCTATTCCAGTGAGGAATTTTTCTTTGCATCCGTAATCGAGTTCAAAGCTCGTTGGCAGATCACTCCCAGGAAAAGTAATGTCAGTGCTAGCAAAGTACAATTCGGCATAGCGTAAACTTGAGAACTGTGCAACGCCATAGGATATACCCCACATATTGCCAGCTGGCGACAGAAAGCTCTCACTGCGAATATAAAACTGAACAAGACCAATTCGTTTCGTTGCAGGATCTACAATGACAGCTGTGCCATCATCGAGTCCTTGTGCATATGTTTGAGTTATTTGCCATTCAGTCTTTGTGCTGCCTGGCGTGTACCCTTTGTCCTGCAGGCCAGTAAATGTAAGCGCAATCTTTGGAAATTGTGGATAACTGGCTCCCGGCCCGACCCGCACAGGAGTAGGTTGCACCACCACAAACGGCTTTGTTCCTGGAGGAACACCGACTTCACTTCCCAGCAACCCCAGCAACACATCGTACGGCGCCACATTTTCGGGATGTAGCTCAAATCGGGCGCGCTCGAACCACTGCACCTGGTACTGCTTGCCGTCCGATAACGTCTCGGTCATCAGACCCGACAGCGGCATGCCGAATAGGGCCAGACTTTCACCTTCGGTGACACCCCGTTTGCCGTCGATTTGCAGGCCGTTGGCACGCCATGCCTTGAGGACTGCACCACACTGCATGCCCGGTCTCGGCGAATACCCGGCAACCGCCGGTGTCAGCACTCTTCGCAAAGCCGAACCAGTCACGGCCTTGCTGCCCTAATCGATCTGCGCCAAGACGCCCGAGCAGCACATCGTATGGTCGTTTGTTTTCGGGGTGCAATTCGAGGCGATTGCGCTCGAAGCGCTGGACGGTGAAGGTTTTGCCGTCGACGGTACTTTGCTCGAGTGGTCCAATGGGGAACCCAAAGACTGACAAGCCACCATTCTGCTCCCAGAATTCGGCAATCCGGCCGTCCATACACTGGTTCGTCTCGGTGAAGCAGCGCTGGGCGGCGTGGGATGGTGAAGCAGGCGCCGTAATCACGAACGAAAGCACTCCAAGAATCACGAGCAATACACGAAGACGCATGTGGGAATCCTTTCAACAGACAATACTCCCCCATCCATGCCTGCATGAAAAGGGGAGTACGGATTACCAGCGGAAGCTATTAGCGAAGAATTTCTGTACGTTGAACCATAGGGTATCGAATTCTTCGGTAGTTCCATGACCGAATACGTCCATAATCAATACCTTATTTTCGCAGTTCATGAGCATTCTCATACCAGCAATGTAGTTTGTAGTAATGCCCTGTACATATGCAAGCCGACAGCCGTTAGCTGTGAGATATTTTGTTTCAGTAGGTTCTATTGTAAACACTCCAACAGGATCAACTCCTTGGTAAAACCGTAATGCATCAACGTTTTTCACAAATTCTGATATCTGATATGTTAGGGCCCAGGCGTGCCCGCTTGGAGACGACATGATGGAATCAACACGCATGTACTGCACGACTCCATCGACGAGTTCTTTTGTAGGAACAACTGTCGCGGTTTTGTCTGCAAGTCCATTTGCAAAATTTGAAGAAACTTTCCACTGGGGCGTGAATTCTACGTTTACAAACCTTAATTGCTCCAACATATAAGATGCAAACATCCGCTTTGGCATCGGCACAAACAGACTGCCTGGTCCGCTTGCTGCCGGGGCTGCAGCTGCCGGAGCAGGCACCGCCGCCCCACCAACCTCATTCCCCAACAATCCCAGCAACACATCGTATGGCGCGGCATTCTCGGGGTGCAGTTCGAAGCGGGCGCGCTCGAACCACTGCACCTGGTATTGCTTGCCGTCCGACAACGATTCGGTCATCAGCCCCGACAATGGCATACCGAATAGGGCCAGACTCTCGGCGTCGCTGACACTCTTCTTGCCGTCGATTTGCAGGCCGTTGGAACGCCAGGCCTTGAGGACTGCACCACAGACTGCATGCCCGGTTTCGGCGAACACACGGCACCCGCCTGTGTCACTGCTTTTTGCAAAGCCAAACCAGTCACGGCCCTGCTGGCCGAGCCGATCTGCGCCGAGGCGGCCGAGCAGCACATCGTATGGTCGTTTGTTCTCGGGGTGCAATTCGAGGCGATTACGTTCGAAGCGTTGCACGGTGAAGGTTTTGCCATCAACAGTTGATTGTTCTTGGCCGCTAATGGGGAATCCGAAGACCGACAAGCCGCCGTTCTGCTCCCAAAATTCGGCAATCCTGCCTTCCATGCACTGGTTCGTTTCGGTGAAGCAGCGCTGTGCGGCCTTGGCGGCCTGCTTTGGCTGCGCACCAATCACGAGGCCAAACGCCAGTAAAAAGATAACGATTCGTCGCATCGTGGTGACTCCTTGTTGTACGAATTTCATCTTCAGCTTAAAACTGCTGTCGTCCACATTCGTGTTCATCAACTTCGATTTGGTACGTAATAAATTCTCCACTGCTGCGGCAATTGATACAGAGCGGTGGAGAAGGATTTATTATTGTTGTGGTAGCGTCCGGAGCTCAATGGTCATTGGCATGTCGTAGAAGTCGACATACAACTGTGCAGGAGCAGTGCCAGCTGGGATGAGGAATGCCAATTGACCGCCGGCACGTGTGCCAGGTATGACCGTCGCTCCTTCGAGCGTGTTATCGAGTGCATACATTGCCGAGTCTGTGTCGTAGATGCGTCCTTCGAGGTCGATCAAAGAGAAGTATGCACCGTTGATAAATCGTGAATCCCCACCACGACCACGATCGTTGCGAAGAGTCACCGACATCGTTACATATTTCATTCCGTTTGGTGCATCTGAATAACTGATGTTGGGGAGATATAAAATACTCCCTATTGCGATGGTGATTTGGTCAGTTGTGGACGACCAGTAGCCTTTAGTCGGCATTGTGCGGCGTCGTGCATTCAGTTCTGCAGTTCCCAAGATCGCTGTGGTATCTGGCGTCGGCACCGCAGTGGCTTGAGGAACAGCAGTCGCTTGAGGGACCGCGGTTGGAACAGGTTTGCTCCGGAACGCTACGTCCTCATTCCCCAACAATCCCAGCAACACATCGTACGGCGCGGCATTCTCGGGATGCAGCTCGAATCGTGCGCGCTCGAACCACTGCACCTGGTACTGCTTGCCGTCCGACAACGTCTCGGTCATCAGACCCGACAACGGCATGCCAAACAATGCAAGACTCTCAGCGTCGCTGACACTTTTTTTGCCATCGATCTGCAGGCCGTTGGCACGCCAGGCCTTGAGGACTGCACCACAGACTGCATGCCCTGTCTCGGCAAACACCCGGCAGCCGCCGGTGTCAGCACTCTTCGCAAAACCAAACCAGTCACGGCCCTGCTGCCCTAATCGGTCCGCACCAAGACGCCCGAGCAGCACATCATATGGTCGTTTGTTTTCGGGGTGCAATTCGAGGCGGTTCCGTTCGAAACGCTGCACGGTGAACGTCTTGCCATCAACCGTTGATTGTTCTTGGCCGCTAATGGGGAATCCAAAGACCGATAAGCCGCCGTTCTGCTCCCAGAATTCGGCAATCCGGCCGTCCATACACTGGTTCGTCTCAGTGAAGCAGCGCTGGGCGGCCTTGGCGGCCTGCTTTGGCTGCACACCAAGCACGAGGCCAAACGCCAATAAAAAGATAACGATTCGTCGCATGGTGGGTACTCCTTGTTGTACGCATTTCCTCCGCAGTATAAAACTACAGACGTCCACATTCGTGGATACATAAAAAACGTATTACGTAATATTATTATAGAGCACTCAGTCATGAGATGGGATAGGGGTGTAGCTACGTTTGTTTCATTTGGCCAACCCAACCGAACGGTACGAAAACGGGAACAGAATTCAGACGAGGAACGAAGCACTGCCAGAATCAGGCGGGCGACGATGAGCCTTATCTCCATGGTGCTGTCCCTGTTGAAGAGTGTCGTGCTCCAAAGCATGCATGTTGTCCATAATTGTGGATTTTTGAATAATTGCGAAATGTTATGATTTTCTTGTATACCGTACTCTCAATCATGTGAAAGTACAAGTGCAGGGGTGAGATTTTTTGATGGTACGGTATAATGGGGTATCCCATTGGAAAAGCGGAAGAACATTCGAATGTCAGAGGAGTGTGTATGAAAGAGACGACCGCCAAAATAGTGGTGGCCTTTGCGCTCTTGTTATCAGCGAGTTGTGGTGCCTACACGGCATGGCGCATGTCGGTGACAGACGACAGCATGGGCGATTCGTACAATGACGCAGCTTTGGCGCTGATTGTCGACGCGAATGCATCCATTCGTGCTTCCGGCGATGTGGCGAATCACGCGCGCGCCTACATGGACTTCCGCGCTGCGGTAGCAAATGAATCAATTGCCGGTGATGCCTTCGAGGCAAACACCGACGAGACGATGACCGATGTGTTGGCTGGTGTGCAGGCACAACAGGCAATCCCACGGACCGTCGCCAAATCCTACTTCCCACAACGCTTCGTGCTCCGTGATGGGAGCTACAACCAGCGTGCCGACACCCGTGCCAATTATGCAACCATCGTCGGTCGCCGCACCGCCGATGCGTCGGGCCCATTGGCAGATGCGGCTTCATTCCGCTCCAAGACTGACCAGTTGGTTATCTTGCTATTCGGCTATTCGATAATCGTCTTATTGCTAGCCTGTACCGAGATCATTCCTTCGCCGTTGATCAATACCATCATCGCGACGGTGAGTTCATTGGTATCGATTGGTTTGGCAATTCAAACCATTCTTATCGAACAGGTGGTAGCCAAATGATGAAGCGTATTGTCGATCGACTGAACGAATTTGACGGTTGGATTGGTGTCATCATCGGTATCGTCACGGTGTTTGCTGGTATCGTCGGAATGCTGCAAGTGCATGCAGGCAACCTCAATACCGACTATCGCGCCCAGACACAGAAGTATTCGCTCGATGCCATGCGTATCCGCAGCGTGGGCGAGACGATGGTCTCGGCGAATCTCGACTACGCATCACGGGTCGAAGTACTCCTCACCCAGCAGCAAGATTTGGCCGAACTCAATGGCCAGACCGATGCAATGACGACGCTGGGCGATGCAAAAGACGCGTTGGCAGTCATCTCACCAGCGTATGGCGAACCCTACGCATCGATGGGTGACAAAGGGCCAGCGGCATACGAAGTCGACGTCTACCTCCGTGACGCAACCAATGCCGAGCAGATGCGCACGTTTATGCAGGCACTCGATATGGCCTGGGATACCAAGGCAAACACCTACATCGTGCACCTGACGCTCCTCGCAGTGGTGTTGGGATTGTTGGGTCTGTGTTTGGTCATGTCAGACATTCCGCGTCTAATGATTTTCACGACCGCCATTCTCATTACCATCATCACCGCCAATTGGTCCATCCAGACCTACCGTGAACCACTGCCGGCATACTCTGCAGCCGCGGTAGACGCCTACGTCAAGGCCTACACGCTGGGCTACCAAGAAGACACCGCAGGTGCCATCGCAGCCTACGACGAAGCAATTGCAGCGCTGCCGAGCTACGGCGATGCCCACTACGAACGTGCCCTGTTGCTCTATAGTGAAGGCAAAAACGACGAAGCATTGGCTGGTTTTGCTGCTGCTCGCGCCGCTGGCTACGATGTTTCGAGCGTCGATTCGTGGCAGAGTTATCTGTACCTCATCGTCGGCGATACCGCGAATGCACGCACCATCACCGAAGAGTGGGTGAAGCGCGAGCCCGCATCACCCACCGCACTCGGTGCAATGATTGCCGTCACAGCCGCCGAAACAGATCCCGCAGCCGTTGCCGCTGCCGCCAAAGCGATGCGTGATAGCGCCATCGCGACCGTCGCAGAGGTTCGTGCCAAAGGCAATGAGCCCGATGAAGACTTCTTGTATGCCATCGAAGAAGCCGCCGATGTCATCGCCGAACTGCGTGATCGCGAGCCCATCGCTGGTGCTCCCGAGCGCAGCCCCGAACAAGCGCTGGCTATCGATGCAGCTATCGCAGATGCACGCTCGTTGGAGACGACCCTCGCATTCCAATTGACACCGAGTGCCGGGACGTTGGCAGAGCTGACGTTGGGTACCAAGGACGAGAACGACAGCTTCGTTGCCGCCGATACCTTCGACAACACCTCGTTCGACGGTATTCCGTTGACCGTCCAGGCGACTGCAACCGGTGTGACCGCCGGTGCCCATGTCTTGGTCAAATTCTACGCCGATGGGTACGAGGACGAATCCCTCCGATTCATCAGCGAATGGGATCAGGCCAGTGACGGTGCAGTATCCATCGACGTTCCCATCGACCTTGGCCCTTCGTACGTCCTTCCCGAAGGGAGCTACGCCGTCGAAATCTACATTGACGGAACCCTCCAAGGCGCACGCATGGAGTTTGTGGTCGAGTAGTCTCCGCGTTCACGCAGACACGACGCCCCCGATGTATCGACATCGGGGGCGTCGCCTATTTGCCGCGCAGGCCTAGATGATGCGTTGGCCAAACAGACTGGCCGTCAAATCGACGGCGAGTTCTGCAGTGCGATTCAAATGGTCGAGGATGGGATTGACTTCGACCAAATCGAGTGCGCGGACGCGGCCATCGTCACACAGCAATTCCATGATGAGATGCGCTTCGCGGATGCTCAAGCCACCGCTCACGGGCGTCCCCACGCCAGGGGCGATACTCGGGTCGAGTGAATCCATGTCGAAGCTCACATGGAGGCATTCACAGGTTGAAAACTGCAACTGGATGCGCCGCATAATCGCGGGGATACCCTGTTCGTCGATGTCACGCATCGTATACACCGTGATGCCGCTGGCGCGCAGGGAGCTCCGTTCCTCGCGGTCGAGGTCGCGGATGGCGAGCATGATGATGTCACTCGCGGCGAGAGGGTCTGTGCCGATGCGGAGGGGAGATGGGCACATCCCCATCAAGCTGGCCACTACCATCCCGTGCACATTGCCCGAAGGCGAGGTGACGGGCGTATTGAAGTCGGCATGAGCGTCGACCCACAAGACTCCGGTGCGGCCGGGGCGTGTCAATGAACCGGCGACGGTGCCGAGTGCGCAGCTGTGGTCGCCCCCGAGAAAGATTGCTACTGCGTCTGCTGCAATATCAACCTGCATTGCGTTGTAGGAGGCAGCTGCGATGGCCGCTACCCCAGCGGCGTGATGGGCATTGGCGAGGTGCGCATCAGCAGTGCTGGTGCCTGCGGTTGTGTCGATGTTGCCGGCGTCGTCGACATGATAGCCCAGTGCAGTCAGACGATCGGCTAATCCCGCGTACCGGATGGCGCTGGGACCCATATCGACGCCACGCCGGTTTTGGCCAATGTCCATCGGCAGGCCATGGATGCGTATCTGCGCAGTTGGCATGTGATGCTCCTTTGTACACCTGTACGGTAGCATTGTTTTGGTGGGTTGTTCGCACTGTCTACCAGCACGTCCCCGTTCGGGCGCACGTACCATTTTTCCTGTACATCCGTATACACAAAAAACACCCCAAGCTTGCGCTCAGGGTGTCTGTGTGTGCGTCGGCTACTCGATGGTCAGGTCGAGGGTGATGACCGTCCCCATCGGGCTGGTAATGGTGATGACCGCAGCACCGGCTTTGATGGCTTGGAAGCCTGGGTTCGTTTCGTAGGTGTCTTGGGTGCCGCCTTGAGAGACGGTGACCACATCGGGAGTGGTGGTGGCGACCGTCCAGCCTTTGGATTCGCCGGTGAACACGACGAAATCGTTGACTTTGATGGAGCTCGGTGGAGTGCCACTGATGCCCTCGCCGGCGATTGCAATCATGATGGGTGGCAATGCCTGACTGCCCGCGCCTGCAGGGGTTTTGGCTGCTCCGCAGGCGCTGATGGCGAGCAGGGCCGCGCCACCGACGATGGCGAGAATGAAGGTACGACGATGCATGTGCGTGATTCCTTTTTTTGATTCCTCATGAAGAGTATAGCGGAGTGAGGAAAGAAAATGCAACTCTGTTTGTTCAAAGTAATAACCAAACTGAAAAAGGAGATTTTTGCACTGAAAAGCCCCCTGTGCAGGCACACCCATGCAGAGCATAGCCGTTGTGAGGTTGCATGTTGGCACAAAACTGGTTAGAATGAAGGGTACCCATGAACTTCCCCGAAGCCGGCCATAGGCTGCTTTTTTAATCCCCAAACGCCTGATGCGCATGGAGCAGACCGTGAATTTGGCCAAAACATGGAATAGTGTGCTCGGTGCGCTGGAACTCCAGCTGCCACGCAGTGAATACAATACATGGCTCCGCCGTACCGAACTGGTCTACCTCGATGCCAACATCGCGGTGGTGAGTGTCTCGACGCCCATGCTCCGCGAGGCGGTTGAATCGCGCTATAGTGGGATGATTACCACCATCCTCAAGGATGTGTTGGGCAATTCCGTGCGGGTACGGGTCGTCGTCGGCACCTATACCCACACCGACCATGGCACATCCAAAAGCAGTACGACCAACAAGCTGCCCATCATCCGCGACGAGCAGGCCGATGAACAATCAATGGCTGATTTGCTGCAAACACAGACCGTCAGTGCAGTACCAGAGTCGAACAAAACGCCTCGCAGCAATGAACCCCCTGCGCAAAAGCCCAAAATGTTGGGCAAGCAATTGACGGGTGATGATAGCCCACAACAGATTGATTTTTTGAGTACTGCGGCTCGGGGCATGCTCAATCAGCGCTTCACGTTTGATCGCTTCATCATTGGGTCGAGCAATCGGTTAGCGAGTGCCGCCTGTATGGCGGTGGCTGACCATCCTGCCCAAGCCTACAATCCGTTGTTCCTGTATGGTGGTGTTGGCCTGGGCAAAACCCACTTGCTCCACGCCATCGGCAACGCCGCGCTATCACGGAACCCAGATATCAACGTGTTGTATGTCTCGAGCGAAAAATTCACCAACGATCTCATCAACGCCATTCGTCGCCAACAAACCGAAGAATTTCGCAATCGCTATCGCAATATTGACATCCTGCTCATCGACGATATCCAATTTATCGCCGGCAAGGATGCCACCCAAGAAGAATTCTTCCACACCTTCAATACCCTGCACACCGCCGGCAAGCAAGTGGTGATGACCTCGGATCGGCCGCCCAAAGCGATTTTGACGCTCGAAGAACGGCTACGGTCACGCTTCGAATGGGGGCTGATTGTCGATGTGCAGTTACCCGATTACGAGACGCGGATTGCCATTTTGCGCACCAAAGCTGAGCAGATGACGGTCGATGTGCCTGCCACTGTGATTGAATTTTTGGCGCAACGCATCCAGAGCAACATCCGCGAACTCGAGGGGAGCCTCAACCGCGTGGTGGCATTTGCCAAAATGAACGGCACAGCCATTACCGTCGAAGGGGCGCAGTCTGCCCTCAGCGATCTGCTCGACACGCGCTCCAAAAAGCGGGTCACCGCAGACAGCATCGTGCGCACCGTGTGTGAGTTCTACGGCATTGACCTCAAAACCTTACAAGGGCGTGGTCGCAGTCGCAATATTGTGATGCCGCGTCAGATTGCCATGTATTTATTGCGCGAAGAAACCGATGCCAGTCTGGTCGACATCGGTCTCTTGCTTGGTGGGCGTGACCACACCACAATTATGTACGGCTGCGAAAAAATCACCGAAGAGCTGATTACCGACACGCGCCTGAAAAACGAAATCAATACCCTGCGCGAGAAGTTTTATTCATAGACGCATCAACGCGACCGCTACTATCGCATCGCGCTGTGCTTCGATGCCGGCGCGTGCGGCGTTTTGGCGCGCCAAAAATTCATCACGGCGCGGGTGATCCGCCAGCATCCCCACATTGGCATCGACATTAATCAACGCCGCATGCACACAGGCGACAGCCATCTGCGCGCCTGCCACCACATCCCCCACCGCAGTACGATTGCCATGCTGGGCGACCGGCAACGCCAACGGCAACAGTGCTGCCGCTTGCTCGGCGATTTGGAGCGGCACATCGGTCGCGATGACCATGGCAGCGACAATCGCAGCGGCCCGACTGGTGTCGTCTTTGGGGAGTTTGTAGGCCGCAGCGACCGTGGTGTAGGCGTCGATGTCGATTTGGATGAGGTCGGTCAAACGCGCCCGGATTGTCTCGGTCTGGCTGAGGATGGATTGTGCCTCGGCCTCGAAGGCGGCATAGCGCGGGCGGCCCACCGTCAGTTGACAGACCATACTGATGAGGCCAGCAGCCAACGCGCCGCTCAGTGCAGCCACGCTGCCGCCGCCCGGAGTAGGGCTAGCCGAGGCCAGCTGGTCAAGGAAGGATTGGACGCTCTGCGTGCGCAGTTCCGTGCTCATCCTGTTTACTCCTGCGTGCTGTGGTGGCGTTCGCTCAACAGACTTTGCAGGCCGGCGACCAACGCTGACACCGCATAGCGATGCTGCGTACCGTCTTTGAGGTCACGCACCACGACGTCGCCCGTAGCTAGCTCATCGGGTCCCTGCACGAGTGCATACGGGATGCCGCGGCGGTCAGCGGTCTGGAGTTGCTTGCCCAGGCGTTCGTTAGCGTCGAGGGCTACTTCGACCTTGAATCCGGCGGCGCGCAGGGTGTGCGCGTGGGCCAGATTGGCTGCACTCAGTTCGCTGCTGAACATGGTCACAAAGACCTCGGCCATAGCACCACGCGGTCCCATACCCAGTTCTTCCATCACGTCGTGTAGACGATCGAGGCCAAAGGCAATCCCCACCGTCGGCAATGATTTGTCTGCAAAGAGACCAATCAAATCATCGTAGCGACCACCGCCCAGGAGCGACCCCATCGGCGGCGATTCGACCACGGCCTCGCAGACCATACC
>CANJHS010000032.1 GCA_947474225.1 Roseiflexaceae bacterium | reverse complement strand
GCGTCACGCTACTGTCTGCCGGCAAAAACACATCGATACCCGACACTTTGAGCTCGCGCGACGGCATGGCGTTTGCATCAATGCGCAATACCCCGCGAGCACCGTCGAACCCCCAGCCTGGACCGTCTGCTGAGAGGACCGTATCCCCACGCAGCTCAGAGAACGTCACCAGAATCGTCGGTGCATCGTGGGTATGGATGTGGACGTCGCCATGGATTACCGTGAGGGTCGCCGTGACCGGCCCCTCGGTCTGATAGGTAAGTGCGGGATTGGTCGGCGGAGCATCGTGTGTGCCAAAGATTTTGTCAAAGATGTTCATAGTGTTCCTTTAGCTCCGGCCACGCCCGCGCAGGGTCTGACCGAATGGTGATTGTCTGTGTGCAGGATGCGAACTCGTGGCGTGGCTGAGGGTCCGCACCACCCAGCTGTTGGTCGACATACCCTCAGACGAAGCCAGGGTGTCGATGCGGTCCTTCAGGTCCGATGGTAGACGCAGTGCAAAGCGCGCATCCAAGTCGCCGATTGTCTCGCTTGCAGGTGCTGTGTCGTTAACCGTTCCAACCAGGTGAATGCTGTCTGCGTGCACACGGAGCTCGAGCTCCTCGCGGTTACGCAATTGGTTAAACTCGGTGACCAACGTGCCAAACTGCTCCAACATGCGCTGATGCAAAATGGGAATCATCAGTGCTCCGAGCCGTTCTGCGGCAGACTCCAGCTCGGGACCGCCGAGGGTGGCCAGTCGCTGTAAGTCCTGGGTGAATTGATTGGTGAAGTGTGATGTTTTCATGACATCAATATAATATCAAAAAACTGTCTTGTCAAGGTGCATGAAAAAATTAGTTTGCGTGTGCTTCGATGAGAGGTGCAACAGCTCTGATGGTAGGAACTGCATCGACGCGCATAAGACGCGCTGTTCATGAAGATATGCAGTACGGCGTACGTGTTAAGATGCACGAAATTCCGCAATAGAGCTCGTCATGTATAATTTTTCTAGTTTAATTGTGTATTGCAGACGTGAGGTAATGCATGTTTGAAAGAAATGAAATGATGGTACCCCGCATGACGAGAGCATTGGTACTGAGCATTCTTCTGCTGGTGATTGGGATGCAAGCGCAACAGCCCACTGTGGTCGCAGCCCAGCCAAAGAGCGTGGCGAGGTTTGCAACAGGATTTAATGATCAGTTCTCTGCGTTTAACACGAACTGGGTTGCAACAAGAGGTTCTTGGAATATTTCGACAGGCTTTTTACGTGCAGTGGCAACAGCGAACAAGTCTTTTTCACAAGCCTATTTCGCACAAGCCCAGTACGAAAATCAAGATTTTCAAGTCCGCATGCGACGGACCGGCTGTGGCACATGTGCCAACGGGATTTTTGTGCGGTCGACGAAGGACGGCACCGTTCGATTTAAGTATACAAATAGCGGCGAGTATGCGATTGAAAAATGTGGAGCATCGAGCTGCACGTTCATCGAGCCATTTACACCCCATTTTGCAGTGTTGAAAGGTGGGTACAACACCTTGCGGGTTGTCGCGGTCGACAATAGATACGACTTCTTGATCAACAACAAGTTCGTTGCTTCGCATGTGATTACCGGTCGGAGTTATGGGTATGCAGGGGTTTCGTTCCATAACAACATGATTACCGGCAATACGTTCGATGTCGATTGGGCGGTATTGAGCAATCGGTCACGGATGTGCGGAATGGCTCGCGTTTGTTTGCTTCAGAACGGGAATCATGAACTCCCATAAGCGACCGACTACGGCACCAATGCCGACGCATCGTGTTTGAGCGTCGCTACAGGTCGCTCGCGGCGGTGATGGAACGGACTGCTCTGTGCATGGCCCACAATATCCAAAAACAATCAGCACAGTGAGGCGAGAAAACACCGCGTAGAGAGATTATTACGGCGGTATGGTGCACATGTTGACGGCGGATTTTGATTTGTCCGATGTGCCGTTCTTGGGATGTCTTCGACTGCATATTGTGCTACGGCGGGTGATTCTGGAAGTACAAGAAAATATGACAAATTTTCTTTATCCGGTATACTTTTATCAGTTATTAATCGAATAGTATTGAGGAAAATTGAATGCAACATCTGTCTACAATGCTCAGTTGCAAAGGTATTCCTTTTGTTTTGGTGGTGCTATTCTTGCTGATCGGGCTAAAAACACACCAGCCGCATGTCGCCGCTGCCCAACCCAAGAGCCTGACGGGATTTGCGAGTGGATTCAATGAACAATTCTCTGATAGCGGGGCAAACTGGGGTGCGTGGAGTGGAGACTGGACCGTATCGACCGGCTACTTGCGTGGCGTCGCAGCGACAAAGCAATCATGGTCGCATGTGTATTTCGCGAAAGCCAATTATTCCAATCTAGACTATCAAGTTCGGATGCGACGCACGGGCTGTGGCACATGTACCAATGGAATTCATGTACGCGGGACAACCAGTTCCATTCGATTCAAATACATCAATACTGGTGAGTACACCATCGAAAAATGTGGACCTTCGGTCTGTACAACGCTCGACCCATTCACGACACATTCTGCGATTTTGAAGGGCGGGTACAACACATTGCGGATTGTGGCAATCGGTAATACCTATGATTTTCTCATCAATAACAAGCTAATCGTATCGCATGTCATTACCGGACTGAGTAGTGGGAATGTGGGTGTTTCGTTCTACTCAAACCAGATTACCGGCAATACCCTCGATGTCGATTGGGCGGTACTCAATCGCAGGTAAACGCACGTGTCCCATCCAAAAAAACAACACCTCGTGCACATGCGCGAGGTGTTTTGTCGTTTCGAGGTGAGGAATACATTGCGAAGGCAGAAACGGCAGTGCTGAGATTACATGCGCGCAGAGCGCAGTATCACGATATCATCGAGTTGTTGTTGGATGTACGCCGCATCAGCGGCGTCGGTTTCTTTTGCCAGCCAATCACGCGCTGCTGCAATGGCAGCGTCGCACCGCTGTGTGTCACCGGCAGCGAAGCATGCGCGTGCAGTTCCCTCATGCAGACTGGCAATCAACCAGGCAGGAAATCCCTGCTGATCATGGCCGTGGGCAGCGTCTGCATGCGCGATTGCCAACCCGGCGTGACCGATGGCGGCACAGACGCGACTGACCATCCAATCGCTGATGGCCCATTCTTGCGGGCCACCGACCTGCAGCCAGTGATAGCGTGAAGTGTAGGCGAGCTGGATGAGGGTGAGGTCTTCGGCGCTCGTCCGTGATTGTTCAAGCAGATCCCAGCAGGCATTGTACGTTTGCGCTGCGATAGATTTGTGTGGAATTTCTGACATGCACATCCTTCATGCACACCAACTGATAACTGATAACTGATAACTGATAACTGATAACTGATAACTATTTTTCTGTGTATACCAGCACCGTGGTCCCAGCGGTATTACTGAGTGTCAGCAAGGTGCCATCAATCGACATACTAGTGACTTCATTGAGGGCAGCGAAGTAGCGGACATCGAGGATCATCAGATTAGGATCGTTACAGGACA
The DNA here is from genome assembly GCA_947474225.1 of Roseiflexaceae bacterium. Taxonomy (GTDB): domain Bacteria; phylum Chloroflexota; class Chloroflexia; order Chloroflexales; family Roseiflexaceae; genus UBA965. Next base: position 28,576 of record CANJHS010000032.1, on the reverse strand, counting down.
TTTCGGTAACTGCAATAGAGCCGGGTTTGAGCAGAGCACCATCACCAGTGTATGGGCCAGAATAGAGGTTGCAGTAACCTTTGCCATTGAGTTCCGATCCGTTAAACATGATGTGTGGGGCATTCTTGGGGAGGACGGGATCCTCATAGAGTGTTTTCAGGACGTAATTCCGGCCTATGTACTGGAACGCATTGGGGTCCGGGTACGGGTACCCGCTTGCGCTGTTGCCGCAGGAACCGAGCAGCAATAACAAAAAGACCAAACCCACGAATTGATGACGTATGTGCATAGTGTGCCTCTTCAAAATCACGAACGAAGTGTATCGTACCACCCGCAATACGGCCGTACCTAAAGGGTCGATGAGCAGACAAAAACGCAGAACCCGCAGGTGAAGATTCTGCGTCTTGCGGGTTGTCGTTATTTGCCCACGACTGCTGTACTTGCGAGGTGTCGGCGCGCTGCGTAGCGGAACGCTTCGAACGTCTCGTCGTTCATAAAGACAAAACGGGCCAGGGTAATTTGGGTGTGATGCTCGAGGAAGTGGGCGACGGTGCGAATGGCAATTGCCGCTGCTTCGTCGAGCGGATAGCCAAAAATCCCCGTGCTAATTGCAGGGAATGCAATACTATGGCAATCGTTTTGGGCGGCCACCGTAAGCGCACTGACATATGCTGATTCGAGCTGGACTGCATCTGCACTCCGGCTGTGCCACATTGGTCCGACCGCGTGTACGACATGTTTGGCAGCGAGTTTGAATCCTGCAGTGATGCGTGATTCACCGGTGGGACAGCCACCAATGGCAGCGCATGCGAGTGCCAATTCTGGACCTGCTGCTTTATGAATTGCACCACAGACACCGCCCCCAACGCTGAGTTGTTCGTTGGCAGCGTTGACAATGGCATCGACCTGTTGGTGACAGATGTCACCAGGGACTAATTCGAGGATATTCGGTCCACACTGATACTGCATTTGGGTACCTCACACACACAAACCCCTCTGCAGGTGCGTCACAGCGAACATTGCTGTGCCCGGCCCCATTGCTGTTCGTCGCAGATGCTAGCGAGTGATGATAATTCGCCCTGATTCTATGGGTAGGTTTCCGAATTGTCAAGTTATTGGAGGCGGATGGAGTCTTGCACAAACTATGGAATCTGCCGCACCGTAATACCGTGAATGGCAATTGCAGGGGTTAATGTCTGATCCACCGTCGGCGCGAGTTGGATGCGACGGACGACATCCCTGCCGCAGATGACCTGGCCAAACGCGGCAAACCCCCAGCCGTCCGGGTTGCGTGCCCCACCTGCATCGAGTTCGGGCTGATCGCCGATGCAGAGAAAGAAGTCGGCTTGGGCTGAATCCGGCGCAAAGCGCGCCATCGAAATCGTCCCGTCACGGTGGCTGAGCCCCGTCGTGTATGTCTGTTCCATTGCGATTGGTGCGTATTTGGCGAATTCGGCGCGGCAGGTGGCCTGGATGACATCTATCTTGACATCTTGACCGGGTTGATTGTCTGGTTGCGTCGTTACCGTACGCCAGAACGTACCATCAGTATAGGCACCTGCAGCGCAGTAGCGGACGAAGTTTTCGCATGATGCCGGTGCTGCCTGCGTATCGAGGAGTACTTCGATGTTGCCCAGGGTCGTCGTTATCGTAATGAATATCATCGGCGTTCCTCGGTTGGTTGGTCGATCGAAATCTCGTGCGTCAGGAGCGTGCTGACCGCGACAGTCGCGTGGACCGGGCAATAGCGTGGGACGATGTGCAGTGCCCGCTCGAGACTTGCCTGGTCGCCGGTTGTGCCAGCGCAGTGGATCGACAGCGTAATCGATTCCCACACCTGTGGATGCGCGAGGCGTTGCGTACAGATGACGTCGACGCGATAGGCTGTGACGCTGTTACGTTGTTTGATGATGATGCTGTCGAGTGTGAGGATCGTGCAGCGCACAAGCGCGGTAATCAGTAACTGCATCGGCCCTTGGTTGGCGATATCAACGTCGCTCCACTGCATCCCCTGTGTGGATGGGACGGCATGATAGGTCTGTGCGTAGATATACTGCATGGCTGTTTTCGCCGTTTCTTTTGGGGAATGTGGCTATTGTAGTGTAAAATACCTACACTACGTTCACTGCTTATACATGCGACGTCTACTATTCATACGTATTGTATGGTCATGTGTGACCACATCCAGGAGGATGTATGAAGATTACGGGTACTGCGGTCATCAAAGCCCCACAAGCCGCTGTCTGGGCAGCGCTGAACGATATGGACGTGCTGGCACGGGTCGTACCGGGCTGTGAGTCGTTGAACGATTTGGGTGACAACCACTACGAGGGTGTCGTCAAAATCGGTATCGCCGGCATCAAGGGCAGCTACAGCGGCAAAATCCGTCTCGAAGACATCGACGCCCCCAAACACTACAAACTAATCGCAGCCGGCAAAGGCTCGAACGGGGTTGTCGATGCCGTGGGCACGGTCGATCTCGAGACACTGGCCGATGGGACCACGCAGCTCAACTATGGCGGCGAGGCACAAATCGGCGGTATGTTGGCGAGTGTCGGTCAACGCCTCATCGAAGGCGCGGCCCGACAGCTCATTGGTCAGGCAGTCAAAGCACTCGAGGCACAAATTTTGCAGCGATTGCCGGCAACCGATGCAGCAGGGGATGCAAACAGCCCGGTTGCTGTCGATGCACTGAACGCAGCAGCAGCCCGATCGGCTGCCGAGCCTGTCCGCAAGAGTGTGGTGTTGAGCGAAGCCGAGCAACTCAAGCCCGGTACGCTTATCAGTGGCATGATCAACGAGTGGCTGGCGACGACGACCGGCAAAGTGATTGCGGTTGTCGTGTTGTTGGGAATTGGCTTTGTGTTGGGCAGAATGCGCTAAGAATATGTGCTGCTTCTTCTGCGTCGCCGCAGGATACAGATACGACACGATGATCGTGAAGGAGGAATCGAGTGGCTAAGATCACCGTTACAGTGAATGGGTCGACGCATACTAGTACCGTCGAAGACCGCACGCTATTGGTCAACTTCCTACGTGAACAACTCAATTTGACCGGTACGCACGTCGGCTGCGATACCAGCCAGTGCGGCGCGTGCGTCGTGTTGGTGGACGGCAAATCAGTGAAGTCATGCACCACGTTGGCAGCACGCTGCGACGGCGCGAGTGTGACGACCATCGAAGGGCTGTCGACGGACGGCAGCATGCACCCTCTCCAAGAGGGATTCTGGGAATGCCATGGCCTGCAATGTGGCTTTTGTACCCCAGGCATGATTATGGCAGCGACTGATTTGCTCACGCAAAACCCCAATCCGACCGACGAAGAAATCCGCCACGGCCTCGAAGGCAACCTGTGCCGATGCACGGGCTATCACAACATCGTCCGCTCGGTGCAATACGCCGCAGCCAAGATGCGCGGCGAGGTTGTTTCTTCACAGAACGCATAATCCAGGAGTACGTCACATTCCTTATACTGGTTTTTGCACATACAACGTAATTACAGAGGAGCGTAGATATGATTCCTGCAGCTTTTGAATATGTGAAGGCGAGCAGCGTAGCCCAGGTTATTGCATTGCTGAACCAACACGGCGAAGATGCCAAGGTCATCGCTGGTGGGCATTCGTTGCTCCCAGCCATGAAGTTGCGCCTCAGCCAGCCGGCGGTGTTGATCGACATCGCTGCCGTGAGCGAGCTCAAGGGCATCAAGACCAATGGCGGCACCCTGACCATTGGTGCCGGCGAGACATACCACGCTATCGCGACCTCGAACACCGTCAAGAATGCCTGCCCCGTCATTGCAGCCTGCACCGGTCAAATCGGTGACATCCAGGTACGCAATGCCGGTACCATCGGTGGCGCCTTGGCGCACGCCGACCCTGCTGCTGACTTGACTGCGGTCTTTTTGGCACTCGGTGGCACCGTCACCGTCCAGAATGCTGGTGGGACGCGGACGATTGCCGCCGACGACATGTTTGTGTCGATGTTGATGACCGCACTCGACAGCGGCGAGCTCATCACGGCCGTCAATGTGCCCGTGCTGAGCAAGGGCCAAGGCGCGTCGTACGCCAAACTGAAGCACCCTGCGTCGCGCTACGCAATCGTTGGGGTCGCCGCCGTGGTGACCGTCAGCAACGGCGTTGTCAGCGCCTGCCGCGTTGCCGTGACCGGTGCCGGACCGCAGGCAGTCCGTCAGCCGAGTGTCGAAAAGGCACTGATAGGCACATCGGGCGATGCAGCAGCCATCAAAGCGGCCTGCGCGAGCGCTGGTGCAGATATGGAATACCTGGGTGACATCCATGCCTCCGAAGAATACCGCCGTGCCATGGTCAAGGTCTATGCCGCTCGTGCATTGACCGATGCCATCGCAGCAGCCCGCGCCTAAGTACACGCATCTGACCCGGGGTGTCGCGCTGCGATGCCCCGGGTTTGTTGTAGCCGAGAGGAACTCCCATGCTTCGCTTTACCCAACGCCATATCGTGGTCACCGGTGCAGCCAGCGGTATCGGGGCAGCCTGCGTGGCGCGTCTCGTCGCAGAAGGGGCAACGGTCAGCGCGGTTGACCGCGACAATGCCGGTTTGGCTGCACTTCGCTCGCTGCACGGTGCGTCTGTCACCCCCATTGTGCTCGATTTGACGGACGGCCCCGCGGTCCTCGGCGTGCTCGCCGGTCTCGGTCCGATCCACGGGGTGTGTACTGCGGCGGGTGGGAGTGGGCGTCGCTTCGGGGATGGCCCTGCGGCAGAGTGTACCATCGACGGCTGGCTGGCGACGCTCGATTTGAATTTGCATACGCAGTTTTATACGTTCAAAGCGTGTATCCCTGCGCTCATTGCGACGCGTGGAGCAATTGTCAGCATTGCCTCGGTGTTAGGCATCGTGGGCGGGGATGAAGATTTCGGCACCCATGCGTATGCCACTGCCAAAGCCGGCATTATCGGTCTGACACGCTCTGTGGCCGCGTATTATGCGCACGCTGGCGTACGCGCGAATGTCGTCGCGCCGGGGTTAATTGCAACGCCGATGAGCACGCGCGCGCAGCAGAACCCTGCAATCGTGGAGCGCCTCGCATCGCTGCAACCACTGACCAGCGACTTCGGTCGCCCAGAGGATGTCGCTGCGGCCGTTGCCTATCTACTGTCAGACGACGCACAGTTTGTCACCGGGACGGTACTGACCGTCGATGGTGGATGGACTGTGAAGTAGAGATCAGAGATCAGAGATCAGAGATCAGAAATCAGAAATCAGAAATCAGAAATCAGAAATCAGAAATCAGTGATGAGCACGAACCGCAGAGGGCATCTGTTATACTGTAAAAAATAGAATGGAGGGGTTGCACATGATTGAGTTCAACAAAGACACGGTCATCAAGCTGTATCCGATTCCTGCGGCAGAAGTCATGCCCACGATTGCGAGCTTTTTTATCCCGGGTGAAGAAGCAGTGATGGTCTTCAAGACGGTACGTGATCAGGTTGTTTTTACCAATAAGCGGATCATCGCCACGAACGTGCAGGGGCTCATCGGCAAGAAAGTCGACTACACGAGTGTGCCGTATCGCAAAATCAACATGTTTTCGGTTATCACTGCGGCGCTGTTTGACCTCAGCTGCGAGCTCGAGTTGAATATCAGCGAAGTGGGCAAAGTCCGCTTCGAAATAAACGGCAGCTTCGATATCGTCAAACTCAATCGTGTCATCAGCGAGTATGCACTCTAGATTTTTTGTCGTGAGACACCACGTACGCGCACTCGATTGACTGCTGCTGTGCGCGTAGCGAGCGTTTGTCTACGAGTAGCGTTCCCAACCATGACACATGAAAACCGCCGCCTGACAGCTGTCAGGCGGCGGTGCGTTTGGGGGAATGCTAAATAACCGAGAGGATAATCGCCGACATCAGAATCGCACCGATGACGCCGTATTCCCAGTATGGGCGGTTGGTGGGGTTTTCGGTTAATGCATTTGCGAGCATGCCAGTTACCACATAGAAAATCACCAACAGCATCGCGCCGCCGAGGAGAAATGGCGCAGCCCAATAATTGAGGGCCCACAGCGCCTGTGCGAGCACCAGACCGACCATGAACGACAGCAATCCTAGGTTGGCCCGCGCCTGCGTCCATTGTAACTGCGAATAGGCCAGCAATGCGCCACAACTGCCCACCAGTACGGCAGAATACAACGTCCGCATGCGGGCATAATAGATGGCACTGAACAGACCAAATGCCATCAACAAGGCAAGACCTTGGAGTACCATCAAGGCTATTTGGCGCACTTCGGGCTGTCGGTCCATCGAGTAATGCTGGGCGATGAGCGCCGCCAACAACAACACACCGGTGGCAATCAGTGCCAACACAAAGGCGAACATCTGCAAGCCGGAACTGAACAGACGAAAGAACGTAAACGACGTGATGACGGCATAGGCCGGCAATATCCAGAAGCCAGGGGCCAACTCTACCACGGTGAAGCGTAAATCGAGCAGCCAGAGCGGCCGTGCATGCACCTGTGGGTGATCGCGGGTAAACAAGTCAGCCGCGGTACTGGTCAGAATGACAATCGCTGCCAGAATCACCCACGAGACGGTGATGACCGGCAAGTCGCCACCTAACTGGGCTCGGATAATATTGGGATTGATGTCCACAAGGAAGACCACTGCCATCCCGAGGAGCACCAACAGGACGAGTGACACAATCCGGTCATAGCGCGGCATCGAGGAATCGGTATTCATACGGGCCCTTTCGGATTCAACTCTTGGATTATACCCTAGGGATACGGATGTGGTACAATCGCGGCTGTATAGTCACCGGACATACCGAAGGAGTCTGGGATGCGTGATGATATCACCAATTCCGAGATCGAAGAATATCTCGCCAGTCTGATGCCCCCGCGACCATCCCCGCTGAATGATATGGAACGCATTGGCCGCGAAAGCGGTTGGCCATTGGTCGGCGCGGTCGAAGGTCAGTTCCTGTATATGTTGGCCCGCACCAGCGGCGTCCAACATGCGCTCGAGATCGGGACAGCCACCGGGTATGCCGCCATCTGGCTCTTGCGGGCGCTCGTCCAAAACCCCGAAGGGCGCTTGACCGCCATCGAAAAGGACCCGCTGCGCTACACGCGTGCGCGTGAATGGGTCGCTAAGGCAGGCTACAGCGACCGCTTTTCGATACACGAAGGTGATTGGTTCGAAGAGTTGGCCAACATGCGCGGCCCGTTCGACCTGATTTTTCTCGATATCTTGCGCCATCTCAATAACGAAAAAGAAGCCCTCCAAGCGCTCGAGATGTGCGTGCCGCTGCTCCGCCGCGGGGGAATTCTAGTCGCCGATAATGTGCTGTGTAATGCGCTTGTCCTCGAAGACGAACGCGAAGCAGCCCCGATTGTCCGCGGCATTCAGGAGTTCAACCGGGCAATCATGCATCACATTGATCTCGAGTCGGTCATTTTGCCGATACGCGACGGCATCGCGGTTTGTCGGCGACGCGGCTAACCACAGATGGGACACCAAATAAACACAATTGGGTCTACGTAACATCCCCTGGTGCTTTTGCATCAGGGGATACTTGAAATACTTCAAAAGGGGAGGGATTAATTTTCGTCGGGGTCGGTCGGTACGACGAAACGTGCCGTCTGGCCATAGTTGCTTTTGAGGCTGACGAATCCATTGACGATAATCACAAAGCCCCAACCGATCAGGCCGATGCTACACAACAGGCCGATGCTGGTTAACCACATTCCAGAGGACAAGTATGACATAGCAAAATATGGCGCACCCATCAGCGCATAGGTCAGCAGTTGCAGCCCAAACCAGATGGGCACGAGCTGGAGAGTCACTGACAGCGATTGGCGCCAGTATTCAAACAACACCCGCAGCATGGCAGCAGCGCAGAAGGTATGTAAGAGTGCAAGAAAGAGCGAAAAAGGGACCCCCAGGGCGGCTACTTCGTTGTCATATGACCATAACTTGGTCTCGACACCAAGCAGCTCGATGACCCAAAAATAAATCAGCATGCCCCCAATGACCGCCCATGATTGGAGGCGGCCGTAATCGCCAAACTGACGTCGTAGCGCCATGAAAATCACCAGCGTGGGTAACACCATCACCCATCCACCGTAGAGCGTTATGGTTGGAACCACATTGCCAATCAGATACGACAACGATGGGTCATAGACAATCCCAAACAATAGGTGCCACAGCGGCGTTGCGATACCGGCAATCATTGCCGTGAGTGCGACGATGATGAAGACTGGCGAGCGGGTAGTTACCCCAATGTAGCCACATAAGAGCAGGAAGATTGCAGTGAAAAGGAATAGGATGATTTCCATCGGGAATCCTCTTTCCTATGGTGTTACACGCCTTTGTAGTCACGGAGTTCACCATCACTGATGGTGAACAGACACGTTGTCAGTCCGTGCGCGTGCTGACGCATATCTTGGGTGATTTGTAGCGATACCGCCGTGATCCGGTCAGGGTCGTCGTCGCTAAAGACAACCATGAAGTCACGGTTTGGGATGCCAATAACCAGATTGCCCGGGATATTGCGGGCTGCCTGTTGGATGAGATCAGGCAGGAGGAGTCGAGCGGCGTCGAGGCCGTCGTTGACATTAAATATCACGATTTGCTGCGACCCTTCCCCAGCTAAATGATACGGGATGTCTTGGGATTTGGCTGCCAGGTTGCGCATCGCCTGCTCGTGGATGGTCTGTTCGCTGACGCCCCAGCGTTCGATTTGCGTTTCGGTCAGGTATGACAGGCGTTGCCGATCACGGATGGCATACGTCAGCATTATATCTGCCAAAAAGAGCCGGTAGATAATCGGTTCGGCGCCGCGGTCGACCATGTCGACGAGCAATGTGACCGGTTTGAGCTGCGGGACGATGAGTTCGGCGATGGTCTGATAGCCGAGGTCGGGGACTCCCTGTTCGCCTTTGCTGACGCGCAGTAGGGTACTCACCACGGCATCTATGGCGTCGGGCCGGCGCCGATATGAGCGTTCGAATGGCTCGATTGCGATGGGGAGCGACGCATCGCCACGAACGACGACGATGTCGGTGCCTACCTGCTGCACATCGGTTATCGTTTCGTCGAGTTCGGGCAAAGTAGTCATCAAATAGGCGATGAAAGTATCGAATTCGTTGCTGGGTGTCATAGGATTTCCATTTGAAATGCGTCGATGAGGGAGTCGACGCTGATGGAGGCGATATTGTGTTGGTGACTCGTGAATTCCACGCGTTGCGCCGCCGTGACAGTACCGATGCGCGCATGGGGGATGGTCGCGACGGCGGCGGTGAAGGCCGCAACGTGTGCGGGTGCGACTTCGACCAAGAAGCGTGTCGGGCTTTCGCTGTACATACGCACCCACTCTGATGCGCTGTGGGTGGGTACTGCGTCGAGGTCGATGTCGGCGCCGAGGCGCCCTGCGAGCGCCATTTCGGCTACGGCAACTGCCAAGCCGCCCTCGCTAAGGTCGTGACAGGCAGCGACAATCCCGCGCTGGATGGCATGGTGGATGGCTGACAGGGTCTGTGGCGCGCGACCGAGGTCAACCTGGGGGATGCGCCATTCACTGCCAGGAACTGATCCGACGATGCGACTGACATGCGCGCCGGCCATAGCAACGTCGGTAGACCCGACGATGTAGATTGCGTTGCCCGCCTGTTTGAAGTCGCTGGTCTGCGCGTGCCGGATGTCATGGTGGTACGCCAGCGCAGAGATCAGCAAAGTGCCCGGGATGGCAGTACGCACACCCTGCGCATTACGGTACTCATTGTTGAGTGAGTCTTTGCCCGAGATGAACGGGGTGCCGTAGGCAAGGGCTGCATCGTGGCAGCCGGCGGTGGCACGCGTGAGTGCCCCCATGCGGTCCGGTTGTTTGGGATCACCCCAGCAGAAGTTATCGAGAATCGAACAGGCTTTCGGGTCTGCGCCTACCGCAACCACATTGCGCAGCGCTTCGTCGACCGACAAAAGTGCCATCCAGTAGGGATCGTACTGACTGAGGTGCGGCGCCATGCCACACCCTATCGCAATCCCGGTCATGCGCTGTGGGTGTATTTGCAGTACCGCCGCATCCCCCGGTCCGTCGCTGTGGGCGCCGACGAGCGGTTTGACGATGGTGCGACCTTGGATTTCGTGGTCATAGCCGCGGATAATCTGTTCGCGACTGGCGATATTGGGATGGCCAAGCAGCGCTGCGATGACTGCGGTGTGTGATTGCGGTTGCCACGCAGGGGCTGGACTGGTGTCTGCATGCCAGGTGGCAGTAAGGGTGCGTTGTGGGCGGCCATCATGGAGGAAGTGCATGTCGACATCGACCACACTCTGACCTGCATAGGTCACGGTCAGACGCCCACTGCCATCGAAGGTGCCCACTGCCGTTGCTTCGACTTCTTCGGCGGCGCACATGGTCAACAGGGTGGCGAGGTGTTGTGGGGGAACTGCCATGACAATGCGCTCTTGGGCTTCTGAGAGCCAAATCTCCCACGGTTGCAGACCAGCATATTTGAGTGGTACGGTGGTCAATTCGACCCGTGCACCGGTCTGTTCGCCCATTTCGCCAATTGCAGACGATAACCCGCCGGCGCCACAATCGGTGATTGCACTATAGAGGCGTGCATCGCGGGCTTGGATGACAATGTCGATGAGCTTCTTTTCTGTAATCGGATCGCCGATTTGGACGGCACTGCCCACTTCTTGGGCAGTCGTATGGGTCAATTCAATCGACGAAAAGGTCGCACCGTGGATCCCATCGCGACCCGTCCGACCCCCGAGGACCACAATGGTATCGCCGGCAGCGACATTGCGGGGATGACTATTGCGCGGTGCGAGGCCAACAGTGCCACAAAACACCAATGGATTGGCGATATAGCCCGGGTCGTAGAAGACTGCACCATTGACGATAGGCACCCCGATTTTGTTGCCGTAGTCTTGTACGCCTGCCACCACGCCGTGGGCAACCTGCAGGGTAGGTAGCACGGTACCGCCGAATGCGCGCAAGTCTGCGTTGGCCGGCCCAAAGCAAAAGACATCCGTTGCTGCGATTGGTTTGGCAGACACACCGAGGATGTCGCGTAGTACACCACCCATCCCGGTATTTGCGCCACCAAATGGCTCGAGTGCAGACGGGTGATTGTGAGTTTCGACTTTGAACGACACCTCGGTCTCGTCATCGAATGCCAAAATGCCCGCGTTATCGACAAACGCCGAAATAAGCGTGAGGTGTTTGAGATTCGGCGCGGTGGCGTTTGTCGCACGCATCAGGTGCGTTTTGATGAGGCTATCAATCGTTGCACCAGTGCCGAGCTCGTGCAGGGCCGGGTGTAGATGGGTTGCGGCGGCAGGAATGGTCGGTGCATCGCCGGAGTAGACCACTCGGCCTTTGAAGGTTTTGTGGGAGCAATGCTCACTCCAGGTTTGGGCAATGGTCTCGAGTTCGCCATCGGTCGGGTCACGGTCGACACGACGGAAGTAGGATTGGATCGTGCGCATCTCGTCGAGGTCGAGTGCCAACAACCCCTGTGTGCTGGCCTGTACCAACCCTGCATCATCGAGGCTCCGCACCGGTACCAAAGCGATGTGACTGGCGCGCTGGACCGGTGCTGCCACGAGTTGATGATAGAAGGCAATGCGTTCGGCTACGTCACTCGGGGTGAATGTCTGGCAGAGCTCGATGAGGTCGTTATGCCGCACGGGAGTGCCCGCAGCGCGTTGCGGGTAGCGCCGTAGCGTGCGTACCGCCGCGAGTGTGATGCCGAGGTGTGTGGCACCGATGCTGATACTCTCGGCTTCGTTGTCGGTGACTCCGGGACGATAGGCGACCTCTTCGCACGTGTGTGCGAGTATGTCCAGCACGCCACTGGCGAGATCATGCCAGGTAGATTGTTGGGTGATAGGATCGGTGAGCAGCGTCGTTGCCAGCCGTTGGATGGCGGGTGGGGTCAATGCGCCGCGGAGCAGATAGAGTGTCGGTGCGTCGGCATGAGAACGCGTGGTGACAATGACCAAAAAAACCGACATAGACACCTCGCTCTGTGGCAATCGATAGCCTTCAGTATAGCGGTCTGCAGGCAGTATGGTCAAGCATTCGGGCGTGTATGGTATGATAAAACGTGTTTTGGAAATGCAAAGGAATCTGCATGCAGAAGCCTCAAATCGCTATTTGCGCGCCACTGGACCCCAGCAGTCAACGGCTGACACAGGGGTTTGTTTTGGTGGGTGGGATATCAACACTGCCGGCGTTGTTCCTCGCGCTGAGCGGATTATTGCGCTACCCGGTTGCCTTCTATGGTGCATTGCTGTGTGCGGCGGTAGCAGCGGCGTTTTTGACGTTCCTGGTGCTGACCTGGGCGGGGATGCCGCTCCAGCTGCAGATTGATGCGAATGCGGTCGTCGTCGTGCGGCGCTGGCACCGCCAGGTGCGTATCCCATTTAGCGATATAGAAGCAGTCACGGTGCTGCCGGTGGCGACCGACATGAAGGCGACACGGTTTGCGTTTAATGCGGGGGTTTTTGGCTATCAGGGCCCGTTTGTGTCGGAGCGGTACGGACGGTTTTTTGCGTATGCGACCGATCGTGAGAAAACCGTTGCAATTGCGCGGCGAAACGCGCAGATGCTGGTGGTGAGTCCCCTTTTGCCGTTTGCCTTCGTGGGTGCGTTGCGTGAAGCGCTGGCAGGGAAGGAAGACTGATGCGTTTTGCTGCAACAGATGCCCTGGATTTTCGCGCGGTATACGCGGCGTACGACGTAGGTGAATTGCATACCGATGGGCGGCGTTATTTGCCGACCCACTGGTTGGCGAGTGCAGCCGTTGACCCACGCCATGCTGACTGGGTAGGGCCTGTGTATCGACTTCCGGTGGTCGATCGACATCACCGGGTGGCAGAGCACGCAGCTGGTGTCGCGGTCAGTGCACAATTGGTGTTGTTGCTGAGCCAGTTCCGGGTCCAAGATGGTCCACATCGGATGGGTTTTGAGCGGGTGGCAGGCGGCATCGCAGGTGCACCGTTGGTACATGGCAAGGTATCAATGGTCGCGGTTTGGGAAATCCCCGCGACACCTTTACCATACGAGTCGTTGTATTGCGAATACGTCATTGACATTGGTGTCGGTACAGTCGGTGTCCGTACGCACGCTACTGCGGTAGACTTGGCGATGGCATTGGGAACACGTCGGCTCGAGGTGGGCGAGTGGGTGACGGTACGGCGCCCACGGATTGATATATTGGGGATGAGTGTTTGCTGAGGAAGTCTGCAGGACCCACTGATGCAATTGCGTTTGACAGTGCACGAGATTGTGATAAAATACGCACGCTATTGGAATGTATGTTTCAACGAAGCGAACGCAGTCAAAAGGAGTGAGAATCATGAAGATTTCCGCACGTGCAATGGTCGTTAGCGTCATGTTGTTGGGTGCCTTGGCATTGGCAGCATGTGGTGGTGGCGCAAGCAGCGGTGCTGCAAATGGCGCACTCGAAGTCGGCACCGACGGCGAGAACCTGGCCTTCAACAATGTCGCGTTGACGGCAAAGGCCGGCGACAAGGTTTCGATTACCTTCAAGAACAACTCGACAGCACAGAGCCACAACTTCATCCTGGTCAAGGGTGGCGATGATGTCGCAACTGCAGTCGACGAAGCCGGCGCAGAAGCAGGCGATGCAGCTGGGTACATGCCAGCAGACATGACCAACATCATTGCACACAGTGCATTGTTGGCCCCAGGCGCCAGCGAGACGGTAGAATTCACCGCTCCTGCTGCCGGCACGTACACCTACGTCTGCACCTACCCAGGGCATTTCGGTGGTGGTATGAAGGGTGTTTTGACCGTCAACTAAGACGATCTCAGCTACTCCCCCAACACTCATGTGTTGGGGGAGTTTTTGTGTTTGTTCCGTGCTAGAGTAGGTGACCGTACTTACTGGAGTAATTCGGTGCGGGAGAGCTGAGAAGAGCTATGAACAATCATTTTCGTCGTGTGTTCGCCGGGCTGGGCTGCGCTGTCATGCTGGCAAGTTGTGCGGGTGGCGCACCAGCTGTCACAGCGTTGACAGTTCGAGCCACCGGTGCCGAAATGGCGTATCAGCCTGCTTCGATGACCGTACCCGCCGGAGCCGCGGTGGAATTGACGTTCGAAAACAACTCCGACTTTTCGCATAACTTTATCCTCATCAACGGGGATGAAGCGACATTAACCGCAGTCGATGTCGGTGGCGATAAAGCCGGTGAGAGTGGTGGCTATATTCCCGTCAATGTCCCCGGCACGATTGCTGAATCTACGTTGTTGACTGCCGGACAAACGGGAGTGGTGAAGTTCACGGCACCTGCTGCAGGGACATATTTCTACTTTTGTACGTACCCATCGCATCTCGAAGCAGGCATGCGCGGAGTGTTGACGGTTGAGTGATTTGGTCGAGTCCGCGGGCACCCCGCAAAAATCCTCCCTCCCCAGGTGTTTGTTTCTTGATGGGCAAAAGAAAGCAGTTGCAAATGGTTACGATATGGCTTCGTCGTGTGTTAATTGTATGCGGTATGAGTGCACTCATGGCCTGCGGCAACGGTCCGCCAGCACTGACCATCCGCGCCCGTGGCACAGATTTGGCATTTTATCCCAAGCGGATGGCATTGTCTGCAGCCAGCACGGTCACGCTGACGTTCGAAAATCCATCGAATTTGCCGCATAACTACATTTTGGTGGACGGCAACGAAGCAACGCTCCAGGCAGTGAACGACGCTGCACAGGCAGCCGGCGCAGCCGGTGATTATATCCCAGCCGATATGACGGGGATGTATGCACATTCGCCGTTGCTCCAATCGCAGACCATCAAAGATTTTTCGTTTATGGTGCCGTCGGCGGGGACGTATTTCTATTTCTGCTCGTTCCCTGGGCATCTCGCCGGTGGGATGCGCGGTGTCTTGACCGTCCAATAACACGTGGTTTTGCCCGTTGCACCTGGTGCAACGGGCGTTTTGTGTCCAAATCAGCGTGTTTCGGTGACTTTTCGCAATCCAATCGGCGCATTAGCGTCACGACCACGTGCCGTCGCTGCTGCCACTGCCACGCGCTGCCAGGCTACGATCGTGACAATCGGTGCCAATCGTTCGTCACAGACGGGGATGGGCAGTGCCACATCCGCTGCGGCGCAGTGCTCTTGGGCAGAGCTGGCCACAACCACGCGCGCTCCTGCGTTGCGGACCCGTTCGATGAGTTGGAGCGTGTCACGGTGTGTGACACCGATATCTCCGCTCAGCATGACGGGGAAGTGCTCTTCGACCGTGGTGACCGGCCCGTGCAGGACATCGGCAGACGAGTATCCTTCGACGGGGAGGCCGCTGAGTTCTTTGATTTTGAGGGCTGCCTCGAGTGCCGTTGCATACTGCAACCCACGCCCGATACTCATCGCAGCCGAACCGGTAGCAATCATCTTGGCAGCGGTATCGATGGTCTGTTGGGGAATCGCCAGGACCGCGGTTATCAAATCGGGCAGTTCTTCGAGCACATCGAGGAAGCGCCCATCGCCAGCCAGATGCCCCGCCAACATGGCAATGGTAGCCAGCTGGTTGGTGTAGGTCTTGGTAGCGGCGACACTCTGTTCGACACCGGCGTTGATGTCGAGGTGGTATGCTGCAGCCTGCGCGAGTGGGGACTGGGCTACGTTGGTGATGGCCACGGTCAGCGCAGATTGACGGCGTGCGCTGGCGACGTATTCGCAGATGTCTGGCGATCGCCCCGACTGCGAAATCCCCATCACGAGTGTGTGGCGAAAACGCAATGCGACGCCATAGAGCGTTGATATCGACGGCGTTGCCAAGCCCACTGGGAGCTGTAGCATCATCCCAAAGAGATATTGTGCGTAGCGGGCAGCGTTGTCTGAGGTACCGCGCGCGGCGATGACCACCGAATACGGGTCATACGCAAGAATATCTGCTGCAACGGCGGCACTCTGAGCTGCTTGGGTGTTGACCGCCCGGATGGTTTCAGCCTGGCTGTATATCTCTTGGTCCAGGAGTGTCTGTCCCATGCGTGTCCTCTTGTGTCTGTCGTTTCGTCAGTATACCTGATGCTTCTCGGCATGTCGTCAGTTAGCCGTGGGTGAAAATTTCAGAGATATTTTTCGTCACGACAACTATTCGTATACGGTTAACCCAGATGTGCCACAGAGTGCACAAATTGTTAACAGTGCTGTGTCATGCTATGGGTGAGTTTTCAGTGGAGGAAGCAATGCATACACACCAGATGCAAATCGCCGATTTACATGTCCATACTACGATCAGTGATGGCCATGCAAGCCCCGAAGACGTGATAGCGTATACACTTGCGCAGACATCAGTGACGATGATTGCCATCACCGATCACGATCAAATACAGGGGGCCAAACGGGCTGCGGTAGCCGCCGAGGGCACGCGCCTACAGGTCATCATCGGTGAAGAAATTTCGTCGCGCGACGGCCATATTTTGGCGTACTTCATCCAAGACCGCATTGCTCCGGGGTATAGCACTGCAGATACCATCAAGGCAATCCACGAACAAGGCGGATTGGCCGTCGCAGCACATCCCTATGATTGGATGGTGCGTTCCTGTGGTCGTGCAGGATTGCTGCGCCGGGCAGCGGGCAGTCAGCCAGAATGGGCATTTGACGCCATCGAATCGCTCAATGCAAGCCTGCGCCCACGAGCCGCCAATACACAAGCCGCCGCTGCAGCGACGGTGTTGGGCCTGCCCGTGATTGGTGGGAGCGATTCACACTGCCTGTCCACGATTGGCTATGGATTTACTAATTTTGTCGGCTCGACAACCGATGACCTTCGTGCGGCAATCGCAGCGCATCGCACGGTGGCAGCGGGTCATCATTGGTCCTGGGGCGATATGGCAGAAGCGGGGGCCAAGCTCCTGCAGCGCTCCATCAATCCATGGGCAGTCCGCGCGTGAGGTGTTTGCTCGGTGGCGAAATGGTGGATAATACCTCAAACCGCTACTGAGAGGAATAGACCATGAGTGATGCAGCGCGCGATTGTTTGTTGCGTTTGTTGGGTACCACCAGTCCTTCTGGTGACGAAATTGCTGCTGCCCGGGTGTGGCGCCACGAAGCCCAGGGCTTCGCCGACCGAGTCTGGGGCGACGTCCTTGGCAGCTCGTACGCAGCCATCGATGGCGGTGAGCCACGGGTGTTGTTGGCAGGGCACATCGACGAAATCGGCTTGATGATTTCGCACATCGACGATAAGGGCTTCTGCTACTTCCAACCCATCGGTGGTTGGGACAGCCAAGTGTTGGTTGGTCAGCGGATTCGCATCCTCGGCCGCAACGGTGTGGTACGTGGCGTCATCGGCAAAAAGCCCATCCATCTGATGACTCCCGAAGATCGCACCAAAGTCTCGAAAATAGAAGATCTCTGGATCGACATCGGCGCAACGTCATTGGCAGAAGCAAACGCGTTGATTCGTGTCGGCGCGTCGGCGGTCATCGACGCAGATCCATTGATTTTGGCCAATGGTCGCATCATCGGTCGCGGTGTCGATAATCGCATCGGTGCATTCGTCGTCCTCGAAGCCCTGCGCCTCTTGGCTGCAGATCGTCCGCATGCCAGCGTCGCTGCGGTGGCCACCGCCCAAGAAGAAATTACCTTCGCCGGTGCACGCACCTCTGCCTTTGCCTACGACCCACATGTGGCGATAGCAGTCGATGTGACCTTTGCGACGGACCACCCCAACGCGAGCCGCAACTCGCAAGGCGACATCTCCATCGGCGGCGGCCCAGTGCTGACCCGTGGGTCCGCCAATGCGCCGTTGTTAGTCGAGATGCTCATCGAGACCGCAGAACAAAACAATATTCCGTTTTGCATCCAAGCCAATCCATCACGCACTGCTACCGATGCAGATGCCATACACACCGCCCGCGGCGGCGTGGCAACGGCAGTTATCTCAATCCCTAATCGCTATATGCACTCTCCCAACGAGATGATAGACATCAACGACGCGCTGAATGCAGCCAAGTTGATAGCTGCGCTTGTCCGTCGGCTGAACGCAGAAACGTCGTTTATCCCGAGATAACTGAGTACTGACAACCCACATCTTTGTCGGCGAGGAATCGTATGCATGCAGATGCACCGATCCTCGCTGATTTTAATTGTGCTCTGAAAAATACGTTTCGCGCCAACGCAACGCAGGCACCTCGACCAACCGATAGCTGAGTGTCGCCAAAACCAATGTACCCACCAGATAGACGCTGTCGTTGCGGAGCCATTCAGACCAGGTGGTCGCCGACCTAAACCACAGGTGGACGCGTTGCTCCCACATGCTGTGAGGGAGAGACCGAATAGCTCACAATCGCCAGTGAGCGTACCAGCCAATCGCGGCGCGGGCAGCCTAACGATGTCCACCGTTCGAGTGCAGGGATCAGTAATGATGCCCCACTGGTCGTCGCCACATGGCCGACCACAATCCTCGCTACCAGCCAACGCGGTGCATCGACGAGCAAGCTGACCCCGACCGCTGCACAGACAAGCCCCAGCGGGGCGCCGTGTTCGGTCAGCCAGGCATACCAATCTGCACGCCGCACCTTGATAAGTGCAATCAGCACCCCTCAGATCATCGAATTGAGGCGTGCATAGATCGCTTAGCTGACGTTCCCGGCGATTTCGGGAAGGAGCCAGATGGCCAAAATCGTGCGCACGCCAAATGCCGTTACCCCGATGAGGGTCAACGCGACAATGTAGGCGGTCATCCTACGCAGCCGTCGGAACAGCGGCAGCAAGAGGAATGGAAAAATCAGGTAGAAGGCTTCTTCGGCACCGAGACTCCACCAAAAGCCCATCTCGCGCGGCAACACCGCCGATTCACTTTCGCTACAAAGAAGATACTCAGCAGGTAGGCCGTCATATCGTGCGGTGCGGCAATCAGCCAGACCAGCAGCGCCGACACATAGGCTGCCGGTAAGGTGCGCAACCAGCGCCGCGCCCAGAAGCGGCGCACCACATCCCATTGCCCGAGGCGCGGTAATTCGCGCAGTAAAATACCATCGATGAGGTACCCGCTCAACGCAAAAAAGATATCGACACCCACGTCACCGGCGCTGACAAACCAACGGAATATCACCCGTCACTGCTCCACACGGGGAACAACAATGGCAACCCGTGCGCCACTACCACGCAGCCCACGGCGAAAGAACGCAGGATATCTAATCCTATCCGGCGCCCTTGGACCGCGACCGCGGCAGACGTCCGTTGCGCAGGCCAGACTGCTGCCAGCACAATGAGCAGACTCCATCCGACGCTCCACGGCGTGTCCAACAGCAACGTCGGGCTCGCATAGCCTGTTGCGAATTCTTGCTTCAATAGAACGAGCAACACACTCGTCAGCGCAGACCACGCCAGCAAGCCCGGTCAGCCGCGGCGCTACAGCCACAATGCCAGTGCAGAGATGGGCAGCAGCCACAACAGGAGTGCGCCAGCGCTCCGCAACGGAGTCATTGCCATGCGTGAAGTGGATACTGTGCCGATACCGACACCCAACGCACGCCGGTCTCCGGCGACAACGGTCGTCGTACGATGGATGCGCAAAGGTAATGAATCGCGCTGAATTGCATCGAGGAGGCTGATCTGTCGCGGAATCGTAGATACCGCGATGGTGTACTGCTGCGGCCCCATGGTGACGGTAACGGGGGGGAATGCTGCTGCCGGAGCGCGCAGGGTCAACGCAAGCGCATGCCAATCTGCCCAGCAATGGCGATGACGTGCCACCAGCGTATCACCCATGCTCCAGGCAGAGTCGCCGACATCACCCCATACTCCTTGGACAACCTGTGCATTGTGTACTGCCAGGGGTACCCGTACTGGCGCGACTATGACCATGTACATCGTCACGCTGGTGACAATGCAGATGCTCAAAAAATAGCCCAAGGCGGGAAAAATTCAAAACTTGTGGGTCATTCTGTCTGGCATTTGGCACTGCAGTACTATACCAAAGGACCGGTGTGGGGATACGGCTACTTTTTCGGGGTAGTGTTTGTCGCGCCACCGCAAAAACGGCAGACCGCGGTACCGAACCACGCCCCGTGCCGTAGCCACACGACAGCCCCTAGCAACGGCAGTGCATAGCCCAGCAGCATGATGACAAAAGCAACAGTGGGTACAGTCATCTGCTGCAGTGCGACGCGATAGAAAAAACGCCCAGTGCGCGCCGATCACCTTCTATACTCCGCGTCGCACTCGTCAGCTGCAGTGCCGTCCGTTGTTGCGGCCGGGGTAATAACAGCTGCACGCGCCGTGCGCCTTGGGTCGGAACAGCTGCGATGGTCATTGTGCCACTGTGCAGCGTCACCGTGAGGGGTTCACCAGGCGGCCGCAACCAATCGAAGGCCACGACGCTCCACGGCGTCCACGGCAGGCGCTCGACCGCAATGATGCTCTCACTATTGCTCCATACCCCAGCACCGTCGGTACTCTAGACACCGTGGACCAGCTTGTCGCCGTAGACGGGGATGATCACGGTATGCAGTGCTACACGAAATATCACCGTCAGCGCGAGGAGCGCCCCACACAGAGCACGAAAAGCCATGTGTTTGCGGCACGGAGTGAGGATTGTAGATTCACAGTGGACTCTATAGTTTATGGTATTTTACCATGCATGCAAGAAATAGGTAGAACTGCGCATCAGGACGCACCGCGTCTCGTTGACCGTCGCGTCAGGTATAATGGTAATTGATTGAGGCGAAAGAAGGACTGCTATGAGCGCAGGATCAAAAGCCGGATTGGTATTTCTCCTCCCCCAACTGGTGGTTATAATATGCGCCACGGTGCTGGGATTTTTGCCCATAGTGTTGTTATCCGGCAATCCTGCCGCCATCATCGGCTGTTGTGTTGCGCCGTTTGCAGCCCTGTTGATGGCCATGCCGGCAGGATACTTTGCGTCCCAGTGGCATCCGATCCGTGACGAAATAACCGGCCAGGCAGTCACTGCCGGCGTCGTCGCAGGCATTGGTGCCCTGCTCGGCAGCATCCTCTTTTGGGTGATTGTCGGGGCCCTGTTTGCGACCATGATCGACGACGCCATGTTGCGTCAGATTTTGACCCAGATGAAGGATGTACAGCCCGATATTGCCCTCGATTTGCCGGCACTTCGCAGTGGGCTTTCGTTTGCCCTCTGGATCACCGCTGCGTTCGGGGTCATCTCAGGACTGCTGTCACTGGCATTTTCGCTGATTGGCAGTCTTTTGGGCATGAGCATTGCCCGCGGGAGCATCCCCGCTACCCCACCCCAGAATTCACTACCACAATAGACAAGTTTGGACGGAGCGATGTCGATTCTCACGGTACACAATATCGGGAAGTTCTTTGGCGCGGCGAATATTTTTTCGGGTATCAGTTTCAATGTTGCACGGGGCGAACGGGTGGCCATCGTGGGCGTCAACGGCGCCGGCAAAAGCACTCTGTTGCGCATTATTGCCAGTCAAGAAGCAGCCAGCTCGGGCTCGGTGTCGACCGCCCGTAGCATTCGCATGTCCTATCTGGCCCAAGAGGCCCGCTTTGACGATACGCAGACACTGCGTGGCTTGCTCGACGAAGCGCTCGTCGCCCTGCATACGATGCAGAGCGAAATTACCACGCTCGAACACGAGATTGCTCACAATGACCATCCTGAGTGGGCCGATCGCATGGACCGCTACGGCGAATTGCTGTCGCGCTTCGAACACGCCGGCGGGTACGACATCGAGCGTACCATCGAGCGCGTGCTGACCGGATTGGGCTTTGACCCCGACTATCATGGACCGCAGCGCTTGTCCCAGTTTTCGGGTGGGATGAAGACCCGCGCCGCCTTGGCAGCAATTCTGTTGTCCAGCCCCGACATTCTGCTCCTCGACGAACCGACCAATCACCTCGACCTGGCAGCCCTCGAATGGCTCGAGAAGTTCCTCAAATCCTGGGATGGGACACTGGTTGTTGTCTCGCACGATCGCTACTTCCTCGATCGGGTCACCAACCGCACCCTCGAGATTGCCTTCGGTCGCCTCGACGGCGATTACCCGGGCGGCTACATGAAGTTCCAACAACTCAAAGCTGAGAAAATGGAGTTGATGTGGAAGCAGTACCAAGCCCAACAAGAAGAAATCGCCCGCCTCGAATCCTTTATCCGGCGCTACAAAAACAGCACCCTGTCGACCCAAGCCCGCGGCCGTGAACGCCGCCTCGAGCGCATGAAGGAAGGCTGGCAAGGCGGTAGCGGCAAGGTCGAAAGCGTCATGCTGCGCCCTGAAGAGCAAAAAAAGCTCAGCCTGGCGATGCAAGCCAGCCAGCGTGGCGGTGACCAAGTGATGGTTTTTGAGCGTATGGACATCGGCTACATACTGCCCAGCAATCAGCACGTTACCCTTATCACCATCCCAGAGCTCGTGTTGCGTCGGCAACAACGCGTGGCCCTGATGGGGGTCAACGGCAGCGGCAAAACAACGCTGGTGCGCACCATGGTCGGTGAATTGCCGCCATTGCGGGGCCACGCCAGACTCGGCAGCAACGTCCAAATTAATTATTATGCTCAGGCCCACGAAGGGCTGGTCATGTCCAATTCGATCCTCGACGAGATGCGCCGCGTCCGTCCGCTCATCAAAGAGACCGAGGCGCGCACATTTTTGGGTCGCTTCTTGTTCAGTGGTGACGATGTCTTTAAACGCATCAGCACCTTGTCCGGAGGCGAACGCGGCCGCGTCGCATTAGCCCAATTGACCTTGATTGGTGGAAATCTGCTGATCCTCGACGAACCCACCAATCACCTCGACATCGGTGCCCGCGAAGCCCTCGAAGACGTCCTCAATGAGTACGACGGCACGATTTTGTTTGTCTCGCACGACCGCTACTTCATCGATGCCGTCGCCGATACGTTGTGGACCGTCGAAGATAACAAAATCACGGTGTTTGATGGGAATTATAGTGAGCACCGTGAGCTTTTGGAAGCAAAAGAAGCCCAGAACAAACGATCCGCCACTACCCTCGTGAACCCCACCGTGCCCAAGGCTGCCGTGGCTGCCAATCCTGCGCCTACCAAGCTCGCTACAGCTCCGACGATGAGCAAAGACCAAGAGCGCGAACACCGCAAACGCCAACGCCGTGGCGAACAAATCGAACAAGAAATCGCCGCCCTCGAAGCCGAAAAGAACGATATTACCAGCGCATTATCGGGCGTCGAAACAGATCCCAAGCGCATCGCTGCCCACGCTGCCCGCTACAGCGAAATCGAACGCACCCTGCTCACCCGCTATGACGAATGGGCAGCATTGACGGTGTAATGCGCCTGTTGCAGCGTGACCATTCTTATGTGTACTGACTTGTGCGCCGAAAAGCGGCTCCCGTGACCACGTCAGGGGAGCCGCTTGTGGATACCGTGTTAGCGCGTGATGCGGAACGGCGTCGGCATGATGGTCGGTTCTGTAGTCGCCGTCGGAGGAACGTCCGTGGCGGTTGGTTCTACAGTCGCTGTCGGAGGAACGTCCGTAGCGGTCGGCGGCACATCGGTGGCAGTAGCAGTTGGCGGTACAGCGGTGGCCGTAGGCACGGCAACCGTGCGTGTGGCCGTTGGTCGGACAGGGGCGGGCACGCGTACCGTCGCCACACGACTGACTGCACGTGTGCCGATGCTATCAGTCACTGCGAGGTAGTACGGATACGAACCGGCGACTGCATTGACGATGCGCATGCTTGCGACGCGGCCAGTCCCAACGACTGCACCAGGTGCGCTCGGCGTACCGCTATACCAGGTGTAGGTCAGTGGGCCAGCGCCACCACTCGCCGTTGCGCTGAGGCTGAAGAGGGCATCGCTGCCGGACATCCGGGCGGTCACACTGGTGGTCGAGCTGATGATTTTGACCGCTGGGATAACGAGGCGGACCACTGCGGTGCGTGATGTAATCACATCGCCATTATCGTCGGTGACTTCGACACTATAGTTGCGTGCAGGGTCGGTGGCGGCGCTGAATGCGACGTCCAGGGTTGCGTCTGTGCCGACTGTCGTTCCCTCGAGCAACCAGTTGTAGCTGTATGGTGCAAGACCGCCCTTGACCTGGGTGCGCAATGTGGTCTTGGTTGTCGTCGCAGTACGCCACAACACGGTGGTGCTGGCTGGCTCGGTCACGAAGGCCAATGGATCTGCAGCGACATTCACATTGATGGTGGAAGAATCCACCATATCGCCGTTTGCATCGGTGACTTGTGCCCAGTAGGCATACGTGCCGGGGATGAGGTCCATACTGATGCTGCTACCGGTGTCAAAGGAGTTGGTTGTGTCACCCGAGTCACCCTCGTACCAGGTGATGTCGTAGGGCGTTGTGCCGCCTTCGGGTACGACCTGGAGTTCGACCGACTTGCTGCCATCGGTGGCAATCAGGTCGAGGTCCCCGGTCTGTGACCTGATTGCCAACGGCAGTTCACCCGGGGTTGTGAATTCGACGGCTATTTCGGTCGAATCGACAGAAGTGCCGGCACGGTCCGTCACATTCGCCCAGAATGTGTAGCTGCCTGGAGTAATCGAAATGCGAGCCGCGGAACGGGTGCTTACCTGCGTGCTGATGTCGCCCAACGCACCTTGGTACCAGGTGTAGGTATATGGTCTGACCCCACCCTGGACTTCGATTTTGAGTTCGATCCGTTTGCTCGGATCAGACGACTCAAACAAAATGTCGCGAGACTGCCGCTCGATGCTCAACGTCCTCGTGTAACCGCCGCCGCCACCGTGCCCGTGGTCGGAAGGGTGGATTGGGGCGGCCAGGGCAATGGTCGGCAGCAGTGCTGCGATGATTGCCAGGATTGTTAAGGTTCGTTTCATGCATTCCTCCGTCGTGCGAGTGAGTAACCCTCGTCAAACACAGACGCGATAGCGCAGGGATTAGTTCCTACACATGCGTCTATGGCGTAGGAATGACACGAAACGCAGCAGGTCAAAACGAAAGCAAACCGCTTTTCAATCAATCCAAAACGACTGTCGTGACAACCACATGGGTACATGAATGGTGTACTGTGTGACGTCAATGGTCAGCGTGATTTTTCGCAAAACGGAACAAAATCACCCTCCAAAACGTCTTGGAGGGTGCAAAAACCAGGTGGTACGAATCAGAAAAATTTTATTGTTTGCGGATAATCAGATTCGCCAACGCAGGAGCAACACCGATATAGCGTTCGGGGGTGAGGGCCCGCAGCTCGGCTTTGAGGGCATCGTCGACAGGTAGTGTGTCGATGAACGCATGCAAATCTGCCATCGTGACGGTGGTTTTGCCGCGGGTCAGGGTTTTGAGCAGTTCATAGGGCTCATTGACGTTGGCGCGGCGCAGAATCGTCTGGTATGCCTCGGCCAATACCTCGGGGTGATCGACGACGTGTTGGTGCATGAGTTCGCGGTTGGTGCTGATTTTACTCAGTCCTTTGGCGGCGCGGCTACAGCCGATGACCATGTGCCCAAAGGCGACGCCCAGGTTGCGGAGTACCGTGCTGCCTGTCAGGTCGCGTTGCAGTCGCGAGACGGGCAGTTTGCGCGCAAAGAATTCGAGCAGTGCGCCGGCGATGCCCAGGTTGCCCTCGGAGTTTTCGAAGTCGATGGGATTGACTTTGTGCGGCATGGTGGACGAGCCGACTTCGCCCGCCTTGGGGCGTTGCACGAGGTAGCCATCCGACACGTAGCGCCACAGGTCCTGATCCATATCGGTCAGGATGGTGCAGATGCGGCGCATCGCGTCGCAGATCTCGGCGAGCGAGTCGTTGGGCTCGATTTGGGTCGTCAGCATCAATGGCTCGAGGTCGAGCGAGCGCACAAAGGCGCGGGCAAAGACTATCCAGTCGACATCGGGCATGGCGACGGCGTGGGCTGCCAGTGTGCCGGTCGCGCCGGTGAGTTTGCCCGTCAGGGGGATGCGGTTGAGGGTATCGCGGGCCCGTTGCAGACGCGCCAGAATGACGGCCATTTCTTTGCCAAAGGTGGTCGGCGTGGCGATTTGGCCGTGGGTGCGGGCCGGCATGACGGTGTTGGCTTCGTCGAGGCTGAGGGTGTGGAGGTGATTCATCACCTCGCCGATGGCGGGCGACAGGACATTGTCACGCGCTTCACGCACCATCAGGGCATACGACAGATTGTTGACGTCTTCGGAGGTCAAGCCGAAGTGAATCATCTCTTTGAGATGCCCGATGCCCAGGGCATCGAGGCGGTCACGGAGCCAGTATTCGATGGCTTTGACGTCGTGGTTGACCCGCATATCGATGGCGGCAATAGCGGCTGCTTCGTCGGGCCCAAAGACTTTGTACAAGGCGCGCAGGGCGTCGACTTTGGCAGGCTCGAGGTTGGCAACGGCCACGACGGGACGCGCTTTGCAGAGCATGATGAGGTATTCGACTTCGACGCGGATGCGATAGCGCATCAACGCACTTTCGGCGAAGTAGCCTGCTAAAACCGAGACGTCCGCGTGGTAGCGCCCGTCAAGGGGTGAAAGTGCCGTCAATGCGTCTGCCATAGCCTACCTCGTTCTGCTTTTCCTGATTCTATTGTAGCAAAGTCATGACCGGCGACCGGTGTCCGTCGCGGTGACGTGACCGCAGGCGACTTCATCCGCAAAGCAGACCATGGGATGCGTCGCTGCGTATGACAACGCGATGCGATGACCGATGGGAATCTTGGTTTCGTACGGGGTGCGGCAGTGGACGTGAGCGCCATCGTCGAGGCGACAGGTGTAGAGATAGGACGGGCCTTCGAAGAGCCGTTCGATGACTTCCGCATTGGGATTCGTGGTGTTGACGGTAACCGCTACATCGTCGTAGCGCACCAAAACAGTCAGATTGGGATTCGCTGGGATGGTACCGACCGGTGTGACCGGCCCCATACTCGTTTGGAATGGGGCATCGACTACGACAAAATCGGCAGGGCCCATAAATTGTGCTGCAAAGCGTGTGCGCGGCGCGCCGTAGAGCGCTTCGGGGGTGCCGATTTGGTGCAGAATCCCGTCATGCAGCAGTGCCACCCGGTCGGCGATTGCGAGCGCCTCGGTCTGGTCATGGGTGACGATAATCGCTGCGGTGTTTGCGGCACGCAGAATCGTCCGTAGTTCGGTGCGCACGCGGTCGCGGATCGCAGTGTCGAGGTTGCTGAACGGCTCGTCGAGCAGAATGACACTCGGTTGCGGTGCGAGTGCCCGGGCGATGGCGACGCGTTGCTGTTGACCGCCCGATAACTGATGCGGCATGCGTTGTTCGAGTCCCGCCAGGCCGACCTGCGCAATGGCGTGCATCGCCTGGCCGAGTTGCTGCGGTTTGGGGGTTGCATGCAAGGCGAAGCGGACGTTTTCGAGCACGGTCATATGCGGGAAGAGTGCGTAGTCTTGGAAGACCATGCCCACCCGGCGCGCTTCGGGCGGCATGGTGCGTCCTGCGGGCACGCCGCGAATGGTAATCAACCCAGCGTTGGGTAGCTCGAGCCCGGCGATGAGTCGGAGCGTGGTCGTTTTGCCCGAACCGCTCGGTCCCAGCAGCACCAGTACTTCGGCTGGGTGCAGATCGATACTCAATGCTGTGACGATGGGGTGTACCGCTGTGGGGGGTTGGTAGGTCACCTGATGGAGTTTTATGATTGGTTCCATTGCGTCGATTCTCTCGGTGGCGATGTCGTTATTCGGTGGTTTGGCTTGTCTGTCTGGGAAGTGGATAGCTAATCGTGAATCAAATGCGGCGAATGCTACGCAGAATCGCAGCAACATGCGCCCTTTTAGTGTAGCAAACCCTGTTGGTCACCACAAACGCTGCCTGACCCGTTGGTGGCACGTCAGCATATGGAGTTGCTACAGAATCAAAAAAGCGGGAATCACACAAGGTGATTCCCGGAGGAGCGCCGTGCTGCGATGTTCGTCGTCGTACGTGTAGCGAATCGCAGATTAGAACATTCAGCGGCGCAGGCGCTTGCGTAGATTACCCACCTGAACCGTCACTATGCCCAGGCCGATAATTTTAAAAACCGTGGGCATGAGCCCCGCGGCGACGCCAAGGGCAGGGTACCGGATGGTCAGACTATCAGGGTTAACGGGGCGTTCGCGGCGCTCGTGCTCTTCGCGGTCGCCGCCAAAGCGACTGCCGGTAGCGCCGCTGGTGACGGCGTAGTTCGTCATGGTGACCAATGCGCCGGCGACGAGGAGGATGGCCAGGGTGCGGCCGAAGATTTTTCGCATCGTTTATGCCTCCACCGCTGCAGTTGATTTGCGTCGCAAGAGTCCGAAGATCCAATTCCAGTGCATGGCGATATGCACGCCGACGAGAATGACAGAGGCCTCAGCCGACAAGCCGTGCAGGTTGCGCCAGGCGCGGTTGGTCAGCCACTCGAGGCCGAGGGTGCGCAGTGCCTCGCGGCTGATGGCAATGCCGCTAGCCACCGCGATGGTCATTGCCACAAACAGCAGCACATTGAGGATGACACTGAAGCGCGTCGTGGCAGTCTGAGTGCCGAAGAATCGGGACAACGTGGCGATGATCCAATCCCAACTGCGATAGATGTGGACGACGGCGATGACGCCGAAGGCGATGCCCAGCCATTCGTGCCAGAGGATGCCGGTCGGGCGTGGCTCGGCTGCCCCGATGAACAAT
>CANJHS010000031.1 GCA_947474225.1 Roseiflexaceae bacterium | reverse complement strand
CACAAACCAACGCCTGCAGGCGGCGCACCCAAGCCAGCCTGGGAAGAATCTCTCAACAAACGGGCCTAAGTCAATACAGGCAGCACCGGCGCGACAAGCGCCGGTTTTGCATTTCAGGTAGCCATGCTCTCTCCCTTCCGTTCACTCAAAGGCTTGGCGCAGGACGACGTCGTGATGATCCGCAATCAGCGGAGTGTCATCATCGACGGGATTGGCGTGGGCATCGTCGGCGGGATAGCCACGTTTTTGGCGGTCTTTTTGGCTCGGTTAGGCGCATCGCCATTGCTGGTCGGCTTATTGACGTCGATGCCGGCCTTTACGGGGTTGTTGCTGGCCATTCCCGTCGGGCGCATGTTGGAGCGCCAGACCGATGTCGTGCCGTGGTACTCGCGTGCGCGCGTGTGGGTCCAGGCGACCTATGCGGTGACAGGTCTGTTGCCATTCTTTTTGCCCATTGACTACATCCCGACGGCAGTAATTATCATCTGGGCAATCGCCACCATCCCGCAGACCATCGTCAATATCACGTTCACCGTGGTCATGGGGGCTGCTGCAGGGCCGCAACGGCGCCAGCAGCTGATGAGTTGGCGTTGGTCGACGTTGGGGGCAGCCACGGCGTTGTCGGTGGCGGGGGCGGGTTGGTTGCTGGAGCAATTCAGCTTTCCCATTAACTATCAAATAGTCTTTCTGGTTTCTTTTTTGGGTGGGATGCTGAGTTTCTTTTTTTCGTCACGCATCAAGATCGATACGACTCCGAGTAGTCAACCACATAAAACCGGCCTGCGCGCGTTATTGAGCGAAAGCGTGGGGATGCTGCGCGAGGTACCGGCCTTTAGTCGCTACATCACCGCGACGTTTGTGTTCAACTGCGGCATCTGGATGGCTATGCCACTGTTCCCGTTGTATTGGGTGCGTGTGGTCAAGGCCAGCGATTTTCAAATCGGTCTCGTCACCACCGTCAACAGCGGCGTGCTTTTGATTGCCTACTTCGTATGGGCACGGGTCACTGCCAAGCGGGGGAATTTGCCGGTGCTGTTTGCATCGACCATCGCACTGTCACTCTACCCATTGCTGACCGGGATGACCGAGTCGATTATCCTCATCACGGTGCTGGCCGGGTTCGCAGGGTTCATCGGCTCGGGCAAAGATTTGGTCTTTTTTGATTTGGCGCTCGAAACGATGCCCCGTGATCGCGTGCCGTCCTTCGTCGCGCTGCAGCAGCTGACCGGCTATGTGGCCACACTGGCCATGCCGCTGGTGGGGACGTTCATTGCGACCCAATTCAACTATCATATCGCCTTGTATGTTGCTGGCGGACTGCGCTTGGTGGGCGTGGTATTGCTCTATCTGCTCAAAATCGGACGCAAAACGGATTAATTTTTTTGGGCAGGGTTTATTGCAATAAACCCTGCTCAATCCCCCAGCAATAAACCCCACTCCAAAAAAACGCAAAAAAACGGGGCGGGGTGCATGGCATGCACCCCGCCCCGTCCAAAAATAGACTTAGGCTTTGACGATTTTGTTGGTCAAAATGCCGATTTTTTCGATTTCGGCTTCCATCACGTCACCGGCCTTGAGCCACTGCTGAGGCGTTTTGCCCATGCCGACGCCTGCTGGGGTGCCGGTGCAGACGATTTGGCCGGCCTCGATGGTGGTGCCCAAGGTAAGGTATTCGATGCTGGTGGGGATGTCGAAAATCAAATCTCCGGTGTCAGAATGCTGACGTTCTTCGCCATTCAAGCGCAGCTTGATGGCCAAGCCGGCGGGGTTAGGAATCTCGTCGGCAGTGACAATGCACGGTCCGATGGGTCCGCTGTTGTCGAGGCTTTTGCCCTTGAAGAACTGCTGGTGGCGGTTCTGCAGGTCACGGGCCGAGACATCGTTGAGAATCGTATAGCCAAAGACATAGCTGAGCGCATCGGCTTTTTTGACGTTCTTGGCGGTTTTGCCGAACACATAGGCCAATTCGACCTCGTAGTCGAGCTGACTGGTCACGTTCGGGTCGAGGGGCACTTCGGCGCCGTCACCGCACACGGAATTGAGCGCTTTGGTGAAAAAGACGGGGAATTCTGGCAGCTTTGGTTCACGACCACGGGCCAAATCTGATTCGATGGCATGGGCCACGTAATTCATCCCGAGGCACATGACGTTCTGTTTGGGACGTGGAATGGGGGCGAGCAGTTTCACATCGGATCGTTTGACGACCGAGGCTGCAGCTGCAAAGGCAGATTTGGCACGGGCAAGCGCATCAGCGCCGCCGTCGATGAGCTCGAGCATAGAGGAAGCAACGCTGTCGAGCAAGACAATCTCGGTGTCGTTGTTGCGCAAGGCACCGATGTGTACACTCCCGCTTTTGGTCTGCATGGTTACGAGTCGCACAATAATCTCCTTTGTCTATTGCGGGGCTCGAACGAGACCCACCTGTCACCCTTACACCGTTCGGGACGCCATTATCCTACCATATCTCTACCGGCAGCATACGCCACTGCAGGACCGCTCGTAGCAGCGCAGCGTAGGTTCGTACTCGTTCGGCGCGCATCCCTCTGCGATGCCCCAGCAACCACTTGCTGGCTTCGAGCATCCATTCGATGCTGTACATCGTGAGGTAGCCGACTTGGATACCGAATCGACGGGCACGACCATGCGCCAGCTGTGCATCGCGCAGTCTGCTCCCGACGAACCAGACCATCCGTTGCGTTGGAATCTGGCTACTACTCTGCCCCTCGTAGTGCTCGACGACCGCACTCGGGAGATATACCATCCGACCCGGCAACCCACCGGTCAAGCGGCGCTGCCATTCGAGTTCTTCGGAGTAGAGTCTAAATCCCGCGTCAAACAAGCCGACCTCACGCACCCGCGCGCTGCGTACCACCAACGCCGCGCCTACCAACCAATCCGCCGCGGTATCGACATCCTGTGGTGCGTCGGCCATATGATAGCGCGCAATCCAACGGTTGCGCGGCCACCACTGCGCCAGCGGCGTACTCTCGGCCAGGTAGGTACCCACCGTGGGGAAGCGACGCCGCGACGATTGCCAGCTCCCGTCGCCATAGCGCAACTGCGGGCCGACACCGACGACGTCCGGATGCGCCGCCAAGTATGTCACCATGCGTTCTATTGCGCCTGGTTGTACCAACGTATCGGGATTGAGGCTACAGAAATATGGCGCCGTCTGATCCGCCAAAATCAGCCGTAACCCGATGTTGTTGCCCCCCGCAAAACCATGATTGGTACGCTCTGCGATGCAAACCACCTCCGGGAATTCAGCAGCTACCATGGCAGCACTGCCGTCGTGCGATCCGTTGTCGACCACCACGACCCGGCGGACCACATCTTCTGCAAGCAGTTGACGCAGGCAGGCACGCAACAAGTCGCGCGTGTTCCAAGACACAATCACGACATCCACTGCCAGCGCCGCATCACCTACCGGTCGTGTCGTCAAAGGGTACCTCCATCCATACGCGCAAGATAGACGAATGTCTGTGCGGCGTACCATGCCATGACCAGCGCGAGGATCAAACCGACCCAGCCATCACGCCAGCCGCCATTGGACAGATAGCGATAGGCGAATTCACGCACCGGCGCGCCGACGTAATTGCGTAGCCGCGTGCGGCGTCCTTCTTGGTGGAACGTCTGTGCTTCGCGGCGGGCATAGTCGGCCTGTTTGCGCCACAATTCGGCGAATGTTTCGATATTTAGATGACGAATATGCCCAGCCAACACCACGCATTCCCCATGCACCGTGGCGACTTCGTGCACCGCCCGTGCTGGGTCATAGTGTGCCGCGCCACGACGGAGCAGCCGCAATTGGCGATCGGGATACCAGCCACCACCGACCAACGCCCGACCAAAAAACACATTATGGCGCGGCACCCATGCGCCGGCCAGCTGCGCAGGGGCGGTTTTCACCACATCACACAACTCCTGCTTCAGGGCTGGCTCGACCCGCTCATCGGCATCCAAAAAAAAGACCCACTCTTGCTGACAGCGTTCCAATGCCAGATTACGTTGACCGGGGAAGCCACGCCACGCCTCGATCTCGACACGCGCGCCGTGCGTTGCCGCAATCGCTACGGTGTCATCGCTCGTCGATGCATCGACCAACACCACGACTTCGGCTACCCAGTCAATCACACTGGCAATGGCAGCCGCCAGATGACGCGCTTCGTTTTTGGCGATAATCGCCACGCTCATCGGTACTGTCATAATGCACTCAGGGAACGATAGACAGCCTGTAGCTCGGCCTCTTGGGCGGCGTTCAGGACGCCGCGCCGCAACGCGGCAGTCGCCATCAGGCGCATGCGCCATAGCCCCAGCCTGAGGAACAACCGATGCCACCACAATGCGCGAGCGGTTGTCCAACGCTGCCAATAGCGCATCCGACTACGCCACAACGCGAGGGTCATAGCAGCGCGGAATTGACGCGACGAGGCGCCGCCGACGTGGGTAACCACTGCCGCGGGCTGTTGCCAAATGGCCCAACCGGCACGACGCACCCGCATGCACCAATCGACCTCTTCGACATACATGAAGTAGTCCTCGTCCAGCATCCCCACCGTCTTGAGCAGCGCAGCCCGCGTCAGCATCGCGGCACCCAACGGATGATCGACCGCAAACGGCGCGCTACCGGCGACTTCTTGGGGATAACGGCCGTGCCACCACGAATCGTAGAAGCGGCCCGGCAGCACCTCGCCGGGGGGAAACAGGTCGAACAATGTCATCAATGGCGTGGGGAAGCGAAAAACCCCGCGTTGCAACGACCCGTCGACGTTCACCAAACGCGGCGACACCACACCTACGCGCGGATGCGCCGTCGCAAATGCCATCAATTCCTCGAGCGCGCCGGGATGCACCACCGTATCGGGATTGAGCATCAACACATACTCCAACGCAGGTGCATCTGCCAACAAACGGCGCATGGCCAGATTCGTGCCGCGGGCGAAACCCAGGTTTTCGCCGGGAACAAGCACGGTCACCTGTGGGAATTCGCGCTGCATCATGGCCACACTCTGGTCGGTTGAACCATTGTCGACCACCACGACGCCGATGGTCAGCGTACTTGCGGCCAATGAGTGCAGACACGCACGCAGCAAATCGACGGTGTTGTAGGACACGATAGCCACACCGATACTTTGGGCATTCAGTGATTCTATTGGTCGTAGTGGCATCACATGCTCCCACCCAAAAACACCGACACGGCGTGCCGTGAGGGTGTCAGCGCACGCCCGTTGGATTGTCTCTCACGGGCGCAATCAGTCACGATCACCATCAACCGCAATCCATTTGAACGGGATATCAGTAGCGTGGATCGAGGTTTGGCCGCGCACGATAGGACCGTGGTCGGTGAGCCAGGCGATGATGTCTGCAATGCAGAACCAGCCCGTCGCGTATGTCGTTTGATCAATGGGATTGACCCAAAAGCGTACTTCGCCCTCCATCCACTGCCAGCGTTCGAGGGAATGCCAGGTGATACCACGTTCAGTGAGCGCGGCTTTGGTCTCTTCGAACAATTGGAGCGTGTCTTCGAGGCGCAGGCGCGGGGAGTGTTTGAGTTCCAAAATACGCTGATTGACCGCGTCGCGCAGGTCGCAGAGGTCGTCATACGCAAGATTCGTGATGTCAATACCGGTCATGTTGACCCCTTTCGCACCACCAAAAGAGAAAACCCCCGCAGAACCGGCAACGATTCCGAAAGGGTGAATGGAGGCGACGACCGGATTTGAACCGGTGAATGGAAGTTTTGCAGACTTCTGCCTTACCACTTGGCGACGTCGCCATCGCTTCCCTATCGTAGCACATGGGGATAGCCATGTCAAAGCAGAACATGCTACAATGAGCGCCTACCAACAAACCGTTCGGTGTGGATACGATTATGTCGAACGACTGCCAACGCATCCGTGCACTGGTGCGCAGCCAAAAACTCACCCCCGGCAGTCCCCAACAACTCCTCGTCGATGCGCATCTCGCCGAATGTGCTGCTTGCACGCAGGCACTCTACGGCACCCATCAAACTCTCCTCGGCGGGCTCCTCTCGCCCCGTAACCGCGCATCTACCCGTGACATGCTGGCACAATTGCTCAAACGTCCCGCGCCACATTCGGTGTCGGGCGATACTTCTGCCCCCAAACCAGCCGCTCCCCACAACCGCGCGCGCAGCGAAGCTCCTGCTCCTGCTGTCGTAGCAATCCGGGCCAATCCCTCCGCACAATGCAGCACTAATTCGTTGGGTACGCTGACGTGGGCGTTCATCGTGGTTGCAAGCGTTTTGGTTGCATTGCTCGCTGCGTATGGCGGTGACGTACGCGCGTTGATCACGAATGCGGCGCGGATTTATATCAATCTTGGTCTCATCAGCACTGCCAGCACCACCGCACCTGTCATTCCCACCGCAATCCAGCCCAGCGTTGCGGCGGGTACGCCGGCACCCACGGCACAACCTGCGCCGCTGTTGGCGACCATAACGCAGCCACTGAATATTTTGTTATTGGGTTCGGACGGTCGCCCCAACGAAACGAGCCCGACGCGCACCGATGCCATTCTCTTGCTACACATAGACCCCGTCCAGCAACGCTTTTCGATGCTATCGTTGCCGCGCGATCTACTGGTATCTATCCCGGGCTATGGCTGGGCACGTATCAATGCAGCCCACGTCTATGGCGACGTCTATCCGGCACTCGGTGGCGGTTTTGCACTGGCGCAACAGACCATCAGTCAAGTCGTCGGTGTCCCCATTGACTACACGATTCTGGTGGATTTCCAAGGCTTCATTGATATCATCGACACCCTCGGCGGCGTGCCGGTACAGGTCACCAAAAGCCTGTACGATCCGCGCTTCCCCACCATGGATTACAAATTTCGCGAAGTTTCGTTCGAGCCGGGGACGTACACGATGGACGGCATCACAACGCTGACCTACAGTCGGATTCGGCACCCGGACAACGATTTCGAGCGGATGACTCGTCAACAAGCGGTCATCGCCGGCATCGCCAATCAACTGCGGGCCGGCAATTTTCTGCAAACCATTGATACCACCGCCCAGATTACCGATGCCCTGATTGGGCATGCAACGACGACCATGCCACGCGATCTGATTATTGCCTTGGCCTGGCAAATGCGTACCACGCCCGGTACGAACTTCAGCTTCCACGTCTTTCGCGAAATTGTCTACGGCACCGGCGAAGACCGCTATGCCATGTACCCGGTCGAGGGTGCCATTGCACGTATCGTCAAAGAATGGCTCGGCGCACCATGAACCGATTCTTGCGCGTTCATCTGCCATGGATGAGTTGTGTCGCGTTGCTTATCGGCACCACCATGCTCGACAATGCCTGGCATCGCGGCGTCGCCACCGGTCCTACCGACACGCCATCACCCGCCGCTGCAGCAGCCCGCCTCGGCGTCAACCTCTACAACATCCAGTACGAGCCCGACCCTGCCGTGGTCGAGCGTTCATTCGCTACAGCAGCACAGCTCGGGGCCGGTTTTGCACGTATCCAAATGCCTTGGGAGGATGTCGAAATCCACGCCCGCGGCGACTTCACTGACCGCCGGAATGCCAGTGACATCCATAGCGCATGGACCAAATACGACCATATTGTGGCCATGGCCGCCAAGCACCACATCGAACTCATCGTACGCATCGACCGTCCGCCCGCCTGGGCACGTACTCGCGTCGCAGCAACCGAGAAGTTTCAGGCAGGATTGATAGAAAACGGCGACTCGACTGGACCACCCGACGACTATGACGACTATGCCCGCTTCGTCGCCTCCGTCGCAGGTCGGTACCCGCACGTCCACTATATCCAGCTCTGGAATGAACCGAATTTGGCATACGAGTGGAACTGGGAGCTCCCCGACCCAGTCGCCTTCACCGATTTGTTGACCCGTGCTAGCACCGCAGCCAGAGCCGCCAATCCGGATGTGGTCATTCTCTTCCCCAGTCTGTCCCCGACCGACGGCAAAGAGCCGCGCATCGCGCCCATGAGCGAGCTGGATTACTTGGCTGCCTGCTACCGCGCCGGGGCAGCACCGGCGTTCGACATCATGTCGGCCCAAGCATACGGACTTGGCCAACCCCCCGACGAACATCGCTATATACGGATGCGCTGGAATCCCCTGCGCCCATGGGCCGAACTCGATCGCCCCATCGATACACGCATCGACGTCTCGCGCATTGTGATGCTCCGCGAGGTCATGGTCGAGGCGGGCGACAGCGCCACCGCGGTATGGGTCAGTGAATTTGGCTACAACAGCGCACCCGACAGCATCCCCCCCGAACGGCGCACCATCTGGGGTCCACCGGTCACCGAGCTCCAAAAGGGCCAATATATCGTCGCGCAACTCAGTCGCGCCCGTACCGAATGGCCGTGGCTGGGGGTCATGAATCTGTGGATGTTGCGCTGGGGTGGCCCTGCTGCCGATCCTGCCAACCCAACGCCGTATTTCGCCATCATGGCACCCGATTTCACCCCATACCCGGCCTTCGGTATGATCCAGACGGCACTGCAGCAACCGGCTCTTGCGGGTGCAGGGAGTCACAGCTGGACCCATCCAGCAATTCAAACGCTCAGCGGCAATCGCTACCAGATTCACTTCACCGGGACAGGGGTCGGGATACGTGGGCTCGCTGCGGACCTCAGCGTCAGCATCGACTATGGTGCAGAGCACTATGTGTCGACTGGCGAAGGCGACGCGGTTTTGGCACGCGGGTTGACCGACGGTGTCCACCATGTCATCATCAGCGGCATCAGTCAGCCGCCCACGGCGCTCCTCGTCTGGCGCGATCAACCGTGGCGCTGGTTTTTTGCCGCCCTCCCCATTGTGCTGACCGGCGCGTTGGCATATGCCATCATGCGCGTTTTTATCCCCGCAAAGAGGTTTTCATGAGCATGCAATCACAATTCAGTAGTACACGCATCGTCACCGGCGCCGGCATCGCGTATTCCGTCGGGAGCGAAGCAAAAGCAGTCGGCATGACCACCGTTTTGCTCCTGATTGACCCGTTTTTGGCCGAAACACCAGCCGGCACTGCCATAGCCGCCGCACTCACTGCACATGGGTTGAACGTCGTGCGCTCGACCGCAGTCGAACCCGACCCATCTGCGCTGACCATCGAAGCACTGAGTTCCTGGGCTGCCCAGCAGCATATTGATGGCATCGTGGCAGTCGGCGGTGGCAGTGCGATCGACACCGCCAAAGCCGTCGGACTACTGCTGGCTCATAATGTCCCGCATATCGCGCCGTTCTATCATGGCGGGAGCACCACACCGGCCCGCATGCTGCCCCTCATTGCGATTCCGACCACGGCAGGCACCGGCAGTGAAGTCACATTTGTTGCGGTCGTCACCGAACCGAGCACACAACGTAAACTCCTCATCCGACATCCGGTGCTTACCCCCGTCGTCGCCCTGGTAGACCCTGATTTGTGCGCCAGCATGCCCGCCGCCCTCACCATGGCGACAGGTATGGATGCCTTGGCACACAGCCTCGAATGCTTGACATCGACCATGTCTTCGCCCATGAGCGACACATTGGCCATCACGGCCATTCGGACGATCGTCGTCGCTTTGCCACGACTCATCAAAAACGGACACAACCCGACCGACCGCGCCGCCATGAGCGGTGCTGCCACTATGGCCGGGATGGCTTTTCTGAGCGGTCGGCTGCACCTCGGCCATGCCGTTGGTCACGCGCTGGGCGGGGCCTATCACGTTGCTCATGGCCCTGCCTGTGTCGTCATGATGCCCGAGATTATGGCAACTGTGGCTCCAGCCCGCACAGGCGCAATCGCCCAGATTGCCGGCGCCTTTGGGTGTCGCGCAGCGGACCTGCCCGCAGCAATCAAGCGCTTTTTGATTGATTGTGGTGCACCGAACCTCCGCACCTTGCTCGCACCTCACCATCCGAGTCCAACCGAACTCATCACCCTCTTCCGCGGCGAAGAACGCCTCATCAACCTTTCGCCCGTCGTCCCGACCGATGCCCAATGGGAATCAATGATTCAGGCTGCGTGGTAACCATGATCGAACGTCTGCGTTCTTCGCTCGCTGCATCACCCTGGCCACTGACGATTGTGGCCCTGTTGGCACTGCAACTCGGTCCGTTGCCGCTCAAGGCAGCGGCAGTGCTGATGTTGGTCTTGATAGCCTGGGCACATCCCACCATGCTCGTGTGTCTGGTGCCGGCAACCGCTCCGTTCGCCCTCATCCCCGTGGCGCTGACCGCAACCGCAGCCATCCCCATCCACGAGTTTGTCTTCGCGATTGCGTGTATCGGCTGGGCAATCAGCACACTGCAGCGGCGGTCGCTGGATTTCACCCCACGGCGGAGCGACCTCTGGGGGGCACTCATCGCAATCGCAGCCGCAGTCAGCATCGTGTGGGCATTACCCGAAGGGCGCAGCGAAGCCTTGCGCACATTTCGCTGGGTCATCATCGAGCCGATGCTGTGGTTCGTTCTCATCCGCAGCAGCATGCAGCGTGACCGCACGGTGTTGACCACCCTCGTGCACAGCATGGTAGTCAGCGCAGCTGTCGTGGCAGGACTGGGCATTCTGCAGTTCGTTGGTGTCGATCTTGTGCCGTGGTTCGGGAGCAAGCGGGTTTTTGCAGACAATGTGGTCGCGACCGGCAATATCCGGCGCGTCGCTTCGGTCTATGGGCATGCGAACAATCTCGGTTTGTTCCTCGAGCGCGTCCTGCCCCTTGCCCTGCTGTGCATCCTCTGGCCCGTCGTGCTCATCCGTGGCCGCTGGCTGTGGGTCGGTGTCATTGCGTTGGGTATCGTGCTGTCTTTTTCGCGCGGGGCATGGTTGGCCACACTCATCGCCGCAGCAGTCATCGCCATCTATCACTACGGGGCCGACGCAATGCGCCGCCGACCATGGCTCCTCATCGCCATTCTCGCCGCAGGCATCATCGGTACGACTGCCACATTGCTTACCCGTGGGGCGAGTGCTGGTAGCGTAGATGCCCGCATACTGCTCTGGCAAGAGGCACTACGCTGGATCGAGTTGCGCCCGTTGGGCCTCGGACTGGGGCAGTTCTACTTCTATCACAATCCCGAATACGGTCATAGTATCATCGCGCCAGCGCTGGTCGGCAGCAGCGAACAATACGCAGCCCACCCGCACAATTTGCTCCTCGATGCCTGGCTTAACCTCGGGCCAATCGGCCTCGTCGCGCTGTTGGGTGTGGTACTGACTGCGCTACGCAACGCACTCGGCACACAATCGCCCGTGCACACCGTGGTCATTGCCATCCTGTTAAGCACCGTAGTCCATGGGTTAGTTGATCAGTTTTTCTTTGTGACCGATTTGGCGTTCTGTTTCTGGTTGGTCGTCTTTTTGGGGCAGGTTGACACGGTGCATTCCACACAGCTATAATGCACACGGTGCAGAACGGCAGATACGCGTCGAACCCCGCCAGGGTCGAGAGACAGCAACGGCAGATGTGTTCCTCTGGGTGTTCTGCACTACGTAGGTTACAGGTTACAGGTTCGAGGCAAGTGCCTCGATTTTTTTGTCTTAAAAATAAGCCTCGGGGAGCTGCTTTCATCTTTCGAAAAAAGCTATCGCTGCTCTCCCCAACACACGTATATCTTCGGCGATTGCCAGATCATCGAGGAGGTCGTGGGTAAGCCAGCGCACACCGTCGCTTTCGCGGACTGACGGATTCAACGTCCCGCCGATGACCCGCCCGAAGTAAATCAGATCGATATGTTCGTGGTCTGGACCAATGGGTTCGAGCAACATGCAGTATGGCTGCGGCAGGACGACCACCGTCCCCATCGGACGTGCGTCGCTATGCAGGGCGATGTGCAACCCGGTCTCTTCGAAGACCTCGCGAATGGCAGCCTCATGCGGCAATTCATAGGCATCGATGTGCCCACCGGGTGGCAGCCACATCTGCAATTTGCGATGCCAGAGCAACAACGTGGCTGCGTTTTGGACGATGAAAGTCGTCGCGGTGTAGTCACGGTTCAGCATAATCGATTCCCTGCAACAAATAATCTTTCAGAGCGTCTTTCATGGTAGCATAACGGTACCGAAAGTCAGATACCCGAGGAGTGCTACGTGGCCGAGCCTACTGCAGAGCTCATCAAGCTCGCCCAACAGGGCGATCGCGATGCCCTCGAACAGCTCGTGATGAGTCAACAACAGTACGTGTTCAGTTTGGCGATGACGGTATTCCACAACGCCGATGACGCCGCAGATTTGACCCAAGAGGTCTTTATCCGCCTGTATCGTGCGGTAGGGCAGTACAACGGCGAAAGTCGCTTCACCACCTGGCTCTATCGGATGGTCATTAACCTCGGTCGTGACGAATTACGGCGCCGCAAACGCCAAATCCAGCAAATCCTGCCGACCAGTGAACCGGGTGAAGAAGAACGCGACCTTATCAGTCAAGTCCCCGATACAGCCACCACCAACGACCCACCCAGCGTGCTCGAGCACAAAGAACTCGGCGCTGCCTTACGGTTGGTCATCGATCAACTCGAACCACATTACCGGCAGACATTAACCCTGTTTTATTTCGAAGACCTGAAATATCAGGACATCGCAGATATCATGGACATCCCGCTCAACACGGTCAAATCCCACATCCGTCGTGGCAAAGAACGAATGGCAGAACTCATTAGCACACAGTATCCCCATCTTGTCTGACCAGTGACCCAAGGAGCCCGGTATGACTATCTGTAACGACATCCGCACCCGCATCGCAATCGGTGAATCTGCAGACCTCGAAGTCCTCGATCATCTCGTTGGATGTAGCGACTGCACAGAGTATGCCGCCCAAAACACGCTCATCGATAGCCACCTCGCCTCCATTACCCGCTTTGTCGCACCTCCTGCGTTGACCGTCGCACTGCTGGCCATCGCGGCAGATCATGCAGTTACCCCAAGCCCACGGCGCCAGCCCTGGTGGGCATCACTATTGGCCTTTGCGATAGGTGTGGTGGCGATGGTGTCGACCATTTTGATTGCGGCGCAACTTGTCGTTCTGTTTGCCGGTCCATATGGGTTTGGCCTGTATGCCTCAAACGTGGTTGCCGTTCCTTCGTTACTCTACGCCTGGATGGTGACCGTTCTGCCGGTCAGTGCAGCAGCATTTGCGACGTTGTCGTCAGTGCGGGTGCAGCTCATCGGCATTTTGATGATTGCGTTGGGCTGGTTTGCCTATAGCAACAACAAATCCCGCACACGCATGCGCAACCGCGATTGAATGTTGATACGGTCTGGAGACGGCTGGTACAGCAATTTGTGTATCGCACTTTCCACACGGTAATCCGGTGTGGTATACTATCAAACGTTGATGCCAGATTGTGTAATGGTAGCACTCCGGACTTTGAATCCGTCTGTCTAGGTTCGAATCCTAGTCTGGCAGCCAACTATTTTCGCATCATGCGGACGCGAGCCGAACCATGACGCACCCCTCCCAGACCCGTTCCGTGGTCATCCTCGCCGCTGGCGATGGTACCCGAATGCGGTCTGCAACCCCCAAAGTACTGCACCATCTCGCCGGTCGACCGATGCTCAGCCGCATCATTGACGTTGCCCAACACGTCTCGTCGGCACCGATTTGTATCGTCGTTGCCCCCCATACACACCAGACCATACAGGCTATTTGCGCCACCCAACACGTCTACGTCGCACAACAGGAGCGCCGTGGCACGGGTCATGCACTCTTGCAAGCGCTACCGGCACTCGACGCCGTCGCCGGCGATGTGGTCGTGCTCTTCGGCGACACACCGCTGATTCAACACAGCACCATCAGTGCACTCTTGGCTGACAAAGAGGCCAACGGTGCTGCCCTGAGCATCCTCAGCTTCGACGTACCTGCGCCACATCAGTATGGTCGGATCGTACGCAACGATGCTGGTCAGGTCACTGCGATAGTCGAATCCAAAAATTGCACCCCGGCCCAATCCACCATCCGTGAAGCCAACAGCGGCATCATGGTCCTTTCATTAGTCTGGGCACGGGCTGCCTTGCCACGCATCACACCAAACCCATTGACCAACGAATACTACTTGACAGATTTGGTCGCCATGGCGGTGGCCGATTTTGGTCTAGGCGCAGTGCGAGCGTTGCACGCGGCAGACCCCAACGACGCATGGGGCGTCAACGATCGCAGTCAACTAGCCGCTGCCGAGGCCATGTTGCTGACACGCACCTGCACGGCACTGATGGCCAGCGGAGTGACGATTCCCTTCCCGCAGCAGGTTGCCATTGCCCCCGAGGTGCGCATTGGAGCCGATAGTGTCGTGCTCCCTGGATCGGTAGTGATGGGACAAACCGTCATCGGTGACGCCTGTGTCATCGGGCCGCATACCAGTATTGATGACAGTACGATTGGCAATGGCTGTGTAGTTCCCCATTCATCGATTAAAAACAGTACAATAGACCAGAACAGCCGGATTGCTCCGTACACCACCCTGGTCGGCGTTGCCCGGCCGTAGTACCACATGAAGGAGGAGACTTGGTCATTCGTGATCAAGCGATGCCTATGGAAGGTCGACTCCAAGTATTCAGCGGCAACGCAAACCTCACCCTCGCCACAGACATCGCAGCCTGCCTCAATCTCAACCTCGGTCGAGCATTGGTGAGCAACTTCAAAAACGGCGAAACACGCATCAAAATCGAAGAAAACGTCCGCGGGTCGGATGTCTTCATCGTGCAACCCACCTGCACCCCCGTCAATGACAATCTGATGCAGTTGTTGATCCTCATAG
Organism: Roseiflexaceae bacterium; assembly: GCA_947474225.1. Classification (GTDB taxonomy): domain Bacteria; phylum Chloroflexota; class Chloroflexia; order Chloroflexales; family Roseiflexaceae; genus UBA965. Next base: position 17,444 of record CANJHS010000031.1, on the reverse strand, counting down.
ACGCAGTCAAACGCGCCTCGGCAGCACGCATCACGGCGGTCATCCCGTACTATGGATATGCCAAGCAAGAGAAAAAAACTACCGGCCGAGAGCCTATCTCTGCCAAATTGGTGGCCAACCTCATTCGCACCGCTGGTGCCCACCGCGTCTTGACGATGGACCTACATGCACCGGCAATCGAAGGTTTCTTTGACATCCCTGTCGACCACCTGCAGGCTGGCCAACTCTTGTCGGATTATGTACGCAGCCTCAACCTCAAAGACCCCGTGGTCATTTCGCCAGATGCAGGCGGCGTCGGCCGCGCCAACATCTTCCGTGAGCGCATCGGTGCCAGCCTGGCAATTATCGCCAAACAGCGGCCACGTCCCGATGCGGTCGAGATGCTCGAGATGGTCGGTGACGTCAAAGGTCGACCAGCGGTCATCGTCGACGACATGATTTCGACCGGTGGCACACTCGTCGAGGCCGCCCGTTCGTTGTTACAACGCGGTGCAACCCAAGTCTATGCCTGTGCCACGCACGGTATTTTTGCGGGCGACGGTATCACCGCCTTGCGCGACTCCGAGCTCATCGAGACGATTATCACTGATACCATTCCCCTCGACCCATCTGCCGCCAACGCCCGTATCAAGTCCATCAGTGTCGCGCCGCTGTTCGCCGAGGCGATTTTGCGCATCCACAAAGACTTGTCGCTGAGCGCGTTGTTCCACAACTAGCCAGTCGCTAGAAGGATCGCCGTGTCCGTTCTGTACGTCCCGCTTCATTGGCTCGGGATCTTACTTGCATTTGTATGTATCGCCCTGGCTGCTGCAGCCGAAGCATCGTTGACGGTTATATCGCGTCGTCAATTGAATGCGCTGCAGCGTGCCTCGCGCGCCAGCATGGTCCAGTCCCTCATCAACGACGCGTATCGCTTCAAAGTCGCGTTGTTCCTTCTCAATACCCTGGCCCTCATCAGCATCACCGCGTTGACCTTTGATCTCATCCGTGACCAACCCGGCCTCGTCGAATTCGGCGTGGTGTCGGCGTTGGCGTTGGTGGTGATTATTTTGGGCGAAGCACTCCCCAAAGCCGTCGCAGTACGCAATCCTGCGGCCACTGCCCAATTCATCGCAACCCCATTTTGGGTGGTGACGACATTGCTGCAACCGCTGATTTTCCTCATCGACTACACCGCTCGGCGGGTCTTTGCAGGGGCGAATAGCGACGAGCTTGCGCCGATGGTCACCGAAGAAGAGTTGTTGACCATTGTCAATGTCGGCGAAGAAGAAGGTATCATCGAGCCCAACGAGCGCGAGATGATCCGCGACATCATGACCTTCGGCGACACCGTCGTGCGCGAGATTATGATTCCGCGTGTCGACGTCATCACCATCAATGCTGCAGCGAATCTCCAAGATGCACTCACGATTATCACCAGCTACGGACATTCTCGTATCCCCGTAATCTGGGAGTCGAGCGACCGGATCGTCGGTGTGCTCTATGCGAAAGATCTGCTCACCAGCATCCGCTATGGGCAAAGCAATCCGGCTATCAAAGACCTCATGCGCACGCCATACTATGTGCCCGAGATGGTCAAAATCGACATCCTCCTCAAAAACATGCAAACCAAACGCGTCCACTTCGCCGTCATCGTCGACGAATACGGCGCTACCACCGGCATTGTCACCCTCGAGGACATCCTCGAAGAAATCGTTGGGGATATCAACGATGAATTCGACCGTACCACCATCCCCGATGTCGTCTGGAACGGCCCGGGCGACGTCACCGTCGAAGCACGATTGCTACTCGACGACGTCAATGACCTGACGGGCTTGCACCTGCACTCCGACACATCCGATCGCATCGGCGGCTATGTGACCGAACAACTCGGCCGCATGAGTCAAATCAACGATGTCATCACACACAGCAGCGGCGTCGTGCTGACCGTGGTGGCAATCGAAGGCATTCGCACCAGCCGTATCCGGATTACCTACCCGGCAACGATAGGGAGACATCATGACATCCATCAATCGTGACAACCTCATCGCCGCTGCCCGAGTTGCCCGCGACAAGGCATATGCACCGTATTCGCGTTTTCATGTCGGTGCAGCTGTTTTGACCGCCGAAGGCATCATCATCTCGGGTTGCAATATCGAAAACGCCGCCTACCCCAGCACCATGTGTGCCGAACGTGTCGCGTTGCACAACGCCTATGCGCAGGGTGCACGGACCATCATCGCCCTTGCGGTCATCGCCGATACCCCTGGACCGGTCAGTCCCTGTGGTGGCTGTCGCCAGGTCATGGCCGAGCTGTGCCCGCGTGCGATTATTTTCTTGGCGAATACCGCCGGCGCGTGGGTCGAGACATCACTCGCCGCTCTCCTGCCGGGTGCGTTTGATCCCAACGATTTGCCGATGGCGTCTGCAAAACCCGGCCACTAATAACAAGGAAGCGCAGGCCGCTGAACGCAGCCTGCGCCTACACGTTTTCGCATCCAAAAAGCGCCCCTACTCGTCCTGCAAGCTGCCGATCAACGCAGCATACTGTGCCAACAGTGTCTGCGCGTGGGCATCACTGTTACCTTCGGCGTTTACGCTGATGTATGGACCGTCGCTCGCGGGGCTGAGCAGCACCCAGCCGTCGCCACTTTCGATGCGCAGGCCATCACTGGTCTGTTGCCGCCGCTCGGGATAGAGCTCGCTCATGCGTCGCATGACGCTGCCTTTTTTGTCCCAACGACAACTGACCCGCTGATGGGCTATCGAGAATGCCGGAATGGAATCAACAGCGTCCTGCAGGCGTGTCTGCTGTGACAGCAAGAGCTCGATGACTTTGGCGATGGTGAACAGGCCGTCGGCGACCGGATAAAAGCGCGGGAAGATAAGTGCCCCGGCGCCGTCACCCAACAGCAAGACATCACGCCGTTTGGCGGCGAGTTGCATCAACGCAGCCAACGTCCCCTTGGTGCGCACAACGGCACCGCCGCGGCGAGCGGCAATTGCTTCGAAGACACGCGGTGCGGTCACCGGGACTGCCACCACGCCACCTCCCTCGGCCGCAAACGACAAATCGACCAATACTGCGAGTGCCAGCATTGGTGGGATGTGACGACCCGTGCCGTCGATAAGCGAGATGCGTTCGCCATTGGCCTCGATGCGCACGCCCATGTCTGCGCCCAATACCGGCGTGACGCGCGCCAAACGCGCGAGGTTATCAGCATTGTTCTCGAGCTGAACAATGGCATTGACATCATCGAGATTGGCATTCAGCTCGACCGAACGGACACCCAATTTGCGCATAATCCCGGGCAAAATCGTCGAGCTACTGGCGTGGTCATAGTCGACCGCGACCTGGAATGTACGATTATCTGCAAAAACATCGGCACGGAGTGCCTTGAGGAATGCAGTGCTGTAGGTGTCGGCAGCGCTAACGACGTCGGTGATGCGGCCTATTTCGTTGTAGTAGGCGCGCCGATAATCCTCGCGAAAGAAGATTCCTTCGATGCGCCGTTCGGTATTGGTGTCGATGTCGAGGCCATTTTTGTCGAGGATCCGAATCTCTACTACGCGGTCGTCATGCGACGCAGTTTGTACATGAATACCACCCTGCGACCCCGTGGCGTGGGTAATGTAGCGCGCCACCGGCAACGGCAGGCTATGAAGTTCGATGACGTTGACCCCCGCAGAAGGCAACCCCGCCATTAAGGCACGTTTGAGCATGCGGGCGGTGTGGTGTGCATCGCGATTGGCGGTTACGGTTGCCCCGAGCGGTAGCGCGGCGCCGATTGCAGCTCCAATGCGGGCACACCATTCGGGTGTCAAATCGATGTTGACCAGTCCGGTGATGCCTTGCGTCCCAAACAAGACGCGCCTGCCCTGCGAACCCCAGATGATGCTACTCGTGACCGTGGCGCTCTCGTCGACTTCTTTGGCGGGCCAGATTTTGACGTTGGTGCCGATGACGGCGCCGGCATTAATCATGGTCTGGTCGCCGACGACGACTCCTTCGGCCAAAAGCGCCCGGTTTTTGATGTTGCACTGGCGCAATACCACTGCCCCACGCAATTCGGCCCGTTCGCCGATGTATGAATTGCGCCAGATGATGCTGCGGTCAATCACGGCGCCACTGTCGATGATGGAATAGTCGCGGATGACCGTCGGCCCGATGATGTGCGCCCCGCTTTTGATTTTCGCTCCCAGCCCCAGAAAGATGTCGCCCACCAACACGGCGTCCGGCGCTATTTCGACCGCGCCGTCTGCCCAGACTTCACCACGGATACAATGACCGACACGCGGCAGATTGACGCGCCCTTCGAGGTAATCGCGGGTGGCCCGGACGTATTCTTCGATGGTACCGACATCGGTCCAATACCCCTCGACGACACAACCCTTGATGCCGTGTTGGTCAGCGCGTATCCGCGGAAAGACGTCTTTGGCCCAATCGACCACCTGATCTGCTTCGATGTATTTGAGCACTTCAGGTTCGAAAATATAGATGCCGGTGTTGACCGTATCGGAGAAAACTTCGCCCCAGCTCGGCTTTTCGACTAATTCTGTCACATACCCAAAGTCATCGCAGATTGCCACGCCGTATTCGAGTGGATTGGGTACGCGCGTCAGTGTCATCGTCGCCAAACCCGGACCACTCCTATGGCGCGCAATCACGGCCGACAAATCGATGTCGGTCACTGCGTCACCCGACAACACCATAAAGGGCTCGGTCAACAATGCCTCTGCCTGTTTGACGCTGCCGGCGGTGCCCAGCGGCCGGTCTTCGACTGAATACGTGATGTTGACACCGAACGCCGATCCATCACTGAAGTGGTCTTGGATGACGCTGGCCATGTACTGCACGGTGATGATGATATCGGTAATCTGGTGGCGTTTGAGCAATTCGATAACGTGGCCCATCACTGGTCGGTCGACCAGAGGAACCATCGGTTTGGGGCGATGAAGGGTCAGCGGTCGCAATCGCGACCCTTCTCCTCCGGCCATAACGACTGCCTTCATGCGATTACCTCTCGTGTCACGCGTCGTCGCGTGCCGCTATGATTTCTGTCCCGAGTTCGATCAGAGCAGAGAGTTCGGTCGCGCTGTGTTGTTGTTTTTCGAGGTACTGTTTGAGCGCCGTGACCGGGTCGGGGATGTCGCCTGCTTCTTCATTGGTGGTAATCCGCTGCTGCTTTTGTTCGGGCGATTCCAAGACGATGCGGGCAATGTGCGCCACTCCGGCGTTTTGCAGCGCAGCCCGTACCAGCGGGTAGCTGAACAACGCCTGCCCTGCCTCGTCAATGGTCACCACCACTGCCACCACCGCAGCGCTGAGCGTGTGCCGCTCGATAGCCTGAATGACGCGCTCGGTCGGGTATTCGGTGCCGGCTGGTACATCGACGTCGATGCGGACAAATGGCCGGGCAGCCAGCGGGATAAATTCCCACGAAGCAGTTTTTTGGGCAAATGACACCAGCACGCAGCCCTTGAACTCTTCCATTTCGCCAAAGTCGATGCGTTCAATGCTGCCGGGATAGATAATCGGCGGCAGTGCCCGCAGAATTTGGTGTTTGTGGACGTGCCCCAACGCCACATAATCGACCCCAGCCGGGGTCAATGCCGCCGGTGGCATGACAATCTCGCGACCCAGGGTGAGCATTCGTTCTATGCCCGTCGTGGCACCTGAGACCGTCCCGTGGTAGGTCACGATGATCGGGCGGAGTGGGTCTTCGGCCATGAGTGTGTCGACGCTCTGCTGGATGTATTCCTCTATGATTGCCAAAATCATCGGCTCTTGCTCGTGCAAGGTGGCCGTACGCAGGGCATCGTTATTGCTCAACAGCATCTCTCGCAGGATCCACGGTACCGCCACCACTGCCAGCGGCCCGTGCGGCGTTTCGTAGCGAAAGATACCAGCGGTGCGCGCAACACGCACACCGGGATAGTCGAGACCCTCATAGACCGCCACCGAATTCGCGGTATCGCGCCCGGGCGCGACGTCGTGATTGCCGATGAGCATCAGCACGGGGATGCCGGCGTCCGCGATGCGCTTGATGCGCACGGCAAATTCACGTTGATGGCGGGGTTGTGGGTCGCGGTTTTTGAACATGTCGCCGGCGATGAGCACCAAATCGACCTTGGCGTCGATGCCGACGGTGATGGCTTCGTCGAAGCGCGCGAGGAAATCTGCCAACCGCGTGTGCATGCCCGTGCTGACATCGAAGTGCCCGTAGTTTTCTACCCCGATATGCAAATCAGCCAGATGCAAGACACGCAACATGCTCTCTCGCTTTCGTTTGTTTTATTGTACATGCAATTTTTTCGCCTCTTCATTGCGCATTTTTGGGTGTTTGGCAGAGCATGGCGTCACAATGAAGAATAGGCAGGATTTCCACGAGTTATCCACCATTTGTCTGCCATATGCCCAAAAGTTATCCACATGATGTGGATAAGTGGTCTATCCGGCGTTGTGGTCAATTGCGCATTGCAACGCGTCAAACCTACGGCATGATGTAGTGTGCATCCTGTGGATAACTCGCCAACATTACAAACTGTAATATTCGTGACTCCGACGCCATTGATGATAAATACGACACAATGTAGCAGAAAATATGTCCTCACGCGCCATCCAGTGGGCTAAGGAAATATACCTCTTGCGCTCTGTTGCACAGGCTATCTATCTCGTCTGAGAGACATGGTAGAATCACTCATTCACAAAGGAGCACGCATGCACCTCAGGATTGCTCACATCTACCCTGCCCAAATGAATATATACGGCGACCGCGGCAATATCATTGTGCTCCGCCAGCGCAGTCTTTGGCGCGGCATCGACGTCGACGTCGACGCGATCCACCCAGGAGCTACGGTGGACTGGGCGCGTTACGATTTGTGCTTTTTTGGTGGCGGCCAAGACAGCGGTCAAGCGCTCATTGCAGACGATTTCGTCGTGCGCCAGGGGAGCGAGCTCCGCGCTGCACTGGCTGATGGGATGGTCATGTTGGCCATCTGCGGGGGCTATCAGCTGTTGGGTACCTACTTCAAAACGCATGCAGGGCAGACATTGCCAGGCATCGGCGCGCTCGATGTGCATACCATAGGTGGCACGCAGCGCTCCATCGGCAACATTGCGGTCACGGTCGATGTACCCATCGCCCAGCGGAGTTGTATCGGGTTCGAAAATCACAGCGGCCAGACATTCCTCGGCTCAGGGGCGCGGCCACTCGGCACCGTGATTGCAGGATCGGGCAATAACGGCAGCGACAAAACCGAAGGTGCACAGGTCCATAACACATTTGGCTGCTATATGCACGGTTCGTTCCTTCCCAAGAATCCGCTGTTTGCAGATTTTTTGCTCAGCCGCGCCCTCGAACGCCGCTATGGTCATGCAGAACTCCCCCCGCTCGATGACCGAGCAGAGGGAGTGGCACAGCGTGTTATGTTGGATCGGGTGCGTTAGGGCTCGTAGCGGCGTACGATGATGGCCGAATTATGGCCACCCAGACCTATCGAATTCGACAACCCGATTGCCACGTCATGGCGACGTGCGACACCCGGCACATAATCCAAATCACAATTTTCGTCCCCCTGTTCGAGATTCATCGTCGGGTGGACGATGCCGTGTTTGATGCTCAACGCAGTGATGATGAGTTCGACCGCACCAGCGGCACCCATCATATGGCCGAGCATCGATTTGGATGAGTTTACAACCAGTTTGTATGCATGGTCACCGCAGACGGTTTTGATGGCACGGGTCTCGGCCATGTCGTTGAGGGGCGTGCCGGTACCGTGGGCATTGATATAGTCGATTTGGTCAGGACGGATACCCGCTTTGCGGATGGCCATTTTCATGGCACGCGCCGGACCGGCCCCGTCTTCACCAGCTGCAATCATGTCTTTGGCGTCATTGCTGTTGCCGTAGCCGACCACCTCGGCGATGATGGTGGCACCGCGACGGAGAGCGTGCTCGAGCTCTTCGAGGATGACCGCACCGGCGCCTTCGGATAACACAAAACCGTCACGACGGATGTCGAAGGGCTTGCAGGCAGCGGCGGGGTTCTCGTTGTCGCCGGCCAAACCGCGCATGTTGGTGAATGCCGACATGACGACCGGCACGATAGGTGCCTCGGCGCCGCCGGCGATGATCACGTCTGCGTCGTCGCGTTTGATGGTCTCGTAGGCTTCGCCGATGTTATGCCCGCCGGTCGAGCAGGCAGCCACGATTGCCATGTTTGGCCCGAGTGCACCGGTCTGGATGGCGATGTAGCCAGATGCGGCGTCATCGATCATATTTGCAATCAGGGTCGGCGCCACACGGCGCGTTCCTTTTTCGTTGAGGGTTGTCACGTTGTCGCCAATCAGGTCGACTCCACCTGCGCCGGTGCCGTAGATGACGCCGAGGCGCTCACGGTCCATCGTCTGGGGGTCGAGCTGGGCGCTGCGTAGTGCCTCGAGCGAGGCGTTGAGCGCATAGCGGACGTACTGCGAGGCACGGCGTGCTTCGCGGGCATCCACCGCAGGATCGAGAACGAAATCACGTACTTCGCCGGCAATGCGCACGGCGTAGTCGCTGCCATCGAATTTGGTGAGCGGTTTGACGCCGCTCTGACCGGCGATGAGTGCCTTCCAGGTCGATTCCATATCGTTACCGAGTGGCGTCACTGCGCCGACACCGGTGATAACCACACGTCGCATTGGGTGGGACCTTTCGGATTAGCTCGTCGCTGGAGCGGGGAGTTCGCTGTCGGTGCCGTAGAGGATCTTGACGATTTCGACATCCGACAAGCTGAGCGTCTGCACCTGCGCGTTGATACGCTTGATGAGGCCAGTCAACACTTGCTTGGGGCCGAGCTCGATGAAGGTATCAACGCCGTGCTCGATCATCATCTGGACACTGCCGGTCCATTGCACTGGCCGCGTCAACTGCCCGTTGATTTCGGTACGCAGTTCTTCGACGGTGTGCAACATCGAGGCGCTGATATTGGCAATCAATGGGACCGACGGGGTCACCATCGCAATCTGGTTCGAAAATTCGGTAAAGCGCAACGAGGCCGACTGCATCAGTGGCGAGTGCGAAGCAATCGACACCGCGAGGCGTTGGACCAACTTGGCACCGCGCTCCTTGGCGAGCTCCATGGCGCGCGTCAGCGCAGCGACTTCGCCAGACAATACGGTTTGTCCCGGCGAATTTGCATTGGCCATCGTGACCACACCGTAGGACTGGGCTTCGTCGACGACGGCGCGCAATTGCGTCTCGTCGAGGCCAATCACGGCAGCCATGCCACCAGGACGGGTCAGCGCACTTTCGGCCATCAAGCGACCGCGTTCGCGCACCAACAACAAGGCTTCGTCGAACTGCAATGACCCGGCGGCGACCATCGCGGTGAATTCACCGAGGCTGTGACCGGCGACCATGGCAGGAGAAACGTTGATACCAAGCGGGCTCAAACGCTCACGGAGCGCTTCGAGACAGGCAATACTCACGGTCAAAATGGCTGGCTGGGCGTTGTAGGTGTCATCCAAATCGGCCTGCGGGCCTTCGAAGCAGAGGGTCGTCAAAGAAAAACCGAGGACTTCGTTTGCGCGATCAAATATACGCCGTGCCGCGGGCGACACGTTGTACAGCAGATGCCCCATGCCCACATATTGTGAACCTTGACCGGGGAACACCAATGCCATGCGTTTTTTGATCGTTTGCAATAATTCCAATGCGGTACTCCTCAATACATGCACCTCGGCGCCCAATTAGCAACCGAATGTGATTCCGTCTTGTTACTACACATCACAGTGGATGCAAACAGTATACACCAAACAATCCGGCAGTAGTACTGCTGTCGTGTTAAGTTTGTGTATCAGATTGCGTTATTCGTCCGTTGCGCGCCCTGCATATGCCGCCAATGCCGCCGCATACACCTGTGTCAGCGCAACCTGGGCTTTTTGGGCGGCGGCGGCGCAGTCCTCATACTCCGGCGCGGCGCCGATGACATCGCCACGCCACACTTTGACTTTGACCCGCACCTGTCCGTATTGCGTCTCGACCGTGACAATCGTGCGCTCGGCCACGTGCCGTTCGACCAGACTGCGGCGCATCCCCAATGTCGACGTCTGGCGCATCAGCAAGTCCACTAACTGGTCTTCACGGTCTCGGTCGACCAATACACTCACGAGGAGCGCCGCGCGCCCTTTTTTCATCGTAATCGGCTGCTGCCAGACATCACGCGCACCCAATGCCAACGCCTGTGTGCACACATACGCCAATTGCTCGGCAGGTTGATCGTCGATGTTACATTCCAACAACACCAATGCCGATTCACTGGCACCGACCTCACCCACCCAGACGCGCAGGGCATTGGGACGGGGGGTTATCTTTTTTCCAAAGCCATAGCCGACCTGTTGCAACGCCATTGCAGGCCGCTTGAAGGTCGCCAAGGTCGCCAACACCGCCGCGCCGGTAGGAGTCACCAGCTCGAAGCCTGCCTCGTCGGGCACAATGGGCGCCTGTGCCTGCTGCAACAGATGCAATGTGGCCGGTGCAGGCACCGGGATATCGCCGTGCGCCGCCTTGACCCAACCGCTCCCCAATGGCAACGGCGAGGCGTAGACGTGCTCGATGCCCAGCAGATGCAGGCCTGCAGCAATCCCCACGATGTCGACGATGGCGTCGAGTGCACCGACTTCGTGGAAGTGGACGTCCGCCGCGCTCACGCCGTGGATGTGCGCCTCGGCATCAGCCAATTTCCCAAAGATACGCTGCGCCGTTTGTTTGACTACAGCCGGCAACCCCGACTGTGTAATGATGTCGGTCACATCGCGCAAATGACGGTGCGTCGCCTGCTCGGGCGCATGGACGTGCATGCGTGTGCCGGTCAACCAGCCACGCGTCTCGCGCACGGCTTCGATCGACCACCCCGGCAGGTTCATCGTCTCGAGCAGCGCACGGAGCGCTGCTACATCCAGGCCGGCATCACACAGCGCACCCAGAATCATATCGCCACTGATACCAGAGAAACAGTCGAAGTAGATGACACGCGTCATAGCACCCTCCACGCCCATATCACGCACACCCCACACAATCACCTATCATAGAGTCAGAATGCACACAGTGAGTACACCATGTACAGTGACACCCCCGCTACTGACCCGACCACCGACTTGTTGACCAGCCTGGGCATCGATCCTAATCAGCAATATATCCCCGTGCGGGCGTTGTTACGCCAATTCGGGTATGCACCGGCCAGCTACGAAAAAGCACTGCGCCGCATCCCCGTCCTCGCCGCCGGCCTCAAAGCACTGTGGTTGACCGACACCAGCGGCGCGCGCACACCGGCGTTGTGCCTGCGTGTCGATCTCGTGCCGCTCTGGTTGTGTACACTGCCGGCGGCAGGCCGCCCGGCGCTGGCACAATGGCAACACGAAGCAGCGTCCATCCTCTGGCAACAGAGCCGGCCCAACGGCATCAGCCCCGCCGACGCACTGGTGCCCGCGGCGCATGCCCAGAGCAACCTCGAAGTCGCCTACACCCAAATCAACGAAGCCGCGGCACTGGCTCGCCAGCAACTCTTGGCCGAACGAGAACTCGATCGACTGGTACGCGACGCAGACGACCCGATGACGGTGCATCTCAACGACGAAGGGACCGAAGCGTTGGTACGGGCTACCCGTCAGACCGCCATGGTATCTGCCACATTGAGCAAACGCAACGACTATTTGGGCATCTTCCTCGGATTGGTCCGCGTCTTTCAAATCACGTCGCTCCGTCACATCCCGCCCGCACGCCTGCAAGCGGCGCTCGAATGGCTCGAGCACTGGCGCAGCGACATTGTTGCTGATAGCGAGCCGACCGACTAGGTTTCACGCGTGTCGCGCTTCGTCGCCTGCCGCAGTGCCGCCCGTGCCGCCCCTTCGGCGGCGATGCGTTCCGCCGTTGCTCCAACAATCACATCACGCACCGCTGCGGGGGAATCAACGATGTGGAGCAGCGAAATTTCGGCTTCGCTGAGCATCCGATGCTGGAGCGGCTGGTCACGCAGCCAGGCGATCAGGCCGTTCCAATACGTTGCCCCGTACAAAATAATCGGGAAGTTGCGTACTTTGCCGGTTTGCACCAATGTCACCGCTTCAAACATCTCGTCGAGTGTCCCAAAGCCGCCCGGAAAGAAGACAAAGGCCGTCGCATATTTGACCAGGAGTGTTTTCCGTACAAAAAAATAGCGAAACTCCAAGGTCCGCGTGGTATACGGATTTATGTGCTGCTCGAACGGTAATTCGATGTTGAGCCCGATAGATTCGACGCCGGCCAGGTTGCCGCCCTTGTTGCCAGCCTCCATGACACCCGGGCCGCCGCCCGTCAAGATGGCATAGCCGGCTTCTCCGATGTGGCGCGCAGTCTCGACCGTGGCCTGATAGATGGCATCGTCTGCGGTTACCCGGGCCGACCCAAAAATCGTCACCGCCTGGCCAATATCGGCTAATTCCTCGAAGCCCGCCACGAATTCACTCATAATCCGCAAAACACGCCAGGTGTCGGTGCGGTGGAACGGTTGCGCCTCGGTCGGAGACAACAACAATTGTTCGTCGGACGTCTGCTGATGAGGTGACATATGCTGCTCCTATGCTGGGTAGCGCACCAACGCTGCGCACATCTGTTTGATCCCCGCGACCAAGACATCGTGCTGTACAAGACACGAAATCGCCAAATATCGCCCGTTGGTCTCGCCAAAAAAATACCCGGGATAGACAAGAATGCCGTGGTTGAGCAGGTACAACACCACATCTTCTTCTTCGGCGTCTAGCAGGCATTCCATAAACACATAATACCCCGCATCGGGCGCGCGTACCCGTACTTGTGGGCAGTCACGGAGCAATACCAGTGCCGCATCGAGGTTGGCACGAATCGCCGCGCGCTGCTGCGTGACAAACGGTCTCCCCTCGGCCATCAGCGTGGGGAGCATGGTTTGTATCAGACCACTTGCGCCGAGCAGTGTATCATTCATCACTTCGAGCCGTTCGCCGTAGCGCTCACGGGCCGCTTGGGTGAGCGCAATCCAGCCCAACTTCATGTCCGGCAGGGCATACATTTTGGACAACCCGTTGAGCGTAAACATCGGCACATGTGGCATCAAGGCGGCCAATGGTGGCACCGCTTCGATGGCATACGGGAACTCCGCAAAAACCTCATCACATATCACCGGCACATCCATCCACTGCAACACCGGCATTGCACTGCGCACCACCGCACCCGTCGGGTTGTGCGGCGAGACGATCAGCACCGCACGCGTCCGTTCGTCACTCAGACGCCCCAATTGCCATGGATCGATGCGCCATCCACGCGCTTCGTCGAGCGGATAGGTACGCAATTCGAGGTGGAACAGTGCTGCCAGGTATTCAAACAACGGGTATGACACCGCCGGAGCCAATATATTGTCGCCGGGATTGGCCAGCAAGCGAAAGAGCAATATGTAGGCCTCACTGGTACTCGCAGTGAGAAAAATATCCTGTGCCGGATCGCACACCAGCGCCGGTTGTCGCTGTGCATAATAGGCTGCGACCGCCTGCCGAGCAGGCAACAGCCCGCGGGGATTGGGCGCATAGCGCCGGCTTTGCCAATACGGCGCAGCGGCCCGCGCCAATATCTCGGCAGGGAAGTGCTGACCCTGCGTGGTCGGGTTGGCACTCGTCAGGTCTATATACGTGCTCAGGCTCGCCCGCAACGCCTCTATGCGGTTGGCACTGATGTCTGCGTCGCCGAGGAATCCCGTCATGCGTGCCCTCTTTCTGTCAATCTCTATTATCCGTCCAAAACCAGTGCCGACATATCGATGAGGTAGGCATCAGGATAGCCTCAGTCGCCGTGCGTTGACGCTTATTCGGTGAAAGTGCTACAATACCTGCACTTTTGATGTAGATATACCCCAGCACACTGAAATAACAGGATAGAGTTGTTGCATGGATCAAGATACACGTCCGCGTGAGCCACGCCGTGCTACGCCAGATCGCAATCCCACCGATAGTAGCCAATCGGCGCCATTGCGCATCCGCAAGCGCGATCAAAAGTCACGAAAGTCGCGCTCAGCGGCGCTGAGTTACCTCGACAAATTGCTCAATAACTTTACTCCGACGTCACAGACCGCCCCAATCCCGGTGACCGGTCCGATTTTTGACCGCTGTCTTACACTCGTTCAGGCCTTGGGCGATCCCGACAATCCGGGTCACATCCACGCCGCAGAAGAATTAGTCACCCTCGGTTCAAACGCACTGCCGGCGCTGATATCGGCGCTCCATCCGGATAATCCCTGGCTGATGTCGTATCGCGCCGCCGAAGTGCTGGGCGAAATCGGCGATCGTCATGCATCCCAACCACTCATCGACGCACTCAGTCACCCGAACAGCAATGTCCGTTGGAGTGTGGTTCGCTCGTTGTCTGTCGTTGGTAATACCCGTGCATTGCTTGCCTTGCGCCGCATCGCACGCGACGATCGCTCCAAAACAACCTGGGGCGAGTCCATTGCTGGTGTCGCACAGAGCGCAATCGACCAAATGCAGCCATCCAATATCACTGTCAAAGTCGTCGAACTGCTCAAAACTGCCGTCTCGACCATTATTTTGTTGCTCGCACTCGTGCTCGCCTACAACCTCTTTGAACGCGTCCGTGGCGAGATACGCAGCGTTGGAGTCAACACCGCACCCACGCCGACCGTTGTTGATGAGGGTGCCATCGCACCATCTACCGACAATACCGCGCCGACAGCCACAGTCATTGCCACCCAGAGTGCCTTTGGTGATGTCCCTGGCATTATCATCAACCCCGGCAATGTGCGCGATCAGCCGGCCGTTCGGGCAGATAACGTGGTCGGTCAAGTCGTCATCGACGACGAGATTTTTTACCTTGCAACCACCCCGGACCGCACCTGGTTCAAAATCAAGCTGGGCGCCAAACGATCGGCCACGTCATCCATTGGCTCTGCCGAAGGCAGTGGCTGGATCAACGAGGCATTAGTCGTCGCGCCTGCGGTCGAACTCCCCATCGAAGATATGCAAATCCCGACGCGCGTCCCAGCCAAAACCGCAACTGCAGTGCCTGAAGCAACGGGTACAGTTGATCCTGCCGCCCCCACAGCCGGCACACCTGTTGCCACCGCCGAAGGCGGCGTCGCTGCAACCGAGATACCACCATTACCACCCGAAGAGACCCCAACGCCCACCCCCTAACCGTTCTACGTGAGGTGACTGCGGTGTTTCGCTTTTTTCGTGCGCTTTTCCTCATAACTGCGATCCTCGCAGTCATCGCTGCCGCAGTGTTTATGTTGCTCTCGAGCGAAATCCGGCGCCCCGGCGGGAGCGACGACACTCCCATCGAGTTCGTCGTCGAAGCCGGTGAACAAACAAACGCCATCGCCACCCGCTTGGCAGACCTCAAATTGGTTCGTCAGCCCATGCTCTTTGTCGCACTTGCACGCATCCAAAACCTCGACGACAAACTCCAAGCCGGCAACTTTGTGTTGCGGCAAACGATGACAATGAACGAGATTATGGTTGCGCTCCAGCAAGCCCGCGTCAAGGAAGTGCAGATTACGATCATCGAAGGCATGCGCCTCGAACAAATCGCAGCGGTCGTCGGCGCCGCGGGATTCCTCAATATTACCGAACCGATGGCACTCACAGCATTCCAATCTGGCGCGCGCTTCAAAGCTGGACACATCATCCTTGCTTCGCTCCCCGTCGACGCCACCCTCGAAGGATACCTGTTCCCCGATACCTATCGACTCAACGAGACCGCCACCGTCACAGACGTTGTCGACCTGCTCGTCGGTCACTTCGAAGAACAATACGCCACGATGGAACGCGAAGTCCAAGTCCCAGACGTCACCGTCCACAACATCGTCACGATGGCCTCGATTATCCAGCGCGAAGCTGCCCGAGAAGACGAAATGGCGCTTATTTCTGCTGTTTTTTGGAATCGCCTCAAACCCGAAAACGCAGGTGAAACCGGAGGCGGCAAGCTCCAATCTGATCCGACCGTCCAGTACATCCTCGGCCAACCCGGTGATTGGTGGCCCAAACTCGACACCCTGACCATCGACGAAATCAACGCCGCGCCTGGGTTGTACAACACCCGTGTCCAGAACGGATTGCCGCCCGGCCCCATCAGTGCACCCGGTTTGACTGCGCTCCGGGCAGCAGCACGCCCCGATGCTACGGCAAATTACCTCTACTTCGTTGCCAAATGCGGCGCACCGGGACAACACAACTTTGCCGCTTCGTACGCAGAATTCCAGACTTTCGAACAAGAATACCTCGCCTGCGCCCAATAAGATCAGATTCGGAGCCACCCATGTCGTCCAATCAGACGCGGATCGCCGGTGTCATCGGGGATCCCGTGGCGCACAGCAAATCACCCGCGATGCACAACGCTGCCTTCGCCCACTTTGGTCTCGACGCACACTACGAACGCTGGCACACCGCGCTCATTGACCTGCCTGCGCGCATCGAATCGCTGCGTGCACCACACATGTATGGTGCGAATGTCACACTCCCACACAAACTCGCCATCATGACCCTTGTCGATGAGGTCGATGCCATCGCCGAACTCATCGGTGCAGCCAATACCATCATCCGCCTCCCAGACGGTCGGCTCCGCGCCACCAATACTGACGCACCTGCCTTCCTCGATGAGGTCACACAAGTTTGTGGTCTCGATCCAGACGGCCTGTCTGTGGTCATCCTCGGCGCGAGTGGTGCTGCGCGTGCTGCTGCATTTGCGCTCGCACATGCAGGTGCCGCACGGATTACCATCATCAATCGCACCACCGAAAAAGCAGAAGAACTCCTCGGTGACGTGCTCGCGTCACTCGACAACGATCCGATTTTGACCTTTGCCGCACCAGACGAGCCCGACCTCGCCGTGGTCATTGGCGATGCCCAGCTCATCGTTAATGCAACTACACTCGGTTGGCACGGCGACGAATCTCCGCTTGCTGCAGCATTTATCCTCCCTGACATGACCATCTACGATATGGTCTACCGCCCTACCAAGCTCCTCGCCGATGCACGCAGCCGTGGCGCAAACGCCCATGACGGTCTTGGGATGCTCGCTCGCCAAGCAGTCATTGCCTTTGAACATTGGACAGGCCTCACACCACCGCTGGACCTCATGCTCACAGCCCTGCGCAACGCATAACGACAATTCAGTCAGCAAATAAACAACGGCCGGGGCGATTGCCCCGGCCTCGTCGTACATCGTTCATGGTTCGCGTGTGGGCTTTGGTCCACCACCGGGTTCTTGCGTTGGTGGCGGTCCACCGTTGTCGCCAGGCCCACGTGTTGGTGGCGGTCCACCGTTGTCGCCAGGCCCACGTGTTGGTGGCGGTCCACCGTTGTCGCCAGGCCCACGTGTCGGTGGCGGTCCACCGTTGTCGCCAGGCCCACGTGTTGGTGGCGGTCCACCGTTGTCGCCAGGCCCACGTGTTGGTGGCGGT
>CANJHS010000030.1 GCA_947474225.1 Roseiflexaceae bacterium | reverse complement strand
CCGGGGCGTCTCTCCGGGGCGTCTCTCCGGGGCGTCTCTCCGGGGCGTAAGGGCGAAAGATTTTTCGCCCTTACGCCCTTACGCCCTTACGCCCCAGCCCCCCAGCCCCCCAGCCGCCGCCGTCCTGGCGCACCAGATGGTCGGCTCGCCGGATTTCAATGAAAAAAGCTAAAAATCATTGCGGTAGACAACATTGCCTTCAATCATGGTGAGGTGGGCAGTGTTGTGTTGCAGTTGGGATGCATCGCACGCAAACGGATCGAGCTTCATGACGGCCAAGTCGGCGACCATACCGGGCATGAGTGTCCCTTGGCGGGTGTGACTGTTTGCACAATACGCTGCACCGACCGTGAAGCCACGGAGCGTACTGAAACGAGTAAGGGCTTGTTCGGGGTACCAGCCAGCGGTGGGGGTACCATCGAGTTTTCGTCGAGTAACGGCACCGTAGATAGACAGCCACGGGTTGAGTGACTCGACCGGTGCATCGGAGCCGAGTGCCAAGACTGCACCGGACAATTCGACCGAGCGCCAGGCGTAGCTGGTGGCATTGCGTTTGCCCCAGAGGCGAGTGGCGGTGTCGAGGTCACCGATCATGTGAACCGGCTGCATCGATGCGACGACGTTCATTGCGGCAAAGCGTGGGATGTCGGTCGGGTCGAGGAGCTGGCAGTGTTCAATACGGTTTGGGACGGCAAGAGAGCGCATGGCGGTCTCGGAAAGTGTTTCGCCGGGTTTCTGCATGGGTTTGAGCGCTGCCTCGATGGCGTCGAGGACCTTCCGATTTGCACCATCACCGATGCAGTGCACCGAGATCGCAATACCGTTCTGATTGGCACGCCGGGCATTGTCGAAGATTTCTTCGCGGGACATGGTGGGCAGGCCGAGGTTGTGACCACCTTCGAAGGGAGCGAGCATATCGGCGGTCTCGCTGCCCAGGGTACCATCGGCAAAGAACTTGAAGGCACCGACGCGCAACCAATCGTCGCCGAGGCCACTGCGCAAACCAAGCCCGAGCATGTGTTCAAATCCATCCGGGTCTATTTGCACAAGGATGCGACCTGGTAGCTGCCCATGCTCACGCATGTACTGAAAGTTGCGCAGATCGTTGAAGCCGTCGCGACGGGTACCGGTGAAACTATGCATCCCAATCATGCCGTAGGTATACCCTTCGGCAAATGCATCGGTGACGGCTGCACGACGGTCTTCGTCGGTGGTCTCGGGTATGTGCTGGCGGACCAGATTGATAGCGGTCTCTTTGAAAATACCCGTCGGATTACCGTTGACATCGCGGTCAATGTGACCGCCTTCGGGGTCTGCGGTATGGCGGTCAATCCCGGCTATCTTCATTGCCGTGTGATTGACCCAGGCAGAATGGCCGTCTTTGCGACTCAGCAAGGCGGGTCGTCCTGGGGCGAGTTGCTCGAGGTCATCGGCAGTGGGCCAGTAACCGCCCCAGAGGGTATGATCCCACCCACCACCTTGGAGCCAGACACCAGCGGGAAGCCGGTCATCGGCAGTACCAATAACCTTGCGGACCGCGGCGAAATCGGTATAGCCATACAGGCGTACTTGCCGCAACGTCATCCCTGTAGCAATGATATGCACGTGTGCATCGGTCAGTCCAGGAATGGCAGCTTTGCCTTGTAAATCAAGTGTTGAATCTGGTGTGCCCAGAGCGGCCAAAACATCAGCACGGGATCCAACAGCGCAGACAATTCCGTCGCGGATGCCAAGTGCTTCGACTACGGGTTTTGCTGGATCAAGTGTGTAGATAGGACCATTGGTGACAAGCATCGTCGTCATGTCGATTCCTTTTGTGTAGGTGGGGGACGAGGAGATTATACCGGCATTTGTCTAATCAGTGAGATGAAAAAACCACCGTTGCCTTGCAACGGTGGCATGCGTGATGTTAGGAGTCTTCGTTGCGACGATGCCTAATTGCAGGCGGCAGCGAAATATCGGGATCGTCGTCATAGGGTCGTGGAGCGGAGGATGGTTGGCGCGCAGCACCGTCGAGAGGAGATTGCCGCGATACGACTGGGCGGGCAGCAATCGGTGCGGGCTGTTGCTCGGCCGGGGGGATATATGGCCGTCGTGGAGCTGGTTCGTTGCCTGCAGGTACACGTCCGCCCAACGGGGAATTACGATCGACCCCTGCCGAAGCAGGTGGAGATTGTGGTGCGGTGGTATATTCAATATTTGCTGGGCGCAGCGCCGGTGGAATTTGTGACGGAGTAGGTGGATGATGCGGTGCCTCGTGCTGCGGGGTGCGCGGCTGCATCTGCGCTTTGGGCTTGAGGGTCGAAATGCCCGAAGCGAGGAGCGTTATTTTGACTTGGTCGGGTGGGAAATTGGGGTCTATGACCGAGCCCCAGATAATCTGCGCGTCCTCGGCTACGATGCTCTCGATGATGTTCGCAGCCTCAGCAACCTCGGTCATGCGGATATCTTCACCGGAAGATATATTGATAAGGACGCGTTTTGCACCGCGGATTTCGACATCAAGCAGTGGTGACGCCATAGCAGATTCTATAGCCTGCTGGATGCGGTTTTCACCGGCACCGACGCCGATTGCCATGAGGGCTTCACCAGAATTTTTGAGGATGGTTTGCACATCAGCAAAGTCAACGTTGACAACGCCGGTTTTGGTGATGAGATCCGAAACGCCCTGGATGCCTTGGCGCAGCACACTGTCGACGATTTGGAATCCTTGCACCATCGAAACGCCACGCTTGGCGTAGGCTTCGACGAGCCGATCATTGGGAACAACGACGAGAGCATCGACATATTTGCGGAGTTGTTCGATACCGAGTTCTGCCTGGGCGAGACGCTTTGACCCCTCGAATTTGAAGGGTTTTGTGACGACGGCAACGGTCAAAATCCCGAGATCTTGGGCAATACTGGCCACGATGGGAGCAGCACCGGTGCCTGTCCCACCGCCCATGCCTGCAGTGATGAATACGAGATTGGAACCCTTGAGGATTTCGTACAATTCGTCATTCGTCTCTTCGGCGGCGCGCTCGCCGACAATTGGATCACCTCCTGCGCCCATGCCGCGGGTGAGCCGTTCGCCAATGCAGATTTTGTAGTGCGCTTTGGACGTGCGGAGGACTTGCGCATCGGTGTTGATGGCAACAAACTCGACATCTCGGACGCCGTCATCGATCATGCGGTCGATAGCATTGGAGCCACCACCACCGACACCAACGACACGAATGACGGCACGTACGGCGCGTGGTTGAGAATGAGTCATCGAAGAATCCTTTCGGGCAGCCAGGAAGAGAGACACCACTCGGCGGACGTACTAGCGATCTTTATTCCGTCTCACGAACACTGGAATATCGACATCGGCCTGTGTAGGAAAGTTGCGCAACGGTTGCGACGACGGACGTTGGTCCCGCTGCGGCAGCGTCGGCAGCGAATTCGAAATCTGTGGTGCTGCTGGCCGTGCGACAGGTGGTTGAGTGCGCATCGGCAAGGGTGCACGTTGTTCGACAACCTGCTCTGAACGCCGTTCGTTGTCAAAGCCGGTGGCGATTAGTGTCACCTTGACCTGCCCACGGGGGAAGTTGGGGTCGATGAGCAAGCCCCAGATGATGTTTGCATTGTGCGCCACAGCGGCTTCGATGACCGAGGCTGCTTCTTGGACTTCGTACAGACTGACGTCTTCGCCACCGGTGACATTGAGCAATACGCTCCGGGCGCCAGTAATGGTCACATCGAGGAGTGGGGATTCGACTGCCTCGCGCACTGCGTCGATCATCCGGTTGTCACCGCTGCCGATACCGATGGACATGAGGGCTGTACCCGAGCGTTGCATGACGGAGCGCACATCGGCGAAATCGACGTTGATGAGCCCAGGCAAATTAATCATGTCAGCGATGCCTTGAATGCCTTGGCGGAGCACGCCATCGGCCATCTGGAAGGCTTGCATCATGGTGGCATTTTTGTTGCCTGCATGGAGCAGGCGGTCATTTGGGATTATGACGAGCGTGTCGACGTGCGGGCGTAACCGCTCGATGCCTTCTTCGGCGTGCTTGCGACGATGCTTGCCTTCAAACCCAAAGGGTTTGGTGACCACGCCGACCGTCAAAATACCGAGTTCTTGGGCGATGCTGGCGACAAGAGGGGCAGCACCGGTGCCTGTCCCTCCGCCCATGCCAGCGGTAACGAACACCATGTTTGCGCCACGCAATACTTCTGTAAGTTCGCTGCGCGATTCTTCGGCGGCTCTTTCGCCGATTGTCGGATCACCGCCGGCACCGAGGCCTTTGGTGAGTTTGTCACCAATGCGGATGCGTTGATCTGCTTTGGAATTGACCAATGCTTGGGCATCGGTGTTGACAGTGATGAATTCGACGTTCTGGACGCCATCGGCGACCATGCGGTCGACTGCATTTGAGCCACCACCGCCTACACCGATGACTTTGATGACCACCACGCGTTCATTGATATCCTGTTGGTGACCGAACATATCCCCTCCATACGGTAATACCGAACGTGCGTCCGTGCTGTGGTTAAGATTGAAATCATTTTGTAATGTTTGTGATTATACTACAACACTACGCAGAGTGGGAAGATGCACAAACACGCAGCGCAAGCGCTGCGTGTTTGTTGGCATACCAACAATAAAAAATACTACGGCAAAAATTCGCGTAACCACATTTTGAAGCGCTCGTAGACGTCGACCCAACGGCTATCCTCGTCGCGGCTGTGTTTACCGCTTTGCCCATGACGGTAGCCCCAGCGAATAAGCCCGAGGACGGTGGTGAAGGTTGGTGTATTGAGATTGTCGATGCGACCATAGACATCCTCGGCGATGCCGATACGTATTGGGGCGTTGAAGCGCTCGTAGAACAAGATATCGAGGTTGCGAAGTTGGGCACCACCACCGGTGATAACTACACCCGCGTTGTATGCGCCCATGTAGGAACTTTGCGATACCTCGTAGATGATGAAATCGATGAGTTCGTCGCAGCGTGCCTGGATTGACTCATTGAAGTGTAGTCGGCTAATCGAGACGGGCTCGCCTGGACGTTGCCCTTCGACCTCGATGACATCGCGATGCCGATTTGGATCAGCAACTGCTTCACCAATACTCATCTTGGTCTGTTCGGCAATAACAGGGTTGAGTTGAAACATCAAGATGAGATCATTGGTAATGGTATGACCGCCGACAGGAATGACGTGGGTATGCCATGTCGCGCCCTGAGCGATGAATGCGACACCAGTCGTATCACTGCCGATGTCGACAAGGACAACTCCGTTTTGACGGTCGTCATCGGTGAGCACCGCTTCGGCACTGGCGAGTTGTTGGAGCACGACATCGTCTACTTCGACTGAGCTGTTTTGCACGACTTTGATGATATTTTGAATGGCGGCAATATCACAGACGACGATGTGGACGTCGATTTCTAGACGATAGCCGCGCATCCCGATGGGATCTTGTACTTCTTGGGTATCGAGTGTATAGCGAAACGGCATGACATGCAGGAGTTCAACGTTGGCGGGGAGTGGTTCTGCTTGGGCTATTTCGACCGCACGAAGGATATCTTCTTGACGAACATGACCATCATACTCACGTGAGATAGCGACGGTGCCGGTCCGCGTAAAGCTTTGGATATGTTTGCCCGTAATCGACACATATGCAGAGCCGACACGATAGCCGCCCATCTGTTCCGCCTGGGTAATGCTCGCCTTGACGGCCCGCGTCGCTTCTTCGAGGTTGACGATGATACCGCGTTCGACACCGCGTGCGGGAGCAACGCCATAGCCAAGGACCGTGATGATTTGTTCGCCGTCCATCTGAGCAATCATCGTGACTATTTTGGTAGAGCCGATATCAATACCGGCAATGGTGCGCATGCTCACAGGCTACCTCGTGTGTTATGGGGCGGTGACGACGGTGTCGGATAGGACCAGGGTCTGCGTAATAGTCTCGGTAAATGGGATGTCATCACGATAGTATGGAGTCAATGAGCGCATATCGGCGAACGCAAAGCTTGCATTCTCGCGATGGAGCTGGGCCAGGAGTGCGAGTTTTTCGTCGATACGGTCAATCGTCCCGAACAAAATGGTCTGTCCTGCAGCGGTAATGACCGAAATACCCCGTCGTTCGTCCCAGCCGATGCGGGCAATGTCGAGCCCGGCTTCGGTGGGCAACCGTTGACTGACGACGCGTGCCAAAGTCACGACTTGCGCGTCGATGTGATCTCCGGGACTAAGCACGACCGCACTGTCGTCATTGATAATCAGCGTGCCAGTGATAACCACGGCAGGATCGACACCGAGTAATTCACCGAGTGGGTTGACGATAAGGTAGGCAGAGCCGTTTTTCCAACGCATCTCACTCTCGTGTTCATTGAGCGAGACGGTCACCTGATTCGGCAAGATGACGCGAACATCAGCCGATACAACATAGGGATTTTTGAGGATGGCGGCACGCATCGTTGTCGCATCGAGCGACCATATGGATCTACCAACCGCACCAGTAAGCTCAGCAACGCGTTCACTACTGAGGGTCGACGCGCCGGACACAGAAACAGATTTGACGATATATTCGGGATTATTGGTAAGGACGTAGACATAGCCGACAAGAACTACCAAAAGAAACACACTGATAGGGCGACCTGTACCTAGGTAGGCCATGGACTGCAACCGAAAACCCGGCCGCACCCCTTCGGGGCGGCGGGAACTGGAGGTCGGTCGATTGTTACGTGGCCGTTGACTACTCACCACTTCTCCTTAGGCGCGAGTTCCCCGCTCTCGTGCGAGTGTCACCAGGCGATCGAGTACTTCGGGGTAGGGTATACCGCTTGCGTCCCACATTTTGGCGTACATGCTAAACGGGGTAAAGCCGGGCATGGTGTTGACTTCCGATATATAAAAAATATCAGCAGCCTCGTCGTAAAGGAAGTCGACACGTGAAAGGCCAGCCCCATCTATGGACTGAAATGCATGCAAGGCAGTCTTTCGGACTGTCGCTGACTGTGCATCAGTGAGCTGAGCAGGAATGACCACCCGTGTGTCGGTATTAAGGTACTTTGCTTCGTAATCATACCATTCATTGGCTGGTATTATTTCTCCGGGGAGGCTCGCGATAGGGACTTCATTCCCCAACACAGAGACTTCGATTTCGCGCGCGGTGACACCTTGTTCAACGACAATGCGGCGGTCGTATGACGCCGCCAGCGTGAGCCCGGCGACGAGGTCGGCACGAGATTTTACCTTGCTAATACCCACGCTGCTGCCCATATTGGCCGGTTTGACAAACATCGGGTAGTGCAGTGCTGCCTCGAGGCGTGCAACAACGCCATCGGGATCTGCATGGTACTCGTGGGCACGGACAAGCTTCCACGGTACAACCGGCAATCCTGCTGCGTTGAACGCAGCTTTCATCATTGCTTTGTCCATCCCCACTGCTGAGGCAAGCACACCACAACCGATATACGGTATCCCGGCGAGTTCGAGGAGTCCCTGGATGGTGCCATCTTCGCCCATGGGACCGTGCAAAACGGGGAAGACCACATCGAGTCCGCGGATGGCATGCGGCGCTGCGTGCTCGCCTCGTATAATTGCTTGCGGTGAAGCCGTTATTTGTGCTGGGTGTGCAGGTGCACGGACGTGTGCCCCACCGCCGGGCAGCAGTGCGACTTCGGATTCGGCCTCGAGCGTCGCCAAGACATCACCCTCTGCCAGCCACTGCCCATTTTTGCGGATGCCGATGGGGACGACATCGTATCGTAGTGGATCGAGCCCTGCCAAGACTGCCCGCGCCGAAACGAGGGACACTTCGTGTTCACCCGATTGACCACCAAATATGACGCCGATGCGTATACGCTTCATGACGTGAACTCCTCTATCAGGCGTTGAAAGGCCATTCTTCGCCGAGAATTTGTACTTCTGGTTCGAGGGTAACGCCACTGTGGGCGGCGACGGCGGCACGGATGTGACTGACGAGCGCTCGCACATCAGCGCTGGTAGCGCCACCACGATTGATGATGTAATTGGCGTGACGTTCGGCAATAACTGCCGAACCTACCGCGTACCCTTTGAGCCCAGCTGCCTCGATGAGGCGCCCGGCCGAATCGCCTGCGGGATTCTTAAAGACGCTTCCACACGATGACCCTTGTGGTGTTTTGCCTTTCCGAAGCACTGCCGTCTCGGCTAATTCGGTTGCTAACTGCACAGGATCGGCGCTCGTCAGACGGATGGTCGCACCGACGACGATAGGCAGGATGTCACCGACGTGCATCCCGTGGACGAGCTGCGGGACAGCGTGTCGCTTGAGGGCACTTGTACGATAGCCGAATCCGAGTGTCGCAGGTAATACCGTGTCGAGACATCCTGCCCGCCAGAGATCGATCGACTGCACCGTGTCGGCCATTGCTCCACCGTAACAGCCTGCATTGCCATAGACCGCACCACCGACGGTACCGGGCAAACCTTCGGCCCATGCCATCCCCGACCAGCCAGCGTTGACGAGTTGGCGGACGGTGCCCGCCATCGGCGCACCTGCACCGATGTGCACCTCGGCAGTATCTGCGTTTTGTTTTATGTCAACATGCATATCGCGCATCCGAATGACGACGCCGGGGAGGCCATCATCACTAATCAGCATGTTGCTCCCGCCACCAAGGATCCAGACAGGGAGCATCCGGGCATCAGCAAACGCAATTGCCTCGGCAACCCCAGCGGGTGATCGTACCGTGGCAAGGTAGCGGGCAGTCCCTCCGATGCGCCACGACGTCAGCGCGGCCAATGGGACGAACTCGGTAATGATGAGCTGCGGTATGCTCATGGTCGTGTACCCATCGCCTGCAGGAGAGCGGGACCCACATTCGTGCCATCGCCGGCACTGAGCGTAATGACGACATCGCCGTCGCGGACAAGTGACAAAAGCACAGCGACCGTCTGTTCTACGGTACCTGAGGCACGGACCGCCGGATGGTGGATGTGACTGACCAGCCACGAGGCATCGATGCCGTTGATTGGTTGTTCCCGCGAGGCATAGATATCACCAATCAGCACGCAATCTGCATCGGCAAACGCAGTGGCCCATTCGGCCACGAGCATCTGTGTGCGCGAAAAGGTGTGCGGCTGCACATAGGCAATAACACGTGCCGCTGGGTAGCGTTGCCGAGCGGCCGCCAAAACAACACGCACCTCGGTCGGGTGGTGCCCGTAATCATCGATAATGCGCACCCCCGCTGCGACACCAACCTGCTCGAAACGTCGTTTGGCTCCGTGAAATCCCGCCAGCGCGGCTACGACCGCATCAGGAGCTGCCCCCGCCATGACTGCGGCTGCGTACGCTGCCACCGTATTGGCGACATTATGCAATCCGGCTAATGGGGTATCCAGATGTGCATGGAGTCTCGTCGAAAACGTGCGCGGGTCATAATGCCAGAGTTGGAAGCGTTGGCCATCTGCATAATGCGTCAAAGCGGTCGCTGACCAATCGAGAGGCATGCGTGTGCATGCGACGGGATTGTTTGCCAACTCATGGTCGATGCCGTACCACAGCACACCGGGACGGTTCATGGCCTGTCGGACGCCGGGGTCGTCTGCGCAGACCAGCACACGTCGCGCATTGGGCACCGATGCGACAAACGACTGAAACGCACGTGCATAGTCATCCGCATCCGGATATATATCGACATGATCCCACTCGAGCGTGGTGATGACGGCGATATCGGGTGTCAGCGCGAGGAAGGTCCGGTCGTATTCGTCTGCTTCGATGACAAACGGCGCTGCCGGATTACCCCAGGCTGCGGTGCGAGGTAAATCGGGAATCTCGGCGCCGATGAGATATCCCGGGTTGAGCCCTGCCCGTTGCAGCGCGACGGCAATCATGGCGGTGGTAGTGGTTTTTCCGTGAGTCCCAGCGACCGCAATGATGTTGCGTTCGGTCGACCACGTGCGCCACAAATCATGGCGACGCAGGATGGGAATTCCCATGGTCAGCGCTGCATCGAGTTCGGGGTGTGGGTGGCGCGCTGCCGACGTTGCGACAATAGCGTCTGCGCCATTGATGGCACGGGCGTCATGGCCGAGGGTAATCTTCACCCCGCGTGCCTGTAACGGACCCCAGGCAGCACTGCGTTGCGTATCACTCCCGCTGACCGAATCACCGCGATCGAGCAGAATATGCGCGATGGCATTCATTCCAGCGCCACCAATACCGACGATGTGGTAGTGCATTAGTCGCCTCTGGCTATGCGCTGGAGCAGACCAGCGATTATGTCTGCGGCTTCGGGTTGGGCCAACGCACGCATCTGTGTGCGCATTTCTGCTAGTTTGTCAGGATCAGCGACAAGCGTGAGGAGCGTTGGTGCTAATTCTCTGGCGACACGCGCATCGGCTATTTTGATGGCGGCGCCATGACGAACGAGGTAGTCGGCGTTTTCGTCTTGATGAACATATGGGTAGGGAACCACTATGGCAGGAAGTCCCGCTATTGGAAGTTCACCTAATACCGATGCACCACTCCGACAGACGGTCAGATCTGCCGCTGCAAAGGCAGCACTCATCGTCAGTGGGCCGTCGGCCGAAAGGTACGGCATCAGATGGTAGCGTTGTTTGGCATCAGCGTGTAGTGCAGCGGATGCGCGCAGTACGGGTTCGTCCCCTTCGCGGCCACAGACATGGATGATGTGGACGTGTGGCAACAGCGTCGCTAATGCTTCACGAATGGCGTCATTGAGGCTGCGCGCACCGCGACTGCCGCCATACACCAGGACAACTGGGGTCTCGTCGGCAACACCAAATACTGCGCGTGCTGTCACTCGGTCGGTCGTGCTGATGGCTTGTCTGACAGGATATCCTGACACAATGAGTTGGCGCTGACCAGGCAGATATTCCTCGGGGCGCTGCGCTG
Organism: Roseiflexaceae bacterium; assembly: GCA_947474225.1. GTDB lineage: Bacteria > Chloroflexota > Chloroflexia > Chloroflexales > Roseiflexaceae > UBA965. The sequence goes on along the minus strand of CANJHS010000030.1, from coordinate 23,511 downwards.
ACAACTGCAAGTACGGTGCGGCATCCGGAATCGTTGCAACAACAATGGTAGAAATCCGTGCCAAGAAGCGTACCGCTATGCCCGGCACCACATCGGGCAAATAAATAGCACGCGGCACACACAATAACCATGCTGCGACAAACAGGGGCACACAGACGTATCCGCCGGTGCCAAATATCGCCGCCGGGTGCTCGCGACGGATCAGGGCAATTGCTTGCCAGACGCCACGCCCGAGTCGGACCAGATTGGTAAAAAGTGCACGGGGGCCACGACCACGCATTGCAGCGGCATCAATGGGGTAGAACTGCAACGCACTTTCGCGTCGCACCATATCACCCTCCATGCCGTCTGGACTGCCCACATAGACAACACGTGGGTTATTCGGCATCTGGACGAGTGCTGCGGCGACTGCGAGGGACGGATACACGTGGCCCCCGGTCCCGCCGCCCGAAAGGAAGTAAAGCGCCGATAGCTGCTCGGATCTGTTCATAGCGTATTCTCAGTGAATCTGGCTGGTCGTTGTCAACCAACGTATATTTTGACACATTTAAAAGGATTCCCATCGCACCCATGCTCATCATCAATGAGGTCCCACCATAACTCAAGAACGGTAGTGTGATACCAGTGAACGGGACAAGCGTGGTTGCAACGGCGAGGTTGATGACAGCTTGAATCACAATCCAGAGTGTCAAACCCGTTGCCAATAATGCAGCATACGAATTTGGGGAACTACTGGCAATGCGAAATCCCCGGTACGCGATAAACACAAAACAGCCCACGACGAATAACGTCCCAATCAGACCGAGTTCTTCGCCGATGATAGCCAATATGGTATCGGTATATGACTGCGGTAACCAGAGATACTTCTGCCGAGATTGACCGATTCCCATGCCAAAGACTCCACCCGAAGCCAGCGCATACAGCGCGTGGATGGGCTGAAATCCCGCTCCGCTGTAGTATGCAAATGGGTCAAGCCATGCATTGATACGCTCGAGCCGATACGAGGCTAGATTAATCGCCAACAAAAAGAATACCCCACCAAGGATCCCTGCACCCAAAAAATGCCAGAGGCTTGCTCCGGCAACAAAGTACACGAGCGCAGCAACAGATACCATCACCGTCGAAGACCCTAAGTCGCGCCCTACCATGACTAATCCGGTGAAAATACCCAGCACCGCAGCAAACGGGAGCATTCCCGTATTGAAATTCGCCACTTTGCCGGCGCGCTTCGACAACCAGCTGGCGAGATACACAATCAGCGCGAGCTTGACGAATTCGGACGGTTGAAAGCTAAAAAATCCCATGCGAATCCAGCTCCGCGAGCCATTCACTTCGGTCATCGATGCGGGCAATACAAAGCCAGTTAATACCAACAGCAGAAAGCCAATTGCCAACAGATGGAGCGAATAAGTGCGCCATGTGCGGTAATCTATGCGTTGGGCAATAATCAGCGCAAACGTACCAACCACCGCGGCAAACAACTGTCGGGTCATGTAATGAAAGCCGTTATCGTAGTAGACAAATCCTTCGACAAACGACGCACTATAGACCATCACCAACCCAAATGGGACAAGCATACCGATACACAGCAAGAGCTGGTAATCGGGTTTGTGCTTGAGGCCATCAGATTCAATTGACGCACGGGGGGGACGTTCACTCATTGGTATATTCCAGTGTCGCTAGAGAGCCGGGACGGCTACGACGACGATGACAAAGAGAATTGCAGACAAGACAATGACACCCTTCCAACCCCAACTCAGTGGCAGCCGCGACCGCACTACTCCGTCCTCGGTCACATGCTCGATGAGTCGAGGCATCAATAAGTAGCCGGTTACCAGACCACCCAGGAGCCCACCGATGTGTGCCATATTGTCGATGTTTGGCATACTATAGCCAAAGAAGATATTGATGAGTGCAGTAAACGCAATGCTGCCCAAGATTTGTTTTGCATTCTCACCGTAGGCCTTGCGATTGGTCCATACGAACATGCCCATTGCGCCAATGAGTGCAAAAATTGCCCCCGATGCGCCGACCGACGGATTAGGACTGAACAAATACGATGCAATGCCACCCACCAGACCACCGACGAAATAGATACCCAAAAATCGCCTGCTGTCGCTCATGCGCTCGACAGTAACCCCAATCTGCACAATGGCAAAGGTGTTGAAGAGGAGATGAACGATGTTCCCATGCAGGAACATCATGGTAAAGAAGCGGTAGTATTGGTCTGCCGAGGCGATTGCAATGTTATCTTTGGCGCCGTAGATGAGCAGCAGATCTGAAATAGTCACCGATTTGATGACCAAGCCCACTCGGTCGAGCAGATAGGGGACGATGAAAATCACAATATTAATCATAACGATGAGCCGCACCATGGGTGATGTCTCACGGAAGAAACGCTGAATGGGTCCCGCAAAAGTCGCCTTGTTCATGCCCCTACCTCCGCGATTATTAGTTGTACAATGCGACGAAATTCTTCACCGCGATGGAATTCATTGCGAAACATACCGAAGCTGGCACATCCCGGTGACAATGCAATGGTAGCAGGACGAAGTGCCAAACTGTGCGCAGCGCGAATCCCATCCTCAAACGAGTCATAGGTACCTACAATACGATCTGCAGCACCATGACGTTCGAGGGCTTCGCGCAACAATGCAGTCGCTGTCCCCTGTAACAAAATGATGTGGCTCACCTGTGTCGCTGCAATTGTCGCCAACGATTCAAACGAAAGCTTTTTGTCTGCCCCACCAGCAATCCAAATGATGGGCTGAGGGAGCGAAGTGAGCGCTGCGATGGCGGCGTCGGGCATGGTGGCTGCGGTGTCATTCACAAAGGTGTGTCCGTCGAGGGTTGCCACGATTTCTTGACGGTGTTCTACACCCGTAAACGTTCTGAGTGCGGCTGCGATGCGGGTGTGCGGCATCCCTGCCTGCAGTGCAAGTGCCACAGCGGTGGCGATGTTGGCACGATTATGCACCCCACCGAGCAGGATATCTGTTGCGTGTGCGACAGCCACAGTTCCCGTAGCCAGAGAGACCCATAAGACATCGCCGGCCCACCACACTGAACCTGGGATGGGATCAGAAAGCTCTGCACTACTCGTCCAGACAAGCTGCCCTTGCATTGCCGGCGCAAGCGCAGTGAGATTCGTATCGAGTGCATTCAGTATGAGGGTATCGGTGGGCTGTTGGTGTCGTCCGATTTCTGCCTTAGCGGCAATGTACACCTCCATGGTGCCATAGCGATCGAGGTGATCAGGATGAATATTCGTTATTGCTGCAACCGCCGGACTGAGCCCTGCAGCACCCAACCCCTCGAGTACAAATGACGATAACTCAAGCACGACGAGTGTTTGCAAACCAATCAATGGGAGTTGCGCCAAAGCCGAAATACGCATGTTACCGGCCAGAATAGTGTCGGTGCGCCAGCTTTTCAATAGATGCGCCGTCAAGGTAGCAGTAGTGGTTTTGCCCTTCGATCCCGTCACTGCAATAATCGGAGCGGGGCAGAGTCGGAAGAAGAGAGTCATCTCCATCTCAATGGCCGCACCAGCCTTGCGAGCCAAGCGCACATAGGGAGACGATGCAGGCACTGCAGGATTTTGGACGAGAATGTCACAGTTTTCAAAGTCTTTTTCACGATGCTCACCCAACACGTAGGTGATTGGTAAATCAGCCAATGCAGCAATAGAGTCGCGCAGAACGTCAGCAGTGCGGAGATCGGTAACGATTACCTGAGCCCCCTGTTCAGCACAATAACGGGCAACACCGAGGCCACCACCGTGTACCCCGAGCCCCATCACAACGACTTTTTTGCCCTGTAACTGCATAGATCGTCCTATCGTGGCTTTGCGATGATGGCCGGCGGCGTACGAAGCTTCCCCTGTGCGGTCTCTGCTTCTGTGTGGAAGGTAAGTGCCAGTGACACCCCCAAAAAGGTCGCAACCATGGTAATCATCACAAAGCGCTGCGTTATCTGCGTCTCGCTCCAGCCGCCTAATTCGAAGTGGTGGTGGAGTGGTGCCATACGGAACAACCGCACGGGCGTCCCGGTACGCCAGCGGGTGTACTTGTAATACATTTTTTGCAAACCCGAAGAGGCTGCCTCGCCGACGAATACCACACCGATCAGCGGCAACAAGAGCCATTGCTGTGATTGGAGTGCAATAACCGCCAGCACGGCCCCTAACGCCATTGATCCAAGATCTCCCATGAATACTTGGGCAGGGTGGGCGTTGTACCACAAAAAGGCGACACAGGCACCGACAAGGGTGAAGCTGAGCGTCATCAGATTGGTGAAGTCACCGCTCAAAAAAGTGATGACTCCGTATGCACCAAAGGCAATGGCCAAATTCCAGCCTGCTAATCCATCGAGTCCGTCGGTGAGATTGACGGCGTTACTCGTTGCAACAATGATGAATGCTGCCAACGGGAAGAACCAGAATCCGATGTCATAACTGCCAACAAATGGAATGCGGACCAGTCCTGAATTGGCCAGACCAAACGGCTGTGGCAAGTAGAGAAAGAGGCTGATGAGGAGTGCTAAGGCGATTTGGAGAATGAATTTGACGCGTTCGCTGAAGCCGTATTGTTCTTTCTTTGAGCGTTCGAGTGACAAATAATCATCGACCGCGCCGAGTATCCCATATAACACCATTGCGACCAATGGCAGGAGCATCGACCAGCGGTCGACCAGATTGAACGCAATGGTAAGCACCATAACAGGCGCAATTATCATCAACCCACCCATCGTGAGCGTACCGGTTTTCACCAAATGCGTCTGCGGGCCATCGACACGGACACGTTTGCCGATTTGGTATTGGCGAAGGACCTTCAACCAGTAGTGCCCAAAGATCAGGGTCACCACAAATGCTCCGGCTGCGAGCAGGAGTGCACGTGACATGTCTCGTACAAGTAGACTTCGAAGTGCTTCTTGCATGGTCGTCCTTCCCCTTCCAACAGAGTGCCCTAAGAACGCATCGCGAGAGCTATTGCAACCAAGGCACTCGCTACCGTGATGACCACAAAGCGTTGCGTAATCTGGGGATTACTCCAGCCCGTGATCCGTAGATGGTGATGCAGCGGTGCCATTTTGAACAGACGCACGGGAGTCCCGGTCGTCCGTCGTGTGTACTTGTAATAGCCGATTTGTGCAAAAGAAGACACGGCTTCTACCACAAAGACAATCCCAATAATCGGTAACAATAACCACTGCTGCGATTGCAACGCAATAATTGCCAATACACCACCGAGGGCCATGGACCCGAGATCCCCCATGATTACCGGGGCAGGATGTGCGTTAAACCAGAGATACCCCGCACAGGCCCCAACCAGGGTAAAGCAGAGTGCCATCAAATTGGTGAATTCGCCATTGAGAAAGGCAATCACGCCATAGGCTCCAAAGGCGACGAGGAGTGTCCAGCCAGACAATCCATCGACACCGTCGGTGATATTCACCGCATTTACTGTCGCCCAGATGATGGCTGCAGCCACGGGGATAACATAGATGCCGACATCGAGAGGTCCGACGAACGGGACAAAAACCATCCCAGAATGACCGAGCCCATACGGCGCGGGCAAATACAGCACTACACTGGCGACAATTGCAATAAGCCACTGCAGCGCACTTTTGACGCGTTCAGTCAACCCATAGTGTCGTGAAGGAATCACTTCGAGCGAAAAATAATCGTCAATCGCCCCGAGGATGGCGTAACTCACCATCACCGCCAACGGCAACAGCATCGACCAGCGGTCAATAAGGTTAAACACGGTGGTCAACAGGACAACGGGAACAACTATCATGACGCCCCCCATCGTAATCTGCCCGTAGCTGACCATTGTGTCGCTGCCCTCGTTGCGGGCGCGTTTGCGAATGTTCCAACGTCTGAGGAGTTCTATCCAGCCGCGACCGCTCGCGAGCACGACAAAAGCGGCAGCAGCAGCGAGGAGCAGTGCGCGCGCCATGTCTTGTATGAGGAGTGCTCGTAAGGTCTCTTGCATTGTTTCCTATTCCGTCGTTTGCACACGTAGTGCAGCGACAATTGCTTCCATCGCCATTGCACGTGAACCTTTGATTAGGATGCAGTCTTGGGGAACGATGAGCTGCATGACAACCGGGATTGCTCCAGCAGTTGAATCAACTTCATAGACTGCAGTCATACCCGCCTCACGTGCGCCAGCAGCAATCCAGTGGCCCCGTTCACCGACTGCAACGAGGACATCGGCGGTCTGTGCTGCTTGGACGCCAACGTCGTGATGCGCCTGAACTTCGATGTGACCAAGCTCTCGCATGTCACCCAAAACAGCAACGCGACGCCGGTCAACCGTCGCCAACAGTTCGAGCGCCGCCCGTACCGAGGTCGGTGCAGCATTATACGAATCGTCGATGAGCTGTGTCTCGTTCATGCCAGGATAAATAAGGAACCGCAGCACGGAAAGCCGGTGGGCAATCGTCTCGCGCATTGTTGCCCACGGCACACCAGCCACGATCCCCACAGCAATTGCCGCCAGCAGATTACGTACTTGATGCAAGCCCGGGGCCGACACATGAACGGTGTCATCGATCCCTGGCGCCACGATACGCACATCGGTCCCCTCCAGGCCGCGTTGCACGACATCAACCGCACGCACATCGGCCGCTACGGTGATGCCGTACGTCATGACACGAGCCGACGTTCGACCGGCAAACCCAGCAACGATAGGGTCGTCTGCATTGAGAATGACAACGCCATCGGGAGGAATCGCAACGACAAGCTCGGCTTTGGCGTCGGCGATTGCCTCGATACTGCCCATGCGCTCGAGGTGGGAAGGACCAACAGCAGTAACAACCGCTATATTCGGTCGCACAATAGTACACAGTGTTGCAATATCACCTGGATAGTACATCCCCATTTCGAACACTGCTGCAGCGTGCGCGCTGGTAAGCGAAAGCGTTACCAGGGGAAGTGTAGATTCACTGTTGTAGCTACGCGGTGTCTTGAGGGTAGGCATCGCATCGCTGAGAATTGCACCGACCAGTTCTTTGGTCGAGGTTTTGCCGACACTCCCCGTTATGCCGACCACATACGGCGTCGTGTAGCGCGCCCGATGCCATGTTGCCCAGCGGTGTAACGCCAGCAGTGGATCGGGCACCGCGATGAGCAACACTCCCTGCCAGTCTGCAGGCGGTTGTGCTCCCATTGTCACAATACTCCAGCCATGCACGTGTGCAAGGTCAGGCGCTTTGTCTGCAGAGACGATGGCAGCCACCGCACCAGCAGCTGCTGCCGCTGCAACATAGTCATGGCCATCGACGGTCATACCAGCCAATGCAACATAGAGCGCCCCAGGCTCGACAAGCCGCGAATCGATGGTCACCTGTCGTATAGCAGTGCCCGTCGCCTGCGTGCTTGTGCGTATGTTGACGCGCTCTTCTTCAGGTTGTATCCCAGTCAATACCTCGACCAGCGTGTGTCCGTTAGTTACCATAGACCACTCCTGGGCGTTGACCTTCACCGACAAGTGCATTGTTAGGAGCGATGCGGTCATACCGCATCAGTTCAGCGATGATGCGCCGATAGACCGGCAGGGCGGTGGCAACACCCCAAATATCGTCGATTGGTCGGTCGATTTTGACGAGCACTGCATAGTGCGGTGCTTCGAGGGGAGCCATCCCGACAACCGATCCAATCGTCTGCCCCGTGTACCCACCGTAGCCATCGGGAATCGATGATGTGCCAGTCTTGGCGCCAACCCGGAAGCCGGGTACCAACCACAAATCGTCGGGTTGGCTGGCGTTTACGTAATGATTGGCAGAACGCATCAACATCCCACGGACCTTGAGTGCCACAGGTGCGCTGATAGGTTGGCTCTGTATTTCCGGCTCGGTATCAACACAAGTGCCATCGCGGTTACAGCGTTTTTGAACGATGTACGGCTTCATCATGACTCCGTTGTTGCCTACAGCTGCTGCCATCCGTACAATCTGCAACGGGGTAACTGCAATGCCTTGCCCATATGCATTGGTGTCGAGATTGATGGCGGTGTAATTTGTTTCGCCGGGCTTCCAATAAATCCCTGCAGTCTCGCCGGGCAGTTCGATTCCCGTCAATTTGCCAAAGCCAAAGTCTTCGACCGCGCGGTAGAAAACCGATTCCCCCATTTGTTCAGCGTACAACAACGCGCCGATGTTGCTCGAGTAATAGAGCACTCCGCCTGGGGTCATCACACCATGACCTTTGAAGTCATAGTTAGAGAGGTTGTAGTCATAGCGGCGGATCGTACCCTCGTCGACCACTTGCATGGTCTCGTCGAATGCGTTCGCCTGGAGTCCTGCGGCAATCGTCAGAATTTTGAATGTCGAACCGGGCTCGTACACTTGCCCGACGGCAGGGTTTGAGTTGTAGACCTCTGGTTTGACCTCTGCATAGTCGTTCGGGTCAAAATCTGGGTAGCTTGCCATTGCACGCACTGCGCCAGTTTTGACATCGAGGACGATGACCGATCCACCCGAAGCGCCGTGCAAATCAATAGCTTTGCTCAATTGTTGCTCGGCGAGATGTTGGATGTATGGGTCAATCGTCAACTGTATCTGGCTTCCATTGACGGGCTCAGTACGGACATATGGACGCGACCAGATGGGCTGCTGATGGATGTCGACCTCGGCAGTGATTACCCCATCGGTGCCACGCAACACATCATCGAAGCTCGCCTCGACCCCTGCTATTCCCATCCCATTGAGATTGGTCGCGCCGATGACATGCGGCGCAAAGCGCCCTTGTGGATAGAATCGATGCGGCTCGTAGACCAGATACAAGCTTTCTTGGTTGAGACGTTTGATTTGGTCTGCTTGGTCATCGGGGAGCCAACGCGCAACAGGTACCCACGCGCTGTTTGTATCAATCAACATAGCGAGGATTTTCTCGGCGGGGACTTTGACAATCCCACTGATACGCATGGCGAGATTTGCTGCATCACCCGCATCAATTTGCGCCGGTACGACGTACAACGAACGGCGCTCGACATCGACCGCCAAGATATTGCCAAAGCGATCGACAATGGTACCGCGACTCGCCACTATAGGAATATTCTGATTGACTTCACTACTCGCACGGGCAGCATAGCCGTTACGGTCGAGTAATTGCACATCAGCGAGCTGGAGCGTGACCCGCGCCAGAAAGACAATGGCAACGCCAAATGCAACAAATAACCGCCACGGACTCGTGGCGTTACTGGTGGCAGGCACTCCTCCGCCAAGCGAATGGCGTTCGGAGCCTGCAACGGCACGGACATCACTGTGTAAACTCATGGTGACTGCTCCAGCGCTTTGGTGACGACGACCTGACCTTTGTCGAGCCCGAGAATCATGAAGCGGACACTGGTATCTTGGACAGGAATCATGCCAGTCTGATCGGCATACCGTTCGATGCGTTGGATTGACTGTGCATCGGCCATCCGCAGGAGTAATGCCTTGTGCTCTCGCACCAATGCGGTCTGTTGGGCGATCAGGACGTCTATTTCGTGGCCTGTTTGCGCTACACGGACGGTTTGGGCAATGGTTGCAATTCCCATCACCGCGAACAACAATGCAAATGCAATGATTGCGCCGTTGCGCGACGAAATGTATGTCCGTGAGTTATGGAGGCTCTGTTGCAAAACACTCATGCGCATGGCGGCACCATCAAGAGAATATTTTTTACTATGCTATATAGTACCATGTTTGGTAATCGAATTGTAAGACTAGCGCGATACATATATTTTGTTACCGGTCATGGTGTTCATGGTGACGTGCACATTTTTGGGTAACCACTGCCCATCACTTGTCTGCACCAACGAAGTCATCGAAAAGCGTACATCGGGGGTAGACGCACCCTTGCTATGAATACCGGGATTGGTGGTGGCCATAATCGACATACGCCCACTTTGGCTGCTCGGCACGTACTGCTCTAGGACCGAACGAGCATGGCGCAGCATCTCGGGCGAAATGTCACGCTCGGTCAACAACATCCGCCGTACGGTTTTGGGAACGCGCGCTACCACACGCAACTGCATGCTGCCGGTGCTCGTCGTGTGGCGGATCGTCGGCTGTGCCATCCCACCCTTCATAGTCGCCCACGGATCACCCAGCAAAATGAATTCGATGAGTGTTTTCATATCGACATCATCGAGAAATCCCTGCCGGTCGTACATTGTCTGCGCAAACTCCAGCCGGGCAAAGTGCAGTGCCATACCAACTGGCATACCGGTGGCGAGGTGGTGTGTGAGGCGTTCAAACAACAAATCAGCCCCGAGTAATGGTGCGGCAGAACTCCCGTATGCATTCACCGTCGCCCCGACAAACGCCAAGGCACCTTGCGATAACGCCCGGAGCGGTATGGAGTTACGGATGTTACGGCCCGCCAGTTCGGCCCCATAACACGCTTCACTGATGATGATGGTGCCTGCCACTGCGCTCCGTTGAATCTGGTCTGGCGAAAGGGCAATGGGCAGTGCGGTTGCTGCACCCCATGCATCGGCCGGTTGTCCATAAAAGTGTGGCATCCCGGCAGCACCATGGAGATTCAGGTACAAAACCTCACGACCGGCGATTAATTTGTGCGTGCCCGTTTGACTCACATGTGGCGGTGACAAAATAAGTTGCGCATCAACATGCAAATTACGCAACACCAAGCGTGATGGCTCTTGCCATACTTCGGCTGCCATGCCACGGGCCAATCTATCACCCACAGCGCTCCGTATGCGCAACCAGGCACCCACATCAAATCCTTGTCGTCCTTGGTGATGCGCCGTACGGTGGTATTCGGTCATAGTTGTCAACATGCTCAACAACAACGTCGGATCGTCGTCATCACCCTCGGGTAATCGCGACACAATACGCTGCGGGATGAGATAGCCAGAATCGTCACATGCGTACGGATTGTCCGAAAATATCACGCGATCATCATCAGGTATCGGATTGGTCAGCCGATGGAATGGGATACACTCGTCCCCGCCTACTATCACCACTGTGGCTAGTTCGACATGGCAGGCGGTACAGTGCTCTGCAACGCGGCGAATCAGATCACGCACTGCCATCGCGTCTGCAGGAACGGCCTCGGCGATGCGCAGATTCCCCAAAACGAGGGAGTCCGGAGCATCGATATAGCCGGCACAGATAGTCATCCCTTGGGTGCGTAAAACCCCACATGCTTCAGTCAGCTGTTTCTCGATACGGCGAAAACCGTCTGCTCCGAACCGGCGCTGCAACGCCGTCCGATGACCGAGTATGAGATGCACTTGGCCATCTTGGGCAACGACCATGGGCTGATTTGATACGGATGCGGCGGTTTCAGATACTGTGGGAGCAGCCGGGGCACGGGGCTCTTCTGCGTCGCTGGCGCGTGCAACAACTACTTCTTCGACGCTAAAGTAGCGTTGCAACGCAGCCAATTCGACGTCCCAGCGCACACGCGGTACCGCGGGGATGCGGAACGGGACATCCGCTGCGCCAAAAAACGCCCGCGTGTAACTCCCGTCCGGGTCCATCGCCACGATTTGCTCGCGGGTTACCTGAATGACGTCGAGTGCTGTGCTCAGTGCCACTCGCAACAACAATACTGGAAACTCCGGTTCGGGATCGAAATCGTGATGAGACAACAAACGCCGTGCTTCATCGATGTGTCCAGTACGCCGCAACGCATCGATGGCATACCAACGAATGTCGGTACGATGTGGCACCGTTTTGAGTGAATTGCTCAATTCGGCTGCTGCCAGGACTGCGTTACCACGTTTCAGCAACAAAATTCCATGGCTATGCGGGATCTGCGCAGTCCCTTCGCGCGGATTGCCGTACTCGTCAACGGGATCGACGCAGAGCGCACGTTGTTGTGCAACAGACCCTGCGTGACTATTCCCACAGGTATTCAGGATGTTGGCCAACCCTGCCCAGGCAGTCGCATCAGCGATATTTCGTTTAATCAAGAACTTGTAGTGCTGGACCGCCATCCCATGCTGATTCCCCGCGACAAGCGCACTGCCGAGCAACATACTCGGAGCGAGCGCATCGGGGAAGCGGCGGATAAGGACTTGCGCCACCCGCCAGGCTATTTTGTGATCGCCGGCACGAATTGCCGCTTCGCAAGCGCGGCGGACCTGCCCAAACGTTGGTGCCTCTGGAGGAATCTGATCGTGGTCCGGCACAGCACCAAACACCGGCGCAGGTGACTGCGTCGTTGGGTGTGTCCGTATTGTTCCACTCTTGCGTCGTTCCATTACCGAGGCTCCTTGTCCGTCACCAGGTATTAGAGTGTGGGCGGCTTACGCCGCCGCAAAATCGACAATGGTCCGAGCATACTCAAGCCACTCTGAGCTTCCTTGAGTTCTGGGTTGAGATTCAATGCACGCCGGAACGAAATCTGTGCCTTCTGGGCATTGCCGAATAATTTGTAGGCACGCCCCAACAAACAATGCGAATCTGCGTTGCTATCATCGATAAGCAAGGCGCGTTCCATCGCATTGATGGCTTCGGCGATGATACCGAGTGTCATTGCAATCACTGCAAAGCGTTGCAAGATGGCAATATCCGCCGGCAATGTCTTGAGGACCTGCGGCAGCAACGCGGTGCATTCTTCGGGCTTTTTGAGGAGAATCAGCGTCTCGATGAGTTCGATTTTGTGGATTACTGCATGGGGTTCAAGCTCGCTGGCGATGCGCAGATGGTCGAGTGCCGTTTGATAGTGCTTCTCGGCGAGTGCGATTTTGGCGAGTCCGACATATGCCTGCACGCAGCGGCGATCTTGTTTGATTGCGGTCTCGTAGGCGTGTTGCGCTTCGGCAGATTGTCCCAAATGCCACAGGGCATGACCGAAGCGCCACAGCACATCGGCTTTCGTTGGCGCAATGGCTAAGGCGTGGGTGAACTGCTCGAGGGCAGCATCATACCGACCTTGTGCCAAATTCACATCCCCCATCGCCAAAAAGACTTCGCCGTCGTTTTGGAAGCGATGTGCCGAACGTTGTATCTCATCTGACACGGGTGCAGCGGGTGTTTCTTTGGGGGCAATTTTCGCCTCGAGTTTGGCGAGTTCACGGTAGTACTGCGCCTTGTCCCCACCGAATTCCACCGCACGGCGATACGCTTCGAGCGCCGCAGGGCGATCTCCTCGTTGTTCATACAGTTGGCCGAGTTCATAGTGCCAACTGGCGTTTTCGGGGTCACGGAGGAGCACCTGCTCGAGGTTCGTAATCGCCTCGTTGATACGACCCTGTAGCACCAAGAGATGCGACAGTGCATACAGTGGCTTGGTACCTTCGGGGTCGAGGGCAGTCGCACTCAGATAGGCGCTCCGGGCGTTGTCGAACATACCCATTTGTTGACAGATATCGCCCAACAACATATGCCACGAGACCACGTCATTTTTGAGGGCAATCGCCGCCATTACTGCATTGCGAGCCTCGCGCAGGCGATGCGTATCGACATAGAGTTTCGCCAATTGGTAATGATTGTCGGGATTGCCGCTATCAAAGCGCGTCGCCCGGTGAGCGGCACTAATCGCCCGGTCGATCCGGTTTTCGGCCAAATAGGAATCACGCAGGGCTGCATTGATGGGACCATTGCCCGGCTGCAATTCATTCGCGAGTTCGAGCACTGGCGTGGCTTCTTTGAGTGCACCACGTTTGAGCAGTAACATGCCATACCATTGCTGGACGACCGCTGATTCGGGCATACTTGCGGCTGCCGGAGCCAACGCACTCAATGCTTCGTTCAAATCACCGGCAAGATAGGCGACGCGACCGTAGATGTATTGGTCATGCATCGACAACGGTGCAACTGCCAAGACATAGCGCATGTCTGTCATGGCTTCAGCGGCACGGCCAATCAACACCAATGACAATGCGCGCCGCTGGCGAATGTGTGCAGCGAGGTCGTTTTTGTCGAGTGCGCTGGCGTCGCTTGCATCTCCGCTGAGTTGTCGGGGGTGGACGTCACCCTGCAATGCGGCCGCCGCATCAAATGTCGATACAGCCTCACCGTGACGCTCGAGCATTTGCAGCACGATACCACGTTCAAAGAAGCAGCGCGGATTGTCGCCTTCGAGCGTTAACGCCCGGTCGAACGACTGCAATGCTGCAGTTAACTTGACATGAATTGCAGCCGGTTGACTGACGAATGCCTCGAAGTCCTTGGCCAGCGGCGTGAGTTGGCGTTGTGCCATCCCCAAGCACATGTGATAGACCGCTTGGCTCGGATCTGCATTGACTGCAGCCGCAAAAACGGGAACTGCATCTTCTACAAGCTCAAAATCAAGCAGCAGCAGACCATACATCAAGGCAGATGGTGCATAGTCACGTTCGAGTTCATAGGCATTGCGGGCGGCTGCCAGGGCTTTTTCGTATTCGCGTTGTTCACGCAGAACTCGTGCAAAAACACGCCAATGTTCACTGACCTGTGCCTGCAAATCGACGGCGCGACGGGCCAGGCTGTACGCATCAGCGAATCGGCCTTGTGCCAGGGCAACATCGGCGAGGCAGGCTATCGCCGGCGCCGAGGTAGGCATTGCGGTTACCACCCGCTGCAATTCGGCCTCTGCGATTTCGTATTCACCAGACTGGAATGCCAACACACCGTATCGATAGGCCAAGTTGACATCACTCGGACAGAGCTCGACTGCGTGGGACATGCACTGGGCGGCATTGGGCAAATCGTGGACTGCCTCGTAATTGTCGGCTAGCTCGACCCACCAATCAAACTGTTGGTCGCGTAGGCGCAGTGCGGCAATCATATGCGGGATTGCCTCACCATCGCGCCCAAGCGTCGTAAACACCGTCGCTAGTTGATGCCGTGCGTGGGCGTCGTCGGGGAGGACTGAGACAGCCCGTTCTGCGGCTTCTAAGGCGCGATCGAGACTATCGCTCTGGAGCATGATTTGTGACATCAGGGTCAGAGATTTGACGTCATTGCCGTCACGTCGCAGCGCCTCGATGATATCTGCCGAGGCATCGTCGACTTGATTATTGCGGAGCAGCAATTCGGCACGTTTACGCCACAGTGCGGGGTGGTCACCTGCGATATCGAGCGCACGGTCGATTTCGTTGATTGCTTCTTTATACCAGCCGCGTTGGGCATGGACGTCCGCCAAGTCCGCACGCCAATGGAGCGCATCGGGTCGCTGTTTGATAGCATGTTCGATGGCTGCAATCGCCTGCTTACTTTCTCCCAACGCAAGATGAGCCAACCCCAAGGCGTGGTGATAATCCGGCCGGTCAGTCAACGTGACCGCTTTTTTGAGGGCGCCGACTGCCTCGCGGTCTGCACCAGTCTGATGGAGGAGATGACCCAGGATGAATTGCCACGGTGCATAGTCGGGACGAAGCGACACTGCGCTCCGATAGCTGGTTACCGCCGACACCCGTTGACCCAGACCAAGCAGTGCATCACCCAACAAGGCATGGTGTTCGGGCAACCCTGCATCGGCCTGGATAGCGTGTTCGGCACATTCGCGGGCTTCGGACCAGCGCGTACTCTTGGCGTAGGCAGCACTCATGCGTGCATACGCAGTCCCACGCAGTGGGTGTTCGGCGCTCTTGGTTGGGGGTGCATTGCGCTCGAGGTCGAGTGCTTGCTGCAGTTCAATGATTGCTGCTTCGGGGACGCCGATGGCAATCAACACTTCGCCCAAGCGCAGATGGTGCTCGGCCGACTTAGGTGCGAGTGCAACCAGGCGTTGCGCAGCGTCAGCAGCACTCGACAAATCATCAGCGAGCAGGGCAGCATCACGCAGACCAGCCAGCACGTCGGGTTGATTGGGATCAAGTTGGGCAGCTTGGGCGTACAAATCACGCGCCTCTTGATGGCGCTGTACCCCCAGGAACGCCGCAGCACACGCAACAATTGCATCAATTGACTGACTGTCAATACTCAATGCAGTCCGCGCTACTGCCAAGGCCTGATCGAACAGGCCATGCTGCTGCAATGCCCGGCTCCGCGTGCTCAGCACATCGACACGTTGTGGTGCATGCTGGGTGGCAGTGTCGAGGAGTTCCAATGCTTCGCTCGAGCGATTGGTTTGTAAGCCCATCCGTGCCATTTGCAGGATAACGTCGATATCAGTGGAATGAATAAGGTACGCCTTGCGCGCTTGTTCATACGCATAGTCGAAACGTCCGTTTTGTGCCATCGATTTGGAATACGCCAACAACGTCGAAGCAGACTCGGGGTTCTGCCGCAGGGCTTGTTCGAAGGTGTTGGTTGCTTCGTCAAATTTGCCGGCCCCTGCGAGCGCCTGACCAAGGAGGTCGAGCGCATGTGGGTTGTGCATCACATCACTGATGGCGCGCACCGCGGCGATTGCTGGCTTCCAGGCGCGTTCTGCGATATGTAACTGTGCGGTTTGCAACCAGGTTGCGTCGTCGTGACGGTTTTGCCAGAGGGCTTTGGCCAGATACGAGCGTGCCCGCTTGAGTCTACCGCGCCGCATTGCAAAGCCAGCTGCAGTACGTAGGAGGCGAGCGTCTTCACCGTGATGGATCAGTGCTCGTTGAATCAGCGCATCGCCCTGCTCGATGTGTCCCAACTGTTCATACACGCGAATGGCATCGATGAGTAATGCCACATTGTCAGCATCGATACCGATAGCTTTGTTATACACATCTGCAGCCTCGCGCAAGCGACCGACGTCGCTGAGCGCTTTGGCCATGGTGTGCATGTGCGTACTCTGGTGCGGCGTCAACGTAATTGCTTTGCGGTAGGTCGCAAGTGCTGCATCGTACTCGCCACGCTGCCAGAGCAAACCGGCGAGATCACTGTGCAATTCGGCATCGGTACTTGACCGACCGATCGCACTCCGCACGACATGCACCGCTTCGTCACTCGCTCCATGCGCCTGCAACTGCCGCGCTAACTGGCGTTGGGCGGTGATGCTCTTGGGCGCGATTGCTACCGCTCTGCGGAGGGAACCAACCGCAGCTTCGGTATCGCCAACAGCCGCATTGGCAACGCCGAGCGCAATGTACAGCGATTCATCATTTGGTTCAAGAGCCACTGCCCGTTGCATTGCCGTCAGTGCGCCGTGGAGATCGCCATTGATGGTACGCACCCGACCTAACGCAGCGTGACTGTAGGCATCGTTCGGGGCGAGTGCAATCGATTTGTCGAGGTAATACTGTGCCTTCGCAGGATCACCCCGCTCGAGGCTGACCCGACCGAGTGCAGCCAACAAATCCGGATGGTCACCAAAGCGACCGAGCGCACCCTGCAACAAGGCATTGGCATCGTCATAGCGCTGTAATGATTCGAGCACCTGACCTTTGGCACGGTAGAGAGCCGGATCGTCTTGTACCTCGGCTAATGCTTGATCATAGGCAGTCAACGCAGCAGGGTAATCCTGTTGACGCACATAAATCTGCCCGAGTTCATGGGCAACGGCTGCACTTTGCCGGCGGAAGATGCTCATCAGCGATTGCAGAGATTTTGCTGCGGCATCGAGCGAACCGAGCTTGCCGTATGCGATTCCCAGCTGGGTGCGTGCGGTCAAGTCATTCGGTTGCAGTGAGCAGAGCAACTCATACGCTTGGACTGCAGCCGTCCAATCGCTTTGCGACACAGCGAGTTCGGCGATGCGGCGCACTACATCGACATCCTGGCGCTGCTCGCCCGAGATGCCTTCGAGCTGGGCCCGGGCATGCCCAAGCGCACCTTCTTGTTGCAAAATATCTGCAACCGCAATCCGCATACTAGCTGTTTTGACCCCTGCAGATTGGAGCAGACTATCGATGCGTTCGTGTTCGCCGCCATTAAGCATAGCCTTGACTGCCGGCCGAATCATGCCCAGCTCGAACAGGCGACGCAATACCGCAGCGCGGTTTTCGCTCATATCAACAGCCATTGCCAGCGCATCATCGTCACTGCCAATCTGTGTCACGCTCCACTCGGCGGGGGGCTGCTGATTCCATTGTTTGGCGCGCACCACCGAACGTATCATCGGGTGGAGGTACGACAACGACTGGTGTTCGTAGTCAAAATGGATAATGCCTGCAGCAACCAACCCACGCAACGCAATGATGTCGCCTTCACTCGCAGGCGCACCGAGGAGCTGTTGTGCCAGCGTGGCGGTATTTTGTCCCCCGATGCGTAAGCGCAACACCACATCAACCAAGGCCCACGAGTCGCTTTGTTCACCGAATTGCTGATTCAGATTGACCAACAGTGCAAGTGCCGAGGCAGGTTGCGTATCGACCGCAGTCAACGTGGCAGCCATCCAATCCCACATCCAGCGGCTCCGGAACGCCACTCCTGCATATGCGCCGCTACTCTGGAGCGGTAAAAACGTCGCCAACCAGCGTGGTCGACTCGCCAATGCAATCACGGCATCGTCCTGCTCGACTGCAGCTGCGACGGCATCACCACAGCGCGCACGGGTTGCAGCGATGATGTCTTTGGGTGAAAGCGGTCGCAGGGTGCGCACTTCTGCAGTGCTGAACCATGGACGGAAGAGCGGCAAGGCCTCACTGCGACACGACAACACCCAACGTGCCTGCGGGCCCATCGTGCTCATCAACGCAGCAATATGCGACAGCGCCGTCAGTTGGATTGCCGAAGGGAGCTGTTCGAGGCCATCGACAAACAACACTACCGGCATGCTGGCAAATTCACGCCAGGTGGGTAGTGCAGGGACGCTATAGCAATCTGCGATCGTCTGTTCGAGTGAATCACGATAGCGGCCGAGGTCAACATAGAGCGGCACGAGTGCCTGTTGTTTGGACTTGCTGGCACGCCCATCAGTCAGATGTGCATCGGCGAGTTGGAGTGCGGTCTGGAGCAGACAGCTGCTCTTGCCTGACCCGGGAGGACCGACGACGAGCACCCGTGCCTGCTGATCGAGCACTTGGCGCAGACTGAATGGATTGGCTCGGCTCCGCTCGGTTCCTTCGTGTGCCAAAGACAACGACGGCAACCCACGCACTGCGGTACTCGCAGGGTGTGCTGCCAAGGCATGAAAATATGTTTTCAGCCACGTCGTCGTGTCGTTCATCAATCCCCTACCGCATTATCTGCGTCGTCATCCAGAAGCTCGCCGTGCATATCGCAGCCCCCATGACTGCCAAAAAAATGCCGATACCCAGTGCGGTGTGCAACAAGCGGCTGACTACCGACGCCAGTGATAACGTGGTCTCGATGGCAGCTGGGATGCCCAAGTCGATGAGTGATTTGCCTTGGAGCCGCCCAGATTGCGCCGACATCATGCGCATCGTCTCGCGGTATATTCGATTCATCACAATGGACATGCCGCCAATCAGCATGATGACTCCGCAAATGAAGAAAATGCCCGCCATGAATAGTTGCACCTGCTGCAGTCGATCCATCAGTTGACTTGTTTGCATCACGATTCGTGCTTCCATTTGGCTAAATCCACAAATCGAGCTGCGACTGATCGGCATTGGCGCGGGTACGACGCTTTGCGGGTATCTCGCCAGGGTCGGGCAACATAGCCGTCAAGACCATGCGTTGGAGCGGGGTCGTCGGGGTCGCAGTTTCTTCGATGATTGCCATTGCGTTCTCGATGCCAGCGATATCGAGCGTGTCGCATGTCGAGACACTGGCAAGGATTGGCGTAGTAGGGGTCACATCGACGGCCTCGACAATCTGCATCGGCACATTCCACTGCCGCGCGACGATATGTCCAATCACACGCAGATGAGCGGTGAGTGGCGCAGCCAACGTCGCCGGGGGAGTATGTACCGTCAGTACGACACGTTGCCGTGCTGCCTCGCAGACGATGCGGGTTGCTTCGCTGCCGACGCTCCCCATCCGCATGGTGCCGACCTGGATGTCGACCGGGCAATTGGCTATCCCACGAGCGTATTGTTTGGCTGCATGCAAGAGTTGATGCGCGTCGCTGATTTTGAGCAATTGTTCGACATCACCAGCCCATTCGGGGTGGTGTTTTGTCTGCGCCGGGCGTGGCATCGAACCTAAGCCTGATTGAACGCCGGTACAGATGTACTGCAGCAGGCGCTCGGCCATCGCACTCAGCCACCCACAGGCTACCCCACAGACAAACAGACTCAGCAACGCAATCGGCAGTGTAGATGACACCGTAGGCAAAGCCACAACACCGCTCACAAGCACGGCCAACAAGCCCAGACACGCCGCCATCACGCTCCCCCGTAGGCCGTCAGAAAGCATCGCCAATGGCACCAATGCCACCATCAACAGAAGGTACGGGCTTGCGATTCCGCCCGTCAGATTCACAAAAAACAGCGCAAAGAGACAATCCGATACCATGAGTGCAGGGGCTTTGAGTCGTGCTATTTGTGGGGCAACCAGACTCAGTGCGAAATAGACAACTGGAATCACGGCGTACCACATGCCAGAATGCGCTGCGACAATCAGGAAGTGCGTCATGGCGAGCGCGACGCCCGCACGCACTACCTGCGCAACAAATCCCAGTAAAGACTGCGCGCGCACGAGTGCATGCCCCATCCGATACGGTGGGATATGAAAAGGCGTCCCCGTTGCATCAACGGCGTGGTCACGTCTGAGTTGATCGATTGTTGCGTTCATCAGCCCCTCCGTCTAGCCTACAAATTCGATTGCCCGCATCTTGGCACTCCGACTGCGCGGATTGACCGCGAGCTCTGCATCACTCGCGGTCAGTGGGTGTTTGGTCAGTAATCGATAGCGGCGTGTCAACTGTTGCGTACATGCATCGCGAAAGGCATGTTTGACTATCCGATCCTCGAGTGAATGAAAGCTGATGATGACCAGCCGTCCACCCGGACCCAATAGCTCAAGCGCAGCGGGAATGACCGTGCTGAGCACATCCAACTCGCCGTTGACGGCTATTCGCAATGCCTGGAATGTCCGTGTCGCAGGGTGGATTTTGCCACGCTTGCCGCCGAGTGCATGGGCAACCAAATCTGCCAATTCGGTGGTCGTTGTAATGGGAGCGCTCTTGCGTTGGGCAACAATCATTTTGGCGATGCGCCGTGAGGCACGTTCTTCGCCGTATTGGAATATGACATCGGCCAACGCTGTTTCGCTGTAGGTGTTGACAATATGTGCTGCATCGACAGGAGCATCAGGATCGAGACGCATGTCGAGGGCTGCGGGATATTTGAACGAAAAACCCCGCTCAGGAGTATCAAGCTGATGGGATGAAACGCCGATATCGAGCAGAATCCCTGCCACACTCTCAACGCCTGCCCGACGGCAAATCCCGGCGAGATCGGCAAAGTTACCGCGTACGATGCGATAGCGTGGCGCATATGGTGAAAGCACGGTATCTGCTGCAGCAATTGCCGCAGGGTCGAGTTCAATACCGATAAGCGTGCTCGACTGCGGTGCACGTGCCAATACGGCCGCGGCATGTCCGCCGCCGCCCAACGTCCCATCGATATACGTCCCCCCACGCTGTGGCTCGAGCAACGTCATTGCTTCGTCCATGAGCACCGATGTGTGCTGGAAGATCTGCATATTTATATCTTTATGCTGGTCAATTGGGCGAAGAGGTGATCACTACCGGAGTCCATCGCGGTCACACGCTCTTGCCAGCGTTGTGGTGACCAAATCTCGAAGTATTTGTTGACCCCGACGATGAAGACATTGGACTCGCGCACATCTGCATAGTCGCGCAAAGTCTGTGGCAACAAAATACGCCCCTGTTTGTCGAGGTCACACTCGGTGGCCGCCGAAAACAGCAGACGTTGCAGATTGCGGGTATTGGGGTCACTCGGTGGCAACCCACTCACTTGCTCGGCCAAAATGCGCCAGACGTTCATCGGTATGCCCATCACACACGCATCGAACCCACGCGTCATCACTAGCCCATCACCCACAAGCGTGCGGTAACGTGCCGGTATGGCCATGCGGTTTTTGTCGTCGATGGAATACTCGTGTTCGCCGAGAAACATGCGACCCTCATGAGTGGCCTCACCATTTGCAGGTGACTTGCCCCACTATTCCCCACTCATCCCCACTTATCAACATTATAAGCACATAATGAAGAGTGTGCAACAGTTTTTTATCAAAAAGGGGAGAAATGGTACAATTTGACAGGGTAAAAAATTAAGTAAAACACTCGGGAGCCTCCCTAATGCCTGAATTGACCCACTTGAATGCCGCTGGCCACGCCCATATGGTCGACGTCGGCACCAAACCTGACCAGAAGCGTACTGCAATTGCTGCTGCCCAAGTGATCATGACGCCCCAAACCCGTGATTTGATCATCGCCGGAGGATTGCCCAAAGGTGATGTACTGGCAGTCGCCCGCATTGCAGGCATCATGGCCGCCAAAAAAACTGCCGACCTGATCCCACTCTGCCACCCGTTGGCGTTGACCGCCATCGAAGTCACGCTGACGGCCAGTGCCGATGGTATCGACATCCAGGCTCGTGTCCAAACGACCGGGCCGACCGGCGTCGAGATGGAGGCCCTCACAGCGGTCTCTGTTGCAGGATTGACTATCTATGACATGTGCAAAGCCGTCGAAAAAACGATGCAGATACACAACATTCGCCTCATCAGCAAAGTCAAAGAATGACCAAGCCAACAGGGCGAATGCGAAAATCTTAATTTTAGAATGAATACGCTAATGTTTTACGGAATACTACACTGCCCCGCACCATTTGCACCCCAGGCAAGCACGCTTCCATCTGCCTTGATGGCCAGGGTATGATTCGATCCGGCACTGATGGCAACGATTCCTGTGGCACTCGCGGGGACCGTCGTCTGACCGCTACTGTTACTTCCCCAGGCGACCACGGTGCCTGCAGCAGTTAACGCCACACTATGCGCTGCCCCTGCACTCACGGCTATCACTCCCGTCGCACCAGCCGGTACTGTGGCCAATCCACCTGCTGCATTGCCCCACGTGCGTACCGTTCCGTCTGCCAGCAGCGCCAACGAATGATTTGCTCCTGCAGCGATGGCACGCACCGTACCTAAATCAGTCGGGATGCTCCGCTGCCCGTAACTATCATCCCCCCAGCCGACAACCGTTCCGTCACGACACAGCGCCAGCGTGTGATTCGCACCCGCTGCGATGGCTTGGACAGGGCATAATCCGGATGGGATTGTGATTTGGCCGGATGCATTTAACCCCCATCCAGTGATGTTGCCATTCGCATCCAACGAAATTCCATGATCTTTCCCCGCAGCAATCGCGATGATATTTGTTAAGGTCGGAATTGTGATTTGACCACTATTATTGTGTCCCCAACCCACTACGGTACCGTCCGCCAATAGGCCGAGAGAATGATTCTGCGACGCGGCGATGGCAACCAACGGACTCGCTGTGGAGGGTATACCGGTCTGTCCGTACGTATTACTCCCCCAGCCACTCCATGCACCGTCGCGGTACGCCAACGAATGATTCAACCCTGCCGCGATGCGCACCACCACGATCGTGGGTGTCGGTGTGTTGGTCGGTGTGTTGGTCGGTGTATTGGTCGGTGTGTTGGTCGGTGTGTTGGTCGGTGTGTTGGTCGGTGTATTGGTTGGTGTATTGGTTGGTGTATTGGTTGGTGTATTGGTTGGTGTATTGGTTGGTGTATTGGT
>CANJHS010000029.1 GCA_947474225.1 Roseiflexaceae bacterium | reverse complement strand
GCGCGCGTCTCGTAGTCGTCGTAGGTCGCAGCCTGCTGGCGCGCATGCGCCACTTGCCGGGCCACCATGGCTGCCACCCCGGTCCAGCGCGCGAGTAAGGTCACCACGCCGTTTGCGTCGGTGTGGATGAGCAGTGCCGCCGGATTGAACGGCCGCTCACGTAGTTGGTACGCCAGCGTATAGGCATGCAGCAGGTCGCGACAGACAAAGGCCAAGCTCTGGTCGGCGTTGGGCAACGGCGCGATTTTGAACGACACCTCTGCAATGACCCCCAAGGTCCCCAATGCACCGATGTGCAGTTTGTGGACGTCGTAGCCGGCGACATTTTTGACCACTTTGCCGCCGCTCTTGAGGATGCGCCCATCGCCCGACACCGTGTGCATGCCCAATACCCAGTCACGTGGTGTGCCGGCACTATGGCGCAACGGACCACTCAAACCGGCCGCCAGCAAACCACCGATGGTGGCACTGTGGTGTTGTGGGGCGTCCCATGGCAGCCATTGATTGTTGGGCTTGAGCAGTTCCTGCAGGGCGCCGAGGGTGATGCCGGCACCGACGGTGATGGTCAAATCCGATGGGATGTAATCGCTCACGGTGCGCAGCAGTGTTGTGTCGATGACGGTGCTATCGGCGACAGGGGCATTGCCCAGTGCTTGATGGCTGCCGCTGCCGCGTGGCATGAGCGGCCCGCGGTGGTCGCGGATCTGGCTGGCGAGTTCTTGGATGGTACTGGGTCGGTACATCTGCTGCTCCTAGATCCACGCGCCAGCGGCGAGGGCTTTGGCTGCGCCACGGGCGTGTTTGATGTCTCCGCACGACGCACCGGTGGGGATGAGTTTGCAGGGATTCATGACGCCGACTGCATCAAAGCACGCCCGCATCTGACGCATTGCCCACAAATCGTCTTCGTTAAACAGCAAACTCATGTAATCGCGTTTTTCAATTCCAATCCCGTGCTCACCGCTAATCGAGCCGCCCACACGGATGCACTCACGCATGATTTCTTCGCTGGCGGCTATGGCCCGGTCGATGATGCCGGGCTCGCGGATGTCGAACAAAATCAACGGGTGCAGATTGCCATCGCCTGCGTGGAAGATATTCACGATGTGGACGCGCTGGCGCTTGGCCACCTCACGCGTCAGTTGCAACACCTCGGTCAAGCGTGAGCGTGGCACCACGCCGTCTTGGATGTGGTAGTGCGGCGCCAGGCGGGCACAGGCTGCCAAGGCACCTTTGCGGCCTGCCCAGAGCTTTTTGCGTTGCTCTTCGTCTTTGGCGGCACGCAGTTCGCGGGCCTCGAAGTGGCTGCAGATGTATTCAATGCGGGCGGTCTGATCTTCGATTTCTTCGTCGGTACCGTCGATTTCGATCAACAACACCGCCTGTGCGTCGAGCGGGTAGCCGGCGTGGACGGATTGTTCGACCAGTGCGATGCCCTGGCCCTCGAGCATTTCGAGCGCCGCCGGGATCACGCCCTGGGCCACGATTGCCGATACCGTGTCAGACGCGCTGTCGAGGTCGTCGAAGATTGCCAAAAACGTTTTGACGCCCTCGGGGTTGGGCGTCAGGCGCACGGTAATCTCGGTCACAATACCCAATGTGCCCTCGCTGCCGACGATGACGCCGAGCAAATCATAGCCGGGCCGGTCGGGGGCGGTAGTGTCGATGTGCAAAATACTTCCATCCGCCAATACAACCGTTGCCGCCAAGACATGATTGGTGGTGATGCCGTACTTGAGGCAGTGCGGGCCACCGGCGTTCTCGGCGCTGTTGCCGCCGATAGTCGAGGCCTTTTGGGATGAGGGATCCGGCGCGAAGTGCAGGTTCCAGGGCAGGGTGTATTCGCTCAATTCGGTATTGATGAGGCCGGGTTGCACGATGGCGGTGCGGGAGACCGGGTCGACGTGCAGGACGTTTTGCATCCTACTTGTTGCAATCACCACTCCACCGGCGGCGGGCACCGATCCACCCGACAACCCCGTGCCACCGCCACGCGGGACGATGGGGAATCCAGCAGCGGCGGTGATTTTGACCACCGCGGCGATTTCTTCGGTCGATGCTGGTACCACCACGATATCTGGGCGGGCCAAATCGAGGGCGCTGCCGTCGAACTCGTACATCATCAGTTCTTCGAGGCGCCAGAGCACGTATTTGGGGCCGATGGCACGGCCCAAATCAGAGATCAGTGTGGCGAATTCGGGTGCAAGGGATGTCGTCATCGGTGACCTCTGTGCGGTGTTAGCTGCGCCACGAATGCTGTGGGGCGTAGCCGAGGAGTCTGCGGGCTTTGGCAATCGACAACAACGTGTCGTGCGGGCCGGTGCCGGGATTGATGTGAATGGCAGGGAAGGTTGCGGCCATGAGTTCTGCGTTGGTGCGGTTCATGCACGTATCGGCCGCGGCGATGACAAATACCTCAGCCCCGGTCAGCGGAGCCACCAGGCTTTTGCGGCAGGCCTGGGCGACGTCGCGGGCGTCGACATAGGCCCAGAAGTTCCACTGGCGCTGCGTCGGATCGTCTTGCCAGCCTGCGAAGCGCGCGTAGTCGTGCTGTTCCATGATGTTGGTGAAGCGTAGACCGACGTAGGTGGCGCCAGACCAGCTGGCGAATTGGCGCGCCATTTCTTCGGAGACGAGCTTCGACAGGGCATAGCTACTCTCGGGCGCGCTGTAGGTCTCGTCGACGGGGACGGTGGGGGGTGGGCGGCGTTCGAATGGCAAGCCGAGGGCGGTCTCGGACGAGGCCCAAACCACACGTTGTATGCCCAGCAGTTGGGCCGCGCGGAAGACGTTGTAGGTGCTGCCGGTGTTGTGGCGGAACATCACTTCTTCGGTGCGGCCGGTTGGGTCAGGATTGGCGGCCAAGTGTATGACGGCGTCGCAGCCGTGCATGGCCTCGACGGTCTCGCTCAGTTCGGTCAAATCGGTCTTTTGGAAGGGCGACAACGCCTCGGCTGGTGCATTGATATCGATATTGCGCACGGTATAGCCGTGGGCCAGGAGTTCTCGGATGGTGGCGCGGCCGGCTTTGCCGGATCCGCCGGTGACGGCGATGTGCTTCATGTGGGGTCCTTTGGTATGATTGTCCCTCCAGTATACGGGATAGAGTAGGGCTTATTGCAATACGCCCGAACGAACCCCGTCCCGAGCATCACACTGCGGTGTGACGCTCGGGACGGATAGCACTGCGGTCTGATGCTCGGGAATGGATGGCATCACGCCCCGTACGGCAACCAGATATTCTTCCACTGGATAGCCTGCCGCAAGAACTCCGTCGCCGGCAACCCACGCCAGGCATCGTTTTCGTCAGCCAATACCCACACGCGTTTGAGGTTGTGGATGCTACTGCGCTCGATCATGCTGCGCGTGGATGCACCCGCCACTGCCCAGATTGCGTCGACATCGCTGTGTTCGGCCAGTGTCTTGGTCAGTGCAGCGCGATCACCACTGATGAGGTTGATTACCCCTGGCGGCACATCGCTGGTATCGAGGACGGTCAAGAGCTCGAGTACCGAGAGCGGCATCTGTTCACTCGTCACGAGCACCACGGTATTCCCCATCGCAATGGCCGGCGCGAGCAATGCCGTTGCGCCGACAAATGCGTCACGCTCCGGTGCGACAATCCCCAGCACCCCCATCGGCTCGGGGATGGCCATGACCACTGCCCGGTTGGGGGTGTGATGCACGGCGCCGTCGTATTTGTCGCACCAGGCAGCGGCACTGAACCAGAGCTGCAAGGCACATTCGACCTGTCCAGCAGCGGCATCGATAGCGATGCCTTGTTCTGTCGCGATACGCTGGGCGAATTCTGCCGCCCGCATGCTCAGATTTTCGGCGATGTAGTACAAAATCTGGGCTTTGCCATGCGCTGCAGTGCTCGCCCAACTCCCTGCAGCTGCCCGTGCACCTTCGACCGCGTTGCGAATGTCTTTGCGGTTGCCGTCGCCGGCTTCACCGATGACGTCGCCTTCTGAATTGCGTATCAAGCGGCTGTAGCCACTGTCGGGTCTCGCCTGCTTGCCGGCGATATACAGCTTGGTGGTGCGGTCAATCTCGGGTCCGCTGTGTGCGTCTGCGCTCTGGAACGCAAAGGTCGGCGTGGGCACGACAACCGGTTGCGCTACTGCCTTGAGGTATTCGTACATCCCTTCGCGGCCACCTTCGCGACCATATCCACTCTCACGGTAGCCACCAAAGCCCGCCGCAGCGTCGAATTGATTGGTGCAATTGACCCAAATCACGCCCGCTTTGATCTGCTTGGCCACATCCAATGCGACGTCGATGTTCTGCGACCAGACGCTCCCCGCCAGGCCATAGCGCGTGTTGTTGGCCAAGGCAATCGCCTCGGCCGGTGTGCGGAAGGTCATGCTGACGATGACGGGCCCAAAAATCTCTTCTTGTGCGACCGTCGCCGCTGGGTGCACGTTGGTCAACAGGGTGGGTGGGTAATAGAATCCCTGTTCGCCCAGGCTCAACACCGGCTGGTGACAAACCGCCCCTTCGGCGACGCCGAGTTCGACATAATGACGAATCCGTTCGAGCTGGCGCTCCGAAATTATCGCCCCCATATCAATGGTCTTGTCCAGCGGGTCACCCACCCGCAGTGTGTGCAGGCGGCGTGTCAAGCGCATGGTGAATTCATGAGCAATCCGCTCATCCATCAGCAACCGCGTCCCCGCACAACACACCTGGCCCTGGTTGAACCAGACCGCGTCGACGACACCCTCGACCGCCGCATCCAGGTCTGCATCACCAAACACAATAAACGGTGATTTGCCCCCGAGTTCGAGCGACAACGCCTTGCCGCTGCCAGCAGAACCCTCGCGAAGGCGGCGACCCACGGCCGTCGACCCCGTGAAGGCGATTTTGTTCACATCGGGATGATGCGCCAAGACCGAGCCGACGGAGCCATCGCCGGTGATGATGTTCACCACGCCGTCCGGCAGACCGATGTCGTGGCAGATTTCGGCGAACAATAACGCCGTCAGTGACGTCCATTCGGCCGGTTTGAGGACCACCGTGTTGCCGGCGGCCAGGGCTGGGGCTATCTTCCAGGCCAGCATGAGCAGGGGGAAATTCCACGGAATAATCTGCGCACACACACCTACTGGCGCATAGCCAGCAAACTCCGTGTCGGCAATCTGCGCCCAGCCGGCGTGATGATAAAAGTGACGGATGACCAGTGGGATGTCGATGTCGCGGCTTTCGCGGATGGGTTTGCCGTTGTCCAGCGTCTCGAGCACCGCAAACAAGCGCGCGTGCTTCTGAATCTGGCGTGCAATGGCATACAAATAGCGTGCCCGAATGTGCCCCGGCGTGGCAGACCAACCTGGGAATGCCGCCCGCGCTGCTGCCACGGCAGTGTCCACATCCGCTATCGATGCCTGTGTCAGCGATGCCAGTACCGCGCCATTGCTGGGATTGATACTGTCGAAGCGACTGGCACTCTCGTTTGTCACCCATTGGCCGCCGATATACATGCCAAAGCGGCGCTGATGTGCATCTAGCCACGCCTGTGCTGGCCCTGCACTTTCGGGGGCGCTGCCCATGCTCATTGCGTTAAATATATCTGTCACCATGGAACCTCCGAAACAATAGGTATCAGTTATCAGTTATCAGTTATCAGTTATCAGTTATCAGTTATCAGTTATCAGTTATCAGTTATCAGACTGGAGCGGGTTCAGCAAGGAACCAACCCATGACAACTATCTACATGCAAACCATATTACTGCTAACTAATAACTGAACTCATAATTAATAACTAGCAGCTAGTAAATAGAAACTAATCACTGATTACTATTAACTTGTGACTGAACTGATCACTAATCACTGATAACTAATCACTTCTACTGCTGTGGATGTCGGTTGGCCGCCGAATACCGCCCCGTGATGCCATGCTCGAGCTGCCGTTCAATGTCGCCCAACAGCGCACTCGCCCCAAAGCGGAATCGACTGGCATCGAGCCATTCGCGGCCCAGTTCATCATCGACCAACA
Source organism: Roseiflexaceae bacterium (assembly GCA_947474225.1). Classification (GTDB taxonomy): domain Bacteria; phylum Chloroflexota; class Chloroflexia; order Chloroflexales; family Roseiflexaceae; genus UBA965. The sequence goes on along the minus strand of CANJHS010000029.1, from coordinate 29,968 downwards.
GCAACCAATCAAGTGCTTGTTTGGCCGTTCGGATGCCGCCCGCAGGTTTGAAGCCGACAATCTGCCCCGTCCGCTGATGGAAGTCGCGGATCGCCCGCAACATCACCAGACTCACCGGCAACGTCGCATTGGTCGGCTCTTTGCCCGTCGACGTCTTGATGACATCCGCGCCGGCCATCATGCACACCAGCGAAGCGCGGGCCACATCGGTCAACGTGCCCATGTCACCAGTGGCGAGGATGGTCTTCATGTGGGCGTCGCCACAGGCCGCCCGGAAGGTGCGGATTTCGTCGTACAACGCTTGCCAGTTGCCCTCGAGCACGTGCCGGCGCGAGATGACGATGTCTATCTCGTCAGCACCGGCTGCCACCGACAGCTCGATTTCACGCACGCGCGTCTCGAACGGGCTCAATCCCGCCGGAAAGCCGGTCGACACCGCTGCCACCGGTATGTCGCTCCCCGCGAGTGCAGCCACCGCCGTCGATACCATCTCGTGGTAGACACATACCGCACCAACGTGAATCGTCTGCGTCGTCATACCAAGCGCATCGAGCAGATCCTGCCGCACCGGTTGGCGCGCTTTGGCACACAGCCGCTGCACCGTCCCCACCGTGTCGTCACCCGCCAACGTCGTCAAATCGATGCAGGTAATCGCCCGCAACAGCCAGGCGAGTTGATAGTCCTGCTTCACGCTGCGCCGCGCCACATGCGAGGCACAGCGCCGTTCGACGGCACTGCGATTGATGGTCGTAGATTGGACCCAATTGAGGTCGAGTGCAATTGCTTCTGGGCGTGGATGATGGGTCATGCAGACTCCTCGCCGTTGTGTTGTTTTGTGTATTATAGTGAGAAAAGCAGCAGGGCTGGACGCCAGCCTGCTGTGCCGATTGCCGAGCAGCGCTCGGCGCCTCCCGCTCATCGCAGGCAATTGGTATCCGACGGGTCAGAGCTGACCGTGGCGCACGCAAGACCGCGCCACGCTTCCCCACACCAGGAGCTCCGTCAAAAAGAGGCTATCTGTAAAGGATTTTTCACATGAAAACCATGACCTGCCGCCAACTCGGTGGTGCCTGCGACCATGCGTTCCATGCCGATACGTTTGACGACATGGCAGCTCAATCCCAAGCCCATGTCCGTGCCATGTTCGCCGCCAAGGACGCGCCCCACCTGGCAGCAATGGAGGCCATGTCGGTCCTCATGCAAAATCCAGCGACCATGATTGCCTGGATGGACGAAAAAAAACAGCTCTTCGATTCGTTGCCAACCCCGTAGGGGCGAGGTATGCCCAATACGGGCGAGGTATACCTCGCCCCTAGATTGATGTGACGGGATCACATCCGACGGGTGAGGTACGCTCCGTGCCCATGGACTGAGGCTACGCCAGAATAATCCGCTCCGTGCCCATGGACTGAGGCTACGCCAGAATAATCCGCTCCGTGCCCATGGACGCAGGTCCATGGGCTACCACACGTCACCGATGCGCCAATCGCACACAATCTGACAGCCGGCTACGTTCCATGACGGATGTTCGGCGAGCACCATCAGGCCGGCGTCTTCGTCTGCTGTGCGCACCATCTGTCCATTTTCGGAGACATAACTTTTGCCTAAAAATCGCACCCAGCCCAGTTTTTCGTAGAATTCCTGCACACCCGTCGACAACATCGTCAGCGCATATGTTTTCTGTGCGTTTTCATCGATCATGCGCATCAGGACAGATCCATGCCTTTGCCCTTGCCGGTCGGGATGCACTGCCACGCCTTCGACATAGCCAACCGTGACGGTCACTCCATTGAACTGCATCTGGCGCCCGACCAGGGCTGCATGTCCGATGATGGTGTCGCCGTCCGTGGCGAGCACACGGATACCCCCGGCCGCATGATCAGCATCGGCATCCGAGAAATCGCCTTCGAATGCTGCATCGAGCAGCGCACGGATTTCTGTGCGTTGGGCTGCGGTCAGCGCGACGTCGGGGATGACAGATATGTGCGGCATTGGTTGTTCCTATGCGTCGAGGAAGTTTTGTAACATCGCAAGCCCATGCTCGGTCATAATCGACTCTGGATGGAACTGCAACCCATAAATCGGATACCTCGCATGTTTGAGGCCCATGATAATATCGTCATCGGTCCAGGCGGTGCTGATCAAATCCTTGGGCAATCCATCCTTGCGCACAATCAATGAGTGGTAGCGCGTCGCCATGAAGCGTTGTGGCAAACCGGCAAACAAGCCCTTGCCGTCGTGATTCATCGCGGACCGCTTTCCGTGCATCACAACCGGCGCACGTTCGACAATCCCGCCGAATGCAGCCCCAATCGACTGATGCCCCAAGCAGACGCCCAACGTCGGAATAGACGGCCCCAACGTCTTGATAATCTCGATGCTAATCCCGGCCTCGGTCGGGGTACACGGTCCCGGCGACACCACGATGCGCTCGGGCTGCATTGCTGCAGCCTCGGCGACGGTGGTCTGGTCGTTGCGCTTGACCACCACATCAGCGCCTAATTCGCTTAGGTACTGGACGAGGTTGTAGGTGAACGAATCGTAATTGTCGATGAGCAGAATCATTCCACCCCTCCCTCGGTTGTGAACCGATCTGCCAACTCCAGCGCCCGCAACGGCGCTGCCGCTTTGTTGCAGCTCTCGCGATACTCCATCTCGGGGTCACTGTCTGCCACCACCCCGCCGCCGGCCTGCACATAGGCGATGCCGTTGACAATCACGATGGTCCGCAATGCAATACAGGTGTCGAGGTCGCCGTTGAATCCCAAGTGACCCACTGCGCCGGCATAGACGCCACGGCGCGATTGTTCCAACTCGGCGATGATTTGCATGGCGCGGATTTTGGGGGCGCCCGAGACTGTCCCCGCCGGGAAGCAAGCCCGCAATGCATCGATGCCGCGCATGTCGTCGCGCAGTTCGCCCGTCACATGGCTGACCAGGTGTTGGACGTGCGAGAATTTTTCGACCTGCATAAAGCGCGGCACCTTGACCGTCCCCGGCTTGCTGACCCTGCCGATGTCGTTGCGCCCCAGGTCGACCAACATCAGATGCTCGGCTCTTTCTTTCTCATCATGCAACAGCTGCTGCGACAGCGCCTCGTCTTCTTCGGGCGTTTTGCCGCGGGGCACGGTACCTGCAATCGGGTGCGTCGTGACAATGCCCTCTTCGACCCGCACCAGCAACTCCGGCGACGCACCCACCAGGATGCCATCCGGCCCCGTCACATAAAACATGTAAGGCGAGGGATTGACCGTCCGCAAGGCCCGGTAGACCGTGAACGGGTCCGTTTTCACCGGACGTGAAAAGCGCTGTGATGGCACCACCTGAAAAATATCACCCGCCGCAATATATTCCTTGGCATGCAACACCCGTTCGACATACTCGCCCAACGACACATTCGAGGTGGGGACGATTTTCTCGCCTGCCTCGCCCTCTTGGAGCGCCATGCCGGCGGGCAGCGGTTGGCGCAAGCGGGCCACGATGGTGCGGATTTTCGCCGTCACCCGATCGTACTCCGCTGCCAAATCTACCGCATCCAAATGCACGTGGCTGATGACCTTGATGCGATGGCGCACATGGTCGAACACCAGCAAGGTATCGACGAATTGCCACATCGCGTCGGGCATGTCGTAGTCGGCGTGCGCCGGACGGGGCACGCGCTCGAAGTGGCAGACCGTCTCGTATGCCATATAGCCCACCGCACCACCGACAAAGCGGGGTAGGTCGGGCAGGCGCACCGGCCGGTAATCGGACAAATACGACTGCAACAGTTCGAGTGGGTCATCGTATGCAATGGTCTGCTTGTAGCCGGCTTGGACGGCGTGTGCCTTGCCCTCGCTCATACGCAGCGTCAGGTACGGCTCGGTGCCGATGAACGAATAGCGCGCTAGGTGTTGGCCACCTTCGACCGACTCGAGCAAAAAGGTCCACGGGCCTTGGGCGGTCTTGAGGTACGCCGACACGGGCGTTTCGAGGTCGGCAGCGATCTCGGTGTAGACCGGGCACAGGTTGCCTTGGCTGGTCAAGGCCTGCATCTCGGTCAGTGACGGAATGAATTGCATACAAACGCCTTTCACACGCGGGGCAGAGGCAGCGCCACAGAGCGATTCCATGGCGCTACGGGGTCATTAGTCCTTGAAGTACAACAAGCCCATGGCGTCGTCCATCATACGCACGGTTTCTTGGGCGATTTTGCGCGTTTTGGCGTTGCCGGCCTGCAGAATCTCGTCGACGAGCTTGGGTTTGGCCTCGTAGACCGCCCGGCGTTCGCGCATCGGCTCGAGGAAGTTGTTGATGGCGATAGCCAGCTTCTTTTTGACCTCGACGTCGCCCACATTGCCGGTCCGGTAGCGGTCCTTGAGGTCGTTCACTTCGGGCTTGTCCGGGTTAAAGATATCGTGGTAGATGAACACCGGGTTGCCCTCGACCTTGCCCGGGATGTCGGCGCGGATGCGGGCCGGGTCGGTATACATGGCACGCACCTTGGTCTCGACGGTTTTGGCGTCGTCCGACAGCAGGATGGTGTTGTTGAGGCTCTTGGACATCTTGGCTTGGCCGTCGGTGCCGATGAGGGTGCCGCCTTCGGGCACGAGCACATCCGGCTCGGGGAAGACCTCGCCGTAGAGGAAGTTGAAGCGGCGCGCGATTTCACGCGTGATTTCGACATGCGCTTCGTTGTCTTTGCCGACCGGCACGAGGTGCGCGCGCGGCATCAGAATGTCGGCCGCCTGCAGCACCGGGTAGCCCAGCAAGCCGAGGGGCAGCTGTTCGTCGTCGATCTGGGCGGCCTTGGCCATGTCTTTGATCGAGGGCAGGCGGCTGAGCCGTGCGACCGAGACGAGCATTTCGAAGATCAAGTTGATCTGATAGATTTCTTTGACCGACGACTGGACATAAAACGTCACCTTCTCGGGGTCGAGGCCACAGGCGAGCTGGTCGATAATCATGTCGCGGATGTTCTGCTCAACCATCTGGATTTCGGCCTTGTTGGGCTTGGTGGTCAGGGTGTGCAGGTCAGCGATGATGAAGTAGCATTCGTACTCGCTCTGCAGGCGCAGGCGATTGGCGATCGAGCCGACGTAATGCCCGAGGTGGTATTTGCCGGTGGGACGATCACCGGTCAGGATGCGCTTTTGTGCCATGGGGTTGCTCCTCGACGCTCAAAAAAGGGTACAAAAAAACCGCCACTCCCTTGTGAAAGGAAGGGGACGGATGAATCATCCGCGGTGCCACCCCGCATTCGTCATGACTGACGCACTTGTCGATGCTGCCCGTGTCGGGTACATCTCCTGCCGTGATAACGGTGGCAGACTCCGGCGGGTACTACACAGGCGATGCCCTTCGTACCGCTGCTCCAAGGCCCATTCACTCCTCGCGACACCACCGACTTTGCACCAACCGTCGGCTCTCTGGGGGGTCGTGATGAGGGGTTACTCTTCCTCTTCAACGCAATATGCACATGATAGCGGGCTGAAAACCAGATGTCAAATAAACCCACGGCACGCCGTGGGTTTGAAGGAAAATCCACGCCGTGGGTTTGGCGGGAATCTGTGGGGTCTATCACGCAGAGACGCTGTGCATGAGAGGACGCAAAGAACAATGCCATAGACCCACGTGCCCGCGCACGAAGGTGCGTGGGCACGTGGGTCTATTGGGGAGAACTTACCGACCCATCCGATCGGCGGCTTTTTGGGCCCATTCGGTGATCTTGGGGAGGTCGATATTTTTTTGGTTTGCACTAAAAGTCACTCGTCCAACGAGGTTGTTATTTCGGAAATATACGTAGATGTCTGTACATTCACCGGTGCTTCCATGTGCGAGTTTACATTTATATGAATCTCGGATAAATGATTTAGATTCGTCAATATTATTAAGAGATATCAATATCATTGATGATGCTGCGTCTGAAGGGGCATCCTCATAATTTTCTTTGAACATTCCTTCAAGCAATTCGTGTGCTTGAGAAGGAGTGCGAGTATGGGTGACGAGCGAATATATCCAATCGCTTCCAAGTTGTAATGAAGAATTATCTCCTACATAGTAGTAAGCGTAATACGAATCTAATCGATTAGTTCTTTGAAAAAGTTCGGCAGCTGCTGTCGGGTCACCCCATGTTTTTGCAGCGTCCTGTGAAGGATAGCTTTCTTCATACGTCATTTGCATCCCACTGGGAAAATCCCACAACTTCAGCGTCAACTCACTCATCGGCTTATCGTCCAACGAGTAGTCAAACTCGCCGACTTCGTTCCCCAACAACCCGAGGAGGACGTTGTACGGCGCGGGGTTTTCGGGATGGAGCTCGAAGCGGGCGCGTTCGAACCACTGCACCTGGTACTGTTTGCCGTCGGACAGCGTCTCGGTCTGCAAATCAGACAACGGCAAACCAAACAATGCCATACTCTCGGCGGTGCTGACGGCTTTGTTGCGGTCGAGGACGAGGCCGTTGGACTTCCACATCTTCAAAATATCGCCACAGACGGCATGACCCGTCTCGCCAAAGACCTGACAGCCGCCTGTGTCGCCGTTTTTGGCGAACCCGTACCAGTCGCGGCCCTGTTGTTGTAGCCGATCTGCGCCGAGGCGGCCGAGGAGCACGTCGTACGGGCGGGCATTTTCGGGATGCAATTCCAACCGGTTGCGCTCGAAGCGCTGCATGCGTACCGGTTTGCCTTCGATGGTGACGTCTTCCATGTCGCCAATGGGGAACCCAAATACCGGCAATCCGCCGTTTTGTTCCCAATACTCGCGGATACGCCCATCAATGCAGTGATTGGTCTCGGGGAAGCAGCGCTGTGCCGCAGCTGCGCGTGAGACCGGCATCCCAAACGACACGACAGCCAGCAAGACAACGAACACAAAATGTTTCAGTCTCATAGATACCTCACAAAAATTGCGAATAGTGCACTATAACGTAATTACGTACGCACATATGTGAACTGATACCTGAGAGGAGCGACAATCACGCAGAGGTGAAGCGCAGCAGAGGACGCAGATAATAACAGCTGCATTGCAAAAAATACTTTCCACGGAACTCTTCTTTCGGCCCTTTTCAATTTTCACTGCGCACTCGGTTCCTCTGCCCTACCGTTTGAAACACCAATTGATAACTGATAACTGATAACTCTCCTCATTATCATCGTATTATCAGCGACATGTCGGAAGGAACACACTACAATGAATTGTTATCGTCTCGCGTGAGTACTTCTATGCATCGTTTGCCCCGAATCATCAGTTTGTTGCTCGTCGTGTTGGTGTTGGGGATTGGCCATGTTGCCAATGCCGAAGAGCTCAATGCGCCGCCGCCATACATCACAGTCACTGGTCCCGTGCAACCGCTCGTCCCATTGTCTGTCTGTGTCGCCATCCCCAATGGGCCGACTGGCGCCGCGAGTCTGATTATCAATGACTCCAGAATGCGCACCATAAGCACAACTCCGATCGACCTCGTCAACGGATCAGCGTGTGCGTCGATTACGCCGCGTGGTGCATCCGGGGTATCTGCAGGAATTGTCTGGATGCCCAACGGCACGCCGACAGGTGCGATTATCGCCACCAACCCCGCGCTCTACAATCTGAGTCCTAATACCGAGGTTCACACTGGTGTTGAGCGCTACGATCAGTTCATTCCTGCAGCGACGACCATCATGCGCGGTGCGATTCTCGATTTGCCTACCGCCGATGGATCGGTGGTACACGGCTATCGTTCGCCCGATAGTCCACTCATCTGGTTGCGTGACCACGTCTATCAGATGCGCGGGGCACGTTACTTCGATGCCGACATGACATCGACACTCAATGCGTTTGCTGGCTTACAAGCAGCCGATGGCAGCTTTCCCGATTATCTCGCCCGTGCTCCTTATACCGATGTGCCGTATCGCACCCCGGTCGAGTCAGATGTGGAGTACCTGTTCATCCAAGGTATGTATCAGGCATGGCAAGTCGGTGCAGGAGACGACTTCGCCCGCACTCACTTGGCTGGGATGCGCCGTGCAGTCAACTTTAGTCTGCAGAACCCATTGCGCTGGGATGCAACCAAAGGCCTGTTGCGTCGGCCATTCACTATTGATACATGGGATTTCGAAGTTGCGCCATCCGCCGCTCCACGCCACGAGATAGACGCAGCGACGCGCTGGGGTATATTCCATGGCGACAACACCGGCATGGTGCAGGCGTTGCGCATGCTGGCCACACTGGAGGAGCGGGTCGGTGATCCGGCGCTGGCCGCAGTCTGGCGTTCCGTTGCCGACGGCATCTTGCAGCGTCTCAATGCTCTGAGTTGGAATGGTCATTTCTACCGTCATTTTGTTTTTGATCAACCATATGCGATCGCTGGGCTCGATATGGAGCAACAGCTCAGTTTGTCGAATGCATACGCCCTCAATCGGGGCGTCCTCGACGATGCACAAAGCGATGCCATTCTCGACACCTACATCAGTCGTCGGCGAGATGGCGTCTTTGCCGAATGGTATTCCATCGATCCGCCATTCCCGGTCGGTTCAATCGGTCTGGGTGGCCGTGCAGGAGAAATTCCCGGCAACTACGTCAACGGCGGCATCATGCCCATGGTCGGTGGCGAGTTGGCCCGTGGGGCGTTCCGCATGGGCCGTGCGACCTATGGCTTTGCAACGTTGGATTATTATTGGTTGGGAATGTTGAGCCGCGGGCGCAGCTTTCTCTGGTACGCGCCAGACGGCGCTGAGGGCGTCGGCACACCAGACACCATCAGCACCGACGGCTGGGGTGCCGCAACAATGCTGAACGCGTTTGTCGAAGGGGCGGTCGGGGTTGTTGACCAAAGTGATAATTTCCACGCTGCGCTGGTGGCACCACAGTGGATGTATGCGGGTCTCAGTGACGCTGCCGCCACGGTCCGCTACGCGTCTGGGTCGGGCTATGTAGCCTATCGATGGCACCAAGACAATTGTTGGGCCTCGGTCGATGTCACCGGTGCAGATTCGTACCAGGTGGTCATCCCGATTCCGCTCCAAGCAACGGGTTGTAGTGGCGTGGTCAGCACACCAAATGGTGCCGTCCGCATTGTCGAACGACGTGAAGGGCGGGCAGCCATCATTGATGTTACGACTCCCGAAGCGACCGTCGTTGTTCATTGGTAGCAGCACTGCGGGCGATGCGCGTGCGTATGCCGGCATCAGTAGCCTGCAACAGTTGGCTCGCTATTTCGCGCTGTGCATCGTCCGTGGCCAGCAATCCCGCCTGTTGGGCATAACGCAACGCAGAGGCGCTGTCGCCGTTTCGGCGACAAATGTCACCGATGATGATTGCACTGTCAAAGGTACCCGACCCCACCGGTTGGTTCTGTTGGAGCGCACGTTCGAACGATTGAATTGCCTGTGTGCGGCAGAACCCCGCCATCGGGTGCACCATGTCTTCACACTTCCAGGCGGCCCGGAGGGCATGCAAGCCTGCATCAGCATAGTGTTCAATCATGCGGCAGAGATGTGCTGCAGCCAAATATTCTCGTGCCAAAAACGGATAGCCGGTGTCGTTGAGAATTGCCAAATACGCGGTGGTTTTGACAATTGTCCGTGCATCAGGGTGGACAAGGCGGACATCTGCGGTGCAGTGCCGGCAGGTGCCACACTGTTGGACCCAATACGGCAACGCGATAATACTCAATTCATACGGTCTGCCGTCAAGATCGTAACTGTCAACCTGCATGCGCGGATTGACGCAGGTGTAGGTCGTGGTGTTGGTGCACACCGCGCATTGGCGGGCATCGCGGAGGAGTGCTTGCATCCTAAAACCTCAATTCCCCGCATCGGCGTACCGATAAGGTTCTGTTGACGCGTCTGCGATGCGTCGGCTACAATAGACATTATGTGTAAGGATTGGATAACACACATATCGGTGTGTGTCAATCGGAGCGACGATGAAAAAGTTGACGAGTGACCAGATTCGCCATGCGTACCTCACGTTCTTTGCAGAACGCGGTCATACAATTGTGCCGAGCTCTTCGCTTATTCCGGGCAATGACCCGACCCTCATGTTTGCCAATTCGGGCATGGTGCAGTTCAAAGACACCTTCCTCGGGCTCGAGCAACGACCCTATACCCGAGCCACGACCGCCCAAAAGTGTCTGCGCGTCTCGGGTAAACACAACGACCTCGAAGAGGTCGGTCCGTCACCGCGCCACCATACATTTTTCGAAATGTTGGGGAACTTTTCGTTCGGTGACTACTTCAAAGCCGAAGCCATTCCGATGGCGTGGGAGCTGTTGACCAAGGTATTCGAACTCCCCGTCGAGCGCCTCTGGTTCACCGTCTATCAGGGCAACGAGCAGGTTCCTGCCGACGAAGACGCCGCAGCGATGTGGGTCAAAGCGGGCGCTAGTCCGGACCGCGTCCTCCGCTTCGGCGAAAAAGACAACTTCTGGGTCATGGCCGACACCGGTCCCTGTGGCCCATGCTCAGAGATCACCGTCTACCTCGGTGAAGACCTCTCCAGGATGTCGGCCGAAGGTGTCAACAGCGATGACCCTGATTATGTCGAAATCTGGAATAACGTCTTTATGCAGTTCGAGCGCAGCACCATGCAACCGTTGCCACGGCCGTCGGTCGACACCGGCATGGGACTCGAGCGCATCGCCATGGTACTCCAAGGCGTCAAAAACACCTACGACACCGATTTATTCGTCTCGCTCATCGATACCATCAAGCACCTCGGCCACAAAACCGAAGCCGACTACCGTGCCAATGTGGCACCCTACCGCGCGGTAGCCGACCATAGTCGATCGGTCGCATTCCTGATTGCCGATGGCGTTTTGCCGGGCAATACCGGGCGATCGTATGTGCTCCGCCGCATCCTGCGTCGCGCGGTCTATCAGGGCCGGCTCATCGGCTTCGACAAGCCGTTTTTCACCACTATCGTCGCCAAACTGATTGAATTGATGGGCACTGCCTATCCTGAGCTCAAAAGCCGCGGTGCCTTCATCCTCGAGACGGTCGAGGCCGAAGAAGCCCAATTCTTGCGCACGTTGTCGAGCGGTTTGGTCAAGCTCGATGTGATTATTGGTCAGGTGAAAACCAAAGGTGGCATAAGTATCCCCGGTGAAGAAGCATTCAAACTCAAAGACACCGATGGCTTCCCCCTCGACCTGACCGAAAAAATCGCGGCCCAACACAGCATGACCGTCGACGTCGCCGCCTACGATACCGCAATGGCTGCGCAGCGCGGGCGCTCACGTGCGAGCGCCAACTTCAAGCGTGGAGCCGACACCGAAGTGTGGGCCGAGCTCAACCTCAGCCCCTCGACGTTCATCGGCTATACGCACCTCAGCGGTGACGGTACCATCACCGCGCTCATCAGTGCAGACGACATCAAGCACGACGCAACCGTCGGCACCGAGGTCCAAATCGTCCTCGACCGCACCCCGTTTTATGCGGAATCGGGTGGACAAGTCGGTGACAGCGGTACCCTCACCACCGCCACCGGGACGGTCCAGATAACCGACACGCAACGGCCCATCCCTGGCGTAATCGTACACATTGGTGTCGTCTCCAGTGGTTCTATCGCCCGTGGATCGGTCGCACACGCAGTCGTCGATGGCGTGCGCCGCGGCCACATTCAACGCAATCACACCGCTACCCACTTGTTACAGCGTGCATTGCGTGATGTGCTGGGTGAACACGCCGCACAGGCTGGGTCATACGTCTCACCCGAGCGACTGCGCTTCGACTTCACCCACAACAAATCAGTCAGTGTCGAGCAGCAACGCGACATCGAGCGCCGCGTCAATACGTGGGTGCGTGCCGATCAGTCCGTCACCTGGGCCGAAATGCCATACCAAGACGCCCTCGACAAAGGGGCAATTGCCTTGTTCGGTGAAAAATACGGTGATCGCGTGCGCCTCGTCCATGCAACCTCTGGCAGCAATGTCGGTGAGCCCAGCTACGTCAGCCGCGACTCACAAGAACTCTGTGGTGGCACGCATGTGAACCGCACCGGCGAGATAGGAGTGGTCCGGATCGTCTCAGAGGCCAGCGTCGCCGGCGGTGTGCGCCGTATCGAAGCCGTCACCGGCCTCGGCGCAGAGCAATGGGTCGAAGAGCAATTCGACGCCTTGCGCGGCATCGCCAATCGGTTGGGTGTTACGCCCGCGCAGATACCAGAGCGTATCGAGTCCATACTCACCGACCTCAAAACCAACCAAAAGGCCCTCGAGGTGCTCACGTCAGCCGCCACCGGAAGCCAGGCAGACAGTTTGTTGGCCAATGCTCTTGTCAAAGAGGGTGTCACCTATGTCCTCATGCGCGTCGATGGCAACGACGGTGTCCAACTCCGTGAACTCGCCGAGCAACTCATCAATAAACAGCCGGCTGCAGTGGTCGTCCTTACCAGTGTGCTCGCAGACAAAGCGGCACTGCTTGTGATGGTCGGCAAAAGTGTAATGGGCAAGCACGCCGGTAATTTGGTCAAAGAACTGGCCCCTGTCATGGGTGGCAACGGTGGCGGTCGCCCCGATGTCGCACAAGCAGGCAGCAAAGACACCGCCAATGTCGACGCCGTCCTCGTTAGCGCACGGCAACTGTTGAATTTGGACTAAGGAAGCGATGTAACGACGCTCGAGGGCAACCTTGGGCGTCGTTTTTTGTAGAGGTGACGGCGATGAGTGCACCACGTGGTCGTATTTTGGCACTCGATGTGGGTGAAAAGCGCATCGGCGTTGCCCTCAGCGATGAATCCCACACCGTTGCATCTGCCTATGCGACGTTGCATGCGACGCCGTTTGCCGTGTTCGTCCAGAAACTCACCAAAATCATGACGCTGGAATACGTCGACGAAATAGTTGTTGGACTGCCACTGTCACTCAATGGCAACGAAGGCCCGCAAGCTGCCCGCATTCGTGGCTTTATCACGGCGCTTACCCCACTCGTAACACAACCAATTACCACCTTTGACGAGCGCTATACCTCTGCCGAAGCAGACCGCATCATGATGGAAGCAGGTCTGCGACCAGAGCAACGCAAAGCCAAAATCGACGAAGTCGCGGCTTCTATTATTTTGCAAGATGTGCTCAATGCGCGGCGGATTCAACGCACGGTGTAGGTCGCCGCCATGGTGGCGACGGGGATGAATATGGCCGGGAGCATGCCCCCCGGCGCACGGTGTGGTGCCGGAGGTCGCCGCCATGGTGGCGACGGGGAGGGATGTGGCCGCGGGAGCAAGCCCCCCGGCGCACGGTGTGTTGCCGGAAAAGACGAAGCGTTGGTCGCCGCCATGGTGGCGACGGGGATGGATATGGCCGGGAGCATGCCCCCCGGCGCACGGTGTGGTGCCGGAGGTCGCCGCCGTGGTGGCGACGGGGAGGGATGTGGCCGCGGGAGCATGCCCCCCGGCGCACGGTGTGATGCCGGAGGTCGCCGCCATGGTGGCGACTTAGCAATTTTTGCGGCGACGTTCTTCACGTTCATGCCATCGTCGAGGATTATCGATTATGTATTGCGTCTTCTGGTTGTACTCGGACGCGTTGCGGATTATTCGGTCCATGAATCCGGGGTACCAAAAGCTTTGCCCCTTGAACTTGACACTTTCGTCTATTCTGTGCGTTACTGCAGCTTTGAATGATCCCATTGCTTGACTCAAGAGATAATCTGATGGTCTGTAGTCATCAGATCCGTCATGTTTGGATGATGTTCTCGCTCGCGTTGCATTGTGCGTTATTTCGATGATTCCATGCACGTGACTTGGCATCACAACATACGTATGCAGGACTAGACTCGGGTAACTGTAGGGAATTTGCTCCCAACAGTCGACGGCTATGAGCCCTCTTTCGTTGTGGATCATCAGTTCATCGACAGTGCTCCCAAATACGCGTCTGAAATTCCTGACGGTGGTCGTCACGAAGTAATACCCAGGTCTCGAGTAATCGAATTCAGCGAGTCGAAGCGATTTTTTCGTATGCATCATGCCACCTTCTGGTGATACCATACGGTCGTGGCATTACCACCGCATTACCAGAAGGCAAAACAAAAAACCGGTGTTGCCATAGGCAACACCGGTTCCTTCACGCAATCAACAACCCTACGGTGGGTCCAACATGGTATCGAGAACTTGCTTGAACACCGCGTAGGGTTGCGCGCCGGCATAGAGGCGGTCTCTGATAATGAATGTCGGCGTACTGCGGACCCCGTTTTTTTCTGCAAAGGCGATATCGGATTTGATCTGCGACAAATGTCGGTTGGTTGTCACACAACTATCGAATAGACTTCTATCGAGTCCGATGTCACTCGCATAATTGCCGAACAGCGTCATGTCATCTATCGATCCATCGCGCCATTCTTTGTTCTGGGCTCCGTCGAACAGATGCTGACGCATCTCGCGGTATGCGCCCTGCTCGGCAGCACAATTGGCTGCTTGCGCTGCCACGAGCGCCCCAGGGTGTATCGCCATCAACGGGTAATCATAGAGTTCGAGGTAGACCTTGCCGGTGTCGACATAGTCCTTCATCAGTTGGGGGTACGTCTCACGGACGTATTGTGCGCAGTATGGTCACTGATAGTCGCTGAATTCACGCATCACAATCGGGGCTTTTGGATCGCCAAAAGCACGGGGATTGGGCGTTCGTTCAGACAGCAGGGTGACCGGACCAGTTGTGTCAACGGGTTGGCCCGTTGCCGGCGCAACACCACATCCCGCGAGTGCGATAGCGCATGCGGCAAGATACATCGACACGCGGTTCATTAATATTCCGATCGACTGACGTTGGGCAGTCGTACATTCGTTGTGCGGCCGACCATGCCCGAACCATCATCACCACAGAACGGACAAATGGCCCATGTCAGGTCGATGACGCGGTCGCATGCGATACAGCGGCGACGCAAGCCGGTATGACAGTGTGGGCAAAGGATATACTCGTGGTCGATACCGCGCTGGCATTGTGGGCAGACGAACTGCTCTTCGATATCGTGGCGCAGATATTCTTCTTCGAGTGAACGCTCGTAGCGATCCGAGATGGTCTGTCGTGGCCGTAGCAACGTGTAGATACCGAGCCCCGCAAACGGGATAATCAGTGCCAGTGAGACTCCGAGCACTTGGAGCAACGTCTCTTCGGTGCGTGCATGAATGTCGCGATACGTCCAGATGACGCTGGCCATCCAAAGCAATATCACATAGCCAGCGACGACCCATTTGAGCAAATCGAGAATGGGACCGAGCACTCCCAGCGTTCCACCTATATCCACAATAGACTCCCCTCACATCACAATCTACCATTTACGCACGAATGCGCGGATGTTCCTAACTGAGCACGCGCGTAACTGAATCGGCATTCAGCACAAACACGGTTGCTCCGCCGACCTGGACTTCAACCGGAGTCGGTGGGTAAAATTCACCCGATTCGGCGACAGGCGGCAAGGGTGAAATGTAGCGAATACGCATGTTGCAGTGTGTATGAATGAGTTGCATCACGGCTTCGACCTGTTCGTCTTCGACGGCGATGAGCAGGGTAATATTGCCTTCACGGAGAAACCCGCCTTCACTGCTGATGCGTGTCACACGGTGGCTGCGAGCGGTCAGTGCATCGACCAGGTCGCCTGCATCCTGACGTTGGACGACGGCTATCAAAAGCTTCATGGGGTGGTCCTTTCATTAACCGGAGATATCGCAACGCGTCCTGTCTGTAGGTACGGCGTCAGATTGGTACGTATGTGGGCTGCGAGCGCCTCAATAGAAAGATGTGCATCGCAGGCTACCCAACGACCAGGTTCAGCTTCAGCAAGTGCCGCATATCCGCTGGCGACTCGTTGGTGGAATGCCAATTCGTGTGCATCGAGCCGATTCCATTCGACTTGTGCAGCATCTGGATGCAATTTGCGTTGCAGACCAATAGCAGGGTCGATTCGTAACCACATAGTGACGTCAGGGACCAATCCGTCTGTTGCAATCGCCGTCAATGTGCGCAAATCTGCAAGATTGCGACCGAGCCCGTACCCTTGGTATGCGTAGGTCGAATCAGCGTAGCGATCGCAAATCACGATGCCATTTGCCGCGAGATGGGGGCGGATGACCTGATGCACGAGCTGTGCGCGAGACGCCGAAAAGAGCAACGATTCGGCAATCGGATCCATCTCGGTATTGTTCATCCCGAGCACGATGGCACGAATTTGATCGCCAATCGGCGTACCGCCTGGTTCGCGCACATGGATGACGTTGTACCCCAATGTGCGTGTGTGTTCATACAAGAGCCGTGCTTGGGTGCTTTTGCCGCACCCTTCACTCCCCTCGAATGTGATGAACAGTCCCATAATACCCTTTTTTCTGCGTCTCTGCTAGCGAGAGACCTTGACGCGACGATGTGGTTCTTTGCCACGACTCTCTGAGGTCACGTTGTACCGTTCGGCCATTTGATGCTGTAACCGGCGGATGATGCTGCCCTGCGGGGTCAATTCGACAACGTTCTTTTCACCCTTGAGCACCTGATGAATCGCCGTCTCGGCCTCGAAGATGGCTTCTTGTACTTCGGGCGTTCCCGACCCGACGCGATCGTGGCCGCGGGCTGGGACTTCGATGCCAAAGATATCCAATAACTGGCGCTCTATTTGGATGGCCGTCGATGCGCGGAGCACGTAGATGGGCAGATTGCGCTGTTCGGCACCACGCAGGCGGGCTGAGCCTTGGCGGTAATAGTTTTTGATGGTCATGACCATGGTTGCTTCATCGAGGTCACGGACCACGACCGCTGGCACATGCAGGCCTTGCACGACCTTTTCGACCTTGTCACGACTCAAGCCGAACGGGTAGATGCGGTGCGTAATTGATGCACTGAGTGGCACCGCGGGTTCGATTGGTGCAATCGGAGGAGCAGACGGGATGGATGTTACAAACGGATCCTGGAGGACGCCATGCAGCCGTTCCGGCGGCAATGTCATCATCCCCATCGAACGCGCAGGTGTGCCAAAACGATCATTCCCACGGCCACGCCCGCCGCGCCGTTGTTCTGGCTGGCGGTCAAATCCGGTGTTGTGGCTGCGGCGCACACTCTGGGCGGATTGTCCCGCCAAACCTTCGGGGGGCTCTGAGGTGACCATTTCGACGGTTATTGCGCCATCGGCTGCACGGGTACGATGTTCTGCTTGAGGGGATTCACCAAGCAGCAAGCTGTCGACGGCTTCGCCGATGTTGTTGTAGATGAGGACGTCGTCCCAATTGCGGATTTCGATCAAAATATCAAAGGTAGGGGGTTGTTTGCGCTCGAGGACAGTTTTTTGGGTACCTCGGCGGCGGGCTTCGTCGTCGCCCAACGTGACGGGTTGAATCCCACCGACGAGGTCTGAGAGGGTCGGATTGACCATCAAATTTTCGAGAAGCTGGCCATGGGCGGTGCCGATGAGTTGGACGCCGCGTTCGGCGATGGTCCGTGAGGCTTGCGCTTCGAGCTCGGTGCCTATTTCGTCGATGACAATGACTTCGGGCATGTGGTTTTCGACTGCCTCGATCATCACCGCGTGTTGCTCGCTCGGGCGTTGCACCTGCATGCGGCGGGCACGGCCAATGCCCGCATGAGGGATATCGCCGTCGCCTGCTATTTCGTTGGAGGTATCGACGATGATGACGCGTTTGCGGGCATCGTCCGCTAGGACACGGGCGGTTTCGCGGAGCATCGTCGTTTTGCCGACACCAGGGCGACCGAGGAGGAGGACGCTTTTGCCCGATTCGACCAGGTCACGGACCACGCTTATCGTACCAATCACCGCACGACCGACGCGGCAGGTCAACCCCACGATGCGTCCTGACCGGTTGCGCATTGCAGAGATGCGATGGAGGGTACGTGGGATGCCGGCTCGATTATCTTCACCAAAGGCACTGATGCGTGTGGTAACGGCTTCGATGTCTTCAAAGGTGATTTCGACGCTTCCCAAGAGATTGGATGTCGTGCGGTAGCGCGCCTCTGGCAGGCGCCCGAGATCGAGCACAATCTCGAGGAGGTCATCGGTGGGCTCGATTGCCTCTGCGAGAAGGGTGCGCACCCGGGCCGGGATGATGTCGAGCAAATCGTCGATATTACTCGTGATGACGTTCGGGTGTGACATGATGCCTCGCTTGTTCGCTGGCTGGGATGATAGATGGGATGGGTGTGCCTTGTTCCCTGGCGGGATCAAGCACGCGTGACAAGGCAGGCCGTCGTGAAAATGCGACGGTATGACGCACCATCAGATGATGCTCATACAACGGATGGAATCCGAGGTCCTGGGCTGGCCACTGGAGCTCTTCTTGGTATTCGCGTAGAATCAGCCAGATCGGCAGGCTGTCAGCGATTTGGCTCATGCCGTAGCGGAGCATATCGGCGACATCGGCACGAACATCGGGATGTACCAGCAGGCTGATAACATGCGCGCTCCGACTACTCTTGATTCGCATGGACGCAATCACACGATCGTCGTGGCGCAGCACCCAGGCGCGCAGTTTGTGTTCGTCCCACGGCGTGGCGATGGGTAACCCCCAGTCGCGCGCGGTGCGGGCTTCAGCGTGTTGGACTGGTTTGGGAGTGACCGCACCATAGAGCTGATGGACGCCCCACACGTCTTGACGTGATTGCGGCTGGAGTGCTGCAAAGCGGGTCCCTTGATTCCAATCGGGACCTTCGAGGCGGTATACCGTTTGGCGTGCATAGCAACTATAGCCACTCTGGCGAAAAATTTCGCTCAGGTCGTCACTCTCGAATGACAACGTCGCATACAGCCGTTGGACCTGCTGATTGCCACTGTCGATGACATGGGCTTCGAGCAAGCGGAACCATATGTCGTGGTCGCTCGGGTAGCGCATCTCGGGACCATAGCTCGCCAATGCAACCAATGCGCGTTCGGGTCGGGTGACCGGTGCCTGTGCATGCAACACTGCACTCACTGCGCCATCGCGGATGAAAGAACTACTGTACCGACCATGCGTACTCAGCAACGACCGTATCCCATAAAGGAACGGCCGATGCGCAGTCAGTAGCATCGCATCGGGATGAAGCAACGCCAGTGCGCGCGGCTTGTGCCGCAGTGTCAATACATCTGGAGGCGTGAGGACACGATTCATAGACCCTCACCAGCTAGAGTGTGAGAAAGTATCGGTGGATACGGTCATCGGTCGTCAACTCTGGGTGGAACGAAGTCGCCAGCATGTGTTTCTGTTGGGCTGCCACGATACGACCATCGGGGAGGCTCGCCAACACTTGACAGGACGGACCGGGATTTTGGAGGATAGGGGCACGGATAAAGACCGTATGGAATGGCGCGTCGAGACCCGTCATGTCAATATCGGCTTCGAAGCTATCAAGCTGGCTCCCAAAGGCATTGCGCCGCGACTCGATGTCCATGACCTGCAAGGCAGGTTGGTCGGGGCGACCGTCGAGGATGGTGCGTGACATCAAAATTGCCCCTGCACAGGTACCCCAAGTGGGCATCCCAGCGCTGATCCGTTCGCGCAACGGGATAAGCAAATCATACATCACCATCAGCTTGCCGATAGTGGTACTCTCGCCGCCAGGGATGATGAGACGGTCAATCCCAGCGAGGTCACGGGGTAAGCGTATCTGACGGACTTCGACACCGATGCCGACAAGCATTGCTTCGTGCTCGACAAATGCGCCTTGGAGCGCAAGTACTCCGACTGTCATAGCCCCTCCGCTGATGTGAAAAGACGACCACGTGCGCCGCACGTGGTCGTCCTCTGAAAGGAATTACCAGCCGCGGTTTGCCAACAGTTGATCCTGTGGCAATTTGCTGATTTCGATGCCGACCATGGCCTCACCGAGATTCTTGCTGACTTCAGCGATGATTGCTGCATCGCGGAAGTGGGTGGTGGCCTGCACGATTGCCTTGGCACGTTTGGCAGGATCACCGGACTTGAAGATGCCCGACCCAACGAACACGCCGTCGACACCGATTTGCATCATCAGCGCAGCATCTGCTGGGGTGGCAATCCCACCGGCAGCAAAGTTGACGACGGGCAGGCGACCTGCCTGTGCAACGGACTTCACCAAATCGTATGGAGCCTGCAGGTTCTTGGCAGCGGTGAAGAGTTCGTCTTCGGACATGCCATGGAGCTTGCGGATTTCGCCAAAAACGGTGCGTGCATGACGGACTGCTTCGACGACGTTCCCGGTGCCGGCTTCGCCTTTGGTGCGCAACATGGCAGCACCTTCGGTGATGCGGCGCAGCGCTTCGCCGAGGTTTTTGCAGCCGTTGACAAACGGAATCTTGAACTTGTGCTTGTCGGTGTGGAATTCGTCATCGGCAGGTGTCAATACTTCGGATTCATCGATATAGTCGATGCCCAGTGCTTCGAGGATTTGTGCTTCGACAAAATGACCGATACGTGCCTTGGCCATGACCGGGATGGTGACGGATTCCTTGATGCGGATAATCAGCTCGGGATCGCTCATGCGAGCGACGCCGCCTTGTTTGCGTATATCTGCAGGGACGCGCTCGAGTGCCATGACGGCTACTGCACCGGCTTCTTCAGCGATTTTGGCTTGCTCTACGTCGATGACATCCATAATGACGCCACCCTTGAGCATCTGAGCGAGACCAGCTTTCGTGGTCCAGGTTGACTTTTCGATAGCCATGCGTATTGACTCCTTGCAATCGACAGAAAAAAGGGACACCGGCGCATCTAGCGGGTATTGTACCACAGATGCATAGGAGAACTAGGGTGAAAAACGGAGTTCGGCACAAGCCGAACTCCGCATCTCAATGATGAACACTCAGACATTGGTGATGAATGAATGACTAGCGGCCGTATTTTTTGGCTACGACGTCCCAGTTCACAATATTCCACCATGCTGCCAGATAGTCTGCGCGGCGGTTTTGATAGTTGAGGTAGTAGGCATGTTCCCAGACGTCGACGCCCAGGATGGGGGTCAAGCCCTGCATCAATGGGCTGTCTTGGTTTGCTGTGCTGATGACCTTGAGGGTGCCGGCTGCGTCGCTGACCAACCAGCTCCAACCGCTACCGAAACGCTTCATACCGGCGTCGTTGACGGCAGCTTTGAGCTGGTCCAATCCGCCGAATGTGTTGGTGATTGCAACGGACAAGGTACCGGTTGGGACCTTTGAGCCGCCGGGGGTCATCAACTCCCAGAACATGGTGTGGTTGACGTGGCCGCCGACGTTGTTGATGAGGGCCTGTCGGATGCTGTCTGGGGTATCGCTGATTTTGGCGAGCAGTGCTTCGGCGCTCAACGCCTGCAACGCGCTATGGTCATTCAACGCATTGTTGGCGTTGGTGACATAGGCTGCGTGGTGCTTGCCATGGTGAATCGTCATGGTGGCGGCATCGATGTGCGGCTCAAGCGCTGCGACATCGTATGCCAGGGCTGGCAATGTAAACGGCATGTGTGCCTCCTCAGAGTTCTAAAATAGACCTACGCGAGTATAGCATTCAGTGACGAACACTGTCAAAATCATTGACACCCGCAAAACACTCCTGTATGCTAGCGGTAGTGATGCCGACACGATATACCCACTAGATGTTGTGTGGCAGCTGTTTGCTTCTGACCACACCGCAGCAGCGGGGAACGCGTGATGGATTGCTGATTCATCCTCGCCGCAACGGACTGTGCCAGGAGGCTTGCATGCAACGGGTATTGGTGCTAAATGCGAGTTATGAACCTCTGCAGTTGGTCCCAGCGCGCCGTGCGCTTGTTTTGTTGCTCCAAGAAAAAGCCGAAGTCGTCGAGGCTGCACAACGGTTCATGTGTGGCATTACCCGGCGCTACGCAATCCCCCTTGTCATACGCCTTACCCGCTATATACGTATCCCCCGCAACCTCAAACTTCCGTGTACCCGCCACGGTGTCATCATGCGTGACAAAGAGACATGTCAATATTGTGGGGTGCAATCGACACGCGCCCAGTTGACGATAGACCACGTTATCCCACGGGCACACGGTGGCATCACCGAGTGGCATAATGTCGTCGCGGCCTGCCGTTCGTGCAATCACCGCAAAGGAGGCCGCACGCCCGTAGAAGCCAATATGCCGCTGTTGACCGTACCCCGTCAACCCACGTATATCGCGTTCGCGCTCCTCAACGAGCTCGAACGCGATGCAGTATGGCGAAAGTATAGTTTTGTGTGATTAGGCGATTGCTATTCGCAAACGCTCCTGCGCCGCGCCCGTCGCTATCGATGCACGGGCGCGTTCGATTGCCGTCTGCCACGATACGGCCATGTCCGCAGTGCGTATTGCTGCCGCGGCGTTGAAGACGACCACATCGTGTTGGGCGCGTGTACCGTGCCCTGCGAGGATTGCGCGGGCGATGCCGACGTTTTCGGTGGTGTCGCCACCGGCAAGGGCGCTATTGGGTGCGCGTACGAGGTCATATTGGGTACCGTCGATGATATGACGGGCTATTGGCTGGTTGCCATGGACTTCGTACATGATGTTTTCACCCTCGAGTGAAAGCTCGTCGACATTCCCATACCCCGCAAAGACCATCACTGCATCCATCCTGAGGAGTGACAGCGCTGCAGCCAATTTGTTGGCGAGCGTGTCGTTGGCAGTGCCGATGACTTGCCGGGTGACGCGGGCAGGGTTGGTCAATGGCCCAAGCAGGTTAAAGGCGGTCCGAATGCCTATCTCGCGGCGGACAGGACCGGCGAAGCGCATGGCCGGGTGAAAGCGGGGTGCGAACATAAACCCAAAATTCTCACCGTCGATCCGTTTAGCGACCTCCTTGGGTTCGAGCTCGAGGTTAACCCCGAGTGCCTCGAGAACGTCAGCTGATCCACAGCGGCTCGACATGGCTCGATTGCCGTGTTTGGCAATCCGGATGCCCGCACCAGCTGCCACAAATGCCGCAATGGTCGAGATATTGAAGGTCCCACCGCCGTCACCGCCCGTACCACAGGTGTCTACTGCGCCGGGTTGGATAGCCACTTCGAGTGCGTGATCGCGCATGATGCGAGCCATACCGGCAATTTCAGCGGCTGTTTCGCCTTTGAGGTGCAAAGCAGTGACAAATGCCGCAATTTGTGCGGGAGTCGCGACACCCGTCATTATTTCGGTCATTGCCTGTGCTGCGTCGACCTCGGTCAAATCATTGCGGCCCGAGAGGCGAATGATGCTTTCTCGTATGGTCATAGTACTCCCGCTCCGACAATCACATTACCCAAATAATACCAACAAAATCACCCCTGCTGCGACCGCGCTGGCGCCGATGAGGCGCGTTGCGCCAAACGACTCTTTGAGCCAGAGCCAGCCGACGACACCGGCAATGATGATGCTCATCTCACGCGCAGCTGCGACATAACTCACCGGGGCAATTGCGTAACAACTCAGCACAATCAGGTATGACGCGTACGAACCGATGCCAATCAGGACTGCTCGTGGTGCCTCAGCGACAATGGACTTGCGCAATTGTGGGGTTTGCCACCATATATAGGGGAACATTGCCACGCCGGTGCAGGTCATGCACACCGAATAATAGACAACCGGGCTGCTTACTCTGGTGCCGTATGCATCGACAATCGTATAGCCAGAGATGACCAGTGCAACCAACAACGGTAACCACGGTACGGTTGCACGTTCTCCGGGCTTGCGGTTACGCAAGCCAATCCAGATCGTACCGGATGTGATCAGCAGTACCGCCCCGATCCCGTAGACGTTCGGACGTTCGGCGAGCAACACCATTGCCCAGATGGTAGACAATAAGGGCGCCACACCACGAGCGATAGGATAGAGCACGCCCAGATCGTAGTGTTCGTACCCGTAGGCAAGCAGCAAATAATAAGCTGCCTGAAAGATGGCACTCCCACCCGCAATCAGCCAGAGGTGTTGGGTGCTCTCTTGCCAGACAAATGGCAGCGAAACGAGTCCCGGCAAACAGACTGCCAACCACGTGCTGACATTCCGCGCTGTTGCGCCTTTGAGGAGCAAATTCCAGCCGACGTGTATACATCCCGACAACGCAATGAGGGCAATAACACTGAGCGGCATGGTGATTCCTTTGATTGATGCAGGAATACCGCCTGCTAGGGGAGGCGATCGGGCGGAGTGAGAGGCTTGACATCCGCGGGTGTCTGCATTGTCCCACCAGCACGCACCAACGCAATCAATTCGGCGGTGGGGAGTGCATGGGCGGTACGACCGTTGACTCCTCTGGTGGTGGTCGCAGCACACAGCGCATTCAGGATTGATTCTTCGACGGCGTCTGCGACCGCGTGGAACAACGCATTCATCGCACCAGGAGCAACCTGGGTGAGGTGCTCGAGCTGATTGACGTTGTCTACCACGTGATTGCCTGTGCTGAAGGCGAGGAACAAATCCCCGCTCCCGTTGTGCCCATACCCGCCCATGCGCGCCAATCCGACCGTGGCACGCTGTGCTAATCGGTCGCACCCGCTCGACGAGAGTGGCGCATCCGTTGCGATGATGACGATAATCGAGCCGTCACCTGGGCTGTGCCCGGGTTCTGCCCAGCCACTGGGGATGCGGTCGGTGCCAATGCTACGGCCTACAGGGACGCCGTCAGCACGAAAGTCTTCGCGGGCGCCATAATTTGCCTGCACCAGCACACCGACGGTATAGACATTCCCCGCGATGAGTACCTGGCGTGATGAAGTCCCCGTGCCACCCTTGAATTCGTGACATATCATGCCCGTGCCGCCGCCGACACAGCCCTCGGCGATGGGGCCTGATGTTGCGTTGCTGATTGCCGCCTCGACCTCGGGGACTCCTACCAAGCCGTCGAGTCGGTGGCTCAGCCAACCGTCGTATGTTTCGGTGACGACGGGCAACAAAAAGCTGTCGTTGTAGCCGTTGCGCATCGAATGTTGGCAGACTGCATCCCATACCGCCCCGACCCACGGGGTGCCGGTAATGGCAAGGGGGTTGTAGAGCAATCCGGATTCCTTCAGCCAGGCAATGCCGGTCATCTCGCCGCAGCCGTTGTATGAATGGTAGCCCGCATAGACCGGCTCATGCCAACTCTGTGGGCCGCGCGGGAATATCATCGTCACGCCGGTACGGGCGACGTGTGGCGTGTCACGGATGACGGTCGCGTACCCGACGGTTAGCCCGGGTACATCGGTAATGGCGTTGCATGGACCGGTGGGGGTTGTTCCGATGGCCATTCCGAGTTCGCGGAGTCGTGGCATGAGAAATCCCTTCTGGAAGTTATCAGTTATCAGTTATCAGTTATCAGTTGTTAGACTTTTTCAGACGTGATGCGCGGAGTTTAAATGCGCCATCTGCAGAACCGATCAGCGGCTTGCCATGACCAAAAACCGCATGGGCAACGTTCAATGCAGCGAGCCGCCGGAAGCTCGTTATTGCCGCGCCTTTGTCCTCATACAAGAACGAGATATTGGGCTGGGCGGTGAAGTGGACAGCCGCGTCCCCGCACACGAGAATCCCGCCGTCGACGGGGCTATAGAGCGAAATCTGACCCATCGAGTGACCCGGGGTCGCAATGACTGTCAGTTCGTCAAAGAGCACAGCACCGTCGACCCCTGCAGGCAGTGTCTGCACCATGGGACCGCGCTGTGATGTAGCCATGCGCCGATTGATGCTATCTTCGAACCAGCCAAAAGGGCCAGCAAAGTGCATCGGACGCATCCAGATACCCTGTGCGACAGCTTCGGCGTCCAGCGGGCTCAGTACTGCAGCCGGTGCACCTGCGGCTTGGAGTTCACTCAGTGCACCTATGTGGTCGATGTGCAGATGTGTTGCCACGATACGCAGGTCGGCAGGGCGGTGATTACGGTGCGCTAACGCAGCCAGAATTTTGGTGCCATCGCCGGGATTACCGCAATCAATAAGGATGGGTCCATGCGCGCCTTCGAACAGGTAGCAATGCACCATACCGAGTGAGAGCATCGACAGGTGTGGGGTAAGCTGTTGAAAATACATCCCGTTCCTCCGGTCCACGGTGTCGCGTTTCTCTGCCGGACATCTCATGCGATGATACCGCATTCGACCGGAATGCGCCGATCGGGATAGATCAGGGCTGGTGGGCTTCGGATGATTCGGCACTAAAGCGCGCGTATTCCCAGATCACTGCTGCTGGCGTGCCGCGGATACGCCGCACGATGTCGGTACTCTTGCGGCGGAATTGATCAGCGGCATCTGCTGCCGCGCTGACATGGTCTGCATAAATCCAGCCGCAGACGCCGGTGGTGCGCACGTGGAGTGGCGAGCAGGTAATCCCTGGAACGCTTTGTGGCGTCAGCCGCCAGCATTCTTTGACCATCCGGATGTAGACATTGTCTGGTTTTTGCATGGGGAAGTCACGGGCGAAGTCCAAACTGACCCGCCAACAGCCACGTTGATGCATACGTACCTCTCACACGAACAATACTCCTCGAGAAGAGAACCGTCGGTGACATGCAAAAAGGTACGCAGACTGGTTATTTCTGGGCTTTTTCGGCAGAATGTTTGGTGCTGAAGCGCAGGAACCACGTCAACGCTGCGATGACCGCTGCGATGGGGAATCCGAGCACCATCAAGTTGCGTTCGCCATCCCAGCTGATGACCTGGCTCAGAAAAATAACGCCCATGACGACGATGATGACGCTGGTCAGCTTGTTTTTGAGATCATCGAGGGTGTGAATCTGCAACCAATGCGGCAAATCGAGGCTGTCGTCGATAAAGAGCTCGTATAACCCGAGTGCGGTAATGTAGCAGACTGTGCCCAACAAGAAGATATCGATGACTTCGATGACTGCGAAGGTGAGTTCTTTGCCGACCTTCGCGTCGCCGAGATGTTTGAATGATTCGAGGAGGACATGGACAAGGTCATAGAGCCCGTACCCAAACAGTGCAATCATCCCGAGCATCGAACCGATAACTGCGATAAGCACCAGAAAACGGCTTTTGGCTAACAAGATAGAAAATATCGCTCTCATGATGGTGCTCCTTGCTTGCGTGCAATCCGTGCCAAGAGGGTTGCTTTGATTGCCGGCCATTCTGTAGGAATAATAGAATAAAATGCCGAATCGCGCACGCGACCCGCAGGGGTCATCAAGTGATTGCGCAATGTACCCTCGTAGACTGCACCCAACACTTCGAGCGAGCGGCGTGCTGCTGCATTAGTTGCATCGGTCTTGATCTGGACACGGAGGCAATCGAGGTCATCAAAGGCATGACTGAGCATCAGTAGCTTCACCTCGGGATTGACTCCCTGCCCCTGTGCAGAGGGGTGCAACCATGTACCGAATTCGAGACCACGGTGTTCGGGATGGAGCTCAATGAAGCGTGTGATACCGACGATAACGGCATCACTCGTGCGACGGATGACAAAGGGGACTTCGTCCCCCGCATCGCGGCGTCTGATGAGTTCACCGATGTGTTGGTCCATGCCGGTGGAGGTGTCCCCGGGCGGGAATCGCAAGAATGTCCAGATCGATGCATCTGCGCCGGCTTGGATCAGGCCGTCACGATGGAGGCCCGGGTCGAGTGCTTCGAGCGTCACCAGTGTGCCGTCAAATCGTGCCTTTGTAATCCATTGGGAACGCATGCGCTTTCTCTCAATCAGCTACACGGCAAAAAGCTGGCCGCCGGATTTTGTCACGTGCCTGCGGTACCGGGGAGCATGTCGGCTTGGTTGTCATGCAATCGCGCCGGATGGTTTTACTGATAGACGTGCCGATGGGCCGGTGCAGGGAACCTCTAGCACGCAGGTCGGTCTTGGTCAGTTTCTTTTCTCATACTGAAGCAATCAACAACACCCTTGTGCCATCTGGTCGGGGGTATGGCCTTGGTCGATGATGTGTTGCTGGTAGGGGCGAAGGTGAATCCACGGAGCGGGTTCGGGATCGGGCCGCCGCTGCATGGTGCGACCATTGAGGATGGTGCGTTCGCAGCGTAGCAGACTGCTGCCGGTACGGCTGGCCATGGCGATGTCATAGAAGTGGAACGTGCCGCTGAGCATGCGCATCAGTGCCACGTCTGCAGAGGCTCCTACCGACAGTGTGCCGACGTCACGCAGATGCAAAATCTGGGCGGGTCGGTGGGTGGCTGCTGCCACAACATCGTCAATCGAAACGCCGATAGCCATGAATTTGCTCATACAGGTGGGCATGTCAAACATCGGGCCGTGGACGCTGAGTTGATGCATGTCAGTCGAAATGGCATCGGGGAGCACGCCCGCAGCCAACATGCCTTCGGCGACGGCAAAGTCGAACGATCCGGCGCCATGGCCGACGTCGAGGATGACGCCCCTTTTGGCGGCGGCAATGATGCTGGGGTGCGGTGTGCCATCGCCGGCAGTGATGCGCATGGTGCCGCCGGTATAGCAGTGGGTCAAAATATCGCCGGCGTTGAGATAGGTCAGTACATCATCGAGCTCGGGTGGACCTGAGCCGATGTGGACCATCAGCGGCAGCCCGGTGCGGTCGGCAACGATACGCGCACGGCGCAACGGTTCGAGGCCATTGGTGCCGACGGTTTTGTCTTCGATGCGGGCTTTGATGCCCACGATGATGTCACGATGCTGGGCGACGACGGCGCAACAGATGTCGACGTCGCAGTTGTCCAGATTGTAATGTTCACCGAATGGTGCGGTCAGACCGACGGCAGAAATATTGAGGAAGGTGACGACGCGACTATCGGTGCGGCGCATCACGTACTCGCGCAGACCAGCGAAGTTGTAGGCGCCGGCTGAACCAACATCGACCCAGGTGGTCACGCCACTGCGTGCGGCGATAGCGTCTGGTTCAATCCCCCAGTAGGTGACGCCATGATAGACATGGGTGTGCAGGTCGACCAATCCTGGGAGTACCAACAGACCACGGGCGTCGATGTGCTGATGGGCAGCGGCATCTGATAGGTCGACTGCGACTGCGGCGATGCGGTCGCGTGTCAGGGCCACATCGAAGATCCCATGGCGGCCATTGGCAGGGTCGATGACGGTCCCGCCCGTGATAATGGTGTCGTAGCGCATCGGATTATCCTCCCAGATAGGCAATAACGTCTATCTCGATTAACAAACCGCCCAGATGGCTGCCTACGGTTGTACGGACTGGCTTGGGATCATTAAAGAAGCCAGAATAGACGCTGTTGTACCCGTCAAAGTCTGCCATGTCGGCGAGATGTACCGTTGCTTTGATGACATCGTTCATACCGGCACCTGCTGCCGCGAGCAATAGTTTGATGTTTTCGAGGGTGCGTTTGGTTTGTTCTTCGATGGTGGTGCCGACAATTTCGTCCGTGCTCGGGTCGACTGCGACCTGGCCTGACACATACAGAAAATCCCCGACGCGCAGAATGGGGGAGTAAGCGCCGCCAGGCTGTGGACCGTTTTTGACAGTGATTGCTTGTTTCGGCATGGGGTACCTCTTTGGTGATTCGGTAAGGGTTATGTATGGTCGGCCTGTGCCAGCAAAACGACAAATGGGGTATTGTCGGCGGACAAGTAGGTATATTCTGGGAAGAACCCCGCGCGCTGCCAGACTGCCAGCCCGGACTGATGATCATGCGGCACGCTCACGCGCAGGATGCGCCGTCGGGAGGTGCGGCGGGCATAGGACGTGACCGATGCACAGACAGCGTATCCGCGGCGCGTGTTGACGAGATCGGGACGGATACCCGCCATGATGTCGTCGGCATCTTCGGTAAATGGCGCACCGATAGGTTGCGCGTGTGTGCCTATGACGGCAAAGCCGATGAGCTGCTGCATGACATCACGAATCTGAAAGTAGCAATGGTCTGGATGACATAGCCACTGGCGTTCGAACGGGTCATCGCTGAAGGTATACCGTGCCATGGTGCCACTATAGCGCCACGTTTGGATACGAGCCGCACTCGATTCGTCCATCGCAGACAGAGTGAGATTAGGAATTGCGTGTTTGGGAGAAAGTATCGGCATGTGGTATCTCTGGTACGTGTGAACAGCTTAATCTACTCTAGCATCTACGATTTTGTTATGCGGTGACGTGGGTTACACAACGCTGACGTTTCACTTTCGGATTCTCAATGAGTGCCGATAGTACGCAGCGGTGTCGTCGTCTTTGGTCGTACGTGTAG
>CANJHS010000028.1 GCA_947474225.1 Roseiflexaceae bacterium | reverse complement strand
TCGCAGGTGCGTACGGTACAAGGTCAGTCATTCCGGCAGAATCCTGAATTGCTCCGCCTCCGTGAACGCGAACTTATGGTCGAAATGCTCAAATCCGGCAACATCTGGTTCGTCGATCCCAATACAAATCTGACGCTGCTCCTCGACAAAATGGCAACGGGTACTATCTCGCCACAAGTCCTCAAAGAGACTGGTGTCATTACCCCGTAACACTGAACCCCAGAGCCTCATGGATTTGAAACGTGCGCAACGCACTACCATGGGCTCTGGGGATTTTTGTGTGGTTTATGGGTTGAAGCAACGGCAGGCGACACATCATGTACGAACAACGGGCGACACAGCTGTCGCCCGTTTTCTCTATCTGCGCAACCGTACGATCAGCATGAGTAGTGATATGAGGGCAGTCTCGTGGGGTGGCTGCACGACAGGTACTTCCGTCACATGGGTGCATCGTGATAGCCGATGCAGGCGTTGTCGAGACGTGGTTTGGTGGAAATAAGAAACGCACCGGGACGAAGCCATTTTCGTCCCGGTGCGCTTTGTATCAAAGATGGACGTCGATTAGTGATCCAAATGATATGGCACGCTGACAATCACGACGTTTTTGGTAAACAAAAGCATTGTCTTGAGGGCAAGTGCCGTTTGATTGTGGAGGAAGTTTTGCCACCAGCGATTGGGGATAAACTCTGGCAGGATCACGGTGAGGACGTCATCGTCGTAGCGCTTTTCCATACGATGGATGTACTCACGGATGGGGCGCATCAGCGAGCGATACGGGGAAGGCAGGATTTCGAGCTCGACACCACTGCCCCACTGCGCCCATTTGGTCTTGATACGCTCGGTACTCTCGGCGTCCATGTCGATATACAACCCGCGGATGTTGTCGCTGGTCAGCGACAAACCGTACTGCAAAGCCGGAATGACTCCTTTGTGAACGCCACTCACCAGCACAATGACGGTGTGGCGACGTAGACCAACCGGCGGCTGTGCGTCATTGAGTGAGAGCTGTTCGGCGACATCCAAGTAATGCTTTTGGATGCTAATCAGAATGATGACAAGAATGGGGATGAGCAAGATAACGGCCCAGGCTCCTTCGAGGAACTTTGTGCCTGCAATAACCACGAGGACGACACCCGTCACCGTAGCACCGAGCCCGTTAATCACCGCATTGCCTATCCAGCCCGGCGTTCTGAGCTTTCGCCATCGCTGTACCATACTGAACTGCGAAATGGTGAATGACAAGAATACACCGACTGCATACAACGGTAATAACGTTTGTTCACGCGCTCGAAAGAAGATGACCAGAATGGCCGATACGATGCCCAGGAACAGGACTCCATTTGAAAAAACGAGTCGATCGCCGCGTTGGGCGAACTGGCGTGGCAGAAACCGATCGATAGCCAAGAAATACGATAACCGTGGAAAGTCTGCATACGCGGTGTTCGATGCCAGAATCAAAATCAACATCGTCGATGCTTGAATGACATAATAAATAATTGACGAGCCGCCGAAAATAGCGCGCGCCAACTGTGAATTGGCGGTTTCGGGCTCGTGCGAGCCATCCGGAATGATGTGGTATGACTCAGCAAGCTGCGTAATACCCAGGAACATCAAACTCAGGATGACCACCATAATGATCAAAGTAATTGAGGCGTTACGGGACTCTGGCTTGTGGAAGGCTGGCACACCATCACTAATTGCTTCTATTCCAGTGAGTGCCGTACACCCAGCCGCAAATGCACGTAACAGCAGAAAGATCGTCACTGCATGACCGGCTTCTTCGTGCGGAATGAGCGGTGCCGCTGGGATGGTGAGGGTACCAAAGTAAATGTTGTACAAACCGGTCAAAATCAACACCGTCATGCTACCAATGAACAGATACGTCGGGATTGCAAAGAGGCTGCCCGATTCCTTGAGGCCACGTAAATTGGCTAAGGTCAGCACGACAATGAGTCCGACTGCGATTTCAATCCGATATGGGTCGAGGAACGGCAGTGCCGAGGTAACTGCGGCCACACCTGCTGACATGCTTACTGCGACCGTCAAAATGTAGTCGATGAGCAACGACGAGGCTGCTACCAATGACGGTACTTTGCCGAGATTATCGCGGGAGACGATGTATGATCCGCCGCCTTGTGGGTAGGCCATGATGGTCTGTCGGTACGAAAAGGCAACGGTAATCAGCAAGATCACAATTCCAATAGAAATCGGTGTCGCCATCCCCAGCGCTTCGCGGTTTGCGTACATCAGCGCAATGAGAATTGCCTCGGTTGCATAGGCTACAGAGGAGAGTGCGTCAGAAGAAAAAACGGCCAGAGCGGTCCGTTTGGGTAGGCGTTCGTGGGCGAGTTGTTCGTTCGCCAGAGGTTTGCCGACCAAAAAACGCTTGAAAGCGCCCAACATAGTGTGACCTTCTGATAAAAACAATTGCATCAACGGCTTTTGTAAGCAGTTAGCCCGGGAATCATAGCACTGCACAGCCAAAAAATCAAACAGTCACACGTCCAACCGCGGTGTTACGACACATCGTCAGTACTTGGGCGTACGGCTTTGTACAGTGCCAAAGCATGGATTCGCTGTGTTGCATGGTCGACAATCGGTGCAGGGTAGTCTTTGCCAATGATTACGCCACTACTGTGCTGCAGCGCAGTCGGCATTGTCCATGGTGCATGGATGTACTTCGCCGGCACATTGGCAAGTGCGGGCAGGTATTTTTTCACATACAGACCGTCAGGATCGTAGCGACTCCCCTGACTGCTGGGGTTAAAAATACGAAAATATGGTTGCGCATCGGTGCCCGTCCCTGCCGCCCATTGCCATCCGCCGTTATTGGACGGGGTATCGCCGTCGAGCAGGTGTTGCATGAAAAAGCGCTCACCCCAGCGCCAATCTACCAACAAATCTTTGGTCAGGAATGAAGCAGTTATCATGCGCGCACGATTGTGCATCCACCCCGTTGTGGTGAGTTGGCGCATGGCTGCGTCGACGATCGGGTAGCCAGTATTTCCACGACACCATGCATCAAAAAGCGATTCATCGTTGTCCCACGCTATTGCATCGTATTGGGCGCGGAATGCTCCGCTGGTGACATGGGGGAAATGCACGCTGATATGTGTATAAAAATCGCGCCAAGCCAGCTCACTCAGCCAGATTTCTGCCCCGCTGCGTTCTTCTGATGGCTTGGCGTGCTGCTCAGCTTCGAGTGCCATCCGGGCACATGATTGTATCGATACAATCCCGAAGCGGAGGTACGGCGAGAGCATGCTTGTGCCCGCTTCGGCGAGAAAGTCACGTCCTGTTTGATACCCATGGATACGCTTTGCGGCAAACCGTTCACGGAGCCGCTGTGCATATTCCGCTGTGGTATCTGGGATGGCAACCGCTGTCGCAGGTGGTGTGGGAAATGTCGCGAGCTCGCGCAACACAGGGTGTGTATGGAGTTGCGGGATTGGGATGGCGGCAGGGAGAGTGAGTTCCGCCCGCCAGCGCCGATAAAAAGGGGTGAAGACGGTGTAGGGGGTCCCGCTACCCGATCGAATCTGCTCGCTCGCGACCAAAATCTGCCCATCGACAATACCGACAAAGATACCAAGTGAGTGCAGCGCAGCTGCAACGGCATTATCCCGTTTGGTCGCCCATGGGGTCGGATCGCGTTGCCAGCAGACTGCTGTCACATCCTGTGACTTGGCAAATGCGGGAATAACAACACATGGGTCGCCGTGCAGGATGACCAGCCCACTGCCCGCCGAACGCAACTCGGCATCGAGCGTTCGGAGCCGGGCGTATAAGAACGCCAGTCGATTTACACCGACACGACCTGAACGTACCAACGTCGGATCGAGCACAAATACAGGAATCACCAACCCGGCAGACCGTTTACTCGCGTCTCGCAAAGCGGGATTATCATGTAAGCGGAGATCACGACGGAACCAATGTATTGCTGGTTGAGGCATAGCTTCACCTGGTGCATCAGATACTACTTGGTATTGTAGCGAGGAACGTGAATGACAGAACAACAACGCCTGGTAACCTGGCAGAATCCATCACTCTACGCAGACCAACTCCGTGCACTCAGTGGCAGTGAATATGTTGCAGCGGTACGCCGT
Source organism: Roseiflexaceae bacterium (assembly GCA_947474225.1). Taxonomy (GTDB): domain Bacteria; phylum Chloroflexota; class Chloroflexia; order Chloroflexales; family Roseiflexaceae; genus UBA965. Next base: position 34,243 of record CANJHS010000028.1, on the reverse strand, counting down.
GGCGACATCCCCATGTCGCCCATGCTCAAACTCCTCGACATCCACGGCCAAGAATCCGCTGCAGGGGAGGCGGTTTTTACCGTTGTACCGCAAGAATTCCACCTCAATCCGATGGGAATGGCGCACGGGGGATTGGCCTGCGCGCTCCTCGACACCGCCATGGCTGTGGCCGTCATTTCGACTCTCCCACGTGGTGTGGGCTATGTGACGCTCGAAATCAAAGTCAACTTTATCAAACCGATGACTATGGACAAAGGCGAACTGCGTGCACATGGGAATGCCTTGCATGTCGGGAGTCGCACCGCTACCGCCGACGGCAAAATATTCGACGCCGCAGGCACGCTCTATGCGCACGGAACAACCACTTTACTACTGATGCGGCAAGATTAACGAAGAGCAGCAGGTGCAGTCACACAGGAGTGCAACGCACTGCCAGCAGCAATACCACACGCCTGTGCGACGTCGAAACCTAACGGCAAGCCCACCTCGGCATCGAGCATGGCAATCTGTGCGTCATTGAGTGCAGACCACGGTGCGTCGAGCACGATACGCCCTTCTGCCAACAACACGACACGGTCGGTGTGGGTTGCGCAGAAGTTCAAATCGTGGGTCACCAACAGAATTGCTCGCCCTGCTCGCGTCGCTGCATCCATCGCCTGGGTAAGCGTATCGATACTGATGCTGTCGAGTCCAGCGGTCGGTTCGTCGAGTGCAATAATATCGCTCTCGAGCGCCATGATTGCAGCAGTCGCAACGAGCCGCCGCCGTGCCACCGGTAAGTCGTACGGGTGTGTGTCGGCATCACTGGTTAATCCACAGATTGCCAAAGCGGTCGTTACGCGTCGTTCCTGTTCAGCCTTGGACACCTGCAGCAACGATGGCCCATAGGCGACCTCGGCACGGACCGTAGCGGCAAACAATTGATTGCGCACGTCCTGGAAGACGATGCTCATCTGCTGTGCAACCATCCCCGGCGCTCGTGTGCCAATGGGGATGCCATTGAGTGCTATTACGCCACTCTGTGGGCGCAAGAGTCCGTTAAAGTGACGCAACAGCGTGCTTTTGCCTGCGCCGTTGCGACCGAGGAGTGCGACTCGTTCGCCGCGATACACGGTCAAATCTACGTCTTTCAACACTGGAATGCCATTCGGGTAGGCGAATTGTACCGAAGTGCACTGCAGTACCCCGGCAGGTGAACGCTCGACCGATAACGGGCGGGTCGGCTGTCCCAACGCTGCATCTTTGTCGATGCCGGCCACAAGTGCGGCGTGCGTCGTCGCAGCGTGTGTACCGAGCCATATGCCCTGTGACTGGGCGTACGTGGCTAATCGATATGCGTACGAGCGGCCCAACGCGAGTGCGGCATCTGCAATGACCGTGTGTGGGGGACCATCTGCATGGATACGACCGTTCTCAAGCACGATGACGCGATCAGCGTAGGCAGCCACCCAGTCTAGATGTTGCTCGGCCACAATAATCGTCTTGCCTGACGCTGCCAATTGTCGCAACGTATCACCCAACGCCGCCACGGTCGGTGGGTCGAGTTGGGCAGTTGGTTCATCAAACACCAAAACCGGCGGGTTCAATGCCAGTGCCGCTGCAATGACCATCCGTTGCTGTTGCCCACCAGAGAGTTGAAACGGCGAACGGTCTGCGAGGTGACCAATCTCCATCGTTGCCAATGCCTCTGCGACACGCGTCCGGATGTCAACCACCGGCACACCCATATTGGCCAGTGCAAAGCCGACTTCGGCTGCCACGGTGTCACATACGCCGGATATTTGTGTGCTGGCTTGGCTGAGGACCACCGTCACATGCGGCAAGAGTGCCTGCACGCTCTCCGTAATCGGCGATACACCGTCTACTAATGCATTCCCAGACACTGTGCCACGGAAGAATTGCGGCATAAAACCGGCCAGCAACGCACACAGAGTGCTTTTGCCGGCACCTGCAGGCCCAATAATCGCCGTTACCGTTCCTGGCGCAATGTCGAGACTGATTTCATCGAGTGCAGCACTGGTACGACGCAGGTAGGTGAAGGTCAACTCAGTTAACGAGACAATTGTCGTGTTCATACCCAATACCTCATGCAAATGCTCGTCGCAAAGAGGCCTACTAACAGGAGGAGCAATGTTGTGCGGAGGATATGTTGCGCCGTGCTGTCGACCAGAACATCCATGCGAGTCGGCCGATTGGTCGCGGCAAATGCGCGCAACTCGAGTGCCATGGAACGTTCTTCGACATCGACGAGTGCACCGACTACCAGCGGGCCGACGAGCGGAACCAGCGCCCGAATGCGACTAGGCAGCGATGCAATGACCAACCCACGTGATTGTTGGGCCTCGAGGATTGCATCAGCACGGAGCTTCATATCGGGGATTATTTGCAGCGCCATCAACAAGATGAACTCGATGCTGCGTGGCAATCCACGTTCTGCCAATGCCTGCATCAGCTGCGCGGTGGGCGTGGTTTGAATGACGGTGAACAAGGCTGCGACGAGCGTGCAATAGCGCAAAATAATCAGTCCCGCACCTGCCAGCGCGTCGGAGCTGAGTGGATAGCCAGCAATGAGCAATGGATGGGTCAGCACGTCTGGTACCAATACGCCACGAATCAGCAATAACGACACGGTAATCGGCACAAAAAAAAGCGGGTAGACTCTGGCGATGGTTACTCGCCGCGCCGACGCAGCAGTTGTGAGTAATGAGGCGAGACAGACGGGGACACTCACCCAGAGCGTAGGGCTGATATATGCCGCGGCGATGAGCACAACCGCCCATGTCAGTTTGGTCAACGGATGCAGACGATCATAGCGACTAGGCATATCCACTCTCCTGCAATACAAGACGCCCACAGGGAAATCCCCGTGGGCGTCTGAACCGTGGGACTATTGCTCGAATCGATCGCGTACGCGCAGTGGCAGGAGGTTGATAATCGCCCATACCATCATGAACGAAGCCAACTTATCAAATGGGTCTGAGATAATGCCTTGGCCCAAGGTCGACACTAACACCGACTGACCAGCTGCTAAGAATCCGGCAACCAAGACGTCAGTCCCTGCGCCGGTCAACCCACCCGACGTATATGCCGATATGGGCGCAGACACCGCTGCTGCGACGATACCGGTGGCGATGCCCGCCAAACCAATATAGCCGCCGTTTTTGATAAGTACAAACCCTAACACACCACCGACAATCGTCACCACGGCGAACAGAATCTGGTTACCGGCAAACAACGAACCGATACTGATGGGAGCTCCATTTTTGTCTGCTATCGACCATATATCACCGGTAAATGAATACAGCGTCAGGACGAATACTGAAACGGCCATGAAAAACACCGCTCCAACAATTGCTCCAATCCAAGAAGGGGAACTGCTCGTGAACAAGCCTCTGCGACCAAACACACCAGCCATCAGTCCAATGACGCCAGCGACAATGGCGTAGGGCAGCGCACCAGGATTGAGGGTTAACGCCCAGATGACCGTGCCCAGAATTCCTGTCACAAACCCTGCGATCGGACCAAGGAGCGCACCTACCAACACGGTCCCAATGGAGTCCAAATAAATGGGCAACTTGAGGATGGTGACGAGCTGACCGACTGCGATGTTGATGCCGATGGCCAATGCCATCAACACGATGTTCACCGGATTGGCGAACGTTTTCCGAATCTGGTTCATACTACTCCTCATACAGCGCTACTCGGAGCGCCGCGCGCCATCCAGCCATGATGCACGCACCTGCGCAAACGTATCTTCTATAATGCTCTGCCGCACCTCACGCATCAGGTGCAACAAGAAAGCAACATTGTGGAGGCTCACCAACCGAATACCGAGCAATTCTTTGGCACGGAACAAGTGGTGAATGTACGCACGTGAATACGTCTGACACACCGTACAGGTGCACCAGCGATCCAGTGGCTCATCGCTGTCGCGACAGCTTGCATTGTTGACATTGAGGCGGAAGTTTTTCGAAGCGTCGCGAATCAACGCTGCTCCGTGCCGCCCCAGTCGCGTTGGGCTAACGCAGTCGAACATATCAATCCCGCGTGCGACACCTTCGAATAGATCATCAACATCACCAATCCCCAACAAATGCCGTGGTTTGCTGTCTGGCATGTGCGGGACCGTCATGTCTACCACGTCGTATATTTGCGATTTGTTGGCGCCCAGCGACCCGCCGATGCACAGACCATCAAAGTCCAGCCCACCGATGTATTCGGCACTGGCTTTGCGCAAATCGGGGAAGACCCCGCCGTGGACGATGCCAAACAATGATTGGTCACGATTGGGCATCGGGATATCGTGCAGACCTGCCAATGTCTCTTGGTGGTAGGTCAGACAGCGCTCTTCCCAGCGATGGGTACGGATGAGTGATTGGCGCGTATAGTCATAACCTGCTCTGAATGGTGGCAGCTCGTCGAAGCACAAGATGATATCTGCGCCAATGCCCTTCTGGATTTCGATACTGCGCTCGGGCGTGAATATGTGTTTCGACCCATCGATGGTCGATTTAAAGATGACTGCGTCGTCCGTTACTTTCACCATGCCTGGTTTGGGGGTATGGGACCCACGGCCTTTGACCTCGTCCGCAATACCGCCGTACTTCAGACTAAAGACTTGAAACCCGCCACTATCGGTCAAAATTGGTCCGTGCCATTGCATGAATTGATGTAACCCTCCATGTCGGGCGATTAATTCATGCCCGGGCTGGAGGTAGAGATGATAGGTGTTGCCCAAAATTATATGCGCGCCGTGTGCCTTGACCTCATCAGGGGACAACGATTTGACCGTGCCCTTCGTGCCCACCGGCATAAAGACCGGTGTCTCGATTGGCCCGTGTGCGGTCTGTATGACCCCAGCGCGTGCACGTGACGCTGAATCGCGTGCCTGTATCGTAAATTCTAGCGGCATGTAGCCTCCGTGTGATTGCGTTATTATCGCGAAAGCAGAGATTTTGTCAAATGTACACGAACCCTTGAAGTTCTGCTTCACTCATATTGACAGCCGAGGCGCTATAATGCAAACACGATACCCGTGTTCCAGCCTGAGGAGCCTCCATGAGTCATATTGATCATCGGACATACGCCGAACGCCAGATAGATGCCATCCGCTGCGCCGTCCTTAGCATCAGTGACACCCGTACCTTCGCAGATGATCGTGGCGGACAACTCGCGGTGCAATCCCTCCAAGACGCTGGTCATCAGGTCGAGGGCTACAGCATTGTGCGTGACGAACCCACTGAAGTTATCACGACGATAGAAGCGTGGATTCTCGCCGGCGTGCGCGTGGTCATCACCACGGGTGGCACTGGCATTTCGCGCCGCGATACAACAATCGACGCCATAGAACCGCAATTGACGCGGGTGTTGCCGGGGTTCGGTGAAATCTTTCGTATGCTTTCATACGAGCAGGTAGGCGCAGCTGCCATGTTGTCCCGCGCAATTGCAGGAACATGGGGGACGACGCTCGTATTCTGTCTGCCAGGCTCACCCAACGCAGTCGAGCTTGCGCTGACCAAACTCATCGTGCCCGAGTTGCGCCACTTAGTGTGGGAGACACTGCGGCACGGTTCGGCCCCACAGAAAGGCTAATCCATGCGGTCAATTGCATTAGCCATGGTGCGCTTTTATCAAAAGAACATCTCACCCCTCAAGCCCCCGAGTTGTATCTACACGCCGACGTGTTCTGAGTACACCTATCAAGCTATCGCCCAATATGGCGTGATTCGCGGTGTTGCGATGGGTACCGAGCGCTTGATGCGCTGTCATCCATTCTCTGCAGGAGGCTCTGACCCGCTCCCCTAACGCGTTGCTCATGCAATCGGTGGTATACTGCCGTTATTCAACGATTTGTATTGTTGACGATTTTTTCGCACACATTGTGCCAAAACGCTCGTGGATGGTGTGGCCGATACGGTACAGCATGTGTACTGTCCACCACCCTCATATACGTACACGCGCCTGTGGTTTTTGCTGCCGTAGACTGTTGCACACATCGTGTCGCCCATGCAGACTACGCCCCCGGGAACGCGCTTGTCCGTCCACATCCAGTTCTTTTTGGGCGTCTGTGTGCTCTACTGAGGAGCTCACACCACTATGGCAGAGCAAATACGTCGTGACGTCGCGGTATTTATCGACTTCGAAAACATTTATGTTTCGGTCCGCGACAAACTCGATGCAAATCCCAATTTCGAAATCATCATGGACCACTGTAACGAACTCGGTCGGGTGATTTTGTCGCGTGCATATGCCGACTGGTATCGCTATCCGCGCATTACCTCTGCACTGTATGCCAACAACATCGAACCGATGTATGTGCCTACCTATTATTACGACAAAGGCGCAGGTCGGACCGGCGGCCCCATCAAAAATTCCGTCGATATGAATCTTTGTATCGATGCTATGCGCACGCTCTTTACAATGCCCGGCTTATCGACCTTTGTGTTGATTACCGGCGACCGTGACTTCATCCCACTTGTCAACAGCATTCGTCAACAAGGCAAAGACGTCATCATCATCGGCGTCGGTGGTGCTGCTTCGTCGCATTTGGCCCAGAGTGCCGATGAGTTCATCTTTTATGAACAGCTTGTCGGCAAAGCCGAAGCCACCGCCCCCAAAACTGAAGCCCGTCGCGCCCTCGATGCCGACGATTTCGAACGCCCCAACCTCGAACGAGAACGAATCACCGTCCCACGTGCCAGAGCTGAGCGCAAAGAATCGACCGCACTCACCGAGGATGAGGCTTTCGAGTTGCTCATCAAAGTCGTCCTGGAGGCACGTGCCCGGCGGATGGTGACCGGTATTGGTTCGCTCAAGACACTGATGCGTGAACTTTCGAATGGCAAGTTCCGTGAGTCTGCGCTCCGGGATGGCAACGGCCGTGCAATTGACAAATTTAAAGACTTTATCACCGAGGCTGCGCGTCGTGGCAAAATCATCATCTCGACCGAAGGGGTCGTCAATGAAGTCTTTTTGCCGGGTGAAGATACCAAAGCCTTGTCTCAGTTCACCAATGGAGAAGCAGGGTCCGATCGTCGTGACGACGATGCAACCAGCGCGACAGTGCTTGCCCCAGAGCGTATCAGCGCATCGAACGGCACCAATGCGTCAAGCGCTGACAAATCACGTCGCCGCCGCCGCCGTGGAGACCGTGGTCCAGAGCGCGTAACGGGAACTCAAGGGGACGCAGCGCAAAGCAAATCGGTACTCACTGCCACCGAAAACGAATTATCCATCCCCACGGCTCCGCTTGTGGCTCCCATGCGTACCGAGCCTGTCAACACACGCGACAGCGGCGACGAAGAAGCGAATGGCGAATCAACGCTGCTGGCAACTCCCTTTAGTGACGAGGAGCGCCGGAGCGTCCGCGACATCGTCGCAGCGAGCGAACGCCCCATGTCGTTCCAGCAAATTTATGACACGCTGCGCGGCTCTCGGAATCGTGGCGGCGACGGGACTATCGCCCGTACCAACGAAGATTTACGCTCATTGGTTAAACTTTCTATCAACGCGGGTGAACTACAACGCATCGGTCGTGGCAATCGGGTCAGCTACCGCATCGCTGGAACAGCACCGGTGACGAACGGTACGCCCCTGCTCGACAGTGACGTCTCGAATTCGTCGACAGACGTTTCTGCTCCACGCAGAACCGTCGCTCCGCAGATGATTCCGACACCGCACGATCAGGTCGAAGACGAGCTTGCGCTGCCGACAGCGACACAAATACAAAACGGTCGTCGTCGCAGCAAACCAGCCCAGCCGATTACTCCTGCAGTGTCAGCTGAGTTCATGCCTCCTGCTGATCAAAAACGCCGTGTTGCCAAACCGAAAGTAGCTCCGACTGTGGCAACTCCCATTGCTCCGGTCGTTACGGTCAAATCCAGTGAAAGCACGCAACCGACTGACCGCAAAACAGCCACTGATACGAAGAAACCCATTGGTCGTGGGAATCAGCGCCCGGCACCAGTCTCGCAAGCACCTGCCCCACTCATCGCTGCCACTCCTACCCCGCCAGCCAAGCCGCGTCGCCGTAATCAAACCCCGGAGGCATAACATGCGTGTCAAGATCTGTGGCGTCACTTCACCAGAACACATCCTTGTCAGCGCAGCTGCAGGGGCAGACTACATCGGATTAGTCTTTGCCCCGAGCCGGCGAAGGGTGACCACTGCACAGGCACAGCAATTAGTTGCTACCCTACGTGAAGCGAACTATCTGACACCCATCGTCGGTCTTTTTGTCAATGAATCACCAGATGTGGTCGCACGCACCGTCCAGGATGTCGGTATCGACATCCTACAACTCCATGGCGACGAACCCTTCGAACAACTCGCCGCATTGCCTATCATGCCAATCTGGCGTGCAGTCCGTCTCCAAGGAGCGGTAACCGAGACACCGTGGTTGACACATACGAACGCGCACGTTACATTTTTGGTCGATGCATACGTGCCGGATGCGTTCGGTGGAACGGGCGTTCGCGCCGACTGGGAGGCCGCAGCCACGTTTGCATCACAGCGCGACATCGTGCTCGCCGGCGGACTGAACCCCGGCAACGTCCGTGATGCAATTCGCACCGTGAAACCATGGTGCGTCGATGTGAGTAGCGGCGTCGAACGCGCAGGCTACAAAGACAACGGTCTTATCGCATCGTTTATCGATATCGCAAAGCAGGAGCGGTACGCATGATTCGCAAATGGTGGAGTTGGGTCGGTGCCTTGATGACAACCTTTTTGACGCTCCGATACCTTTTGTCCCGGGTGCGTCCGGTTATCCTCAAACCGACCGAACATCACACCGACGAACTGAACGGAGCGCTCACCAGTCTTGGTGTCCGACGTATCGTCGTCAGCGACTTGCATCTCGGCGGCGGTGACCGGCTCGACGACTTTAGCGCCGATCGAGAATTTGCGGATTTTGTCTCGACATACGTCGTAACCGAACCAACCGAATTGATATTGGCTGGGGATACGTTTGAATTTTTGCAGGTCACCCTTGCCGATGTTCCTGATTTTGAGTGGACTCCACGTGCCGCAGAACGCCGTCTGACCGCCATTCTCGATGCACACCCACTAGTCCTTGATGCCCTGGTTTCGTTTGTACGCCACGATGGCATGTATCTCACACTGCTCGTCGGCAATCACGACTTCGAAATTCACTACCGCAGTGCCAAACATGTCCTTGCGCGTCGGATGGAATTAGCCGTAGATGACCCACGTATACGCTTTGGAATCCGGTATATCGGTGAAGGGATTTTCATCGAGCACGGGAATCAATTCGAAGCCTGGAATAGCTTTGTCCGCTTTGACGGTATTAGTCAACCGTTCGAGCTTGTCCGTGGCACCCTTGCCGTCAAAAATGTCATCAACCCACTCGAGCGCGCTCCATTGCCCATTGCGCCCTTCATTGATAATGTGAAACCAAGTTCCGCCTTTCTCTGGCATTTGCTTGGCTTGGCCCGCCTGCGTGATTTGCAGGTCGTTGGGTTTGTGTTACGTGGTGTCATCCTCACCGTACGGAGCCTGCTGGTACCACTGTCATACCGCAAAAGCGAAACCCTCGACGAATCCATTACTACCGTCCGTCACTTGCAAAATCAGCGCCGTCTCAAACGTATCCTCGACACGACCCGACGTGTGGTCGACCGCCGCGGTGACCGCCCGCAAACATCTGTACCACCATACCTGGTCAACCATATCGAACGCGAATCCCGTCGCCAACTCCACCGCGAGATGCGCGAATTCAATGTTTCGGTACTCCGCGAGGTCGTCCACATTGCCCATCAGCCGCGACACGCCACCACCCGCCTGTTTATCTGCGGGCATACGCATATGGCGCAACACGTCCCGTTCAATGAACGTCAGACATACGTGAATGTCGGCACCTGGACAGATGTTGTAATTGACATAACTACAGGGAAGCGACAAACGCAACGCTGTCCCTTTTTGGTCATTCAGGTAGATGGGGCAGGTGACGTTGCACACGAGTTCTTGGTGTGGCGTGGCAACGAGACCGCGCCGACTCCATGGGTCCCCGAAGGTATGGCCCGCCATCGTGTCCTTCGCACGTCACATTCACCTGCACGATTTGGTTCAGAAGCGGTTACAATACCAACATGGAAAAATGAAGGAGAGCAACAATGAAGACCTCCCGATGGCTCGGTATTATATTCGTTGCTATCGTCGGCTTTGTCGTTTATCGCGCGCTGCGCCAGGAGAACACCGTGACTACACCACAATCCGGTTCGAAACGTTCTATCAGCCCCGATTTGTTGGCGATTCTGGCCGACCCGGGCGACAAAGGCCCCATCGAGCTCGTCAGCGACAATGACGGCAAAGAGTGGCTCGTCAACCGCCGCAACGGCTACCGCTACCCTGTCGAAGACGGCATCCCCATCATGCTCCTCGAAGAGGGCGAAAAGAACCAGGACCCTTCCATCATCAACGGCTAGTATCCCCAACGTCATGGGAAAACACCCCGCTGCACATCGTGCAACGGGGTGTAGCTGTCTACGCACACTCCACCGATGTGAATCGTTGCTGGCTTTGCAATGACGCCGGCATGCTCCGCACCACAAAAATGCTCGTGTTGGTATTGGCCGTGATAAAGAAAACTGCCTCGTTGCACGATGGCAACCGGGCTGTTCCATACGTCTCAGCGCTTGGGGGTCAACGACGAACGGCTCAACGCCACCAATCCCATCATGCTAAATCCAATTGCCACGGCGTTGACAAGCAAAATCCCGCCGATAGCATACAAGTACACGCTGCTAAAGGAAGAAAAAATACGACCCGTGCCTACTGCGACCGACATCAGCGCCATCATCGTGGCTCGTGCATGCGGTACCGTCTCGGATATCAGCGGGAAGCTCGCGACAATTGCGTATTCAATAATGACATAGAAACAAAAAATCACCGCAGAAACTGCCCACCACTGTGTCCCGACAACCGCCATTAGCAGCAGACTCACTGCCGTCGCGAAAAACCCAAAAATGACCGAACGCCTTTTGCCTAATTTGTCTGCAAATACGACGACCGATGTAGACCCAAGTAATTCTGCAATCCCAATCACCACAAACAGTGCTCCAATGGTTGCCTCGTTTGCCCCCAATCCGTTTTTCAGCCACAGACTCTGCGACACAAAGAACAAATCATTCCCGCCAAAGGTCAAAAATGCAAACAACAGAATCAACCATACCGCAGGACGTCGCAGGAGCACAGTCGTACTTATCGGTGCTGCACGATGCTCCCCTCTGTGTTCAGGGATCCGGAACAGCAACAGCGCATTGACTGCACCAATGCCTGCAAGTACCCCAAACGCAATACGCAGATTGTCCACCTGATTAATCAGGTACATCAACGGGGCTACACCAATGATTGCTGCCACTGCCCATGACATTTCGAATATTCCTAGCACACGGCCACGTTTTTCATAACTCGAACGTGCACTCAGATAACTCTGTCCCGAAGGCATATAAATTGCTGTAGCGAGACCAATCAGGACATACCCGAGTTGAAATGTCCAGAACGCCACCGCAATGCTGCACAAAAGCGCACCGAGGATGAACAACCCCAGCCCGCCTATCATCACGCGTCGTTCACCATAGCGGTCAGCGAGTCGCCCCCCGAGTGGGGACACAAACGCAGCAGCAGTCTGCAATGCAATCAGGCTCGCGGCATCCAGGTTACTTACATGGAACTGATGCGTCACAAATGGCAAAAGTGGGTAAACAATGCGAAATGCGGTTGTAGATGCCAACCGCCCAGATGTTACCAAAAAGAGTTCGCGTGTCGTCAATGGCGTCGGTTCGGATATGCTGTGTTCCGTCATGTATCCCTCAACAGCGTGCGTCACAATGATGCACAATCTAAAATATTCGGTAACTGCGATGGTCTGTAGTATAGTATAGCAGTGTGCATTCTTGTGTGGAGGACGCATTGTAAAATATGAATCAACTGTACTATCTGCCGCTCGCCCTCATCGCCATCTGGTTTGCTTGGAAACTGGTCACAGGTACACTACGTCTAATCGTCGTGCTTTTGATTGCAATTGCTGCATTCCTCATCCTCCGTGACAGTGTAGTGATGTATTACTTGAAGTGGTTCGCATGACCAATGATCGTCCGATGCTCCGTCATGTCACAGCAACCCGCTATGTGATGCCGCTCCGTGAAGGTGGCTCATTACCGGGGTTAGTGGAGGCTAACGACGATGGCATGTACGTGGTCAAATTCCGTGGCGCTGGGCAGGGAAGTGGTGCACTCGTAGCCGAGCTGATCGTCGGCGAACTCGCACGTGCCATCGGTCTGCCGATTCCCGAATTGGTCTTTATCGACATTGATCCGGTTTTGGGTCGGTCCGAACCCGATGGTGAGGTCCAAGCACTCATCCAGGCGAGTGCTGGTTTGAATCTTGCCTGTGATTTCTTGCCGGGCGCGTTGCCGTTCGACGGTGCGATGGCAGCCAACATTGATTCCTCCCTCGCATCAGCAATTGTATGGTTCGATGCATATGTGACCAACATTGATCGGACTGCACGCAACACGAATATGTTGTGGTGGCACCGTACGCTGCGGGTCATTGACCATGGTGCGGCCCTGTATGTGATGCATGCGTGGGAAGGCTACGAAGCCCGTATCAGCAGCCCATTTGCTGCGACGCGTGACCATGTACTGTTGTCAAGGGCAAGCAATCTCGTCGCTGCAGACTCGGTCTATAGTGCATTGATAACCCCGACACTCATCGAGCATGTCACCGAGCTCGTGCCGCTTATCTGGTGGCCACTCGGTCAACGCTGGCAACATCCCGAACAAGCCAGAGATGCCATGCGCCGCTACCTCATCGAGCGCATCAGTGCACCACGTGCATTTGTGGCAGAAGGAGTTCGCGCGTATGCAGCACTCGTATGACTACGCCGTGATTCGTGTGACTCCTAATCTTGAACGTGGCGAATGCATCAATGCCGGTGTCATCCTGTATTGTCGGACCCTACGATATCTCGTTGCACACACACACCTCGACGAACAGCGGCTTGCTGCAATTGATGCCAGCGTCGATGTCGCTACCATCCGTGACCAGCTGGCATTGTTTGCGGCGATTGCGACTGGCGGTACGCAATCCGGCCCAATCGGATTGCTGCCCCACGCAGAACGATTTCATTGGCTAGTAGCGCCGCGCAGTACCATTCTTGCTGCGGGACCCGTCCACTGTGGTGTGTGTACTGACCCACCAGACCAGGCATTGCAGCTTTTTCACCGATTGGTCAAATAAAATTAGCCCCGTTGCACTGCAACGGGGCGCTGTCGTTAGGTACGCTTATGGGGTGCGCACAATCAGGGTCACCGTCGTGCCATCTGCGACCAGACTCCCCATCGCGGGATCGGTGCTGACGACAACGCCTGGGTCAATGGTGTCACATATGGTACCGAGGACGTCACATCCCTGGTAGACACTGGTCCCAACCGTGAAGCGCGAGCCACGGATAATCGCTTGTGCGTCGGGTTCTGTTGTACCGGTCACGTCTGGCACGCGACGTTTGTTGCCCAAACTGATGTACAGCCGCACGGTGTCTCCGAGCTGAATCGGTGCACCCGCAGCGGGATCACTGCGGATAAGCGCATCTGCAGCAACCGTCGCATTCGTCTCTTCGATAAGGATAGTGCGTAAGCCGAGTTGCGCGAATTGGTCTTGTACCACTATTGATGGCTTGCCATTGATATCGGCAGGAATTGAAAGTGCCGAACGTCCGAGGCTCAGGACATAATGGACAGTTTTGTCGGTTGGTATCGGACTGTTTGCAAGTGGCTGTTGCCGCATGACCATTCCTGCCGGGATGTCGTTTGCGTATTCTGCAGGATCGGCTACCACGGTCATCCCCATGGTGGTCGCTGCTTCGATGACCGACGCTTCGTCATAATTGAGAAAATCCGGGACAGTCGTTTGAGAGCCTGTGATGACTGCCGTTTGTAGACTTTTGGCAGTTACATTGGGAACGTCGGCTGCAGGTACACCCATCAAGCCTTTGAACGGTCCCATCAAAAGCAGATAGACGAGCGCGACTGCCAGAGTCAATAACATCAGCAGTATGATGAATCCGCCGAATTCACGACCATTTCTGGTAGGCATTGGCGAGGTAATGGTCGATCGTTTGGGTGGCAAATTGCGCATCAGCGGATTGAGTGGACCCGTCGGCGGATTCTGCCGCATGTTCCCGGTACGTACCGATTGTGGTGCTGTGATGCGTACTTCGGATTCTTCTTGAGTGCGCAGCAGATTGGCAAACTCGCGTGCCGAAGCAGGCCGTTCACTCGGGTTCTTGGATAAGGCGCGGAGAATTAATTGCTCGAGTGAAGGCGATACATTGGGATTGTGACGGCGAATCGGCGGCGGCTTTGAACTGACATGCTGGAGCGCCACAGCAACCGCACTATCCCCTGTGAATGGCAGTTGCCCGGTCAATGCTTCATAGAGCGTCACGGCAAGTGCATAGATATCAGATTGCGCGGTGGCCGGCTGCCCTTTTGCCTGCTCGGGCGAGATATAATCTGCCGTACCGAAGGTTACCCCTGTTTCCGTTTGCGCAGTAGAAAGACCGCTCTTGGCGATGCCGAAGTCAGTAATTTTGGCTGTGCCTTCATGCGTAACCAGGATATTTTGTGGTTTGACATCACGATGGACCATGCCGAGATTATGCGCAGTATCAAGGCCTTCTGCGATGGTCGCACCAATCTGCAAGACTTGCTGAATGGGGAGTTGCCGTTTGCGCAAGATAATGCTCTTGAGGTCGTGACCGTCGACGAGCTCCATCACAATAAAGTGTTGGCGGTCTTCTTGGCCGACATCATAAATGTCAACAATGCTTGGATGACGAAGGTTTGCTGCTGCTTGTGCTTCGTGACTGAAGCGCTGCAAAAAATTAATGTCGTTCGCATGATGCGCATGCAGGACTTTAATCGCCACAACACGATTGAGTCGCGTGTCACGCCCACGATAAACCGTGGCCATTCCGCCATCGCCTAGTTTTTCTTCTATTTCATAACGCTGGTTGAGGATTTTTGGTTGCATACCGTCGGTGCTCAATTGAATTGTCGTCGTACAGCAGGGTTTACTGGCTCGGCAGCAACGATCCCCAGATGTGCTTCGAGAAGATGAAGATTCATGACATCTTCTTGGTTGTACCGGAGCAGCACATCGAGTGCAGCTAGGTCGTGATTCGTCTCATAGAGATGCCAGAGCCGTGGTGCATCGCTGCCGGTAATACCTGCAGTCCCGCGGGAGATGCCGGTGTCAGCTTCGATTTTTTTGAGACCGCCGCGCAGGCCATGTTTACGACACACGTACATCAAATCGCTATGTGCAAAATCCGCAAGCAGGTTGAGTCGTATGCGCTTTTTGATGTGCGGCAAATCGAATCCCGAACCGTTGAACGTGACCAACACGGTACAGCCAGCAAGGGCGTCGTAGATTGCGATATCGTGGATACCACCGTCGATGAGTTGGATGGTGCCGATGTCGTGTCGGTAAATACCAATGACACTAATCCGCTGATCGTTGGTTGTTTCGATGTCGAGATATGCACGCATCAAAACCCCACTCGAAAGTTGTCGCAACGGTGAATCTGTGCATAATTATGACATAGTGTAGTGGTACTGTCAAAGGTTTCTCGGCTGTTCATCGCTTTTATGAGGGAAGATACAATGACACTTCGCGTCCTGCTTGACACGGACCCAGGGATAGACGACGCACTCGCTATCTTGCTGGCAATAGCATCGCCCGAACTTGACCTCCGTGCGGTGACGGTCACCGGCGGCAACTGCCCATTGGCTGCGGGTGTGACCAATGCACGGGCGGTCTTGGCGATGGCGCAGCACGCACATATCCCTGTCTGTGCCGGCGTCGCCCTGCCGTTGATTCGGCCGGCATTCACTGCCGCCGAAACACACGGTGCAAGTGGTCTTGGCTATGCCGTCCTCCCTGAATCCGCTGTCGTTGCGCATCCCGAACACGCTGTTGATTGCATCATCCGCGAAATACTCAGCGCTCCCTTACAACTCAGCCTTGTACCCGTCGCCCCGCTGACCAACATTGCCCTTGCCATTCGCAAAGAGCCTGCAATTGTAGAATTCGTCAAGGAAGTTATTATCATGGGTGGCGCTGTGCGTGTCGATGGCAACACTACATCTCTGGCTGAATTTAACTTTTTTGTTGATCCCCATGCCGCACACATCGTACTCACCAGTGGCATGCCGATAACACTGGTGCCGTGGGATATCACCCGCGATGTAATGTTGTATCAGCATCATATCGATCGGCTCCTCGCCATTGATTCGCCGGTCACTACGTTCATTGCTGAAGCAACCCGCTTTTATCTTGATTTTCATCAGGCCAGTTTTGGTGTCGCGGGATGTTCGATTAATGACCCCGTTGCGCTTGCACTCACACTGTGGCCAGAGCTCGCCACCACACAATCGGTACGGGTCGACATCGAATATACGAGTGAACTGACCATAGGAAAAACCGTACTGAGTTATGTTGGTGACACCAACCACCCGCCGCGTGATACAGATATGACCGGATACACCGCAGCAGAATGGCCGGCAACGTGGCGCTCGATGCAACGACCTGCCCACAACGTCAAACTCGTGACGCACTTCGACACCGAGACTTTCGTCGAGCGTTTTGTCACACGTATGGAAAACCTTGCGCGCAGTATTCCGCACATTTGAAGTCCTGCAACTAGACATGGCCGTGATGCGTCTTAGGGTCAACCTGAGGAGGATGAGATGAACATCAACGGATTGACTCGTTCAAAGAATGACCGCATGATTTCTGGTGTGTGTGGTGGAATCGCCCGTACATTTGGCTTGGATGCAGTTGTCGTACGTGGTGTATTTGTTGTTTTGGCGTTGGTAAATATCGGCATTACGGCAATTGTCTATGTCGTAGCAATTTTTGTACTGCCCGAAGAGCAAGAAGCCCCCCTCGTCGGAGGTACCCAGCGGCCCGGATGGCGTTTTGATCCATGGACGGGTGAAAGTTTGGCACGCACAGCAACAGAGACCGTAATTGTTGATACCGCGCCAATATCAACGGGTGCACCGAAAGAACGAGAAGATGTGCCCATAAATGAGTCACAACCGTCTACGCTTGATCGACCGAATGACAACGAGGTATAACGGCTGATAGAACACCGCAATGCTATCGAGCGTTGCGGTGTTCTTTGACAAGTCTGAAGCCCAGGAACGCGTTCGTTCTGTCGGGTGCCATCCTGAATCGACACGCACAACGCGCATATCCGATGGGATTTACATAACAACCACCACGTATGACGCGACGACCAGGAGTCAGAGGATTATTGCGACCGTCATCTGCGTCATAGGGATAGAGCACATCGAGGGAACTCGTCCATTCCCAGACGGTTCCTGCCATGTCGAGCACTCCCCATGGACTTGCGCCGCTGGGATAGGAGCCAACCGGCAGCAGTGGCGTACCAGCTTCACGTGAATTCGCATGTGTCACGTGCCAATCATTCCCCCACGGAAATTGCCGTCCGTCTTGCCCACGAGCCGCACACTCCCATTCTGCCTCTGTGGGAAGGCGGTATAGTGCGTCTGCGCTGCTACTCCGCCACTCCGCATATCCATAGGCCATGTGTTGCGTGATATCGACTACGGGGAGCTGTGTATCGCGACTCTGTTGGGACTGCCAGGATAACGGTGCGACCCCACCTGCAGTGACGTATGCAGCATAGAGCGCGACGGTAATCGGGGTTTGTCCAATCGAAAAGGCATCAACAGTAACGGAGTGTTGCGGCGATTCTTCACGGTAGGATTCGCGCGTCCCGCTGTATTCCTGGGCCAATCGCGAGAGGTCTGCCTCTGGTGTCCCCATCAGAAACGTGCAGGTCGGGATGGCAACATAGTGGTCTGTCGGCGTGCGGTTCACGATCGTATCTCCCAACTGCTGCCATTTTCGTCGCGTTTGATGGTGATTTGGACGGGGAATAAATCCCGCACCTCTTGGACGTGGGTGATGACCATGATGGTGCGAAAATCTGCGCTGATGGTGTTGATTGCTTCGACGAGTCGTTCGCGACCCTGTGCATCTTGGGTGCCGAATCCCTCATCGATGATGAGGGTCTCGAGACGATGACCTGCACGATGTGCGAGCAGTTTCGACAATGCGATCCGTAGTGCAAAGCTGATGCGAAATGCCTCGCCACCCGAAAAAGCTTCGAGCGGACGGGTACCTGCCGCATCCGAAACCTGGAGTTCGAGCGTTTCCCGCTGATTCCCTGCTTGTGTGACCATTGTGGTATTGAAGTTTAAGTAGAGTTGGTTGTCGGTCATTCGGCTGAGGATACGGTTCGTTTCGCGCTCGAGTGCAGGCACTGCAAAATCGCGAATCAGCATCGCTTGGATTCCTTTGCTGGCAAAGGCTTTTTCGAGGGTGTCATACCGCGATTGCAGCACGGTGACGCTCTGGAGCTGCGTGTGAAATTCTTCGAGGCGTGATTGCGATTGATATGCTGACTGTAATTTCACCCGCAACTGACTGGCATAGTCGGTCCGGCTGGTGAGGTCCACCTCTGCAATCGAAACGAGCTGTGCAGGCGGTGCGGATATATCTCGGTCTGCTATCAACGGCAGAAGTTCTGCGCAGCGGGCTTCGACTCGGTTGAGTTCGTGCTCAGCTTGTTGCTTCGCATGTGTCGCGAGTTGGAGTTGCTCATTCGTATCGACGAGACGCTGGGTGAGGGCAGTAGCGCGTTCTACCAGCACCGCGAGTTGGTTGTATTCTTCGCGCGCGTTCTGTATTGCTTGCAATTCGTTCCAGAGTGCTGCCGCGGCTGCAGGCTCGTAGGGCAAAGATTCGAGCTGATTCGTCAGGGACTTGACACGTTCTTGTGCTTCGGGATCGATGTTGTCGTGTGCAAGATCGTATTCAAATCCTGCGATGGTCACATCGAGTGATTCAACCCGTTTGCGCTGAGTTTCGATGGTTTCGAGTTCGACAGCGAGCTGTGCCGCGCGCCGTTGATTCGCGTGGAGGGTCGCCGCTTTGCGCGTGAGCACTTGTATGTCGAGTTCGAGCGTTTGAAGGCTCTGTTGAGCCGTTAACTTGGTTTCTGCGGGTGATAGTGCGATGAATGTTGCGTGTTGTGTTTCAATCTCAGCAATGGCGTTTGTCAGGCGGTCAGCTTCGATTTGTTTTGCTGATAATGCCGCAATGCGACTACGCAAATCCGCTGCTCCAAGCAACACAGTCGTGAGTTGCGCGAGTTCTTGTTCTATTTCACCGAGGCGAAGCTGTGCGGTTTTCACCGATGTCGCCTGCTGGGCGTACGACGAACGTAAGGTGTCAATTTCGTGCGTCAGCGTTGCTTGTGCAGAGAGGAAGTGGGCTTCATCCATCATGGTCTGACAGGTCGGACATTTTTCGTTGATGCTGAGGCTACTCAATTTTTGTTTTAATGCCACGCCGGCATCGGTAATTGCTCGGTTCTCGGCGGTGACACGCGCATGGGTTGCCGCTACCGTCGCCCGCTCGGTCTGGAGACTCGCAATCCGTGCCTCAGCGGCTTCACACCGTGCCAAGTCTTGTAGGAGCGTTGGCAATTCGCTGAGCGTTGCAGCAATGGCCGCGTGTTGAGCCCGCATGCGTCCTGCATCTTGGCTAAGAGCATGCATCCTGTCGAGGGTGCGTTCGTCGTCACGTATCTGCACGAAGAGTTGTTCGCGGTGTGCAGTCGCAGCTGCGAGACTCTGCTCATCTGCCGCTGCACCGGTTATTTCACGTGCCAGATCTGCAGCTTCGAGACGCCGGGATTCTGCATCAACCAGGGCAGAGCGTAGCTGTTCTCGCTCGGCGTTTGCGCGGTCGAGTGTACGTTCGATGAGGGCACGGCGTTGGGCAATGATCTGCTCGGCGCTTTGCTTCTGTACAGTGAGGGCATCGTACGTTTCGCGTAAATGCTGGAGGGTGGTGTAGCGGGTTTCTACGTCGACAAACACCGCATAGCGTTGTTCGATGTCTGCGCGAGTGGCTAACTGTGCATCGACAGCCGCTGATTCAACGTTGATGTCGGCGAGACGTTGGCTATAGTGGGTGAGTTGATTGGTCAATTGTTGCACGGATTGCCGTGCGGTTTGTCTGGTTACAGCGGCAGCTGCATATGCCACAAAAGAACGTGCCTGTGTCACGCGGTCTTCGGCATCTTGGAGTTGTGTGCTCAAGCCTGGGATATTCGCGACGTTTGCTTCGTCCATTGCCATTTGGCCCTGGAGATGGGCGATGCGTTGGGTGAGTTCGTCGCGTTTGCTTTTGGCGCGTTCGCGGTACGTATTGTACTGGTCAATTTCGAGCATCTGAGCGAGCAAGTCACGACGTTCGGTGGGGGGCAATTTCGTAAATGCATCTGCTTGGCCTTGACGCAGGTATGCCGAGTTGCTAAACACCATGTACGACATCCCGACAATGTCGTTGGTGATTTTTGCCTGCGTCTCGCGCATCGTGCCGGCAGTGAGAGAATCCCATCGTGTGCGTTCGGGGTCGGTTGCTTGGTAGAGTTCGAGCCGTGCTCCGCCACGAGAGTTCTTCCCAAACGAACGATTCACACGATAGACCACATCATTGACTGCAAAGACGAATTCGACGAACATGCGCTCTGCACCGCGATTCATAATCTCGGCAGTAGCAAGGCGCGCTTCGCCCCATAGCGCCCAATGGATTGCTTCGAGAAATGATGATTTACCAGCGCCATTATCTCCAGAGATACACGCAATATGGAATGTCGAAAAATCGAATACCGGAGTCTCGTTTTGATAACTGAGGAAATTTTGCATTTTCAGTGTGAGCGGAATCATTGTGTGGTGCCTTCTTGATCAAATCCGACCTGCACCTGTCGCAGTAATGCCGCGGTGTCGATGTTGAGACAACTCTGCCAGAGCGTACCGAGTTGGGTGCGCTGATAGTTTGATTCGGCCCGCAGGGTTGTCAAGACTGCTTTTGCGTGGCTGTGCGACGTGAGATGCGTATCAATCAGAATACGATGGGCAGTCGCAGCATCCTGAATGATCCCCAAACGATGTTGGACTTTTTCAAGCAAGGAAAGGAGCGGCTGTGCGTCAGGAAGAAAAATTTCGGGGAATGCCTCTATCGTATAGCGGAGTTTTTTTGCCTGGATACGGATGTCGTGGAGCGTCTCGGTATCGAGTTTGGTCGCTGGTGTCTGCATAGGTTTGGTAAGTGCTTCCATCATCTGCGTCACGCGGTGATGGAGGTACGCGGTGACGGTCTGTGTATCGTTCCCCAGCGGTGTGGGCGCACAGACGAATTGGGCAAATCCAACCAGGAATTGTTGATGCTTCTCGGCTTCTATAAGCGCAGCGAGTTCGTGGAGCGCTTTCTGACGAATGTGGTGCAATGCAGTGCGGATTTCGTGCGGTACGGTATTTCTGCCGAGAATGCGTTTGACATGGGCAGCAAATGCATCAGCATCACGTACTTCACCGAGGAATCGAGACATGCGTCTGAAACCGCGCCGGTATTGCGCGATTTCTTCGGTTTCATACATATTCAGTCCACATTCGAGGAGTGAATTGAGTTTGCGCAACGAGACACGGATACGATGGACATCCTCGGCGTGGTATCCCTTGGCAACTGCGTGTTCACGATGCAACACACGGCGAAACTGCGCACGCAATTTGGAGCGCAGGACATCAGTAAAGAAAAAATCGCGGCTATCAATAGGTGGTAAAGCAATTGACGCCTCGATTGGTCCATCACAACTGGTAATTTCGGTCACAAGGGTCCGCTGTGCCTCATCGAGCACGAGCCAAAAGGGGTCTGCGTTGGCGGGATGACCAGTCTTTTGCACGATTGCGGCGGCGACGATGAGTCGGTCTATTGGCGAGTCGTCAGCTGAAATTGGGATCAGGATTGCCTCGTCCGCATCCCGTCCTGTGGCCAACAAACGTTGAACGTGGGTCGTCATGTACTCCGTATGACTGGGCGCATGTGATGGCGGAGCGCTTGCATTGACCAACATCGACTGCATTGTCTGGTCGGCTTTGCCACAGGCAACCTGGCGCTGAATGAGTTCGCTAAGTACGGGGATTTGTTGGATGGAATCGTCGCCTAAGGGTGCGATACTGACCTGGGATACTTCAGTTGCCGAATAGGCTGAATCGATACTCCCATGGCGTAATGTCAGAGTGGCAAAATGGGTGCCGGCTACGTCTGAAACATGCCGGTGTTGGTTTTTAATCGATGCAAAGGCGAAGGGCAAGAGCGTATAGTGCAGCACGCCGTTTGCAGCGAGCAAATCGCGGACCACTGCTGGCCAGATTCCATTCTTGATATCAGCATGAATGGAAGTCTGTGCATTGCGCGTATGGAGAGAAATGACCGTCGTGTCGCCTTCGGTGTACGTCAATATGAGCGCTATGCCCCGTTGATGGAGCGTATGACTGGCATCGTCTAGGACAACCGCACGTGTGGTTGTGCTGGGCTGCGCGACCAGACGAAACGTCCCCAGCATGCGTTGATGCCACAGCTTGCGTGCTGCAAGGACATCAAGAACACGGAGCGTCTCGATTGTCTGGGGGAGCGTCTGCATGGGCGAATCCTTTGTCGTACCTATAGTATATACGATGCATCTGTTGAAATGGGGATGGCATGAAACGAGTAATGTGCCCTGGACGTGCCTCCAATGCCCAAACGGCACATGTCCCGAGTTCATGGTATACTACAGCAGAATTTCATACATGCGCGTATAGCGCACACAGCACATGGAGTTGTTTCGGTGAACGTTACAAGTGAGCGCATGCCGCGCAGCATACTGCAGTTGACAATCGAAATCGACGAAGCCACGGTAGAAAAAGAACTCGACCGTGCTTCTCGTAGTCTTTCACAAAAAGCCCGTGTCCCTGGATTCCGCCCGGGCAAAGCCCCGCGTGCCATCCTCGAGCGCTTCTACGGTCGCCAGGCCCTGCTCGAAGAAGCATCCGAGGGCATCATCAATGCGGGCTTCAAGTACGCCCTCGAGAGCGAAGGGGTAGATCCCATTGCCCAAGCAAGCTTGGGCGAAGTGCAGTTCAATACACTGCCATACACTGTTGTAATCAATGTTCCGGTCGAACCAATCACCAAAATTGCAGATTATTCCGGCTATAAGCAGGAATACACCGTCCCTGCAGTCACCGACGAAGTATTGAGTCGCGCCATGGACGACATGCGCGAGAAGCACGTCGTCCTGCGTGAGCCGGATGATGCACGTCCTGCCAAACAGGGTGACTTGGTCACCGCCGAGGTGGATGTCGTGCACAACGGCCTTTCCATTAATGGTCGTATCGACGGACAGCCTGCGCAGAGCACGGACCTTATCCTCGAGCCAGGCAGACTCATCGGTGGTCTGATGGAGGGTGTCATTGGGCTCTCGATTGGTGACAACAAAATCATCAACGCGACCATGCCACAAGACTATACCGACGAAACGCTTCGTGGAGAAGCGGTTACCTTCGACGTGACCGTGCGTCGAATCCAGGAACGCATTTTGCCCGATTGGGACGAATTGCCGACCCTTGAAAACAAAGAGGGCACCCTGGCCGATCTCAAGCATGCAGCCAGCGACGAACTCGCCAAGAATGCACGCGAAAACGCCGAGAACCGTTTGGTCAATGGCTTCATTGATTCATTGGTTGCCGGTGCAGTCTACGACTACCACGAATCGATGATCGAACAAGAGGCTGATCGGATCCTACGCGGTCAAGAACAAGAATACTCGCGTTACGGCACCACCGCCGAGGCTGTCTACCGTCAGATGGGCCGCAAGCGCGAGGACCTCGTCGCACAGTACTTGCCGCAGGGCGAGGAGCGCCTCAAGCGCAATCTTGCACTTCGTGAGTTTGTCACTGCCGAGGGTATTGTGGTCGAGGACGCTGACGTAGATGCCGAAATAGACACGATGCTCGAGACCTACGAACCAGAACAAAAAGAAACGATGAAGACGCTGTTGCGCGATCAACTCGTTGCCTCCGTTGCCAATGCAGCCCTCGACAAAAAAATTCGTGCCCGTATCGTCGCAATGGTCGCACAAACCGAGGGTGCGTCAGACGGTGCCACGAAGAAGAAGAGCACGAAGAAGGCAGCTTCGACGGAAGGCGATGATACAACCGCCGCCGCACCCAAGAAGAAAACCACCAAAAAGGCTGAATAATCCTGTTTGGTATGTCCGACACAGGGGGGTTCCTATGACACAGCAACGAACGACCATTACTGGGCTTGCCCCGGCAGTAGAACTACTCATCCCGACCGTAGTCGAATCGACTGGTCGGGGTGAATACCGCTCAGATATTTACTCGCGTTTGCTCAAAGAACGCATCATCATGCTCAGCTCTCCAATCGAAGATGGGATTGCCAATCTGATTGTTGCGCAGCTTTTGTTCCTCGAACACGAGAATCCCGAACGTGACATCATGTTGTACATCAACAGCCCTGGTGGTTCGATTACCGCAGGGCTGGGTATCTACGACACGATGCAGATGATTCGCCCCAAGGTAGCCACCGTCTGTGTTGGTATGGCGGGGAGTATGGCGACAATCCTGCTCGCGGGCGGTGCCAAGGGCAAACGCTATAGCTTGCCACATTCAACCATCCACATGCATCCCGCTGGTGGTGGTGCCAGTGGATATGCCCCCGATGTCGAAATCATGGCGCGTGAATTGTTGCGCGAACAACAAATCATCCGTGAATTGTTGTCAGCCGACAGCGGACAGCCCCTCGAACGGATTGCGAATGATTTTGATCGCGATTTGTTCATGGACCCCGAAAGAGCCAAGAGCTATGGCATCATCGACGAAGTCTTGACCCGCGACGCACTCAATCAACAACTGTAGTGTGACAAGCGGAACGCTCGTTGTCTGTGCCTCTTGTCAAAGCGGCGCGACCGCGAGCGATTTTTCACGAATGACGAGGGTGCTATGACCACAAATGGACGTGGTGTCTATCAATGCTCTTTCTGCGGACGCAGTCAAGACGAAGTACAACGTTTGATTGCAGGACCGCCACCTATTTTTATCTGTGACGAATGCGTTGCCATCTGTAATCAAGTCATCTCTGATGAGCGACAAAAAATCGAACCGGCCAAACCCGCAATTCCCGTACTTGAAAAACTGCCTGTCCCGCGTGAAATGCGTGGGCGCCTCGATGAATATGTGATCGGCCAAGACCGAGCCAAGGTGTTGCTCGCAGTCGCTGTGTACAACCATTACAAACGTATCCGTGCGCGCACCGAAATAAATGCGTCTGTCGAAATTGGCAAGAGCAACATCCTGCTCATCGGTCCGACTGGGAGTGGCAAAACCCTGCTTGCACAAACACTTGCCCGCGCGCTCGATGTCCCATTTGCTATTGCTGATGCGACCGCCTTGACCGAGGCGGGGTACGTGGGCGAAGACGTCGAGACCATTCTCTTGCGTCTGATTCAGGCTGCAGATGGCGACGTGGAACGTGCCAAAACTGGCATTCTGTACATTGATGAAATCGACAAAATCGCACGCAAGTCGGATAATCCGTCGATTACCCGTGACGTGTCGGGAGAAGGAGTCCAACAGGCACTCCTCAAAATTCTCGAAGGCTCTGTGGCCCACGTGCCGCCGGTGCCTGGGCGCAAACATCCGCAACAAGAATACATTCCGTTTGACACGACGCATGTGTTATTTATTTGTGGAGGGGCATTTGAAGGCATCGACAAAATCATCGGCGCACGCGTCGGTGAGAAGCGCTCGATTGGTTTTGGATCTTCTGCTACGACACAATCTTCTACTCCAGAGTATTTGCTGGATCAAGTGACTCCTGACGATTTACTCAAGTACGGTTTCATTCCAGAGTTCATCGGTCGTATTCCGATGGTTGCACCATTGCGACCACTCGATCGTGAAGCAATGCGCCGGATCCTCGTTGAACCCAAAAACGCAGTCTTGAAGCAATATACCCAACTCCTCAAGATGGACGATGTCACCCTCGAATTCACGGAAGCGGCAATCGATGCCGTTGCCGAGCTTGCCCTCAAGACAGGGACAGGTGCGCGTGCGCTCCGGAGTATTCTCGAAGGGGCGTTGCTCGACGTCATGTACGACGCACCATCGCAATCCGGGCAGAAACGTTGTATAATCGACGCAGACGTAATCATGAAGCGGACACCAGCAGTTCTTGAAGAACTTCCCGGTCTCTCTGATGTCGCCTAGTTTAGTTCACCCAAAAAATAAACCTCGTGTTTATTTTTTTGATTGTTCGTTACTACAAAAGGTGGTACACCGATGAAGTTGACACGCCGAATCTCTGATCGGAGCGACCAACTCACGCAAAGACGCATCCTGTTTGCGGACGACGATCCATCGATAGCAACACTCATTCAGGTGACCTTCAGCAGCCCTCGCTACGAAGTTGTAGTGGTCAAAAATGGCCTCGAGGCACTCAAAGCATTCAATGACGGTACGTTTGATATTGTCATTCTCGATGTGATGATGCCATATGTCGATGGCTTTGAAACGTGCAAGCGCATTCGTGAGCGCTCAGATGTGCCAATCATAATGCTCACTGCCCGAGATGGCACAGACGACGTCGTACAAGGCTTTGAACTGGGTAGTGATGACTACATCACCAAGCCATTCAAACCCGCAGAGCTCATCGCTCGTGTCGATGCAATTTTGCGCCGCGTCGATGGCATGAAGAACCGCCAAGCGCCGACAGTGGTGCGTTGTGGTGACATCGAAATCGATGCACCGCGCCATCGCGTTTCGCTCAAGGGTGTTGAAATCAATTTGACCCCGATGGAATTCGAGCTCCTCTACTTCCTCGCGGCTAATTCGGGTGATGTCTTCGATCGCGAGACACTTTTCCAAGAGGTTTGGGGCTATGACTATGTCGGCGAAACAAATCTCGTGGATGTTTGTGTGCGCCGCTTGCGCGAAAAAATAGAAGAAGAGCCGTCAAAACCCGGCCGCATTCTTACCGTTCGTGGCATTGGCTACAAAATGGCAGACAACGTCGCAGTCATCAATAATTCATCGGTGACGTCTGACCTCCCCCCGACCGAGCCACTCGCCGAATACCAAAAGAAGATTAACCGCCCCACCTAGGATGGTGGTTTGTAGTCAACCCCCGCAGTGCGTATGCACTACGGGGGTTGTTTTTGGGGCGCACCGCTACACGGTGCGCCGTTTCGTGGTTATTCCGTAGGCTCGTTGTCGTCGATTGCTGCGTCTTCGCCCTCTTCTTCGGCGAGTTCGTGCATATCGACGCCTATCATGTCACCGAGGTCGAGGATGCGCTTCTGCTTTTCGCCATCATCTTCGGGCTCGTCGGCGGCCATGGCTACGACGGTATCATTTTCGTCGAGGGTGAGGACACGAACGCCTTGGGCACTTCGGCCACACACACGGAGTCCACTTGCCTCTGTACGCAATATGATGCCGTTAGAGGTGATGAAGGTAAGTACCATGTCTGTGTAGATGACACGTGCGAGTGCGACGGTATCGTCATCACTCAGAGTCATCGTATTTACCCCCTGACTGCCACGGCCCTTACGGCTATACAGTTTGAGTGGGGTCCGTTTGCCTTTGCCGTGCTTGCCTATGGTGATGAGTTGTGCCGTTTCGAGATGTTCTGGGGTCACGATGTCCATGCTAATGACTTCGTCCCCGAAGCGCAATGTGATGCCCCGTACGCCACTCGCAGGGCGACCCATGGAGCGGACTTGGGCCTGGTCAAAGCGCAATGATTTGCCCATGCGCGTTGTCAATACGACATCTTCGTCGCCCATGGTGGTAGTTACCCAGCCGAGTTCGTCGCCTGCTTCAAGCCCGATGGCGATGAGACCGTTGCTACGGACCGAGCTGTATTCCTCGAGCAACGTGCGCTTTATTTTGCCGCGACGCGTCGCCATCAGCAGATATTTCGCTTGGTCGTAATCGGGTACCGAAAGCATTGACGTGACATGCTCGTTTGGTTGCAAATCTATCAAGTTGACCAACGGCAAGCCTTTGGCAGTACGACTAGAATCGGGAACTTCGTGTGCTTTGAGTTTGTAGACACGACCGTTATTGGTGAAAAAGAGTAAATCGTGCATGCTGTTACAGGTCAAAATGTGGCTCATCACGTCTTCGTCGCGAATCGAAGCACCCTTTTTGCCACGCCCACCTCGGCGTTGTGTCCGGAAGACTTCGGGTAGTTGGCTTTTGATGTAGCCACGATCAGACATGGTGATGAGCAGTTTGGTGTCAGGGATGAGGTCTTCGTCGCTGACTTCACCATTGACGCCATAGACAATTTGGGTACGACGTGCATCGCCGTATTTTTCTTCGAGGTACTTCAAATCTGCCTTAATGAGGCTATTGAGTTTGGCTGCATTTGCCAAGATTTCCTCGAGATCGGTGATGGTTTTTACCAGTTCGTCGAGTTCGTCTTCGATGCGCTTTCGTTCCAAGGCGGCCAAACGACCAAGCTGCATGTCGAGAATTGCATTGGCTTGTGCTTCAGAAAAGCTGTAATCACGCATCAAATTGGTCCGTGCCGATTCGCGTGAGCGTGACTCGCGAATGGTGCGGATGACTTCGTCCAGGATGTCGATGGCGCGCTTGAGGCCTTCTAAGATGTGGGCCCGAGCACGAGCCTTCTCGAGGTCGTATTCTGTGCGGCGCCGGATGACAACACGACGATGGTTCACATACTCTTGGAGCATGCGTTTGAGCGGCAATAATCGTGGTTGGCGGCCGTCTTCGATGAGTGACAACATGTTGATGCCGAATGATGTCTGCATCTGCGTGTGCTTGTAAAGGGCGTTCAGTACCTTCCGTGGTTGGGCGTCTTGTTTGAGCATGATGACCACACGCATACCATTGCGGTCGGATTCGTCACGAATGTCACGAATGCCTTCGATTTTCTTCTCACGCACGAGCTCGGCAATACGTTCCTGTAGACGAGCTTTATTGACCTGGAAGGGCA
Source organism: Roseiflexaceae bacterium (assembly GCA_947474225.1). Classification (GTDB taxonomy): domain Bacteria; phylum Chloroflexota; class Chloroflexia; order Chloroflexales; family Roseiflexaceae; genus UBA965. Next base: position 5,245 of record CANJHS010000028.1, on the reverse strand, counting down.
GTTCGCTGACGATAATTTGATGACTATTGCGTGCGCCTTCTTCGACATGTGCCTTGGCGCGGATCGTTACTTGGCCACGTCCGGTTGCGTATGCTGCGTTGACACCCTCGTTACCGAGGATGAGTCCACCGGTGGGGAAGTCTGGTCCGGGTACGAATTTGATGAGGTCTTCGACGCTACAATCTTCGTGATCGATGAGATACACGATTGCCCGACAAATTTCGCCCAGGTTATGAGGGGGAATGTTGGTCGCCATACCAACTGCGATACCGTTTGCTCCATTGAGCAGCAGATTGGGGAGGCGAGCAGGCAGGACGGTCGGTTCGCGGAACGTTCCGTCGAAATTGTCACGGAAGTCTACGGTGTTTTTGTCAATGTCGAAGAGCATTTCTTCTGCGATTGCAGACAGACGTGCTTCGGTATAACGCATGGCGGCGGGGGGATCGCCGTCGATACTGCCAAAGTTGCCTTGGCCGTCAACAAGTGGGTAGCGCATGTTCCAGGGTTGTGCGAGTCGGGCGAGTGCGTCATACACCGAAGAGTCGCCGTGCGGGTGCATTTTGCCGAGGACATCGCCGACAATTCGGGCACATTTTTTGTAGGGGGTGTTAGCACGCATGCCCATGTCCCACATACCAAAAAGGATGCGCGTCTGCACAGGTTTGAGTCCATCACGGGTATCTGGTAACGCACGTGACACAATCACGCTCATTGCGTAATCGAGATAGGCGGTACGCATCTCGTCTGTGATGCTACGATTCTGAATTGCCCCGACATCCATCCTGCACCCCTGTCACAACATTTAGATTACATTTTGATGTTGATATTATAACACAGAGGGGTATCAGGTGCCTTTTTTAGGGTGTGTTCTCATGATTAGAATGCATCAGAATGGCAGACCACGGACCGCCACGGGGGTGAACTCGAGGTAGTCACACGCGGTCAATTGATACATAGTTCCATTAACGGTGGTTTGCATTGCATTCCCCCAATCGTCTGGCCGATGCAGATGACCGTAGAGGCACGTGGTAACGTGATACTGTTCGAATAGACGAACAAATTCGGTTGGTTTTTTGTCGATAAATGGCGGGAAGTGGATCATGGCCACAATTGGACGCTCGCGTGCTATTTTTCGTGCATGTTGCAGAGACCGCTCGAGTCGCAGGACTTCACGCGCATATATGCGTTGGTCAACCACAGTGTCAAAGCCTGGCATGCCCGGTGCACTCCATCCACGTGAGCCACAGATAATGATTTCTCCCGCGTCGACGGCATCACCTTCGATAAGTGTGATTGATGACGGCATGCGTGAACGAATGGGACCGGCGCGATCCCACCAGTAGTCGTGGTTTCCTTTGATGCAGTATTTGCGGCCGGGTAATTCGTCTATCCAACGCAAGTCGACCAAGGCATCATCGAGGTGCATTGCCCACGAGATATCACCGGCGACACAGACAATGTCGTCGGGGTGAATCGTTCGACGCCATGCCGCGGCGATGCGCTCGGGATGATTACGCCACCGATTCCCAAAGATATCCATTGGTTTGGGATTGACACCAGACAGGTGCAAATCCGATAGTGTCCAGATCATATGTGCATAAAAGAAGGGCGTCTGCACGCCCTGACATAAGCTACTCTGTCAGTATAGTAGCAGATGCGCTCAGTGCTGCCAAATCGACGGAGCACCAGTCGGGGAGCGGGGCGGTCAGCAGTAACGGTTCCTCGTGGATTGGATGGGGGAGACTGAGTCGCCATGCGTGCAGATGATGCGCATCTATGCCAAGCTGCCCCGAACCATAGCTTGCATCCCCAACAAGCGGGTGGCCGAGTGCGTGTGCGTGCAAGCGAATTTGGTGTGTTCTGCCCGTACGAGGCCAGGCAAGCATTGTCGTAGTACCGTCGGGATGACGCTCGACCACACGGTAGAATGTTTCCATCGATTTGACCACATTCCCGCCAGGCAGTGCATTCCCCACTTCATCAATGGAATAGACGCGGAAGCGACCGCGGTCGCTGCGACCGTGGCCAGTCTGCATGAGTATTTCATCCCAATCGGGCCAACCAGCGACATGACAAACGTAGGTTTTTTTTGCACGTTGCTGCACAAAGACACGCTGAAGCGCACTATTCGCATGACTATGCCGCGAAAAGAGGAGGACACCGGTTGTGTCTCGATCGAGTCGATGCGCAGGGTGGAGGTGGAGTAGTTCGCCGTTACGAGCATACCAATGGTTCAGCAGCGCATTGCGTAAGTGATTCTCTGCATCCCAGGGTGTTGCATCGACATAGGTGCCGGCGGGTTTGTTGAGGGCAATCAGCCAGCGGTCGACGTAGATGACTGCGTCATCCGGCAGGATATGCGAGTGTGCGTGTGCGGGTGGGGTGTGGACTGCGATAAACATCCCTGGGAGTACCCCTGCGGTGGTTATACGTACCCGTGCATGGTTAATCCATGCACCACCGCGGGTGATGATGTCACGGGCGACCTCGTGTGGTTCGATGACACGCTCGATGGCGTGTTCGAGCGTTTCGGCAAAGAATGCGGTAAATGTGCGCGGGCCTTTGGTTCCATCGGCAGGCGTCGTATCAGACATGAGGTGATTCTTTCTGACACCATGTGTCATTTCACAAAAAAGCGACATGGGCAACTGCCCATGTCGCTCGGGGCGCGCCCTGTTATTTACTTTGTCTTTCCGCGTATTGCTTGTAGTAATAGTCGCGATATTCGCCATTTTTGATGGGGCGCCACCATGACGGATTGTCAATATACCATCGTACGGTTTTTTCGAGAGCCTGGTCAAAGGAATGACGGCTCGTCCACCCAAGATTGCGGAGTTTGTCGGTGTTGAGGGCGTAGCGACGGTCGTGACCGGCACGGTCTTTGACAAACTCGATGAGGCTATGTGGCTTGCCGAGGATGTCGAGTATCTTGTGGGCCATGTCGATATTGCGGGTCTCGACGCTGGTGCCGACATTATACGCTTCTCCTGCGGCACCCTTGTGCAAAACGACGTCAATGCCTTCACAGTGATCGGTCACATATTGATAGTCACGCATTTGCATTCCGTCACCATAAATGGGAATAGGAATGTTGTCTAAGGCATTTGTGGTAAAGAGTGGAACAGCCTTCTCGGGGTAGTGAAAGGGTCCTATATTATTGGATCCGCGCGATATAGTCGTATTCATCCCATATGTCGTATGGTAGGCATAGACGATGTGCTCTGCACCGGCTTTGCTCGCAGAGTATGGGCTTCGCGGCTCGAAGGAATCGCCTTCACTAGAGCGCAACGGTTCGGGGATCTGACCGTAGACTTCGTCTGTACTAATTTGGTGGAAGCGTGGCAAACCGAGTTCACGGGCGACTTCGAGCAAAGTCCAGGTGCCATTGATATTTGCTTTTATGACTGCGTCAGGCTGCATTATCGATCGATCGACATGGGTCTCTGCGGCGAAGTTAATGATGGTGTCGATGTTGTTGCCTGCAACTGCGTGACGCACCGCATCGATATCACAGATATCACCTTGGACAAATTGATACTTTGGGTTGCCGACCGCAGCGGCCAGGTTTTCGAGGCGGCCAGCATATGTCAGGGCGTCATAAACCACGATGTCATAAGAATATCGTGCCAACATGTGATGGACGAAGTTGCTCCCAATGAAGCCTGCACCACCGGTGACCAAAATTCGCTGCATAATTGTCCCTCTGCAATAGTTCAGCAAGCGTTTGTTTGGAGATTGATTACACGCATTCGCCGCTGTTCGTGAATATACTTGTGATATTGTAATCGTTTTCGAAGGAGTTGTGCTCACAACTCGTGCAATTGATCGTGTATCAGTGAAGTACGGTGTTGGACCAGGGAGCCTATGCCACCTGAAGTTGGCACTGCAGTTGCTACGCGTGTGTTCGTGTGCGCCGCTCGCGTGCTGGTAAGGGTGTGTGTTTGTAGGTATGCAAGTATTGGAAGAAGACGGCGTATGGGTCGCCGGCGCTGTTGTCGCCGTGGGAGAAGTGGCTTTAGGAGTTTTGGTCTTACGTGGATCGCATTTTGGTCTAGGTATTGTTGGCGTGGACGCCGTCACTCCCAACAATGTGGTGACTTTATCCATTGAGCCCGTGTTATTTTCCGTTGCTCTGTACCACTGCAATGGGAGATGTTTAGTGTCGGCAAAGTCTCGTTTCAGTCGTAAATTCCATCTACGTATCTGCCTTGGCGAATCGAGCATGTCCAGGAATAGTACGAACCCGAGTGTAGCGAGAGATGATTCGCCAAGGCCCCACTGCCACGGCTAATCAAAAGTGAAGTTGTTGCCTAACGCCACCTAGTCACACTATGCATCCATTGTTGCATGTGCTTTGTCACATTTAGTGTTTCCCTCCATGACGCCATTATTTTCGCTTGGCCAAGGACAGACTAAGACACACGATACTGCTATCTGACGGTCGGATGGGTAACATTTGAGCGCGTCACTTTGGTCATTATTTAATGTGACGGTAATGAGCTCATCATTTACGATAAATACGTACGATTCACTTCGCCAGTGACCCACCGAAAAGTGTGGTTTGTCTTACTTTTTTGCGCATGACTACGAAAGTTTTTTCTATGAGACTTTGCGGCGTTGTGTGTCTGTGCTGCAATTGGGGTTTATGGTGTTTCGCAATTTGCGACCACGACACACACAAACAGCGTGCGACGATTTCGTATTTGGCTCATAAATTCGCCGCATCAACCAATACGTTTTTTGTAATTACTCCACTTGGTGTGCTAGATGAGCATAGTACCTATGCACAATATCCACGCAATTTTCGATTTGGGGTAGTCAGAATGAAGGGATAAGAAACTGAATATTCTTTGTGTGGCAAAGTGACGAGCACAGGCAATTGTTACACCGTCTCACCAAACAATAGAGCATTGGTGATAACGCTATTCCTGACAGGTTGCTTTGGAGAAGCGGAATGTGTACACTTGCGCGTTGTTGAAATGTAGCTCCTACTGGTTGGTGCAGCGTAACAGTGCCATCAAAGAAAAGGATACGTTCGATTCCCTCGGGATGTGTGGCGAGAACAAGACATGCAGTTACCAAACGTTTTATACGCACCACCACTGTCAGTATTTTCAAAACAAAACCAAAGCGCATAAAGATGAATGAGTTGGTAATTGGCAAGACGAATATCTGAAACTGGCAAAATGACGAATGCCCCATTGACCAACAGGCTGGTGAGAGTTGCGCTGAGTGGTGTTATCTA
>CANJHS010000027.1 GCA_947474225.1 Roseiflexaceae bacterium | reverse complement strand
TTTTTTTTTTTACAACACAATTCACCCCGCGGTTTTTTGGCCGGCCCCGCTTCTCTGTGTCGCATCTAGTTCATCGGGATTTGAGGGACGATTTTGCCTTCGATGCGATCAAAGATTTCTTTGAGGGAATGACCCGTAATAGTCAAGCCATGGTTTTTGAGGCCAATGACCGCTCGGGACGGGTCTGGTGCTTGGCGCACAAGTTCGGCCACTTCGGCGGCGATTTCGTAGGTGCCACATGGGTAATTGACTTGCGTCGAAGGAATCGGATCGCTCCACCACGCATGCACATGGACAATAGCGCCCACGCTCGGGTGCTCGCGATAGATCATCCAGTGTTCGATGGCGTCGACCGACACGCGTCGTGGTTCGACATTGGTCGGCACGCTGAGGGTTATTTCGAGCCGCTCCGGTACGTAGCCGGTCACCAACAAGACATCGCGACCGACCGTCTCGAGTTTGCTTTTGTCAACGCCCGAAGCCGACATCCAGAAGTATTCGGTGTTGTGCGTTGCACGAGCACTCAAATTGCCGTAGCTCAATCCACCAATACCATACAGGCGGCGGACCATCTTCATGTCGGAGTCGGTCAAGTAGTCTTCGATGCGGGTGGGGGACGGCAACAAGCCCATGGTGTCGAGCCGTTTGCCGGCGTCGCAGATATCGCGCATCGGCTTTTCGCCGTTCCACAATGCCTCCGGCAGATTGGGTACATAGTCGTTGTTGATCACCAAGTGGCTCAGCGCTAATGGGGTCACGCGTTTGTACATGTTTTCGTAGTCTGTTGCCAGATTACCGGTGTGCTTGACCACATAATGGCCCTGCTCGGGGGTGATGAAGTGGCTCTCGCGCACGCCGTCACGGACGGTGTTGTAGATGATGAGATTCGAAATAGAGCGCACCAACAACGGGTATGCCGCGTGCATCACGCTGGCTTCGTTGCCGGCACCTTCGAATATCGACGCCACAAACGTGCCTTGACCCTTGCGGTTGACTGGCTTGGGCTTTTCGACGTTGCACATATTGAGGACGAGGCGCAGTGGGTCATTCACGTTGATTTCGCCAGTGGCATCGACGGCATTGGCTGCATAGGTATGGCCTTTGGCGACGATGATGTCGCGCAGGCGCAGGGCGAATTGATTGACGAATTCGCTCGTTGACTCACCGGCGATGGTGAACGTCATTATTTCGTTGGTTGGGAATGGCGATGTCCAGGCGGGGGTATGGGAACTGTCTGTCATGCTGTCATCCTTAAGACGCGAACCATCCGCGATGGTTCTGAGTCGTCGTCGGCGCACTGCGCCTCTTGTTCACAAACACATACTACGATAGTGCCTATTCGGCTATCTGTCAAGGAAAACCCGGCTTCTTCGCATCTACACGCGTTACACCGCACACCAACAATCCTGCGACGAATCTGCGATAATATCAACAATAGGCAACAGTGAGCGAGCGCATGCGCATCGGAATTCTCGGCGGCACATACGATCCCATCCACAATGGGCACATCTCTATCGGTCGACAGGTCGCTCTCCACCTGGATCTGGCGCAGATTTTGCTCATACCCAGTCATACCCCGCCGCACCGTGCTGCCCCACACGCCAGCAGCCAGCAACGGCTCGCGATGTGCACGCAGGCCGCAGCCGATGAAGCCGGCTTTCGCGTCAGCGACATCGAGCTCCAACGGACTGGTCCTTCGTATACCATCGACACCCTAATCGCACTGTCCCGCCCCGACTGGGAGCTGACCCTCATCCTCGGTGCTGACGCCGCCGCATTGCTCCCGCAGTGGTACCGCGCGGCCGACATCGGTGGCCTGTGTCACCTCGCCATCGTCAACCGTCCGGGCACACAACTCGAAGTCGCTACGCTCACCGCCGCAATTCCATCATTCGGCGGCCGTATACACCCCATCGTGGTCCCAGAATTGGCGGTTTCGAGTAGTACCATCCGACACAACTGCGCCGCCGGACTCCCCATTGATGACCTCGTGCCACCGCTGGTAGCTGACTATATCGCCCGACACGGGCTCTATCGGAGCACACTGTGATTGAATTCTTCGAACCCATTGATACCTACCTCGGCCGCCACATGATTGCCATTACGCCGACGCAGCGGGAAGCCCTGGTGACCTACCTCGAGACCCTGCGCGAGTGGAACGAGATGCTCAATCTGACTGCCATCAAAGATCCCGCACAAATGGTCACCAAGCACGTCCTCGATGCCCTGACCTACCTCCCGTTTTGGGCCACCCCGCCCAAGCGCATGATCGACGTGGGCACCGGCGCTGGCATCCCCGGCATCATTTTGGCGATTATGTGGCCATCGACCCATGTCACGTTGGCCGAAAGCATCGCCAAAAAGTGCAAATTCCTCGTCCATGTCGCCGAAAAGCTCGAGCTCAAAAACGTCCACATCATCGCCGAACGCGCCGAAGTCATCGGTCACAATTGGGACTACCGCGGCCAATACAATCTGTCTACCGCCCGCGCTGTTGCCGAATTGCGCACCCTGGTCGAGTATCTCTTGCCGCTCTGTGCGGTCAACGGCGTCGTCTATGCCCCCAAGGGCCCTACCCCCGAACAAGAAGTCGCCGATGCCACCAAGGCCATCAAAACACTGGGCGGCCTGCTCCGCGACATCGTCCCTATCGAGGCTGCGCCGCTCGAGCCACGCACCATGATCCGCATCGACAAAATTCGCCAGACCCTGCCCCAATACCCGCGCTACCAAGGCACCGCCAGCAAAAATCCGCTCTAATTTTTTCTTTTGTGAGAAAGGCCCCGCCCGGATCCGCCGGACGGGGCACGCACGGCGCAACCCACTCCACTCCGACCGTCGTCTGCTCCGACCCGACCCAACTCCCCAGAGCGCTGATGCACTGCGCCGCTACAGCCCCATGCAGCTGCCCCGCGGCAGCGTGCCGTGCCGAAAACGGGACTGCCCCGTGCGCCACGCCGCGCCCACAAAAACCCCGTCCAGCAGAGCTGGACGGGGTGATAGCCTGCGTGCTTGCAGATGACGCACCAGGCTTACGGCGAAACCGTGATGGTTGGCGACAACGTTCGTGTCACCGTTCTGGTACGCGTTGCTGTGCGTGTAGCTGACGGCATGGACGGATATACCAGTATTCGTTTCCGTGTGGGCGATTTTGCACGAGTTGGTGTTTTTGAAGGAATCCGTGTGGGCGATTTTGCACGTGTAGGTGTTTTTGAAGGAATTGGCAGCTTAGATGCGGTTGCAGTGGTGGTCAACAAAAACGAGACCGCAGTTGCAGCCACTGCTAATGGCTCAGAGAGATTTGTTCCTAGCAGATTATCACCCATCATGGAATACCCACGGTTAATCCAGCTCTCCTGGCCCAGCTGACCACGTCCCCCCCACCCCCAACATTTGACCGTATAGCTCCCCAGCACGGTACACACATGCATACCCCCGAGCGCGATCTGCCTTGCGTTCAACCCGGTACCGAGGGATATCGGCAAGAGATTTGTCATCTGCCCCGCTACAACGCCCGTACTATCAGTCGTGGGGCTGCCAGTACCCCTGCCCAATTGAAAGAACGCATTGGCACCCCAGCACTTCACGGTATAGTCGTCCAAAATCACACACGTATTTCCATAAAGTAAGTCGCCAGCATTGTTCGCATTCGATGTCGTAATTGCCAATGCCGTTCGCCCATCCCCGAGATAGATCGCGGGCAAATTATCGCCCATTTGATCCGATAACGCTCCAATCGTCGTCAACAAGCTATTATCAGTATTCTGTCCAAGTTGCCCGTTTATGTTATTCCCCCAACACTTTGCACTACCGTTGTTGAGTATTACGCAGGAATGATCACCTCGAGAACTTATTTTTGCAGCAGTGAGACCAGTACCGAGTTTCACCGCAGTGGAGCTCGGAGCGTTCAATGTTGTCGTGTTTTCGAGACCTAATTGCCCACTTGCATTTTTGCCCCAACAATGCACCGAGTTGTCGTCGAGAATCACACATGTATGCGCAATCCCGGCACTCACCGCAGTGACCGTGCGTCCAGTTTCAAATGCGATTGACGAAGCTTTCGGCGCTTTGAGGTCAACGTCGTTGCCGTATCCAAGTTGCCCGCTCGCATTCGCTCCCCAACACTTCAGGGTGTTGTCATTGAGGATCGCACAGGTATGGGCCACTCCAGCACTCACAAATTTGGCAGTTTTGCCGGTGCCGAGGTTCACTTTGGAGAGATTATTCCCCATTTCATTACTCGCATCGCCTTTACTCAACAGATTGCCAATACCAAGCTGCCCCGACGCATTGAGTCCCCAGCACTTCAGCGAATTATCATTGAGAATTGCACACGTGTGTGAATCACCGGCACTCAACGATTTGGCGGTGTAATTCTTTCCATCGCTCCCGCTCCCTAAATCAATGACAGGCAGGTTCGCACCCATGTCACCTGAGGTTGTTCCCCGGTTTGTCGTATTACCCAACCCAAGTTCACCGTTCGCGTTATACCCCCAGCACTTTACATTACCGTTAGTCAGAATTGCACAGCTATGCGAAAGTCCAGCAGTTATCTGCATGTCTCCGAGCGTACGAATTTGTGAGTAGGATGTGAATCGTTCATAAACAGCTCCAAAACTCACCACCAATACGACACTAATTAAAAAGAAACGATACGAATTCCTCATACAACGTATTCCTCACCAAAGTTATGTCGTAAAATATTTCTCATAATATCATATTTTATCGAATAATTTAATTATTTACAAGAAATCACCCTCTCCGGCAATGCCGGAGAGGGTGATTCGCACGCGGATTGGCTTATTTTGAGACCGTGAGATACAACCGATTCACGTATTCTTTGAGCATGCGTCGGGTACTAAACTGCGGGGCACAGGTGGCAATGGCAGCCTTTGAGATAGCGACCCAGCGCGCCGACACACCGTCTGCGTTGCGGTCATAGTAGGCCGGTGCGACCTCGTTTTCGAGCAGGTGGTAGAGATGCTGGGCGTCGTTCCAATCCTGTTCGTCGAGGTTGTCGTAGTGGCGCTCGTCGCCAATCGCCCAGCCGTTGCTGCCGTTGTACGCTTCGGGCCACCAGCCATCCAGGATACTCAGGTTCGGGATGCCGTTCAAGCTGGCTTTTTGGCCGCTGGTACCGCTGGCTTCGTACGGCCGGCGCGGGGTATTCAACCAGACGTCGACACCTTGCACCAAGGCCCGTGCCACACACATATCGTATTCTTCCAAGAAGACGATTTTGCCTGCAAAACCCGGCTCTTGGGAGCGCCGATAGACATCTTGGATGAAGTGTTTGCCTGGCTCGTCGGCAGGATGTGCCTTGCCCGCAAAGACCATCTGGATCGGGCGAGCGGGATTATTGAGGATTGCTTTGAGGCGTTCGGCATCCTTGAACAACAATGTGGCCCGCTTGTAGGTCGCAAAGCGCCGCGCAAAGCCAATGGTCAATGTGTTGTTATCGAAAATAGGCCACGCCACCGGTGGGAATCCCAACCGCGTGTGCCGTTGCGCCAGCCGCTCACGGACAAACTGGACGAGCACGTTCTTGAGGTGCATCCGTGCCTGCCAAAAGGCAGCATCGTCACTTTTGGTCAAAGTATCCCACAGCGCCGGCTCGTCGAGGTGGTCGTACCAGTCTTTGCCCAATACGGACGTGTACAGATCGTTCATTCGCGGCGCCAACCACGATGCCGAATGTACGCCATTGGTGACCGAGGTGATAGGTACTTCGTCCGGTGTCGCGCCGGGGTAGAGCCACTGCCACATCGAACGGGCTACTTCGCCGTGCAACTTGCTGACGCCGTTGTGCATCTGCGATAAACGCAGGGCCAGCACGGTCATCGCAAAGCTGGGACCCCAAGACTGCTGCTGCATGGCGATGTTCATGAATTCGTCACGACTGATGCCCAATTGGTCCCAGTAGCGTGCGAAGTACTTATCGATGAGATCGAGCGAAAATGCATCGTTGCCGGCAGGTACCGGGGTGTGTGTGGTAAAGACCGCTTGGGCTTTGACCTTCTCGAAGGCATCCATGAACGGCACCCCATTGGCAACCAATTCGCGTGCCAATTCGAGCACCAAAAATGCCGAATGCCCTTCGTTCATGTGCCATACCGTCGGAGCAATCCCCAACTGTCGCAACGCACGCACGCCACCGACGCCGAGCACCAATTCCTGTGCGACACGCATGTCGTGATCACCGCCATAGAGCCGGGCCGACAACTCACGGTCGCTCGGACTATTGGGATGGATATCGGTATCCATCAAATACAAGGCGACACGGCCGATGTGGAGTTTGTAGACTTTGGCGTAGATGGTGCGACCCGGCAACTCGACTTCGACCACGACTTCGTCACCGCTCGGGGTGAGCGCAGGATATGCGGCGATGTCTGCGAAGCTCATCTTGGTGTTGATGGCCTCTTGCCAGCCACTCTGATCGAGCCGTTGACGAAAGTAGCCCTGGGGGTAAATGAATCCAACTGCCACAAACGGCAAATCGAGATCGCTGGCTTCTTTGACGTGGTCACCAGCCAAAATGCCCAGACCACCAGAATAGATGGGCAGGGATTCGTGGATGCCGAATTCGGCTGAGAAGTAGGCGATTGATGCCTTTTGCGTGGGATATGTTCGCTTAAACCAGGTCTGCGTGTTGCCCATGTATGCATCGAATGCAGCGATAACGGCGTCGTAATCAGCGAGCCATTGCGCATCGCGGCTTGCGGCGACGAGATTCTTTTGTCGGACATTGCGCAGAAATTGAATGGGGTTGTGGTAGATTTCTTCCCATAACGTCGTATCAACGCGGCGAAACAAATCGGTCGCGCTTGGATTCCATGCCCACCAATAGTTGTAGGCAATGTCGGTCAGTCGGCCGATACGACTGGGGACCGGAGTAAATAACACATCCGTACTCGATGCGCCCATGGTTCACCTCTATTCAACAATAACAGAAGGAATGTGACACACGAGAAGCGACGGTGCTCCCCGCAAACAGCTTTTACTATACACGGTACGAGAATTTCGCGCAAAAATTTGGTAATGCTATGGTAATGCTCGCCTGTCAGACTGTCCGTGGATTCACGAACAGGAGCGAACAATGACCACTACAAACTACGCCATCCAGCCACTACGCCCCCTTGCCGACACCCACGGTGCAGCCGGGGTCTACCTCGTCGAACTGCAGTGCGATGCACTCCAAGAACCCTTCACCACAGCAGCCGGATCGACGCAGGAGGTCACCGCAGCAGGCGACATTGCCTGTGACGTCTGGGAGCATATCCATGCAGTATATGCCAATCAAGTCTGTGAAGGTGCAGTGGTGACATCCCATGGCATCACGGCACTGATTCGGTTATTCGAGCCGAGCGTCAACCAGGACCACGAACCCGAAGACGGGTCTTTTTTTGTAGCGCATAGCGCCGAATGCCCCTGCTGTGCTGCTATCGCTGCGCAGGGCTTTGGTGACGGTCCAGAGGCGTTGCATGTTTTTTATGAATTTCACGGTTCGGCTGCAGAATTCGTGATGGAGGTGCGCTCCGAGATTGCCCGCGCCGTCTGGAGTAGCACCGGACAGCGGGGGACACAGTTTTGGGCAACCATTCATATCGAGCCGGTAGCAGACATCTCAACAATTTTGGATGGGCACCGTGATGCAATGGAGCGCAATGGCATCGCCTTTCTTGAAGACATGAGCATAGACGGTGATTCCGAAGGAATGGACTTTTCTCAGAATTAGCCAGTGTTCCGACCCCGGAGCAGCGCACAGGCACGCTGCTCCGGTTTTCTCTGCATGCGTACGCGTGCTGGGCTAAAATATGGACGATACAAATCGCATGAAAGAGCCGCCATGCTGCGTCGTCTGCCCTTATATGGTGTGAGTCTGTTGCTCGCCGCTGCCATTATCCTTGTCCAGCTGCCGTTTTGGGTACTGACGGTGGTCCGTCGCGTCGGATACGCCTACCCTATCGACTACGGCGAGGGGCCGTTGTTGCGGCAACTGCAATTCCTCATGCACGGCGGTTCACTCACGGGGCTTTACGGGGATGTGCAGGCGGCACCGTTTATCGTGGCAAATTACCCGCCTCTCTATCTGAGCCTGAGCCGATTTGTTGCATTCTTCGTGCCTGCGCTGGCTGCTGGCCGCGTCGTGTCGCTCCTTGCCGGGTTGGTAGTGGGGATGGTCATCGTTTTGCTGGCGCTCCCGCGCCACAGCACACGGAATGTCGTGCTCGCCACCGTCTTGGCCGCGCTGAGTTGGTTTGCCATCCCGATTGTGCGGGAATGGAGCGGTGTCATGCGCGTTGACATGCTGGGTGTTGCCGTCGGCATCAGCGGGCTACTGGTAGCGCAGCGCGGCCGTATGACCACCGGGAGCGTATTGGTCGCCATCGCCCTCCTTGCAAAACCGACACTCATCGCCGCGCCGCTGGCCTTGGTGGTCATCCTGGCGGTCCAGCCGCGTCCGTTGGTCTTGCGTGCGGTCGCAGGTGCGGGGGCAGTCGTGTTCGCGACATTGCTGGTGTTGTGGCTGTCTGGAGCCAACCTCTGGGTTCACCTGGTGCAATCAAATGTCAACGGCTGGGAATACGCACTTGCCAAAGGATTTTGGAAGGAATTGGTCACAGTACATTGGCCATTGCTAGTCCTCGCATTGGCTGGATTTGTCATCCTGCTCCACTCCTGGCGGACAGCCCTGCACCCCAACACCATCGGGTTGACCATGGCGCTTGCCTATACCGCGGGTGGCGTGCTGGTGGGCATCGGCATCGGCAAAGTCGGGGCGTATGCAAACTACTTCCTCGAGCTGTATGCCGGTCTGGTCTGGATCGCTGCCATTCTGGCTGGTCGCTGGGCTGACCGGCCCGACCGTTCACGCTGGCTGACCGTGGCGGTTCTGGCGGCGTGCAGTCTCTCACTCGTACGCTTCTACCCGTTGTGGAGCGAGACATACCCCAAGCCCTACGGCATGATCGAGCGCCAACGACCGGCTCGGCTGGTAGTGGGCAGCTACGGGGTGCTCCAGGATTATCGGCGCGAAGGGCAGATTCTGACTGCCAACGCCGTCACGAATGCCGATTTGACCACGCGGATTCAACAGCTGGGAAGCAGCGTTTTTACGGATGTGCCGGCCATCGCCGCCCAAGCCGACGTCAGCGCGCCGATGCAGGTGTTTGAGCACCGCCAACTCCTCGATGCAGGACTATGGGACCAAAAACCGCTGTTGCGGCAGCTGGCCAATGGCACCATCCCCATTGTCGTACTCGATTATCTGGGCAATTGGATGACGCCCGAAAGCATCGCGCTTATCACCACCCGCTACGCCCAGAGCGGTTCGCGCGGGAGTTTTGATGTCTACCAGCCGATTGCAACCGGTGCGCCACAACACATCGCGGTAGCGTTCCAACAAGCCCTGGTCGATCGCGTGGCCATTGCCGCGCCGTTACTGCAGTCAGCCTACGAACCCGGCACCATCCTGCCCGTCACGCTGCGCCTGAGCGGCAACGGCGACAATCTGCCACACCGGGTGACGTTGCTTTTGCGTGACGCGCAGGGAGTGGTATTGGCACGCAGTGAACAAGCGTTGTTTGCCGGGGCGTTGACCTTGGCCGACCTCGCACAGGGACCACTCGAACATCTGCAAGCGCTGTCCATCCCGCGCCGCACATCGGCAGGAATCTATGAAGTGGCACTGGCGTTTGACGACGATGCTCCCATCGACCTCGCCCAACTGCCGGTCGCCGCGACCAAGGGAATCATGCGGGGGGAGCCGGCCTACCTTATCCCAGCCGCATTTGCAACGTACATCACTGCCCATGGTGGGGAATCTGCCTACGGTTCTCCCCAGATGCCGGCTATGCCGTTCGCCGACATGACGCTACAGTGCTACACACAGCGTTGTTTGATGCTCCCCACCGGTTCGACCAGCGTACAACCCGCACCATTGGGGGAGTGGCTACGCGGTGCGACGGCGTTACTCCCAGAAGCAACTGCGGATGATCGATACCACTTCGAGCGGGTCATCGCGCAGACGGGCACATTCGAGGATGCCGCGTATACGACGGTCGGCGTGCCACGCAATGACGGCACAGCCGTCATTTGGCTGTGCCGTGATGTGCTGTTGTCATTCCAAGACGACGAGGTCAGCGTCGCCGACGGCGGTACCCGAGTGTTGCGCTTGCCGGGAATTCCCTATCGCTGGGGCAACGCGCCGTAATTAGCTGTTGAGTGCAGTGCGGAAGATACCCACGGCCTCATGAATCTGCGCATCGGTCACCACCAAGGGTGGGATGAAGCGCACGACGTTGTCGTAGGTGCCGCAGGTGAGCAGCAACAAACCGAGTTCGCGGCTCGCGGCCAACGTCCGATTGGCAAGTGCCGCATCGGGAGCGCCGTTTTTGTCGACGAGTTCGACGCCGACCATCAATCCCATGCCGCGGACGTCGCCGATGCGTGAGTCAGTCTGTTGGAGCTCGCTGAGTTCACCCTTGAGCACAGCCCCCATAGCGGCGGAGTTCTGTACCAATTTCTCTTGGATGATGACATCGAGCGTCGCAACCGCAGCCGCACAGGCTAATGCATTGCCACCGTAGGTCCCGCCGTGGGTGCCAGGGTGCCACTTGTCCATGATCTCTTTGCGGGTCATCACTGCCGACAACGGCAACCCCGAAGCAATACCTTTGGCGGCTACGATGATATCTGCCGTGACGCCATAGTGCTCCATGGCAAAAAACTTGCCGGTGCGGCCAAAGCCCGTCTGGACTTCGTCGGCGATGAGCATAATGCCGTACTTGTCGCACAAAGCCCGCAGCCCTTGCAAGAATGATGCTGGCGGCACCACATAGCCACCCTCGCCGAGCACCGGCTCGATGAGAATCGCAGCCACGTCGTGGGGCGTGGTATTGGCATGAAGGATATGCTCGACACGCTCGAGGGGATTCCCACAACAGCCTGCCTCGTGTGGGGCAGCGGCAGACATGCCGGCCCGGTCACGACCCACCGCTTTGGCGATGGCGCAGTTATAACAGCCGGCGTACGGCGCGACGTGGACACCAGATGGGAGTGGCGCATAGCCACTGCGATATTTGCCTTTGCTGGTGGTCAGTGCCATGGCGCCGGAAGTACGTCCGTGGAAGCTACCGTCAAAGACGATCACATCGGTGCGGCCAGTGGCATGGCGGGCCAGTTTGAGGGAGGCTTCGACGGCTTCGGCACCGGAATTGCTGAAGAAAAACGAATCGATGCCAGCCGGGACGACTTGGCGCAGCGCCTCGACGAGGCGCAGCATGGGCTTGTGATAGATGATGTTGGCTTGGCCGTGGAGCAACAAGCCGGCCTGCTCGCGGATGGCGGCGACCACACGCGGGTGGCAATGACCGGTGTTGGTCACGCCAATGCCACAGGTAAAGTCCATGTAGGCGCGGCCATCGTCGCCATAGAGCATAATGCCTTCGGCGCGGTCGGCCACGATAGTGGTGTAGCGTGCCCAGACGGGCGATAGGTGTTTGGTTTGTTCGTGCAGACTCATCTAACCCTCCATATCCAAAACGATTTTCATCGCACCACGGCTGGCCACAAAGGCCGCCATGGCGTCATTCATTCCATAGGTAGCCTGCATGAGCGGGGCGGTCTCGATGAGGCCGCGTTCGAGCAGGCGCAGGGCGGCGGCGAATGGACCGCAACGCGAACCAATGAGTTGGATTTCGTCGACGACCAGCATGGTCAAATCGAGTTGTGTCTCGGCGGCGACGGTGCTCTTCATCACCAAGCGACCACGTGGGCGGACCAGTTTGCGTGACGTGTGCAGCCCTTCGGGATTGCCAGTGACATCGACAACCACGTCGTACCAGCCACTCGCCTCGGTCGATTTGACCGTCTTGATACCCTGGCGGTGCAACAACTCCCAGCGCTCGGGATGCCGCCCGACGACCGTCACATCACTCCCTGGCAGGCGCAAGACCTGGGCAATCAGCAGCCCCAACTTCCCATCGCCGATCAACGCGATACGGTCGGTGGGTTTGATGTGTGTTTGTTCGAGAATCTCAAGTGCAGCGGCGAGTGGTTCGGTAAAGACCGCTTGCGCATTGCTGACGCCGGATGGTACTTCGTGGAGGCAGTCAATGGGCAGACTAAAGACATCGGCCATGCAGCCAGCGCGGTTGTAGATGCCCAACGTGGTGCGATTGGGACAGTGCGGGTCGTCGCCGCGCAGACAGGTGGGACAGCGTCGACAGGCGGCGTTGATCTCGCCCACCACACGCTTGCCGACCCAGGATACATCGCCACAGGCGATGACCGTGCCGACGAATTCGTGGCCGAGGATGCCGTTGAAGCCTTTGTAGCCGCGGGTAATCTCGATGTCGGTATTACATATTCCTGCGAGGGCGACCTTGATAAGCGCTTCGCCGTCCCGCAAGAGGGGATCGGCATGCTGTGTGTCGAGGTGAAGCGTTCCGTCAAAAACTACTGCGCGCATGGGAGTTCCTCGTTCGACCTGCTAGCGCAGGATGCGTTCGGCATTCAGATAATAAACTTTGGCCAAGACATCGTCGGGCAGATAGAGCCCATAGATGCGCCAGCGTCCTTGCGGCGGTGCATCGTCGGTGTGATGGTAGGCGAAGTATTCGTCGTCGGATTCGAGGAATCGATAGTACAGCTGATACATCTGCACATCTACTGGCAAATCGGTGCCGAACAAGATGCGATCCGCGTATTGGATGAAAAACTTGCGGGCGCTATACGGTTGGCGCCCCAACTCGCCAATCCGTGCCGAAAAATCGATGACCACATTGGGGCATTCGTCGAGCCACTGCGCCACCCAACCGAGATTTTCGGCATAACAGCCGACGTGCGCAATGATGAATGTCGTGCGCGGATGTCGCTTGGTGACGCGCTTGAAGGCCTCGAGAATGGACAACACCGGTGGGAACGGCGGCGATGGGAAGTGCCAATCGGGATGGGCATGTAACTCTTCGAAGCGCTCGTTGTACGCATCGATAGGATCAAAAAACGCAATCGGATCACCGACATGCACCAGCACCGGCACGCCCAACATCCCTGCCATGGCCCAGATGGGGTCGAGGCGTATGTCGTCCACATGGCCGAGCGTGCCTTCGGGATTTTTGATGTGGAGCCCGAACGGCTTCCAGATTTTGAGCCCGACAGCCCCTTCTGCGACCTGCTGTTTGAATGACTCAGCAGCCCAGCTGGCGAATTCACCACCACGCACCTGCCATTGATCCCATTCGACACCGCCAAAAAGTTTGACACGGTCGGGGATATGCAGGGCAAAGTGCTGACGATGTTTTTGGCGCATCGCATCGCCCCAACCACCGTCCAGGTCGACAATCATGCGCACATCGGCCCGGTCGAGGACATCGACAAATTCGGCAATCGGGCGCTCATTCCAATGACCACCAAAGACCGAACAGAGGTGATTGTGGGCATCGATGACGGGGAAGCGGGGTTTGGCAATGGTGGTTGTCTTGGTGATCAACTGTTGGCGCGGCAGGTACTGCTCGATATTCATGAATACCTCTTTAGGGAATTAAGTGGACGATGAGTTGGGCCTGAACGGCAATCCGATCGTAGTTTGCCTGAACGGGATGATGAATGATGGGCAGTCCTGCGTCGTGCAGTATGGCATCGAGCAATACGTCGCGTTCAATACGCAACTGCTGCGTGTGTGAGGCATCATCCAATTCAATTGCCACCAGCGGCGCCATGTCGCGTAGACGCACGACGACGAAGTCGATGGACTTCTGTGCAATGCGCGACCAACGCGGATCACGCCAGTGATGGGTCTTGGGGAGCCGGTGGACCGTCACCAGTCGATTCAGCGCCACTTGCACCATTATCGTATATCCCGAAGGCACTGCGTCACACAGCACGGTATAAAACGATTGTTCGGTGACCGTGATGATGCGCGGCACTTTGGCGTAGTCGTTGCCGATTCGTACTGCTCGTGCCCCGCGTCCATATCCAATAGCAGTCGGTGTGGTGCGCGCGCCTGCGCGCCACACTGCGCGGACCAGGGTGATAACGACCAGGACGATGCCCAGCATACAGGCCAGAATAGAGAGTGCGACGAAATATTCGGCCTCGTTCGGCATACCTGCACCTCTGCTGATGCAAATTCTGTTCGTGCTACTATACTACGACAACATGCCAGACAGAGCGATAGGACACCCAATGACGACCATGATTATCGACATGTTTTCGGATATAGTATGCCCGTGGTGCATCATCGGCGGCGCACGCCTCGAGAAGGCAATCGCGCAACGGCCCGACATCACCTTCGAGCGCCATTGGCACCCGTACATGCTGAATCCAGACCAAAAACCGGGTGTCGACTTCAAAAGCTACATCGCCCAACGCTTCGGCGGCAACACCCGCTCGTCCGAGATGTTTGCGCAAGTCACGCAGGCAGCTGCTAGCGAAGGCATCAATTTCGATTTCGACTCTATTACCACCTCGCCCAACACCCGTGACGCGCATCGCTTGATGATGATGGCCGAAGAGCTGGGCAAACAGTGGGAGCTTGCGCCGTTTTTGTACTATGGGCACTTCCGCGATAGCCTCGATTTGAACGACCACGATGTGCTCCGTGATTTGGCAGTGCAGGCAGGCCTCCCAAAAGCCGAGGTCGAAGCGGTCCTGGCCAACGGCATGTACAACGACCATGTCGATGACTCGCTGCAGACTGCACAACGGCTAAATATCAGTGGCGTCCCGTTTTTTATCTTTAATAGAAAGCTCGCCCTGTCCGGTGCACAACCGCCGGAGATTATGTTGCAAGCAATTGATCAAGCCGCAGGAATGAGTCCTGTGTAGTTTTCAGTGTTCAGCGGGAGCGATGTGTGTCAACGTTTTTTGGGACCATAGAATAACTGATAACTGATAACTGATAACTGATAACTGATAACTGATAACTGATAACTGATAACTGATAACTGATAACTGATAACTATTCCGCGTGTTCTCGATGATGCTCGGTTGTGCCTTTAATGACATCGAGCAGCACATAGCCATCGAGCCACGGGCAGCGCGCCGGGTCGAGGTACCACTCGGCCGGAATCTTGACCAACATGCTGAGTAACTGTCGGAATCCCATATCCCAACGCGCGATTGCCGTCTGTGCGTCGACGCCTCCGTGGGTACGCTCGATCCAGGCATTGATGTCGACCTGAGTGTGATTATCGGGATTGTCCGTTGGCCAAGTGGGATACACGGGCAGCTGTCCTTCGCTACCCGCCGCAATACGTGCAATCGAGATGGTCTGCCAGGCCCACAGATGCGTGTATACCCACGCCGTGGCGCTGGGATGCGTGCGATGCGCAACCCACCATTGGTACTGCTGGCGCAGTGCATACAGCGCATCGTCGAGCGCCTGTTCAGCCGGATTTTTTGCATAGTGCTCACGACTATGACCCGTTTGAATGCGCAATACGTCGTTCACCGAAGCACCATTCAGAAATGGAAAGAGCGTCGTATCGGCGCGGATGTCAGCCGGGATGTCAGACGCAACCTGGATAATCGCCGCGCATTGGTCTGCCCAGGCGCGCTGAGCTGCAGGAGCATCCCATTCGGGGTACAAGCCGTCTATGGCAGCGTTTTGGGCATCGACGAAGGCCTCGATAGGCTGGTATGGGGCGATTGCCCAGCTGGGGTACTGGGGGTCGGTCCGCTGCGCGGCGGCTTCGAGGTGTGCTAGGGCAATTGCGTTCCACCCCCAATAGTGACGCCATTGATTCGCGCTAAATCCGTCGCGAAGCGCTTTCTGTTGCAAAAAACGGCCATCGTCTGCAAACGCCGCTATGACCGGGTCGGTGTGGTGCATGGCCTGATCCTTTTCGAAAAACCGATACCTTCATGCTACAATATTGCCATCCTACCGGACAACCACCGAACCCGCGCAAAGGAGCTCGGCATGACACACATGGATTTGACTGCCAACGTGGCACAGTATCACCGTGATGGCTATACCATCGTGCGTGGTCTTTTTTCGCAGACCGAAGTGTCCGCCTATATCGACCACTTCATGGAGATGCGCAAGGCCGAATCTCTGCCAGGCGACTTCGCCGGTGTCCCCATTGCAGGCAATGATAACAACACTCCTGACCCATTGCAGCAATACCCACGCATGATTCACATGCACCGCTGGGACGAACAAGCACTCAACTGGATGATCGATGCACGCCTCGACCAGGTCTTGACCGCACTGCTTGGTTCATCGCCATATGCGGTACAGACCATGCTCTACTTCAAACCACCCGGTGCACGCGGTCAAGCGCTCCACCAGGACCAATATTACCTCCGCGTCCAACCCGGCACCTGCATGGCTGCCTGGCTGGCACTGGATGACTGCGACGAAGCCAATGGCTGCATGCAGGTCGTCCCGGGGAGCCACGAATTGCCGTTGTTGTGCACCGTTCCTGCCGATACGACGCAGAGCTTCACCGATGTGACCGTGCCGTTGCCAGAAGGGATGAGTAGTGCGCCGGTACTTATGAAGGCTGGCGATGTCTTCTTCTTCAATGGGCAGATGATCCACGGGTCATACCCCAACACCAGCAGCAACCGCTTCCGCCGCTCCATGATCGGTCATTACATCGTCGGCGAAGCCGAAAAAGTCGCCAAGTATTACCACCCCGTATTGCGCATGGACGGCACCGAAGTCGACCTGGGCGTCAGCAAATCTGGTGGCGCGTGTGGCGTGTGGGTCGAGCAAGATGGTAAGCAAGTCCTCGAAATGCGTGCCCCCAAAGCCAAAATACTCGCCGAAGATCCGCCACTCATCGCCTAAGGAGCAGGTCAATGACGACTGACGTTGAACCCGTAGCACAGTCCAAACTCCATTGGTATCGCGTCCCATTGGACCGTGCACTGTTGGCAGAGCTCAATCAGCGCGAAGACGGCGCAGGCTTTATACAGACGCTGGGCCACTTGGGCGTCATCGCCGCCACCGGCGCGCTGTCGTGGCATGCCTATTACAACTGGAGCTGGCCGATTCTGCTGCTCTGTCTGTGGTTGCACGGCGAAGTGTATGCGTTCCTCTTGAACGGATTCCATGAACTCTGTCACAGCACCGTCTTCAAGACACGTGCGCTCAATCGGTTGTTTCTGTTGTTCATTAGCTTCATTTCGGGATCAAACCATGTGTTCTTTTGGGCCAGTCACCAAGAGCATCACAAATACACGTTGCATCAGCCCGATGACATGGAAGTGATTTTGCCCATCGAAATCACGCTCAAGAGCTTCTTGCTGACCTCGTTTATCAACCCCCAAGGGTTCCTCACACGTTACCGTGACTGGGTACTGCTCAGCATGGGGACGATGCAAGGCGACTGGATGAAGACACTCTTCCCCGACAGCAAGCCGGCCCGCCGCAACGAGCTCATCAACTGGGCGCGGATTTTGCTGGTGTCACACACCGCCATTATCGCGATTGGCTGGCTGACAGGGTTGTGGATGATTCCGATTCTCATCACCTTTGCACCGTTTTTTGGCGGTGTGATGCTGTTCTTGTGCAACAACACACAGCACGTTGGCCTGCAAGACGACGTCGAAGACTTCCGTCTGTGCACCCGTACTATTTTGCTCAACCCGGTCCTCAAGTTCCTCTACTGGCAGATGAACTACCACATCGAACATCACATGTATGCCGGTGTACCGTGCTACAAACTCGAGCGCTTGCACCGTGCCATCAAGCACGAATTGCCCTACGTCCCCAATGGTCTGGTCGAGACGTGGACGGTGATTATCCGCATTATGCGCCGCCAAAAGGTCGAACCGAGCTACGAATTCGTGCCCGAGTTGCCCAGCCCAGCCACTGCCTAGTCACCAGCGCCGCACGCCAAGGAGGCCTGTATGTTGACTGCGTTTTGTATGATTCAAGCCCGACCCGATGCCATCAAGACGATTGCCATGGCGATCGCTGCCCTCCCCCACGTCAGCGAAGTCTATAGCGTCACCGGTGAATGGGACATCATCGCCATCGTGCGCTTGGCCGACTACGAGAAATTGGCCGAAATCATCCCGGATGAGATTTCGCGCATTGATGGCATCACCAAAACCAGCACCGTGTTGGCCTTCCGTCGCTTTTCGCCCAATGACCTCGAAGCAGCCTGGAGCGTTGGTATCGAATAAATCACAGAGTAGCCAACCAAAACCACCCACCCGAGCTATCTCGGTGTGGGTGGTCTGCTTTTGCCAAGCATGTTATTCGGCGACGTCGAGCTCGTAGGCGTTTGAGAGTTTGATTTGACCAACGGTCAGGCGAAAAAACGCATATCCGACGGCAAATGACCCGAGCGCGATAGCAGCGGCAATCAGTGATTTGCGGATGAGTGGTCGCATGGCATACTCCTCTATTACACCACCTAGACGCCGTGTGTGTCGTTTTGTTGCAACGGCAACGGACGCATCGCGGAGCGTGTCCACAATAGCGCAACCATACAGCTCCACAAGACACACAAACTCGACATGAGTAACGTCCCCAGAATGGGGCTGAGTATCGATAATTGCGCGAGCGGCGCACTGCGTACGGCGAACCCGACTCCCGGAATTCCACAAGCAATGATACCCAGCCGGACAAACCAGCGCCGCGCGGCCAACAACATCAGCCCATTCCCCGCCACAGAGCCGACGATACTCAGTACTTCGAGTGCGCATACGCTTACGACCACAAACGCAGACAGACTAGGCTGCATCAAGACCGTGCCGATGGCGGCTACGGCAAACAAGACCAGTGGTTGCAGCACGGGGCGCACGCCCGCACTCAGTCGGCCAGCCGCGCCACGCAAGACGGTCTCTTCGGCGACACACCAGGCCAACAACGCCGGTGCAATGGCCAGCAACGGAAGGACTGCCGACCAATCCCAGACACCAAATGTGAGTGTCGTACCGGTCATCCAGAGCAGCGCAATCAACAGCAGCAGCAACATGGATGCTTCACACACCATCCGCCCCAACGCGGTCCACGACCAGCGTGGCCAATCGCGCGGGTAGAGGCGGGCGATGACCAGCGCACCGAGGAGCCATTCGAGATTCGGCCAGAGCATCTGCGTCCAGTCCGCAGTGCCGACTAGGCGCAGGAGTTGCGACTGCGCCAGAACGAACGCGACCACGATGGCAACGACGGGAACGGTACAAACGACGGATACCCAATGGCGCATTGTGCTCATTCGTCACCCTTTGTCGTGGTTGTCGGATAATCGTCGGCCGTATAATGCGGACAGACGAGGGAGTGTGTCATGTTTTCCATCATAGCGGGTATTTCAGCCGCGCTGTGCTACGGCATCAGCGACTTCGCCGGTGGCCGGGCCAGCAATCGCATCTCGGTGGTGCAGGTGCTCGTCATCGGCGAACTCATCGGTGCGCTCATCCTCTGGGCCAGCGCCGCCGCACTGGGAGAACCCATGTTGGCCAGCACCAATATCGCCGTGGCAATCGGGGCCGGGCTGTGTGGCGCCATCGGCGTCGCAGCGCTCTATATGGGCATTGCAGCGGGACATACCGCCGTCACTGCGCCGGTCTCGGCAGTACTCGCGACCATGGTGCCGGTGCTCTATGGGATCGGCAGTGACGGCGTGCCGACGCTGACGGTCATGGTGGGCATCGCTATCGGAATCGCTGCGATTTGTCTGAACTCGTTCGCGGGACCACGCAGCGGCAACAACGGACTCTGGGTGGGGCTGATAGCCGGCATTGCGTTCGGGGTGTACTTTATCCTGCTGACGCACATCAGCACAGGATCGGCGGTATACGCACCATTGGCACTGAGCCGCAGCACTGCCATGCTGGTCACCATCCCTTGGCTGATTGCGCGTCCCGGCGGTCGCCCGGCGTGGGGTGGCGTCTGGTTAGCCGTGGTAGCAGCACTCTTCGACATCGGGGCTGCGGTATTGTTCTTTTTGGCGGCGCGCTACGGACGACTCGACGTAGCTAGTGTGCTCGCCTCGCTCTACCCTGCTGTCACCGTATTACTCGCTGCAACGGTGCTGCGAGAGCAGATTCGTGTCGTGCAGCGCTGGGGATTGGTTTTGACCCTGGCTGCCACCATCATGATTGCGCTCTAGAGTGGCAGTGTGGTCTGCGCAGCGGCGCCGCGCCAGCCTTCGTGGTGCAACAACCATGCCTTGCGTTCCAACCCGCCGGCATAGCCGGTCAGGGTGCCGTTTGCCCCGATGACACGGTGGCAGGGCAGGATAATCGCGATGGGATTAAGGCCATTGGTACGGCCCACGGCACGCGTCGCGGCAGGATTGCCGATGCGTGCTGCCTGTTGGCCGTAGGTGGCAGTCTGCCCCGCCGGGATGGTGCGCAAGGCCAGCCATACCGCTTGTTGGAATGGGGTCCCACCAGTCTCGACCGGTATGTCATCGACCGCCTGGTACTGGCCGGCGAAGTAGGCCTGCAGGCGACTACGCAGCTCGAGTGGATCATCTGCATCACGCAGTGTATATGCGTCACCATAGCGAGAGCGCAGCAGCGTGTGCATACGCGACTCGTAATCGACATAGTCGAGGAACTGCACCGCCTGCCCCGTCGTGACGATGAGCAGCTCGCCGACGGGTGATGGCATACGCAGAAAATCAAGGGTGGGCATGACGATTCCTTTAGGGTCAATCAATTGCAGGTATCATACACTGTTGACTCTGTTGCGTCGTGCGAAATCGTGCCCTTTGCATCGGTGCAGTCACTTATACATCGCTCATCAGTGCTTGGTACAATCAAGCATTAGAAAAATGTTTACGGGAGTATTACGACATGCGATCGTTGTTCAAATTCCGCGTTCCACTCTGGTTCGTGATGCCGCTCCTGGTGGTGCTGAGCGTCGCGATGCTAGCAATTGGATATTATGCTGCGACGCGATTATCGACGCCGTGCCCCTTGTCAGCAACCGACTGTCAGAAGCTCAATCGGCTCTATGATGCGTGGGACATTGTCAAAGGCAACTACGTCGATCCCGACGCAACCAACACCGACACCCTCGTGGACGGCGCCATCACCGGCATGGTCGATAGCCTGGGCGACAAAGGCCACAGTCGCTATATGTCACCCAAAGACGCCGCACAAGAAAAAGAAGCCCTCGACGGTACCTTCGAAGGCATCGGTGCATACCTCAGCGAACGTGAAGGCTACGTCATCATTGCTGCCCCCATCGAGGGTGCACCCGCCGAGAAAGCCGGCGTCCTCCCCGGCGACCGCATCATGACGGTCGACGGCATCGATATGAAAACCTCCACCATCAGTGAACTCCAAGCCAAAGTGCGTGGCCCCAGCGGCACCACCGTGGTCCTTGAGATTCTGCACGAAAACGGCAAAACCGAGACCATCTCGATTGTCCGACAGAGCATTGACATCCCCAGTGTCACCTGGAGCATGCTGCCGGGCAACGTGGCATTGGTCCGTTTGAACCAATTCTCGGCCCAGGCAAACGACGACACCCGCGTGGCAGTGCGGGCGGCACAAGCAGGCGGCGCGACGTCGATTGTCCTCGATCTGCGCAATAATCCGGGCGGCTACGTCGACCAATTGATGAGCGTTGCCGGTCAATTTTTGCCCAAAAACAGCACGGTCCTGATCGAAGAGACCCGCGACAAAACCCGCACCCCCTACAACACCGAAGACACCCCGTTGATGCCTGATTTACCCATGGTCGTGCTGATCAACAACAACAGTGCCAGCGCCGCTGAGATTTTGTCTGCCGCACTCCAATACGCCAAACGGGCCTACCTCATCGGTGAGCCGACCTTTGGCACTGCAACCGTCTTGCGTCCCTTTGACCTCGACGCCGGCGCACAGATTCGCCTCGGGACGACCCAATGGCTGACGCCCGGTGGCGAAGTCGTGCGCGGCAAAGGCATTTCGCCCGATGAGGTCGTTGTCTTGGCCAACTTATCCGACACGCTCAGCCCCAAACTCGCGGGCGCACTGACGGCCGACGCATTGCGGACCAGCAAAGACACCCAACTCGCTGCTGCCTACGCCCATCTGGTCAAATAGAAAACCCGACGCCAATGGCGTCGGGCCCGCTCCGATGCGCTGTCCACATTCCTAACGGAATTGTGCCCACAGCGCATCGATGATTAATCCTGCAAAAAAGAGCAACCCGAACAGCCGTGTATGCACGAACGCATACGGCGCATACCAGAGTGGCCAGACATCGGGTGGGTAGTCTGCGGGCGGCGATTCGGGCCGGTCAGTACGGAAGACTTTGATGGCCGCCCAGGCTGCAGCCCCAGCCAAAATCACCACCCCCATCACCGGCGACAATGTGCCCCGGACAATCAACCAGATCACAATGACATACTCGGCAATAATCATCAGCATCGCGACTGCTTTGGCGAGTGGCGTACCGAGGATGACGGGGAGGGTATAGATCTTGCTGGCACGGTCCGCCGAACTTTTGTCGATGTGTTTGCCGAACAAGACCGTTGTGGCGGCCAAGGTTTGCGGCAGGCTGATGAGAACGGCATCCCACGACCAGTGTCCGGTGATGACGAAGTAGCCGCCACCAACCATCAATGGTCCCCAGATCGCAAATACCGCTACTTCACCCATGCCGATGTACTTGAGCGGCCAGGTGTAAAAGAGCACAAACGCGGCGCCAATCAACAGCAAATAGAGTGCCAATTCGCCGCGCAGATAAACCAAGTACGCTCCAGGTATCAGCGCTATCAGCCCCGTCACCGCGATATAGAGCAGCAAGCCCTTTTGATCGAGCAGGCCATGGACCAGTGGTTGC
The DNA here is from genome assembly GCA_947474225.1 of Roseiflexaceae bacterium. Lineage (GTDB taxonomy): Bacteria > Chloroflexota > Chloroflexia > Chloroflexales > Roseiflexaceae > UBA965. The sequence continues at coordinate 18,004 of CANJHS010000027.1, read as the reverse complement.
GGCCCGTATTGCGCGCGGAAGTAGTTGTTGTGATCGACCCCCGAACGGTAATCAACGAGGTCGTTGATGAGATTGTTGGCGGCGTGCGCCATGGTCAAACCGACCATTACACAAAACCACAGAAATCCGTTGAACATCCCGTCGTGCCAGGCCCAGACGCCGGCAATCATGGCAGAGGTGGTGGTCATGACCAGCACCGCGGCGCGTGACGCCACCAGCCAGCGCGAGATGATATCCAGCGACAGCCATTCTTCTTTGGACAAGCGCGGAATCGTCCGCAATGCTTTGCCCCACATTGCAACATTCATATGTCATTCCTTCCGTATTGGTTGCCGCAATAATAGCACAAAAGACAAGATTCTATATATATTGCGTTGTTCTGCTGCTGTATGGCACCGTGCTACGATGAATGGTGACGAATACCACCACAAGGACGGTGTATGCGACGGCGATATTGGCGGATTTTGTTGACACAGTTGCACATCGTGACGCATATTTTCTTTTTCGATATCCTGCTGGGGAGATGGTTCCGCAGCAGTACCGCTCGCCGCTGGCAGCGCTTGGCGCAGACGTTCCGCGACCTGGCTATCGATCTGGGCGGCGTCCCCATCAAGATGGGGCAGTTTTTGTCGGTGCGCGTCGATATTTTGCCGCCCGAAGTGACACAGGTTCTGGCAGGTCTGCGTGACGACGTCCCAGCCGTACCCTACGCGCAGATTGAACCGCTGTTGGCGGCGGCGTGGGGCACCGACCCGAACGCAGTAGTGCGCTTTGCAGCCACAACACCCGTGGCAGCAGCCTCGCTCGGGCAAGTCTATCGCGCTACCCGCGCCGACGATGGGCGTGACGTGGCAGTCAAGGTCCTCAGACCCCATATCCGGGCGATTATCGAGACCGACCTCGCCGCCGTGCAGATGGTCGTGCGCATCATCAAAGATTACCCGCTCATCCGCCAACGGGCAGACATCCAGCGTGTCTTTGATGAGTTTGCACTCGTGTTGCGCGAAGAGCTCGATTATCGCATCGAGGTCCAAAACAATCAGCGGCTCGCAGCGGTGTTGGCACGCGATGCCCGCATTGCGTTGCCAGTCGTACACTCCGACCTGTCGACCGACAGTGTATTGGTGATGGATTGGATTAGCGGCATTGCGCCGGACAACGTGGCGGCGTTGACTGCTGCCGGCATCGACCGTACGGCAGTGGCGCAGATGTTGCTCGACGTTTTTTTTACCCAGTGCTTCGAATACGGCATCTTTCACGCCGACCCACACCCGGGGAATATGCTGATTGTGCCGCATGGGGATGGGCACTGGACGCTCCATTTGCTCGATTTGGGAGCGGTAGCGACGGTACCCGCCGTCCTACAAAAGCAACTCCGCAAAGGGATTTTGGCAGTCGCCGGCAACGACGCGGTGGGCACCGTCGAGGCTCTCGACGCCATGGGGATGATTATGGGCGACGCCGACCGCGACGAAATTCGGCAGGTGATTGCGCGCATCATGGATGAGGTTTTTGATCGGAGCATCGCTGACTACAAACATATCGACTTCGTCGCACTGTCACACGATCTGCGCGGTGTTTTTCTCACCCTGCCCTTCCAACTGCCCCAGGATGTGGTCTATCTGGGTCGTGCGTTGAGCCTGTTGACGGGGGTGATAACGATTCTCGACGATCGCACAAACTTCATCCAAGCGATTCAGCCGATTGCACGCCGTTGGCTTTCGCAAAATCAAGGATCACTGCTCGATAGCGCCGTACGCATCGGCCGCCAACTGTTGGGGGTGCCGGCCCGTATCGATCGCGTCTTGGGGATGCTCGAACAGGGGACGTTGCGCGTCGATGTGCGCCGCATGGAGCGTCAGCTGCAACGCATGGAATATCGGGCTGCCCGCAGCGAGCGGATTCTGACGCTTTCATTACTGATTGGTATCGGATACGCTGTATGGCACTACATAGCATCGTAGAAGTCGCTTCGTGCGTTGACACTGCCACAGATGGCGGGTAAGATGGCGTGAGTGACCGTGCGCAGGCATTGAGGATTATGAAAAAATTCCGTCTTGTCATTGGCGTCGCCATCAGCATTGTCTGTGTGTATATTGCATTCCAGGGCCTGCACTTCGAAGATTTCTACACCGTGGTGCGCTCGGTTAATTACTGGTGGATTATCCCCGCCGTGGGCGTCTATACGATTGCCGTGGTCATCCGTACCTGGCGTTGGAAGTCGATGCTCCGGCCCATCGCCGACATCCCGATGGCCCGCTTGTGGCCCGTCGTGGTTATCGGGTATATGGGAAACAACGTCTACCCCGCCCGGGCCGGCGAAGTGTTGCGCTCGTACGTCCTGCGCAAGCGCGAGGGTATCTCGATGAGTGCGTCGTTGGCGACCGTGGTGCTCGAGCGGCTTTTCGACGGCCTGATTATGTTGGTGTTTGTCTTTGTGACATTGCCGTTTGCGCCGTTACCGCCCGTGTATACACAGGTCGTGACGGTGTTCAGTCTGATTTTTGGCCTGGCGCTGGTCTTCTTCCTCATGCTTGCATCCAAACCTGTCCTGTTTGTACGGGTCTGGGAGTGGGTGGCACAGCGATTCTTGCCGGCACGCTTCAACACTGCCGGGACCGAATTTGTGATGCGCTTTGTGAGCGGCTTGCAGTCACTGAAAAGCCCGCGGGAGATGCTGGTGATTTTTGCTTCGTCAGCGTTGATCTGGCTGACCGAGACCGGCAAGTATTGGGTGGTGATGCAGGGCTTCCCATTCCACGTCGACTTCACCGTGTTGATGTTGATGACCGCCGTGGTCAATCTGGCCACCACGTTACCATCGACACCCGGATACGCCGGCACGTTCGATGTGCCGGGGATTTTGATTTTGCAAAAATACGGTGTGACGCAGGCCATCGCCACCGGCTATACGCTGGTGTTGCATGTGGCCTTGTGGCTGCCGATTACATTGCTCGGGGCATACTACATGCTGCGAGATCATCTGAGTTGGGACGACTTCGGCAAGGCCGTCGAAGCCCGTCAGGGAGAGGAATAACAGCATGCATATATTGATTGTCGGCGCAGGCTACACCGGTCTGACGGCCGCCAAAGATTTATTGGCTGCAGGCCACAAAGTGACCATCTGCGAGGCAGCACCGGCACCCGGTGGCCTGGCATCTGGGTTCCGCGGCAGTGACCGCTGGGAATGGCCGCTGGAGCGCTTTTATCATCATTTGTTCGAGACCGATAGTGATCTGCGCTCTTTGATCGGCGACATCGGTCAGAGCGACAAATTGTTCTTCGAAGCACCCCGCACCGTGCAGTGGTGGCGCGGGCGCACCTGGCAGCTCGACAGCCCCGTCAAAGTCCTCCAGCTGCCGCTGATGCCGTTTATCGACCGCGTGCGCTTTGGCTTTGCCATCGCCTACCTCAAGTACATCGTGCGTGATTGGCGCCCGCTCGAGCGCGAAACAGCCGCCAGTTGGAGCCGCCGCGTGATGGGCGAAAAAGCCTACACCGGCATGATCGAGCCGCTGTTGCGCGGCAAATTCGGGTCGCTGGCCGAGACGGTCAATATGGCCTGGTTGTGGTCGCGCTTCAAGGCACGCAGCTTCAAACTGGGCTACTACCGTGGGGGCTTCCAAGCATTTGCCGATGACATGGTCAAGTATGTCGTCAACAAAGGCGCCACCGTACACTTCAACCGACCGCTCACCGGTTTGACTTATGACGGCCAAGCCTGGTTTGCAACCTCACCCAACGGCGAAATACTCAACGCAGACCGTGTGCTGGTGACGACTGGCCCCGATGTACTCAAACGGCTGGTCATGTCATTGCCGGCGACGTATCTGGCAGGGCTCGAGAAACTCCAGTCGCTCGGTGCGATGGTCATGACGTTGGCCTTGCGCCAGCCCCTGACCGAGAACGATTATTGGATCAACATGCCCAAGCCGGAGTTCCCCATGCTGGCGATGGTCGAGCATACCCACTTCATCGATGCAAAACACTACGACGGCGATCACATCCTCTACTGCGGTGACTATGTGCCCGTCGACCATCCGTATATGACGATGAGCCGCAACGAGATTATCGAAGCGTTTTTGCCCGCATTGCAACGCGTCAATCCGGCATTCGAACGGAGCTGGATCCGTGACGCCTGGGTCCACCGTGAGCGCTATGCGCAACCGGTTGCGCCGGTCAATCACAGCGGCAGTATCCCGCCCATCAAAACGCCGGTCGATGGGTTATACTGGGCCAGCATGAGCCACGTCTACCCATGGGACCGCGGCACCAACTTCGCCGTCGAGATCGGCCATCGTGCCGCTGCAGTATTGATCGCAGACAATAAATAACCAGAGACGACGTCGTCTGTGAATATCCAGAGGAGGGTGCCATGACCGAACGTTTTCTGTTGACAGGTGCATTAGGCTGTATCGGGTCGTGGGTCGCCAAAAACTTGGTCGACGAAGGCCTACCCCCGGTCATTTTGGACATCGGCGGTGAGCCGAAGCGGCTCAAGCAGTTGATGAGCGATGCGGATTTGGCCAAAATCACCTTCGTCAACGGCGATGTGACCGATTTGGCCACCGTCGAAAAAACGCTCGACGACCACGGCATCACCCATATCATCCACTTGGCCGCGTTGCAAGTGCCGTTCTGCCGCGCCAATCCGACCCTGGGCGCGCAAGTGAATGTCGTCGGTACGGTCAACATGTTTGAGGCAGCCAACAAACGCCGCGACCGCATCAACAAAATCGTCTATGCCTCGTCGGTCGCGGTCTACGACAACGTCGACAGCCCGACTGGGGCGGCCATCGCCCACGGCTTGGTCGGTCATCCGACCTCGCTGTACGGCGTCTACAAGCAAGCCAACGAAGGCACGGCGCGGGTCTATTGGCACGAGCAGAAGTTCCCCAGCATCGGCCTGCGGCCGTACATCGTGTATGGCACCGGTCGCGACCAGGGCATGACCTCGGCACCCACCAAGGCCATGTTTGCGGCGGCCGTCGGCGCGCCGTACGCCATCCCATTCGGTGGGCGGGCGGATTATCACTACGCCGACGACGTCGCCAAGACGTTCATCAAATGCGCCCGTGTGCCGTTCGCCGGGGCCGAGATTTACAACCTGCGCGGCAGCCTGGTAGGCATGGACGAGATGATCGCCGCCATCAGTGCGGTCGCCCCCCAATCGAAGGGGCACATCACGCACAGCGCCAACACCTTGCCCTTCCCCGACGAATACGAATCGGCACAGTTGGCGGCATTGATTGGTACATTGCCCTATACGCCGTTGAACGTCGCGGTGGAGCAAACCATCAACCGCTATCGCGACTTGACCGCCCGTGGCGTGTTGGCCAAAGACGCGCTGCTCGGCTAACAGCAGGGGTTTGACGGGTATTTTTCGCACCGAAAGTGAGCACCATATGCCCCGCACCATCGTCGTCCTCGAAGGGGACCAGACCGGCCAAACACTGCTCGAAGAAGGCCTGCGGGTCATCGACCCGAGTGTGACCGGGGTGAATGTCGCCTTCAAACGCTATGACCTGTCGCTTGCAAACCGCCGGGCCACCAAAAACGGCGTCGTCAACGAAGCCGCCGAGGCGATGATGGAAGCGGGTCTGGGCATCAAAGCCGCCACCATCACCCCCGAGATAACGGGCGACGTGGGCAGTCCCAATGCGATTCTGCGTGAAAAAGTCGACGGCACGGTCATTGTACGCACCGGCCGGCGCATCCCCGGTGTGCGCACCGTGGCTGGCGCATATAGCCCCATTGCAGTGATTCGCATGGCCGTCGGTGATGCCTATGGTGCCAAAGAATGGCGCGAGGGTACGGGCGACGACGAAATCGCCTGCCGCACCGAGACCATCACCCGCCGCCACTGCCGGGCCGTGTCGGAATACGCCTTTATGTATGCCGAAAAAATCGGTGCCAAGGTCTTCGGCGGTCCCAAGTATACCGTCAGCCCGGTCTATGAAGGCATGCTCAAGGAAGAAATGGACGCAGCCGCCAAGCGCCACCCCAACATCCGCTACGAGCCGCAGCTCATCGACGCGACCTATGCGTTGCTGCTGGCCGGCCACGGCGACGCTATGGTCATCCCGGCGCTCAACCGCGACGGCGACTGCCTGAGCGACATGGTGTTGCAGATGTTTGGCTCGATAGCCGGCAGCGAATCGTTGCTGATTGGCTTCGACGAAAGCTGGAAGCCGCGCGTCGTGATGGCCGAGGCCCCGCACGGCACCGCGCCGGCGTTGTTCGGCAAAAACGTCGCCAACCCGATGGCAATGATCCTGGCCGGCGCGTCGTTGCTCAGCTACTGCGGCCCCGAGGGCATTTTGGCGGCCCGCGCCATCCAAGAGTCAGTGTTCGAAGCGGTCTACGACCAGATTTGCACCGCCGATTTGCAAGGGCATAGCAGCACGACCGAGTTCACCGACGAAGTCATCGTCCGGACGCGCAAGAAGATCGAAGTGTGGGGCAGCCTGCAGTAGTAGGTTTGAGGTTACAGGTTACAGGTTTGAGGTAGTTTATAGGGATCAGTTATCAGAAATCAGTTATCAGTTTGTGTTTGACATGCATCCCATTCCATAGCCCCACGCCTGCCCCCGGTACGGGGGTCTGCTGTGGGGCTATGGACAGAATACACAGGAATGCCACCTATGACCACTATGATCCACGTCGCCTTGTCATCCGGGATGCGTGCCGAGTTGGAATTTGACCAGCATCTACACCGCCTGCACGCCATCGGCACCGTCCATCTGTGGGAAGGTGCTGGTAGTCCATCGACGGCGTTTGTGGCCGATGCACTGGCACACGCCACGATTATCATTACCGGCTGGGGCGTCCCGTACTTGGATGCATTAGAAGCCTGGACGCCGGCCACATCGCAGCTCCGACTCGTGGCGCATGCAGCCGGCACGGTCAAAAGCTTGGTGCCGTACGCCGCCGTGCAGCGCGGGCTGTTGGTGAGTCGGGCCAATCATTCGCTGGTCGAGTCGGTGGCCGAGTTCACCATCGGGGCGCTGATTATGGCGCGGCGGCGGGCCTTTGTAGCGGCCGAACGCTACCGGGCCGGAGCGGCCTTGGTGCCCATCCAGACCCAGCGCGAGCTACGCGGTAGCACGATTGGCATCATCGGCGCCAGTGCCATCGGCAAGGGTGTGATGGAGCTGCTGCAGCCGTTTGGGGCGCGCATCCTGCTGGCCGACCCGTATGCGACCGAGGCACTGGCGGCGCAATACCAGGCGACGCTGGTCGATCTGGGCACGCTGCTGGCGCAGAGCGACATCGTATCGTTGCACGCGCCGGTAACGCCCGAGACGATTGGGATGCTGGATGCAGCACAATTTGCGGCAATGCGCGACGGCGCATTGTTTGTCAATACCGCCCGCGCACGCTTGGTGGACATGCCGGCACTGCTGGCCGAGCTGCAATCGGGCCGCTTGTCGGCCCTGCTCGATGTGACCGAGCCGGACGAGCCGTTGCCTGTCGATTCGCCCTTTTTTGCACTCGATAATTGCACCGTGCTGCCGCACATGGCCGCGGTTACGCGCGATGCCCGCCTGCGCCAGAGCGAGATCTGCGTCGGCGATGTGGAGCACTTTGTCGCCGGTACTCCGCTGCTGCATGGGGTGGATGTGGCGCAGTGGGAACGGATGGCGTGAGGGGGGAGATTGAATTACGCTTCCATATATCTTGCACAGAAGCCCAAGGGTTTGGTACGTTCACAGATTCCTATGGCGTATCGTCTCTAGATGCACGTGCATTCCGCCATCAAATCAAACGCATTTCAATATTTTGACACTCGTTTGGAAGCAACCCACTGAGCACAGGTGTGCATCGAAAAGTAATCGCTATTTCGAACCAAACGACACAATGACATCTTTCCCTTTTATCTGTACGTGTGTGACTTGGCGCGTATCCAGAAACCGATATCCGGTCATTCCTCGGATATTTCGTTGTGAAAACACGTAGAACTCTTGACCGACCAATTTGTCGGGCTTTGCCCAGCTCGGATGATATGCCTGCTCCATTTCGCTCACACGTGCATAGGCGATACCAGCCTGTACTGTCACCACGAAAAGCCGTGGCTGATTATGCACGAACGGAGCTTTCAATGCCGTACTAGCGCCAAATCGTGCAATAAACGCCTCGGTAGGAATGAACGAATGCGGTGAGATTCCTGCAAGCCTTACTTCCATAGACATGCGCACTGTTTGGCCAAGCGGAAACACGATCATTTCGTTTTGTAGACGTGTGCGCAGGCGTTGTCGGATCAACGTCAAATCCTCATAGAATTCCATTAATGCATGAATGAATGGAATCTGGAATTGGTCTAGACGATACATTGCATCGTGCACAAGAGCATTTCGATACTTTGTAAATTCTTCAATTTCTGTTGCGGTGAGTGCATCGATGTCACCGTATGCGTGCAATAGTCTCCCGACTTTCGCAAGTTCCCAGGTATCAGCACGTGTATGTTTCAACGTGCCACCGGACTGTCTCGCGGTTTCGTACTCTTGCTCCTCGGTCGCCGCAGACGGCAGTGGGAGCCCGTGCAGCATTGCATGGCGTTGCCGGTACAACGCGCGTACACGCCCTTCGACCATCGAACAGAGAAGCAATGTTGCCCCGACGCGCTCCAACAAGGTCGACTGTTGATCGATCGATTTGATGACGTTCATTGCTTGTTGCACTTGCACACCGCGCTGACGTGCGTTGATTGCGCGCAAGGGTCGAGCGAGTATCTGTTGTTTCCATTCGGTAGGAATTGTGCTAAACAAACTCGTCTGCGGACGAGTCCTACTCGCACCCATCAAACGTAACAGCGGTTGGAGCTGTGGCAATACATTGACCGTCAAATCAGGCTTATGGAATAAGTCATCCATTTATTCCTCAACAATTCAAACATGCAACGCAGCTCCGCCTGCATTGCACAATTCATGGTAGCGGTTGATCTATGATGTGCCAGCATTAGTTCGCCACGTTTGCTTTGCGAACACGTGAGCGCACGCGTCGTCGGACGCGTACAAGGTCTTGGTACAAGTCAATGAGCGCATTCACGAGCTGTGCATTGAATAGCTTGCCGTGATGCGTTGCGTCGTGGATCAGTGCATTTCGATACGTGCGGAACTCATCGTATTCCGCCAACATGGCATCAGTTATATCCCCATGTTTATGCAGTAACAAAATTTTTTGCTTCAACGCACCGGGTTTTGATGATTTCTCCGGTGTCATGTTGAGCGCCGTAACTTCCTCACCTTTAGCAGGCCCGGATGGAAGTGTTTTGCCAGCATTCACTGCAATCCGGTCTTCGTACATAGCCGTGATGCGACCCTCGATCAATGAACACAATAACAGAATCGCACCCATGCGCTGCAACTGCGGGCTGGTCGCATCCATCATCCGCATTTCCGCAATGTAGGCGCGTGTTTGCGCAGCGCGAAAAACAATATGTTCGTATCGAGTCGGCTGTGAGATGACCTGTTTCTTCCAAGTGTCAGTCATCGTATCGAACACATTCGTGCCGGTACGGCCACGCGTTGATTTCATCGGTACACTGTGTTCGTTTTTGGACATGATTGCCTCTTCTGTAGTCCTACGGCTGTTTGTCTCTCTACCAATCTCCGGTCTCGGCACGCACCCAGTGCAGCGATATGTTCCAACCACTTGACGCACATGTTGAGGAGCAACAGGCTTCGTTGGAGTTTCTCACATGCATGCAGTCTGACACAGTTCTGTATCCATACACCCGGCATGCGTGGAATAGATAGCATGTTTTCTGCGCGCCACATTTCGTAACCTGTTACGTCGTTTGGCAGTAGAGTGCCGATGGATTATAATCATGAAATTAACAACTATGGCAACACAATGGTCGGAATACGCACCACTTCTCGCAGGTGCACAACAGCAGTATACGCAACTTGTGCTCATCGTCGGCAATGATCCTGAGCACAACGCAGAGGCGCTCGCATATGCGGCCAGCCTGTACAACGCTTTGCCGCGGAATCTCACACGCGACATCGGTGCTCTGCTCACTACGGTCTCTACGCCTTCTGATGCATTAATCGAACTCGCACAGTCCCTCACCGATCAACACTCCCCGTGTTTTTTCGATGCGATAGATATTCTGTTCGCCAAACCATCGCCCATTCGTCCATTGCAGTGGCTCCAAAACCTCGCCAGGCATCAACTTGTCGTCGCTACGTGGACCGGTCCGTTTATACACAATGTTTTGACGTACGCGACTCCTGGGCATCAGGAATACTTGCACGAGTCACATATTCACGTTACACTGGTAAATAATGACGCGTAATTTCGTACATGCACAGAGAGGCAGCAGCGATGAAATACCGAGATCTTATTCAGTTTGATCCCATCAAAACAGTCATTGTGATTGGCGCTGCCGATGAACTGCAGGCAGCCCAGCAACTCGTCAAAACCTATGTTTTCTCGACAGACATGGCGACGCGTGTGATCCATGCGGTGTTACCACGGCTCGATTATATCGATGGCAACGATTCGAAGAGTATTTTTGTTGTCGGCAACTACGGCACAGGTAAATCACACTTCATGTCAGTTATTTCGGCCGTCTGTGAAAACGCAAGCCTCCTCACGCTTCTCAACAATCGACTCATCGCGGAACATCCCATTTTGCAAAAGATCTCCGGAACCTACAAAGTCATTCGTACCGAAATCGGTGCAGTGAAAACTCCGCTGAAGGATATCATCTTTAAAACCCTCATTGATAACCTACAGGCATGGGGAATCACGTATCAACTTCCCAGTGAACCACAAATTTCGAACAAGCACATTCTCAAAGAAATGATAACGGCGTTTACGGACACGTATCCGGACAAAGCATTGCTCGTTGTCGTCGATGAGTTACTCGATTATCTGCGCAGTCGTGATGACCAAGAGCTCATTCTCGATCTCGGCTTCTTGCGCGAAGTCGGTGAAATCGCAGGTGAAACACGGCTGCGATTCATGGCTGGTGTACAAGAACAGCTCTTCGACAGTGTGCTGTTTGAACGTGTATCTGATAGTCTACGACGCGTACGAGACCGCTTCGAACAGGTCATGATTGTCCGGGACGACATCCAATATGTCGTCAAAGAACGATTGCTCCACAAAACTCCCGAGCAGAAAGAACGCATCCGCGACCATTTGGCAAAATTTAGTAAATATTATGCAACGATGCAAAATTCGATGCACGATTTTGTCGATTTATTCCCGATACATCCTGACTTCATCAAAACGTTCGAGACTCTGCGCCATGTCGAACGCCGGGAAGCCTTGCGGACATACTCCACTTTGATGGAACGACATCTCGATGATGAAGTACCGTCGGATGCACCTGGAGTTTTTTCGTACGATACCTACTGGCATACCATCAGCGAAAATCCCGTGCTCCGTGCAACGCCGTCCATCAAAAACGTCATGCAATGTGCAGAAACCATCTCAGGCCGTATCGCATCGCTCAACCAAGCGAAGCAACCGTATGCACGTCGGTTGGTCCATGCACTCACCATTCAACGACTATCGACGCCGGACATCAATACCCCCATCGGGGTGACCTCACGCGAACTGCGCGATTCACTCTGTCTCTTCAACCCCTCGATTGCCGAGATGGGTGGGAGTGCGCCAGAAGATGATTTGCGGACCTATATCGACGGCTTGCTCAAGGATATGAGTCGTGCGGTTAACAATCAATTCTTGACCCACAATACAGTGAATGACCAGTGGTATCTAGATGTCAACAAAAACGAAGACTTTGACGCCAATATCCGTAATCGTGCCGAAAGTCTCGATGCAGAGTCATTGAATCGCGCATACAACCGGGCATTGTTAGTAAATCTCGAACTGACCGACACTCCGAGTGCATTTACGGGGTACAACATCTGGCAATACGAGCTGCCATGGACGGAGCGCAACAGTGGACGCGCTGGCTATCTGTTCTTCGGATCGCCGAACCAGCGCGCGACGGCTGTTCCGGCGAAAGAGTACTATGTGTATTTTCTGCAGCCCTATGAAAAACAAAGTTTCACGGACGAACAGCGAGCAGACGAAGTCTTCGTGACGCTCGGTCGGCGTGACGCCGAATTCGATGAAGCGGTCAGACTCGCCGCGGCAGCTACTGCACTGAGCAGCACGTCGTCTGGTCAAAGCAAATCAATCTACGATAACAAAGTCCGTGAGTACAACCTGCGTATCGCCACTTGGATGACGGCGCACATGCTCGATGCATTTTCCGTAACCCATCAGGGCCGGGTCATGCAGATCAACAGTTGGCTCAGAGAACGGAGCAAAACACTCAGCTCGAGTTCCGATGCGCAACAAAACTTTCGCGATGTGATGCGTTCCGTTGCAAGCCATTGCCTCAACCAACATTTCGTGGCCAGTGCGCCGCTGTATCCCCGATTCACGGTGCTGCTGACTGCTGCGAATCGCCAACAAGCGACCCGCGAAGCGTTGACCGCGGTCGCAGGGCAAAATCGCACAACGCTTGCGACGGCGGTGCTGAATGGATTGAAACTCTTCCGCAACGAGCGACCCGATGTCACCGAATCACCATACGCACAACACATCATCGATCTACTCAAGGCCAAAGGAGCTGGCCAGGTCATCAACCATTCGGAAATCTTTGTGTCGCAAAACGGCACAATGCTATTGCTCCCAGAGAGCATGCGACTCGAGCCTGAGTTTGTTATGGTGGTGCTCGCGGTCTTGATCTATGCTGGCTATATCGAAGTTGATGTCGCTGGGACGAAATACGACGCGACCAAATTGACGCAGTTTGCGAATGTTCCAATGAACGAACTCATCAATTTCAAGCACCTCAAAAGCCCACAGGATTACAACATTCCTGCAATGCAGGAACTGATGCTCTTGCTCAATCTGCCACCTGCATACGCCCAAAGCATCGCAAACGGCGGAGATGGAGCAGTTACGGAAGTCCAAACGAAAATTCACACGGTTGTAAACGACATACTCAAGCTCAACCAAAGCATTCAGTCAGGTTTGTTGTTCTGGGGACGTGATGTCGTCCAAGAGTTGGGCTTTGCGAATGCCAAAGCACAACTGACCGCATACAAAGAGTTTCTCGAGCGCCTAACCAATTTGACGACTCCACAACGCTTCAAGAACCTCCCGGCAGGGAGTGCAGACATCCAGCATCACCACAGCGCAGTCCAGACGATGCGGACACTCGTGAGTGTCCTCGAGCTGACGAGTGGGCTGACACAACACGCAAGTTGGCTTCAAACAGCCGCGGCCAATCTCGATTCGACACACAGTTGGCAGCAACAATATGCCCACACACGCGACGCAGTTATCGACACCATTGCGCACATCCCAACGAGTGCTACTCCGGTGTCACTCCAAAGCGTGCTTCCGCGTGTGACAGCACTCAAAAATGACTACATTACTGCCTATATCCAACTCCACAACAGTCAACGCTTGACCGGCGCTGCTGCCCAGCGCAAGCAAGCGCTCGCCGCCGACCCACACTTCGGCCAGCTCAATGCTCTCGCAGCCGTCGATATCCTACCGCGGCAACAACTCGTCGATATCCAATCAGCACTCAACAACCTGAAGGTCTGCCATGCGTTGACCCATGGGGAACTCGAAGCAATGCCACTCTGCCCCGATTGCGCGTTTCGCCCATTGAGTGAAGCCTCGCACGGTGTTCCAGCACAACGGCTGGAGCTGATCGAACAGCAGCTCGATACGCTGCAGACAGCCTGGATACACACTGTGTTGGAAAACCTCGATGACCCGACGAGTCAAAGTACCTTAGCGATGCTCGACACATCGGCACAGCAGATTGTCAGAGACTTCATGCAGACACAGAAGCTCCCCGACCAGGATATCGATCGGTTCGCGCAGGTTTTGAACGAAACCTTCCGTGGCTTCATGGCGAAACGCATTTCACTCGAAGAAATCGTCGCCAAATTGCGCCTCGCCGATGGAGCAGTGTCGCCTGTCGAACTCAAACGGCGCTTCAATCTGTTTGTGGACCAACTCAGCACCGGCCACGACCCCGAACGCGTACGCATTGTGCTCGATAACACCGAACACGGGAAACAATGATGCAGAGCACCGAACTCTTCTATAGCACCACCCACAATGCACCCTGTCGCATCATCGAACGTCAGACCATCTGGGGCACTGAACTGTGCGTCGTCTGGCTAATCGATCAGGGGATTGTTGTCAGTGTCCCCGCCGAAACGCTTCGGCCATTTTCTGCGGTCAGCGATACCAACACGATCGCCGACACCATCCGCTATTTGACGGCAGCCAGTCGCATCCGCGAAACCCTACAGCGTGCCCACGGAGACGACCGCACCTTGCTCATATCTGCGCTCGAATCGCGTGCGACACCGTTGCCACACCAGATTTATGCGCTCAACAAGGCGATGAGTGCCGAGCGCGTGCGGTATCTTTTTGCCGACGAAGTCGGCCTTGGCAAAACAATCGAAGCCGGGTTTGTGATCCGTGAACTCAAACTCCGTGGGCTCATCAAACGCATCCTCATTGTCACCCCCAAAGGCCTTGCTACGCAGTGGGTCGGCGAAATGGCGACACACTTCAACGAATCATTCAAACTCGTTATGGGTGAAGACATCAATGCCCTGCATCGCTTTGCCTTCACCAGCCACCAAGACGACGTCGCCGATACCAAGCAACGGCCGAATCCATGGCTCCTCTTCGATCAGGTCATCGTCACCCTCGACGCGGTGAAACCGATCGAGAAGCGCAAAGGCTGGAGCGCCGAACAGGTCGCTGAATACAACCGGATGCGCTACGATGACCTCATCACCGCGCAATGGGATCTCATCATTATTGACGAAGCCCATCGACTCGGTGGCAGTACCGACCAAGTCGCCCGTTACAAACTCGGGCGTGGGTTGGCCGATGCCGCGAGCTACGTCCTGTTGCTGACAGCGACCCCGCACCAGGGCAAATCCGATGCGTTCTTCCGCATCATGAACCTGCTCGACAGTGGTACATTCCCTGATGCCCAGAGTGTCACCCGCGAACGTGTCCAAGAGTATGTCGTCCGCACCGAAAAGCGCAAAGCCATCAGTCATACGGGCGAAGCTCTCTTCAAACCACGCAAAACGACCCTGCTCGCTGTTCAATGGAACGCCCAACACGCCACCCAAAAACTCCTCTACGAAGCCGTTGCAGACTACGTCACCGACGGCTATAATCAGGCGCTCCGCGATCGTCGGCCAGCGGTCGGCTTCTTGATGCTGCTGATGCAACGCCTCGTGGTAAGCAGCACCGCTGCAATCTGTCAGACACTCGAGCGCCGCCTCGCCGTTTTGACATCCACCGATGACAAACTGACCAGCCGGATTGCCGATCTCGATGAACAGCTCGAGCTCAGTGAAACACTCAGCGACCTCGACGGCGAGCAACAGCTCGCTGAACTGCTGCAATGGCACTCACACGCCGTCCAAAACGAAATTTTGCTGGTCAATACCCTGCTACAGACCGCCCGCACCTGTCTGAGCCAAGGTCCAGACGCCAAGGCCGAAGCGCTCCACAACCTCATATATCGCCTGCAGGGTGAATATAACGATCCGCAGCTCAAAGTGCTCATTTTTACCGAGTTCGTCCCGACGCAGAGCATGCTCGCTGCATTCCTGCGCGAGCGCAGCATCAGCGTTGCGACCCTCAATGGCTCGATGGACATGGACGAACGCCGCGCCGTCCAAGCAGAATTCCGTGGCGACACGCGGGTACTCGTCTCGACCGATGCCGGTGGCGAAGGGTTGAACCTCCAATTTTGTCACGTCGTCATCAACTATGACTTGCCATGGAATCCCATGCGCGTCGAACAACGCATCGGCCGCGTCGATCGTATCGGTCAAACCCACGCCGTGCAGGCGTTCAACTTCGTGCTCGCTGACACGGTCGAATACCGCGTCTTCTCGGTCCTCGAAGCAAAGCTCGCCGTCATTCTCGCCGAATTCGGGGTCGACAAACTCAGCGACGTGCTCGACTCGCAACTCAGCGGCCAACACTTCGACGATGCGTTCCGCGATGCGCTACTGAACCCCAACCACCTCGTCGACGCCATCGACGATGCACTGGCCAAGCTCCGCGGCGAACTCAGCCCGACCGACCAACGCTCACCGCTCCATGGCATGACACATACTCCTGAGATCGAGCAATACAACCGCATCCGTACACACCCGCTGCCGCACTGGGTGATGCAAATGACGGTCAGCTACATCAATGCCAACGGCGGGAGCGCCCAGCAGCGCCGCAGCCTGTGGGAGCTGCAATGGCCCGATGGCACACGGCAAGCAGAAGTCACCTTCCGCCAAGCCGACACCATACTCCTGCCACATGCGCACCTGCTGACCCTCGAGACCGAGCGTGTGCGTGCGTTGTTCCAGACCATCCCGCAGTGGAACGAGCACCAACCTGTACCGCGCATTCGCCTGCCACAGCTACCGACCGGCGTGCACGGCACGTGGTCGCTCTACGAAATTGGGTTGCACACCAACCTTCCCGAGCAGCGTTCCACTCGCATCCCGCTACGCCGTGAACGCATGGTCGCGATATTCCGCACCCATGACGGCAAAGTTTATATCCCCACTGCCCGCCACATCTGGGATCTGCTGCTCAGTGCGGCGCCACAGGTCACTGGGGTCCTCGATGCGGCACATTCGAGCGAAACATACACCACCATGACCAATGCAATCCAAAGTCACGGCGCCGATGCCTATGCACAGCTGCGCCAGCTCCACGAGCAGTCTATTGCCAAAGAGCACGAACGACTCAATAATGTATTCAGGGCTCGGCGTGAGGCAATCGCCAAAGTCGGCCTGCCCGAAGTGCGCGCCTATCGTACGACTCGCTGTGATCTGGACGAAGCCGCCCAGCGCGCCGAACTCGCCCATGCCCAGTACATCATGCCTACCATCCGACTGATACTCTGCCTCGCCATCGATGCCGAAGGAACACAGATATGACGCAGCAATCATTCCAAACCAGCACCCGCAACGACGGCCCGGTCACCTGCCTCGGCCAAACCTTTGCTACCGACGCCGCCCGGCGCTCACACTACAGCGCGCTCTTGCGTGACAAGCTCAAAGATCCGGCCTTCCGCGCCATCGAAGGGTTCCCCCACGGCGCCGACGACGATATAATCGCCCTCAGCGATCCACCCTACTACACCGCCTGCCCCAACCCGTGGCTGGCCGACTTTGTTGCCGAGTGGGGGGCAGCCAAACCGCAGGCCCAGCGCGAGGCACCGTACAGCCGCGAACCCTTTGCGGCAGATGTCAGCGAAGGCAAAAACGACCCCATCTACAACGCCCACTCGTACCACACCAAAGTGCCGCACAAGGCCATCATGCGCTACATCCTGCACTACACCCAGCCCGGCGACATCGTCTTCGACGGGTTCTGTGGCACAGGCATGACCGGCGTCGCCGCGCAAATGTGCGGCAACAAAGCCGAGGTCGAATCGCTGGGGTATCGCGTCGCTGCCGATGGCACCATCACCCAAGAGGTCATCGGTGACGACGGCCGCAAGACTTGGCAGGCCTTCTCGAAGCTCGGCGCCCGCAAAGCAGTGCTCAATGACCTATCACCGGCTGCCACGTTCATCGCCTATAACTACAACACACCGGTCGATGTGCACGCATTTGAGCGCGAGGCTAAGCGATTATTTAGTCAAACGGAAAACGAATTCGGTTGGATGTATGAGACTAAACACTTTGATGGCCGTAAAGCAAAAATAAACTACATGGTATGGTCAGATGTGTTTGTATGTCCAAGTTGTGCATCTGAGATTATTTTTTGGGATGCCGCGCTCAATAAAGACGGAGAAGTAAATGAAACGTTTTCATGCACTAGCTGCCAGAAGCTATTAACAAAACGAGAACTTGAATACAGCTGGGTTACTATGTTTGATGAAAACATTCAGGAAACAATTAAACAAAACAAATCTGTGCCAGTACTTATTTCCTATAGTCTAGGCACAAAACGTTATGAT
>CANJHS010000026.1 GCA_947474225.1 Roseiflexaceae bacterium | reverse complement strand
GCCGGCCTGCCTGTTACCTCCGCGTGGGTTGGGGGGGCCCCCCCCCCCCCCCCCCCACGACTGGCTTTGAGGAGATTGGTCCATGCTTAAGTCAGTGTTACAAGCACTGCAAGTGCCAGATTTGCGTCGCCGAGTGTTTTTCACTCTGGGGATGTTGCTGGTTTTTCGATTTATTGCACACATTCCTGTGCCATACCTCGATCCTAAAGCACTTGCGAGTCTGCAAGAGGCATTGCAGAGCAATCAACTTGCCCAGCTGTTGAATATTTTCGCAGGTGGGGCATTGCAAAATCTGTCCGTTGCATCGATGGGTGTATACCCATATATCACGGCACAGATTATTGTGCAGTTGCTGCAGCCGTTGATTCCGGCACTGAATGACCTTCGCAAAGAAGGCGAGCAGGGTCGCATCAAAATCAATCAAATTACCTTCGTTGCCACCATTCCGATGGCATTGCTGTCGGCGTATGGGCAGACGTTGACACTCGACCGCAGCCTGGGCGCAGGTACCAGCCTTTTTCGATCGTCGTTTGACATCGTGAACAACTTCATGCCGACCTTTACGGTTCTGATTGCCATGTTGGCAGGGACAATGTTCCTGATCTGGCTCGGCGAGCAGATTCAGTCGTACGGGATAGGTAATGGTATCTCGATGATCATCTTTGCCGGTATTGTGTCACGCTTACCTTCATTGGTATTGCAGGGCTTTACATCGGTCGAGACAGGCGGCGCCGAAACAGTCATCGGAATCATTGCATTCCTGGCTATTGCAGTGTTGACCATCGTGGGCATCATCATGATGCACGAAGGGCAACGCCGGATTCCGGTGCAGTATGCCAAGCGTATGCGTGGGAATCGTCAATACGGCGGTCAAACAAGCCACATTCCGTTGAAGGTCAACATGGCAGGTATGATTCCGTTGATTTTCGCGCAGAGCATTATCATCTTCCCAGGGACGTTGGCCTCGTATGCATGTCCTGAAGTCACTGCTGCAGCGGATGCGTCGATACTGAAGCAAGTTGCTTGTTTCACGTATCAATCATTCAGTCCACAGTATGGTGCAGGGACATGGGTGTATTCGTTGGCGTTGTTCGTGTTGGTTTTTTTCTTCACGTACTTCTACACGAAGGTCATCTTCGAGCAGCAGAACATCCCGGACACCTTGCAAAAGAACGGTGGCTTCATTTTGGGCATCCGCCCGGGGAAGAACACTGAAGTCTATCTCGATCAGATTGTGACCCGCTTGACGCGGACCGGCGCGATCTTTTTGGGATTAGTCGCCATTTTGCCATTCTTGACACAAGCCATCACTGGTGTCCCGATTGGTTTGGGTGCTACTGCGTTGTTAATTGTTGTCGGAGTTGCGGTAGACACATTGCGCCAAATCGAAGCGCAGTTGGTCATGCGGAACTACGAAGGCTTTTTGGGGCGAAAGTAGGACTCCGTTTCAACGAAGAGCGGCGGAGGAATAGATGGATGTCATTCTGCTGGGTGCACCAGGAGCGGGCAAGGGAACTCAAGCAAAGGCGCTCGAAGAACACTCAGGATTGGTGCATGTGGCTAGTGGCGATCTCTTCCGCTCGGCACTTCGACAAGGGACAGAGCTCGGTATGCTCGCCAAGTCCTATATGGATCGAGGCGAGCTCGTCCCGGACGGAGTTGTTATCCGCATGATAATGGAGCGGATTGCCCAGGCAGATTGTCATCGAGGTGTAATCTTTGATGGATTCCCTCGTACAATAGACCAGGTAGCGGCGCTAACGGTTGAACTCGAGCGCCAGGGAAGGGATTTGCGGTACGTATTGTTCCTCAAAGTCCCCGAAGAGATGCTTTTGCGGAGAATTGCCGGTCGCGAGACTTGTAAAACTTGCGGTTCAACGTATAATGTATATTACTTTCCATCCAAACGTCCCGACGTCTGTGATGAGTGTGGTGGGAGGTTGTATCAGCGGAACGACGACAATATGGAAACGGCCCAACGGCGGCTCGGTGTCTATTTTGCGCAGACGTTACCATTGATCGATCACTATCGCACGCAAGGATTGCTGCGTGAAATTGATGGCCAGCGTGAAATCACGCAGGTCACACAAGACATGTTGCATGTCATGGAGAGCAATGGCAGTCACGCGTAAAAATAAACGTGAACTCGCAGCAATGCGACGAGCGGGCGCGATTGTCGGAGCGAGTCATCGTATGTTACGTACGTGTGTCCAGCCAGGCATCACCACGCGTGAGCTTGACGCACGTGTCCATATGTTGATCACCCGCCTCGGTGGTCAACCATCGTTCTTGGGATATGGCGGTCCGCCACCTTACCCGGCGGCGACGTGTATTTCGGTGAACGAAGAACTGGTGCATGGCATCCCCAGTAAGCGAGTCTTGCGTGAGGGTGACATTGTGAGCATCGACATAGGGGTGCAGTACGACGGGTATCATGCAGATTCTGCATGGAGCTATGCAGTGGGAGCGATTAGTGACGAAGCTGCAGGACTGCTACAGGTAACGGAAGAGACGTTGTATCATGCACTGTCAGTTGTGCGAACAGGGGCACGATTGTCAGACATCTCGTGGGCTATCCAGAGTTACGCGGAAGCGCGTGGATATGGCGTAATCCGCAACTACATTAGCCATGGTATTGGGCAGGCGCTCCATGAGGACCCACAAATCCTCAATTATGGACCAGCGGGACGAGGGCTCGTCCTGCAACCGGGCATGACATTTGCGATTGAGCCAATGATTGTGTGTGGTGCGCCGACAACAACGGTCCTGCGTGACGGGTGGACGGTGGTGACGACTGATGGTCGTTACGCGGCACACTATGAACACACGGTGGCAGTGACCGACGGAGAGACGGAAATCCTGACGAGTCAGGAGACGAGTGAAGAGGAACTATGACCAAGAAAAAAGACGTGATCGAAATGGAAGGAACGGTTCTCGAACCGTTGCCGAATGCAATGTTCCAAGTACAACTCGAGAATGGCCCTGAAGTACTCGCGCACATCTCGGGGCGCATGCGGATGAATTACATTCGGATTTTGAAGGGCGATCGCGTTTTGGTAGAACTCTCACCGTACGACTTGACTCGTGGTCGTATCACGTATCGGTATAAGTAACCGTTAGGGGGCTATTGTGAAGGTTCAGGCTTCGGTCAAACCACGCTGCGAATACTGTCGCGTCATCAAACGCAAGGGCATCATCCGGGTGATTTGCAAGCGCACACCCAAGCACAAGCAGCGTCAGGGTTAATTCACCAGGATAAGTGGAAGTTCGTTGTACGACAGGTACGGCGACACATCGTAAAGAGGCAAGCATGGCTCGTATTGCTGGGATAGACATTCCACGAAACAAGCGTATCGACATCGCGATTACGTACGTGTTCGGGATTGGTCGTACCAATGGTTCCGAAATTTTGGCACGGGCAAACGTCAACCCGGCCACTCGCGTCCGTGACCTGACCGAAGAAGAGCAAATCCGCATCCGCGAAATCGTCGAACGCGAATTCCGCGTCGAAGGCGATCTTCGTCGTGAAATCCAGATGAACATCAAGCGATTGATGGACATCGCCTGCTATCGCGGGCTGCGCCATCGTAAGGGTCTGCCGGTTCGTGGTCAGCGTACGCGCACCAACGCCCGTACCCGCCGTGGTCGCAAAGGCGCTTCAATCGGAATCAAGAAGAAGGTCAAAAAGTAATCATTGCAATACTGCGCACGTCGTGATGACGGTGCTGAGTAACAATGTGTGGAGGAATCATGGCGAAGGCAACCAAGAGTTCAGCTGCTCCCAAACGACAGCGCGGCAAGCGTCGTGAGCGGAAGAATGTACCACGTGGGCAGGCCCATGTGCAGAGCACATTCAACAATACGATTGTGACGATTACCGACCCAATGGGTAATGTGGTGTGCTGGTCGAGTGCCGGTCACAATGGCTTCAAGGGCTCACGCAAGAGCACGCCATACGCTGCCCAAATCGCAGCCGAAATCGCTGGCCGCAAGGCAATCGAAAACGGAATGCGCACCATCGAAGTATTCGTCAAGGGTCCTGGTGCCGGCCGTGAAGCAGCCGTGCGTTCCTTGCAATCCGCAGGATTGCAAGTAAGCGCAATCACCGACGTCACCCCAATTCCGCATAACGGCTGCCGACCGCCAAAGCGCCGGCGCGTCTAATCGTAGGAGACTGCAGTAAATGGCACGCTACCGTGGACCAATTGCCAAAATCAGCCGCCGGCTGAATATTGCTTTGACTGAAAAAGCTCAGAAGGTGCTCAACAAGCGTCCCTTCCCTCCGGGCCAGCATGGCCCTTCGGCACGCCGCCGTCAGATGTCTGACTACGGTACGCAGTTACAGGAGAAACAGAAGGCACGTTACATGTATGGCCTGCTTGAGAAGCAATTCCGTAACTTGTACTCACGTGCTCAGCGCGTCCCCGGTGAAACCGGCGCTGCGTTGTTCATGTTGCTCGAGCGCCGCCTCGACAACGTCGTGTACCGGATGGGCCTTGCAACGACGCGCCAACAAGCACGTCAGTTGGTTGCTCATGGTCACGTCACCGTCAATGGTCGCAAGACCGACATCCCTTCGTTCACCGTTCGCGTCGGTGAGAAGATTTCCGTTCGCGTCGAAAGCCGCAAGCGCACGTACTTCAAAACCATCCTCGAGGCAAAAGAACTGTTGCACCGCGCTCCCGAGTGGATGCGTGTCGTTCATGCAGATTTGAGCGCGGAGATTGTGGCTCTGCCACGCCGTGAAGACGCTGAGCAAGGCATCAACGAACAGTTGATTGTTGAGTTCTACAGCCGCTAGTCCTGGACTCGTGGCCGGTGTTGGGCAGTGACGATTGGAAGGAGGCAGCCGGTGTTAGACATCGCCAAGCCGAGTATTGAATTGGTTGCGGCAGAGGAAAACTACGGCCGCTTTAAGATAGAACCACTCGAGCCAGGGTATGGTCATACCCTCGGAAATGCGTTGCGTCGTGTGCTCTTGTCGTCCATCCCTGGATCTGCGATTACCAAAATCAAGATCGATGGTGTGTACCACGAGTTCTCGACCATCCCCGGAGTGCGTGAGGACGTCACCGAAATCGTCTTGAATATCAAGGGGATTCGGTTGCGCTCACACTCACCTCGGAAGGTGCGTGTAACCTTGATGCGTCAAGGCCCTGGTCCGGTGTTGGCTCGTCACATCGACGTACCGAGCAATGTAGAACTGGTAAACCCAGACCACTACATCTGTACGTTGGATGGCAACGAAAGCCGCATCGAAATCGAGTTTACTGTCGATAAGGGTCGTGGCTATGTTCCGGCTGAAATGGGCGAAATCGCTGCGATTGGTGAAATACCAATCGATGCAATTTTCACACCTGTTCCCAAGGTCAACTATGTCGTTGAAAATACGCGTGTTGGCCAGGCGACGAACTTTGACCGGTTGATTATCGAGATATTTACGGATGGCACGATTAAGCCGGGTGATGCACTTATTCACTCTGCACAGGTCTTGGTACAATACAACAAGATCATCTCTGAGTTCAGCCGCGGTGATATCGAGGATCTGAACGAAGATCGTGACGGTATCGTTGCTATCATTGACAGCAACGCTATCCCAAGCATGATCATGGAGATGTCTGTTGATGCGCTTGAGTTGACCACACGCACGCACAACTGCTTGCGCCGTGCCGACATTACGAGCATCGGACAGATTTTGCAGATGGACGAGAAGCAGCTCAAGGCAGTCCGCAACCTTGGTGAAAAATCGCTCGACGAAATCAAGGACAAGGTACGTGAGAAGTGCCTCAAGCACAATTACGATCCGGGCGGTAAGTGGAGCAGTGCTGCTGAGGCAACCGCCGACATCGAGGCCGAATAATACAGGAAGACCGCCTCGTGGATGCACGATGCGGAATGGCAGACGAACACTTCAGTGTGATTCGTGAAGTTATGAGGGGCTACAATGCGACATCGTCGTGAAGGCTACAAGTTAGGTCGTGACAAAGAGCAGCGTGAAGCACTCTACCGCGGTCTGATGATTTCACTCATCGAGCACCGCAAGATCCGGACAACCATCACCAAGTGCAAGGCAATCCAGCCATATATCGAAAGCTTGATTACCTTGGGGCGTATCGATAACCCCCACAACCGCCGTATGGCGTTGTCTCGCTTGGCCAGCAAAGATGCAATGCGCGCGTTGTTCGCATTTGCACCAGAGCAGTTCAAGGATCGCAGCAGCGGATACACCCGTATCACGAAGCTCGGACCACGGTTAGGCGATGGCGCCGAGATGGCGATCATCGAATTACTGTAAATTGGGCGAGACGGATCGCTGTATAGCGTTCCAGATTGCATATGATGGGACTGACTTCGCCGGCTCGCAATTGCAGCCTGGTGTACGGACAGTCCAGGGGGTACTCGAACAGTCCTGGTGGCGCTTACATGGTGAACATGTGCGTGTTACCCTCGCAGGTCGAACGGATGCAGGCGTCCATGCAAGTGGGCAAGTCGGCAATGTCACAACGGCGAGTCAGCGTTCGCAAGAGACGATTCTCAAAGCAATGAACGCACTGTTGCCCCCTGATGTGTCCATTCCGCAGATATGGGAGCCTCCCCGTGACTTCCATGCGCGGTTTTGGGCAGAGCATCGGACGTACGAATACGTACTAGACGATGCACCGGTAGCTTCGCCGCTGTTGCGGCGTACTGCAATGGCTGTATCTCGGACGCTGGATGTGGAAGCCATGCATGAGGCAAGCCAGGTTCTGGTTGGGACTCATGATTATGCAGCTTTTACATTGGGTGTACCGGTTGGACCGACGGTGCGGAGTTGTGTTTCGGTGGCATGTCAGCGGAGGTTGATCGGCAGTCACCCAGTGGCAGTCGTTCGCATCACGGCAAGTGGTTTCTTGCGCAATATGGTGCGCATTGTGGTTGGCACCCTACTCCTCGTCGGTGTCGGTAGTCTGACTACAGAGGGACTCCAAGCAATTCTGGACGGACGGAATCGCCAGAAGGCCGGCAATCTAGCCCCGGCTCACGGCCTCACACTCGTAGCGGTCACGTATCCACGGTCGGCGCTCCGACCATTGGAATAACGCTGTAGGTAAGGAATAACGGGAATGAAAACCTATTCGCAGAAAGCATCAGAAGTATCACGAGAGTGGTATGTTATCGATGCAGAAGGTCAAACAGTAGGTCGTTTGGCCACCCAAATTGCAACACTGTTGCGCGGGAAGCACAAGCCGACCTTTAGTCCTAATATCGATGGTGGCGATTTTGTGGTGGTCATCAATGTCGAGAAACTCGGCTTGATTGGCAAAAAGCAAGATCAGAAGATGTACTACCGTCACTCGAACTACCCTGGTGGTTTCAAACAAGTGACGTACCGCCGGATGATGGCGACCCACCCCGATCGCGTCCTTCGTTTTGCGGTCAAAGGTATGTTGCCCAAGACTCGCTTGGGCCGTCAGCAGATCGTCAAGTTGCGCTTGTACGCAGGTACGACGCACCCACACGCTGCACAAATGCCCAAGGTATTCGAGCCGAAGGTCCGCGGTTAGTACTACGACGAGAGGGTTAACATGGCTGAGAAGAATTACTACCAAGGTACGGGACGACGCAAGACGGCAGTAGCCCGTGTGCGTTTGTACCGTGGCAATGGTGAGATTGTTGTCAATGGCAAAGCCCCGAAGGATTACTTCGGTCATCGTGAATTGTTCGCTACCGAGATTGCTCGTCCATTCGTGGCAACGGGTAATGTCGGTTCATTCAATGTGATGGCTAAAGTGTTCGGCGGCGGCGTATCTGGTCAGGCGAGCGCAATCCGCCACGGCATTGCACGTGCGTTGCTCGACCTCGACGTTGCGTTGCGTCCTGCACTGAAGGCTGCTGGTCTGCTGACCCGTGACCCACGTGAGAAAGAGCGTAAAAAGCCAGGTCTCAAGCGTGCACGTAAGCGTCCACAATACACGAAGCGTTAATTTCGACGAGTGTCCACAGCCCTCTGCTCAATCGAGCAGAGGGCTGTTTCGTGCAACAATATGAACCTTTCGACAAATGCAGATACAAAACGGAGATGCTCGTATGTGTTGTCGTCATGTTGTCGGATGAATGCCTGAGACGTGATTTGATTTCTACAAAAGAATTTATGTGTTTTTTTCGTAAAGAAAAACGAATGTCAGCCTGAAATACCGAAGCACACGATTGATTTTCTCAGTGTGTACTCCATAATCTCACTCCATCGATACTCTGTATATCGAATCAGCGATAGATCTCGCCGCGCACATGAATGTACTGGCGGTAATGATCATATGCGTCACGTGGGGCACAGAGCATCGTTGGGCTCGTAGCGGTAGGGCTGAGCAGTGCCAATATGTCGATGGGCGCACCGTTGAGATCCCACAGTTCGCAGCCGGTATAGCGTAATAATGCAAGCGCGGGTGCAATATCCCAGGCTTTGCAGCCACCAATCAGCGCAGCAGCAGACATGTTGGCAGCCGTGTAGCAGAGTGACAGGATGGTGGCGCCTGTTGTCCGGACGCGCCCCGGGTACTGTATGTCGTACTTGCGATGAGTGTCAGAAGGAACCGACATCCAATTATCGAGTTGTTTGGTCGTGGTGCTGACTGCAGGGAGACGCACATTATTGCGATAGGCATGACCCTCTGGGGTGGCCACGTAGCATTCGTTGTTCATGGGTGAATAGACGACGCCAGCAATGGGGACGCCACCAGCGAGCAGACCCACGCCGACACACCACCCTGTCAGTCTGCCGGCATAGGCTGATGTGCCGTCGATGGGATCAATGACCCACGTGTAGGCGGGTAAACTGTTGCTCTCGAAGGCGTACTGTGTGCCTTCTTCGCCTAAGATGGCATATGTTGGGTAGGTCGCACGGAGATACGACACAATGCGTTGTTCGACGGACTGATCAACTTGTGTGACGATGGAGCCGTCGCTTTTGCGCGTGATTTCGAGCGAATCGCGTTGGTCGCGGGCATAGTCACCACATTCGGTAACAAGCGCAATAAGCTGCGGTAACGCCAGTGGTTGCATGGAAAAATCCAATCAATAAATGCCTCCATGGTATTATACGAGCAAGGTGGGTGACTGTCACAAAGAGGCACGATGCAGGCGTATATTTTTGATTTAGATGACACGCTGTATAACTTGAGTCATCACCGCGCACGCCATTTACGCCGTGCGTGGCAGGTGTGGCTTGACACGCTCCCAGCGGCAACGGTGGCACAGATATTGGAGCGTGCGGTATTGGAGCGGATATTCTTCCGAGACATGGATCAATTTTTGCTCGAGGCTGGTGCCAGTGATGCTTCGTTACGACAAGAACTGATTGCGGTCAGTCAACAAACCTGGTTCATGGATTTGCGGCTCGATGAAGGTGTGGCAGCAGTGCTGTCTGCCCTCGCGCAGACCCACCAGCTTGGGTTGCTCACCAACGGACCAAGCTGGACGCAGCGTGCCAAAATAGAACAACTCCAGCTTGCGCAATGGTTCCCTACGATGATTGTGTCGGGAGAATACGGCCATGACAAGCCTGATGCGCGTATTTTCGAAGAAATGCTACGCCAGCTCGACGTCCGTGCGGAGGATGCGGTGATGGTCGGTGACAATCCAGACGTAGATATCCGCGGGGCGCACGGAGTCGGTATGCGGGCGGTGTGGGTGCAACAGCCGCATCTGCCGTATCCTGCTGATATGGCCTTGCCTTGGCGCACTATCTCGCATGTACGCGATTTGCAGATGGCGGTGCGTTCGTCATGAATGTGCCGACATGGATTGACGCATATGAATCCCTGTCGCTCAGCGATCGAGAGATGCTTGCGCACATCCATGGCATTGCAGCTGCCCACCTCGCGCCGGAGTTGAGCCGCAGTGGCATGTGGCAGCGCATGTTACTCCGGCAAACCACCCAAACGCAAGCATTGGTGCAACGTGTCCGTCGTGCGGGTGGCTCGATGCCAGCGGTGTTTGTGGAGGCTGTTGGCGGACCGTTGCGCACAAATATGGCAACCCTGTCGCCACGTGCATTACTGTCGATCTACAACCCACTCAGCCCACTCGAATCTGCCTACGTGTCCGGATTATTGTGGCCACTGCAGCGCCGTGATGGTCAGCGCGACTGGGTCGTACTGCCAGACATAGAGCGAGAACTGTTGGCGGTACCGGCGTTGTTGGAGGCTACTACCCACCGTGAAAGTACTGCAGCGACAACGCTCGATCTCGATGAGGTATTGTTGGCATTGGCGACTGCGGTGCGTATGGGAGGGGTTGTGCTGGGCCGCGGCTCACGATTGCCGCAGCGGGTGTTACATGCAGCACACCTGCACGGCGGGAATGATGTGCAAATGAGCTGGCTGGTGTCGATCTGTCTGGCCGGACATGCCCTGCGTGTCGGAATGTCTGAACTTGAAATCGGGCCGAGCATGAATGAATTGCTGCGTGCAACTCCACAGCAGCGGAGGCTCGAATTGCTCCGCAATTGGCTCCTGGCTGCGTGGGACGAATGGCAGCTTGCACCCGACAAGCGCACGCGTGGTATCGATATGCGGCAAGCACGGCGTAGTATGGCGTATGCACTCTTGCCACATGTGCCTGAATCTTGGATGCCTGTGACAGAGCTGCTTGTAAGTATCCGCGTGCAGTGGCCGGACATTGTGCGGCCCGTGACCACGCTACGCAAATGGTTACCGCCAGCAGGGTGGCCAATCCACTGGGAAGACCAGGATGGCGCGGTGGTACGGCTTAATATGGCTGGGCCACTCCAGTGGTTGGGCTGCGTCGAATGGGGTGCTGACGAACAACTGGTGCGGCGTACACACCTCGGGTCGTGGATTGCTGGTTTAGCACCTATTGAAGCAAAAAAACAACATGCACCGGTCATATTTGAATCAGATTTTTCGTTGATTTTGCCGGATTCTGCAGACCTTTGGGCACGATACCAGCTCGACTGGCTGGGCATTCGGCAGGATGGGATGACCTGGCAACTGAGCCCCCAGACTATCCAGCGCGCCGTAGCGGGCGGGATGTCGATCGATGGTATCTGCACAATCATCGGTGAATTGACCAAGCAACCGGTCGACCGCGACGTCCGGCAGCAATTGGCACTGTGGGCCGGGTCGGTTGCGGTAGTAGCACTGGCCACGGAATGTGTTGTTACGACGCAATCGACTGCTGCGTTGAATGATATTGTAAATGATCGCCGCGTCGGGGTGCGTAATGGCAGACGACTCAACGACAAGACATTGGCGCTGCCGTTGCATGATCGTGATCGTATTGTGAAAAACTTGCGTCAGGCTGGATATGCGCTCCATCTCGAGGGGCAAGAACTGGTGCACTTACGAGAGAGTGATTTACGTCTCATCGAGCAGGCATTGCGGGCACACAATGACAACGTACAGACACGAGCGGTGTTACACAAGATTGGTCTGATGCGGCAGAGTGAGCAACGCGATGGGTGAACGACTCTATCGCTGTGAGGGCATCATCCTCAAACGCATTGATGTCGGTGAAGCCGACCGCATTGTGACGATTTTGACACCGAGCGGCAAGATAATGGCTACTGCTAGGGGTGTGCGCAAAACTGCGAGTAAGTTGTCGGGGCACTTGGAACTGCTGAGTCATTGTCAGTTACAGTTGGCAGTAGGCAAGCAACGCGATGTATTGACGCAGAGCATTGTGATGGAGCGATTCGAGCCGCTCCAGCTCCAATTGGTGCGTATGGCAGCTGGGTACTATGTCGCAGAATTGACAGACATGATGATTGCCGACGAAGACGCAGCAGCGCAGTCGTATGAACTGTGCCTCGAGACATTGCGGGCATTGTGTACAGCGAAAACAATCGACATGGCATTGCATTGGTATTCGATGCAATTATGTGATGCGGTAGGATATCGCCCACAACTCGTCGACTGCGCGGTGTGTGGTCAGACGTTGGATACCAAGGCACATTTATGGAGCTTTGTGCAGGGGGGGATGTTGTGTGGCGACTGTGCGCGCAGTGATATCCAGGCGATGCATATTTCGTTATCGGTATTTAAGGTGCTGCGGATAGTACAGCGGGAATCGTTGGCATATGTGGTGAATTTGGAGGTCGCGGCAGACGTGCATCAGGACGTGTATTTGATTCTGCGGCGCTGGCTTATGCGACAGAGCGAACGCGCCATTCGGAGCGCGAATTTTTTGGATGACGTCCGTCGTCAACCTAGCTAAAGTGTGAAAGGTATGGCGTATAATAGCCGTGCGGCATCGAATCGCCAAACGTTGCGAAGGAGAAAATCATGGGGAACAAACAATCAATTATTGATGATCAAGAAATCATTTACGGAACATATCGTACCCATACGATGGCTATGGTTGGATCAATTACCACCGAGGTGGTTTTCTTGGTTTTCCTTGCCATCGCCGCGTATTTTGCTGGTTCGGTTTTTGCACTCTGGCGCATCACCGAGACGTGGCAAATAATGAGCGTGTATGGTGTGCTCGGGGTACTCGCGTTGGTGATGATAGGGCGTATCATCCGCGATTATCTTGTTTGGTACTATACCCAAGTCATCGTAACCAATCGTCGCTTGATTCGCCGCGAAGGAATTCTGACGCGCAAAGTGTCTGATATTGCACTGAGTCAACTCAGCGAAGTAGAGATTACCCAGACATTGTTTGGGCGTATATTCAATTACGGCAACGTCACCGTATTGGGTGATTCGGATGCAAGTTCCTTGCGGTTCATACGCATTCAAAGTCCGCTCAAGCTGCGTACCGTCATAGACGACGCGCGCGTGGGGACAAAGCGGGCGACTGCACCTATCCCAACCATAGAGAACAAAACACCAACGAATCCATTGAATATCGGTGCAAACGAGGCTGATGAACATCAAGAAGTCCTCGCACAAATCGATTCACTGCTCCGCAAAGGATTGTTGACCGAAGAAGAAGCAGCAGCGAAACGTGCAAAATTCAGTGGAGAAGGAAGTTAATCATGGCCCATACGTATGTGGAAGTGCAGCAGGCAGTTGCCGCGATTCGTGAAAAAACGGCCAGAGTCCCGCGTGTTGGTATTATTTTGGGTTCGGGATTAGGGTCATTGGCTGACGAACTCGAAGATGCAACGGTCATCCCCTACGAAGCAATTCCTGGGTTCCCGCGTTCGACCGTGTACGGACATCGTGGAGAATTGGCAATTGGTTTGTTGGGCGGCACTCCCGTAGTGGTGATGCGCGGCCGGTTCCACTTCTATGAAGGGTACGACATGCACCAGGTGACATTGCCGGTGCGGGTTATGCATGCACTCGGATGCACCACACTGATAGCGACGAACGCTGCGGGCGGGTTGCGTGCGGATTGGCCTGTGGGTGAGTTGATGTGCATCACTGATCATATTTTCATGCCGGGATTGGCAGGTCATAACCCGCTCCGGGGCGCAAACGATGACCGCCTAGGAGTCCGCTTCCCACCGATGCTGAATGCCTACACACCAGAGTTGCGTGCATTGGCACAACGTGTGGCACGAGCGCAAGGGGTGACGTTGCAAGAGGGCGTCTACATTATGGTGGCGGGGCCATCATTCGAAACAGGGGCTGAGTTGCGTATGTGCCAACGCCTCGGGGCTGATGTGGTCGGTATGTCCACTGCGCCCGAGGTAATTGTGGCAGCACATGCAGGCATGCAGGTATTGGCTATTTCGTTGGTGACCAACCAGGCGCTGCCAGACGGCACTCCTGCGAATCACGAAGAAGTCATGGAGGCAGGCGCTGCAGCCCGGCCGCGTTTTGGCGGGTTGTTGAAGGGCATCGTCGCAGCACTCTGAGTTGGTGTATGAGAAGCGGGCTCGCCGTACGGCGAGCCCGCGTTTTGTTGTGTGCTATGAGCGTGGGAGGAGGGTGAGCGTCTCTTGACTGACTTCTTCGACGGCGAGACGCGCCCACGGCATTGGGTGGTATTCCACGTTCAACCATGGTTTGATGAAATCGCCATAGTGGCCGCTTAATGGATGGCCTGACTGCCCGCCCGGGTGGATGCTCTTTGAGCGTTCCCAATTGCTTGGATCAGCGATGAGTCGGTACGATGGGGTGGTGGTAATGCGGCTCCCATCGGGGTTGAGTATGACATCGCCCATATTGACGGTGTCGCGATTGCCGCCGAGAGGATATGCCCCGCGGCCAAACAGCTTGCCGATAATGGGCACGACAGACAACGGATGGGTCAAGTGGACCTTGTGCCAATCACCGTACTGCCACTTGCCGGGATTATCACCGAGGCGCTTGCGAATGGTCGTGATGGCACTCGCCCAAGCGGCGTCGAGGACATCATCCCAGGTGCGGCCATCGCGGAACCAGCTCTCGTCACGGTCATTCAGCGACTGGAGGATGAACGGGAGTGCGCGGCTCATGTATTCGCGGCCTGGGCGACCCGCAAACGCGCCGATGCCAATGCGTTCATCGACTACCGCTGTGGCTGCAACAAAGACTTCTCGCTGCAGGTCATCAAGGAGCTGCACAGCAATGGTCGCTGCACAACTCGATACATCAAGGACACCATCCCACGAAGCAAGCAATGCGCGCGCTTGATTGGCCAAAGCATCCCCGTCTGGGAGTCGTCCGGCCAACGAGACCAGGATCAGCCCCGGCAGGCTGGTTCGATCAGCGTGAATTGCTGCGAAAGAAGCGGCATCGTGGAGGGGGTGCTGGCGAAGCAGTGCGATAATGCGCGCTGCGCGCCATCCATTGAGCCATTCGCCGGCGATGGGCGGTACCGATCCATCGGGCACGAGTTGATTGTTTGCGGTGGCAATATACCCTTCGGTAGGGTCGAATTGGGCAGGGAGGTCAATGAATGGAACAAAACCCGTCCAGTCATAGGCAGAGTCCCAACCTGGCGCAGGTACGCGGCCGGTACCTTTGCCGCGCAGGGGAATTTTGCCAGCGAGTTGGTAGCCGATATGTCCTTCGACGTCTGCATACACGAAGTTTTGCGGTGGGACATCCCAAGACGTCAATGCGGCCCGGAACGACGTCCAGTCGTGTGCACGATTAAGCGCAAAAATAGCATCGAGCAGCGTACTGGTGTCGAGTGCGGTCCAGCGCAGTGCCATGGTGTCGACCGGGTCGTTGCCTTTCGTGCCGACCAATGGTGTGATGATCGGACCATGACGGGTAACACGCACCGCCTCGATGTGGGGGGCGGCACCCTTTATTTTGATCGTCTCGTAGCGGAGTTCTGCGT
This sequence comes from Roseiflexaceae bacterium, assembly GCA_947474225.1. GTDB lineage: Bacteria > Chloroflexota > Chloroflexia > Chloroflexales > Roseiflexaceae > UBA965. The sequence goes on along the minus strand of CANJHS010000026.1, from coordinate 27,417 downwards.
GTTGCCAGGTACCGTCGACATCATAGCGGAGGCCTGCGGCGTCAGCAGGATCAAAGCGTTCGAGATACAGGTCTTGATTGTCGATCATGCCGTTGGTAACGCCCCATGCGATGTGTTCATTGTGACCGATGACGACGCCAGGTACTCCTGCGAAGGTGGCACCAGCCACATGGTAATCCGGGGCATTCAGATGGGCTTCGTACCATATCGACGGTAGCGCGAGATTGAGATGCGGGTCATTCGCAAGGAGCGGCTTGCCGCTCACGGTGCGGGAGCCGCTGACAACCCAATTGTTGCTGCCGTTGACGTCGTTGTCTTTGATGAATGCATTTGCGGCACTGGCGAGACCCAGGGCAGAGGCACCAATGTCTGGTCGGTATTGCGTACCGGCGGGTACAACCAATGGCATAGCGGGGTGGAACTTTGCTTCGAGATCGGCGGTTCGTTTTGTGCCGATTGTGGCGATGAGCCGCCCTCGTAACACTTCTTGGGTCCAATTTCCAGACAGACTGAGCGCCATGATTTTGCCCCAGACGATGACGTCTGCATTGGTCCACGGGGCTGGTGTGTGGCGGAGCAACAGGAATTCAGGGGGAAGTTTGCTTTTGTTGGAGGTGATGAACGCATTGACTCCGGCCACATAGGCATTCACATGGGCGAGTGTTTCGCCACTGAGGTGTGCAGCATCAACATGAGCCGAGCGGCCAAGGCCGAGGATGCGCATGTACCGATCGGTGTCGACCGCTTTGTTGCCGATGAGTTCTGCCAGGGTGCCGTGGCCGAGGCGGCGTTGTGATTCCATCTGCCACAGCCGGTCTTGGGCATGGACAAACCCTTGTGCCATGAACAAATCGCTGGGGTTTTTTGCATAAATATGCGGCACACCCCAGCGATCTCGCAAAATTTCAACGGGCTGTGACAATCCCTCGATGCTCAGGGTGCCACGGGTCTGGGGGAGTGATTTACGGAGTGTTGCAAAGGCAGCGACGCCGAGTGCCCCTAGAAGCGCGCCCACGATGCCGATTGTGCGTTTGGTTGTCATTCTGACTCCTTGTGCCCGCTGTTGCGGTACGTGATGCAACGGTCGATGCGAGCCGACAGGTCACACAACATCAATGCTGTTGCGCCCCATATTCGGTGTTCTTGGAACGGGTAGTAGGGGACGCGTATGGTCTCGCCCTGGATGTGGCGTTCTTCGATGCGCAGTGCGTCACTGCCGAGGATTGCGTCGATGGGCAAATGAAATACTTCGTCGACTTCGGCTGGATTGGTTGTGTATGTTGGCGGTTGTGCGACCCATGCAACCACTGGCGTGACGATGTGGTTGCTGCGCGGCACGTAGACATGGTGAATCGTCCCCAAAATCTTGATTGCCGCTGCTGAGATACCAATTTCTTCATTGGCTTCACGCAGTGCACAAGCAATAACAGATTCGTCGGATTCGTCGACGCGGCCACCGGGGAAGGCAATTTCGCCGCCGTGTTGCCGGAGCGACCCAGATCGACGGGTGATGATGAGCTCGACACCCTGTTGGGCGGGAGTTGCCATAATCAATACTGCGGCTCTGCGTGGGGTGATACCGGCAGGTGGTTCATTTACCCGGAGGGTACGACCATCGAGGCTATGCATCATTGGCAATGTGGTCTGTACCACACCGTAGTCGTGTGTGGCAATTGCATGCAGTATACTCTGCCACTGAGCGTGCGTTGACTCGGATGAATCAGGGGATCTCACACAACACCTGCTGAATCTGACGGCCGCTATAGCGCTTTACGATGGTGATGAAATGTCTGCCCGAAATTTCATGGCCCACATATACCGGCAAAGCAAAGTGACCAGACGCTTCACTCATGCCACCGCCGACCACACGCTTGTCGAAGCGCGCTTCGAGCATCGTCGATGGGCTGGTTGTACCCACAAATAGCTCGGTGGTATGCGCAGCACAGGTGCGGACGGCCTCTTGCGAAGCGGTGCTGGCACGTGGGATGATGACAGGAGTCGGGGTGTCGGATTGTGTGAGTGTGACAGCGGTTGGTGAGGCAAGCGGTTTGTCTGCAAGAGGAGTCCGTATTATCGCTGTGGGATCAACAATACCTGCAGGCGTCGATGAGATAGTCACGGTGTTCGTTGCTTCAGCCATACTCTCATTGGGTATGGTGGTTTGCGTAGGATCTCCCTGGTCGTAGGCGAATTCGGTCATGGTTGGGAGTGTGGTCTCGATGTAGTCAACAATGGCTGTTGCGGTAGGGTACGCAGACTCGTCCGTGCTGTCTTCGGCATGGACAGAGACCATTTTCGAAATCAAGAAAATAGTCAAAAGAAAAAATAGCAATGGCAGAATGAGTTGACGTCGTGGCATATGAAAACCTCTTCGTACCATCCTAGCACGCTCGTTCTGATGCGTCCCTTAGTGAATCCATAGAAAAGGATGAAATGATTTATTTGCTTGCAGCAAGTAATCCGTCAATTAAGTGCGTGAACGTTTCAAAGGACTGTGATCCAATGAGTCGTTGACCATTCACCTCAAACACTGGTCGTGCTACGATGCCGCTCTTGGTAGCACGTGCATACCCTTCCTTCAATGCATCATTGTAGCGTTCTGACGCCATACATTGAATGAATGCCGTGCGATCGAGGTCAAGCGTCTGTGCGATGTCGGCGAGGGAAGTGAGGATATTGTCGGCCATCGCGATGGTGCCTTGATTCTCATACAGAGCGGTGCGCATCGCAATGAAGGCGTGCTGTTCGTTGGCACATTCTGCTGCGCTGGCTGCGATGAGCGCATGAGGACCAGTCTGTAGGAGTGGCCGGATGACAATCCGCATTTTGCCAGTGACAACATAGCGATTGATGAGGAGTGGTTCTACTTCCAACACGTGGAAGGCACAGCTCCCTCAGAAGTAATCCGAATAGTCCGTCAGCACGATGGGGGCTGCGGGGTCGCCGATGACGTGGTACCCATCGTCGTCGACGCTCATCGGCAGTGTTGTGACTGGAGGAATCGATGTAGCACCAGACGAACTGGCATCGGTTTGGGGTGCCGGAGCAATCGACGTACTGGGCACACGGCTACTCTGTGTTGCACAGGCTGTTATGGTGAAAAAAAGTGTAAGCCAGAGCGCCTTCAATACAAAACGATGCATGATACACCTCGTGTCATCTGTTATGCATATTGTACTACAATGTATGGTAGATATGTGCTTGATTTTCTCTGTGGGACGACTATGCGTATTTCACTTGTCTGTACTGCCAAAAACGAAGAAGACAATATAGCGCAGCTTATCGAGTCGATGCTGGGTCAGAGTCTTCGCCCTGACGAGATTGTGATTAACGACAACAACAGTACAGATGGCACGGGGGCAATTGTGCAGCACTATCATGACCTCGGTCATCCGGTACGGCTTGTTGTCGGCGGGTATAACATTCCTTCGGGGCGCAACAATGCCATCCACCATACCACGGGGGACATTATCGCCTGCACCGACGCAGGGTTGATCCTGGATCGGCATTGGTTAGCCCGTATCACCGAGCCGCTTCGTGATGGTGACGCGGATGTTGTGGCTGGATTCTTTCACCCGCTGCCGCGCAGTTTGCTCGAGCACGCCATTGCATGTACAAACTATCCTGATGTGAGCGAAATCAATCCAGCGACATTTATGCCTTTTGGTCAATCGGTTGCCTTCCGCAAATCGGTCTGGGATGCGGTCGATGGCTATCCCGAGTGGGCCAGCCATTGCGAGGATTTGTTGTATGACTTTGCCATGCAAAAAACCGGCGCACGCTTTGCGTTTGCCGGGACTGCATTGGTCCACTTTCGTCCACGTGAATCGCTAGGGCAGGTGTTCCGCCAGTATTACTTGTATGCGCGTGGTGATGCGGTGGCAGGATTGTGGCCCCGACGGCACCTGTTGCGCTATGTCGTCTATCTGGCTGCACTGACGCTCGTGGTAGCCGGAGGCTGGTCAATACTCATGCTTGCAATTGGGGTTGTTGGGTATTGCCGTACCCCATGGCAGCGGATTATCCGCCGGCACCACGAGGGACATCGTGTGCTCCAGTCACTGCTCGCCGCAGGATTGGTCCCTCTAGTGCGCGTGGTGGGTGATGTCGCCAAAATGGTCGGTTATCCCGCTGGATTCATCCGCCTCTGGCGCACGCCAATACTTCGTCGAGACCGTGATGCCTGGCGTAGCCGATATCTCTAAGCCTATGCCTCGGTTATCATCCCGGGGATGGGAGTGATAACCATGATACGGCTGGTTGCGTCATAGGACTGGACGAACGCCTTGACGAGTGGAATCAACACGTCGGATAATCCTTCACGTTCGACCACAATTACGTCGCTCGCCCCGGTCGAGATGACGTCGCTGATGACACCGACGACAATTCCTTCGACCGTTTGGACCGACATGCCTGGCAGGTCGTGCAAAAAGTACTCGTCGCTGTCGAGAGGCGCGACGTCGGTTATTTTGATGTACAACTCGGTCGTCCGCAGTGCATCGGCGAGCTCACGTGTGGCAATGCCGCCCAGCTGTGCGGTGTAGAGGTCGTTTTTGTAATGCATCATCTTGCGCAAGCGGAATGAGCGTTTGCCGTCGGCGCTATAGAGCATCGGTTTGCTGGCTGCGAGGTGGGTTGGTTGTGTCGAGACGAGGTGGATGCGCACATCGCCGCGCAAGCCGACCACATTCACGACCGAGCCAATAAGTAAGAGCTCGTCGGGTCGGGGGGGTGTTGATTCAGTCATACCATTCCCTTGTGTAGTCCATGGTTTTGAAAAGGAAAAGTGGACACCGACCATATGGCCGGTGCCACCGCGTGTGGTGAGCGATACACGTTGTCCGAATTACTCAATGTCGATGTGAACGCGCTTGCCTTGGCGGGCTGCTGCCACTGCCATGATGTCGCGAATGGATTTGGCCACGCGGCCATTGCGCCCGATGATTTTGCCAGCCTCTGCGGGGCCAACACTCAAGCGGTACGTGATGGCATAGGGCGTGACCCGTTCACGAATCTGCACGGCTTCAGGGTGATCAACCAGGTTGTGCACCATGTATTCAAGCAACGTACGCATAGTCGTTTAGCTCGCGACTGGGATGGGCTTGCCGGCTGCGTCGAGGACGTTGACACGCTTCAACAAGCGGACCACGGTCTCGGACGGCTGAGCACCAACGCTGATCCAATGGCGGATGCGATCTGCCTTGACTTCGAGTTCCTGTGGCTCGCGCACGGGGTTGTAATGACCCACGATTTCGATGAACTTGCCATCGCGTGGTGAACGGGAGTCAGCGATAACCAAACGATAGCTTGGCTGCTTCTTTTTGCCGGTGCGGCGTAGACGAATAGTGACCATGGTCGATTGCCTCCTACACGAATCTTAGTGTGGTGTTAGCGCATCTTGCGCATCATCTCGCGGGGGTCAGGCATACGCCCACCTTTTGAGCTGCCGCTGAATTGCTTCATCATCCGTTGCATCTGTTGGAAGTTTTTGAGTAAGCCTGCCACCTGGGCGACAGAAGTCCCACTCCCCCGTGCAACTCGTTCTCTGCGACTACCTTTGATAATATCAGGATTGCGTCGTTCCTTGGGCGTCATCGACAAGATAATCGCCTCGACCCGACGGAGCTCCTTCTCGTTGACCAGCTCTGCCCCTTTGGCCATACTCCCCATCCCTGGCAACATGCCCAGGATTTGGTTCAGTGGCCCGAGCTTTTGCATCTGACGCATCGAAGCCAAAAAGTCTTCGAGGTCGAATGAGCCCTTGGAGAGCTTCTTTTGCATGCGCGCTGCTTCGTCTTTGTCGATGGACGATTCCGCCCGCTCGATCAACGACAACACATCGCCCATGCCCAAAATCCGTGATACCAAGCGCTCTGGGTGGAAGACCTCGAGCGTGCCCACTTCGATTTTCTCACCCGTTCCCAAAAACTTAATCGGTACACCCGTGACAGATCGCACTGATAGTGCTGCGCCGCCACGTGCATCGCCGTCGATTTTGGTAAAGATGATGCCGCTCAAGGCGACCCGCTTGTTGAATTCTTCGGCGACACGGACGGCTTCTTGACCGATCATGGCGTCGACGACCAACAACCGCTCGTGTGGTTGGGCGACGGTGACAATATCTGCTAACTCGGTCATCAACACTTCGTCGACTTGCAGTCGGCCAGCGGTGTCGATGATGACGTAGTTACAATGTTCGGCACGGGCATGCGCCAGTGCACGGGCAACAATCTCGGGTGGCTTGGCGGTCGTTCCCTCGCTATACACGGGGATATTGACCTGTTTGCCCAATGACTCGAGCTGCGCAATAGCTGCCGGACGGTAGACATCTGCAGCCACCAGCAACGGGCGCTTGCCCTTTTTGCGGAGATGCAACGCTAACTTGGCAGCGTGGGTAGTTTTGCCGGCTCCTTGCAGACCAACCAACATAATCACCGTCGGTGGTAATGTGGCATCTGCGAGGGGAACTTCGGCCTCTCCCAGAAGGCTAATCAACTCGTCACGGACGATTTTGATGACCTGCTGCGACGGCGTCAGCGAACGCGAGACTTCTTCGCCGACCGCACGTTCCGTCACTTTGGCAACGAATTCACGCACGACCTGGAGGTTCACGTCAGCCTCGAGCAGTGCAAGGCGCACTTGCTTCATCGCTTCGCGCACATCCTCTTCACTCAAGCGACCCTTGCCGCCGAGCTTTTTGAAGACTGCTTGTAGACGATCGGACAGGCTTTCGAACATCGTGACTCCGATTGGTCAACACGTGACAGCGGATTTTCTCCGTCTGTGTATTGTAGCGTGTGCGGGGCTATGTGTCAAAACGGATTTGGGTGGTTGTGCTGACCATTACAACGCGGTGACAGCCCACTTCTCAACAACGTCCACAGGCGTGGGATGCTCACCCCCACCGTTACACAGTGGTCGACGCAGCGGCGTCTCGGCAGCGTTCTCGGCCTGCTTTTTCATGAGGTACAAGAAAACGATCCGCGCCTGCCCGACGGGGGTCTCTCGCAGGGCAGCCCCAGCGTGCGGCACTGTTACCTGCATCCGCTGCTGCCCGCTGGTCCTGCCAGAAGACTGCAGAGGATGGGTTTGCCGAGCTACGGATACTGCCAGACTTAGCCGCGCATGACGGCGTCGATCCACTCCACAAATCCCCCCGAAGCGGTGTAGATGTTGTTGCTATCCATCCTATTCAGATACCGGAAGCACCCCTGTAACCGCTGTTCGAGGATTTCGGGCGCAGTGTAGTCAATATAAAAGATATGCTTGCCATGGACATCGCGGAGATCCTCGGCGAATTGACGAATCAAAAATCGTAATAACGCGTCTTCTTCTGATAGGATATAGCCCACAATGACCAGTATTTTGCTCTCCTGCAGGAGCCGTACTGCTTTGGGGAAGACTGCACTGAAGTACGGATTGACGTAGTTTTGCTCTTTCGAGGGCATCATGATCTCGGCGGGGTATGTACGCATCGCGTCGAATGTCCGCGGCCGATAGTCGATATCATATCCCACATCATTCGTCGTGATCTCGAAGCCACCGTTTATTTTTAACAGCGTGTTGATGGACCAGTGATCCTGGACGATATTGGTATTGCGTGCCCCATTGACGAGGGTAGGGGTGATGCCGCGATAGGTATTGCGCAACGCATTGCGCTCGCCGGTGTTGTCGAGGATTGTCTCTACCACGTAGTCGTAGTTCGTGGAGATAAAGTCTGTGTGTACACCGAGCGTTGATCCGTTGTGTTCTTTTTGGTGTGAACTCAGCCAATCAAAAAAAGTGAGAATTGACTGCTGATTCGCCGTGGGACTTCGGGGTGCGAGGAATTGATTGCGCATCTCGTCATAATGATTGAGGGTCGTCAACGACTCGAAGCGGTGTTGCACGATTGCCTTTATTTCGTTGATTGCAAAGGTAATGCCACGTTCATCCATATATCGGGTGCGGATACCGGGGTACTTCAATTGCATCGACAGATTGTAGAGCAACTCTTTGAAGGTCGCAGGTGCCGCGTCATCGATGCTGGGGTATCCTGGCGTCGCAAGCAAATCGTCGAGTTCAATATTGGCTGCCAACGACTGCAAGAAGTCCTTGGGGAAGGTGAACAACTCATTGCCCGTCGGGGATTGTGCATCCCATGTCTTAGAAAACCCCGCCCCCACAAAAAACGTGACATTTGATATCCCGTTGACCCCGTCGTGCTGACTCGAGCGTGATTCAATCAATGATCGAAAAGCCTGTGCTGCATCCATCGGTTGGCCCCTCTCGTTACGTCCTCGATACATTGGCAATGAATTGACTATACAAAGGAATCACTGAGAAGAAAAATAAAACCACCGATGTAACACATCGGTGGTTTTGTGGCGGGGATGACGGGATTCGAACCCGCGGTCTCGACCTTGACAGGGTCGCATGTTAGGCCTCTACACCACATCCCCATGTGGTCGCTGGTTTGAGTGGTGACCCCAGTGGGATTCGAACCCACGATCTTCACCTTGAGAGGGTGACGTCCAAGGCCGCTAGACGATGGGGCCACATCTGTACCAACTCGCTGCGTCGGTGACCTCTGCAACGAAAAGAATAATACCACGGTGCTCGTGACATTGCAAATCGAATTTGCAAATTATTGCCAATGTGCTCATCCAGAGCGGCACACCTCAGTGAGGAAGCACATATTCACGCCGATGAACGAACCTGCTATAGTGTGTCGTAATGAGCAGTGTGAGGAACAGATGCGCGCATCAATCCAGGATATTATTCAACAATACCGCACCCAAAATACCGATATTGCATACCGTTCCCTGCGCTCGTTAGCCGGCCGTACGGGTCTCGAGAGTGCGCACATTGGCGTGGATGCAACCCTCGCACACCTCTGGCTGAATCAGCGCAACGACGTCTATCGCCCTCATATGGTCCGGGCAATGGCAGCACTGCAACGCCACGAAACGACCGTGTTGATGGGGTGGCATGCAGCGCGTACGGTGGCTGCGTGGTTCTGTGTCGTCCAGCAGATATTGGCCAATCCTAGCGGGCGGATCCTCGTCGTGGTTGCAGATTCTACTGCAGGTTTGGCTGCCTATCAGTCGTTGACGAAGTTTATCGCTGATTTGCCTGCGGAACTTGTGCCGCGGTTTGCCCTGGTGCACAACGATGCTGCCGAGAGCGATGCCCATATCGTGATTGCCACGTATCAACGGCTCAACCGCGAATTGCTGAAGAAACACGACGGCGACTGGAAGCCCTTTTGGGGTGCACTCCACTGTATCGTCCTTCTCGACCTCCAAAAGCTGAGTGGGATTGCCTACCAACATGCCAGTTGGCTCCTCCGTCGGATGGAACGCATCCGCAGTTACCATGCAGTCACCAAGCCGCTCCTGATCATGACTGCGACACCCGCCCGAAATAGCGACCTTGCCATTCAAGGACTCTGCGTAGGCGAACACACCATCGTGCAGGTTGAAGATGTACCGACACCCCCGCTTTTCTTGCTTGATGCCGCTGTAGATAGTCAGCCATACCAGCACAGTGCTGGATTGGCAATGGTGCTCTGCAATGCAGGCTACCAAGTCCACATCGTCGTTTCGGACATATGTGCACCGATCATCTGGCAATTGGCACTCGATGGACCCACACACGGCAGCCAGCTGGTGCCTGCCGATGTGGTGATTTTTGCTGGCATGCCGGCAAATAGCTGGGCAGTCGACGAAGCTATGAACGGTGGCTACCAGGCGGTGCTGACGATACATGGCAGTGCCGTCGCAGATATCCTCACCGTGCGCGATGCACGCGAAGACGTGCCGCTGTGGGTATGTGGGAGCGCAAATACCTATGTGCACACGGTGCACCTCCTTGCAGCCGCGGCCGAAATTCCCTTACTGGAGCGTGAAGTGACTAGTTGGGGATTGCAGGCTTTGACCGTCCGTATGCAGGAGCAAGGCTTTGTCCGTTCCTTGCCTGGGAATCTCATTGTGCCTGCGAGTGAAGATGACCCCCATGCGGAATTTAGTCTCTACGATGCAATTGGGTTGCCGGCGACGGTACGATATGATGGTGAATCGTTGAGCACGCCAGCGACAGCAACACTCTATGAGCGCTGGTTGGCGCCGCGGATGGCCGTCCCACCCTGGATTGGTGGGATGGTCGTCACCAGTCGAGATATCGACGACGGCAGTGTCACCATTGCCATTGATACGCAGTCGCGACTGACCCTGCCCATCCGGAGGACTCGGGTCGAACCCACGGATACGAGCGCGGGCACAGCATCGTCGGGTTTCGCACGTGTTGCGGTGCATGATGCACTCATCGGGATGCGTGAATGGCAAGCCAGTGAATGGCACGATACCGCTTATCCCGATGCATTTGACTGCACGTGGTACGCACCGTCGTGTTGGTGGTATGTCGGCAACATCCCCGATTATGATGTCCCGTGGCTGGGTTGGTCGCTTATCGCTGCAACCCAACACTGGCTCGCTGATGCATTCGAAGCATTGGTGCCGTGTTATGACGGCACAAGTGGGCGACTCTATTTGGTTGAAGCACAACCGGGCGGCACAGGGCTGTTGCACATTATTGCGCCCTTTCTGGGCGATATTTTGGCTGCTGCCCAACAACAGGGAACTGCAATGGGGGTAACCGGAACGCTTATACCATTTATGCGGGTCGACGCAACCTGGTTGACGAGCGCGCTCGCTCCTGATATCCCTAAGATACGCGCCGAGCCGATTGCGCTGCCTCCTGCGCTTCACGAGTCAGACAGCGATGACATCCGCGAGCCTACATTTGAAGGGAAATTCGCTGCTGATCCGACAGCACCGGTGATGGGAGTCGATAGTGATAGCGGAATGCCCAGCACAGACACCGATATGTTGATGGCAACTCTCCTTGATACCACGCTTGTACCTGGCGGGAGCACCGAACCAATGTCTCGCGTAGACTCCCTGCCTTGGCATGCACAGCTACAGGAATGGCTAGGGGGTGTCGTAGCGCGCTGGGGGAGTACTGTTCCCTCGTCAAACTTTGTGTTGGGTGATGCAGTCATCTGCATCCCGTATGGTGATGGGGTTATTGTTGATGTTCATGGCGATATCTATATTGTGGCGACCCAGCTCTACGGCGATGTGCGCATCGATTCGCGGCGTGATCTCGTCATGAAGCGAGATGTCCGGGATGAAGCGAACACCATTGACAACTAGAACAAACATGCTACAATTCTTCGCAGTGATGTCTGCATCACCAAATACGAGTGGTAAAACAAATACGAGAGGAGCCCTCAATGGCCAAAGATTTGAACAAAGTGATGATTACGGGACGGCTCGGAGCTGATCCCGAAATGCGCTATACCCCACAGGGCAGTGCGGTGACGACCTTCAATGTCGCCAGTGGACGCACGTGGAAGTCCAATGACGGTACCACCCATGATGACACCGAGTGGTTTCGTGTTGTTGCCTGGGACAAGCTGGGCGAGATTTGCAACCAATATCTGACCAAGGGTACCCGTGTCTATGTCGAAGGCCGTTTGCAAACACGCAAATACCAAGACCGCGATGGGCAACCACGGACGTCGGTCGAGTTGGTTGCCACCGACATGATTATTCTCAGCGCACGTTCTGAGGCGCAGGGTGGTGCTGATGCATACGACACAGCCATGCCAGAACGAAGCGATGGTGCGCCACGCCGCGCCCCAGCTGCGGCGCCCCAACAACGCCAGCCAGGCGCGCCGGCACGTAACACTCCGACGTCGATCGGCGAAGATTTCGACGATGGTGAATTCTCGCAGGCACCGCCACCACCACGCCAGAACATCCCGCCCGCACGTGCCGAGCGCAAACCATTACCTCCAACAGGTCCATCCGTACCAGAGGACGACGATATCCTCCCTTTCTAATCGAGTGTGACAAACACCCCGCGTTCCGTATGGAACGCGGGGTGTTTTCTTTGGTCGGGATGCAGAGTCAGATTACTCTACTACATCGTCGTACTCGGCGAGCAGGTCGTGCCATTCGCCGATGAGTTCATCGCGCCGGGCGGCATAGAAGACATGATCGACGCCGTTTTCGTCGCGATAGACCAAATCGACTTGGCGCCGCATTGGGCGCATGTAGCCAATGTTGCCCCACCAGCGTATGCTTTCTTCGTCGAAGGTCTGGTCGGCGATGTGCATCCGAGCGGCATATTGGCGGATGCTACCCTCTTCGATGTCGTTCATACGCCACGGGTGCGGGCTGACTTCTTCGTTGCGCAAATTGCGGAAGATGAAGCGCTTATCGCCTTGCTCGTCCTCTACGGTCTCGACGACTTCAATGCCCGTGCGTGGTTTGCTTACGTTGATGAGGTCGAGCCAGGCTTGGTTGAGCTGATCGCGGCTGACGCCGTGGTATTCCTGGATTTCGGAGCCGTCTTCTTGGCTGTCTGCTTTTGTTTTGAGGAGCAAATCAAAGAATGGTGTCTGTGCGTCGTCGCGCCAAATACGGGTGATTGCACCACGGCCGCGCCAGCGTGGGCGGCGCTCGCCTTGGAATGCTGGGTAGTGCGCCGGAGGCATGTTTGCTGGTGTTGTCGACTGGGCGACAATGGGCGATGTCGGCGAGGTGACACTCTGCGATGACGCATCGTCGTCAAAGGTGACGGTATCGACAGCCAATTGTGGCGCGTACGTTTGGATTAAGTGTTGCCATTGGGTACCCAATCCCCAATCCGAAACGCCGTAGAAAATATGGTCAATGACGCCGAGGCTGTCGCGGTGCACCAAATCATACTTGGGGCGACCACCCTGGATGTATGCTCGCCAGAGGCCGATTTGACCGTGCCATTTGATTTCGTCGAGGTTTGCTGAACCGTCACGCAGGGTCTCGTGGCGTTCGATGGCGTAGTCCCATAGTCCTTGGGCACGATCACGGGTGACACCGGCGGTGGTACGCAAATCTCTGACTTCGTAGTGCCAGATGCCGCCACGACGCTGGGTCGATACAATCGAAACACCGCTGCGTGGCAAATCGAGATCGGCACCATCATTGCGAGTGGGTTGGCAGAGTGCCCGTAACTCGGTTGGTGTGGCCACGCTCGTTTGTTGGTCACGCCGCACAAGGACCCGCCCGTCGCTGGTGAGGTAAGGCGTGGTATCACCACGGACTTCGATTCGGATTATCGTCGCTTGGTCGTAGGCAACTGCTTCGGCATTCAGATCAGGGATCGGAGTGATTGATTCGGCGGCCTTGAGAATAGCCGAGATGGCTTTGTCTTTGGATTTGACGCCCGAAACGACGCCGTCCTCACATCCAATCAAGAGCATTCCGCCGCCAATATTGGCCAGCGCTGCAATGTGATTGGCGATATCGGCGGATTTGCCTTCGTGCATCTGGACAATGTGCTCATCGGTCGTTGCTTGGATCAATTGGTGCAGCGCCCAGCGGCGCACGGGAGTGCCAATGAATCGAATCGCACTGTGAGTATGTGCTAACACAACGTCACGCAATCCCTCGAAGGATGGTGTCGTCAGCGTCACCTCCGAAAACCCTGATCCGATAGATTCGATGTCGGTAGCACCGGAACCACCGAGGATGCAGACATTCTCGATGCCGTCGACAGCGCGATCGATGGCATGGAGTTGGCCGGCGGCGATAAGCTGCTTGACCAACGTCGTCTGTGCAGGAGTTTTGGGATGGGCGATTGCAATTCCATTGGCAGCATTGATAAGCGAACAGATGACGCCTGCATTGGTTTGGGTGCTGCCGTCAGTGCCGTTGATGCCGAGGTGTTGCAAAATTGTTTCGATGCTTATGGTCGTCGTTTCGGCAGGGAAGAGTCCAGTAATCATCAGCTCGTCGCTACTCGTTGCCGTGAATCCCGGCAAAATAGTCGAACGAGTACGAAGTTCACGGTGGAGCGTTAGTCGCTCCCCGTCACTCGCGGACAAAATCCCGGCTTTTTCGAGCAGAATTAATTTGTCATAATCACGTTGAATGGCATCAAAGCTTTTGATACTTCCTATACCCGTCAGCGCAATCATGTCGAGGGCTGCATGACTGGTGGCACGCAGCAGCTCGAGCTGATCTGCACCATCATTCGGGGCATAACAGACATGCGGGTCGATACGTACGGTAATCGTGCCGAGACTTGGTGAACTGACGGACATGCTCATTGTGTACTCCGTGTCAACATACTTTAAAAAGAATTGTTCGTATTGCGGCACTCGTCAAAACCGCATCAATGCAGAGACGATTCTATCCTTCATCGGATACTGTGATTTGGCATGCAAATAATAACGCACAACCATTCAGAATAACTATACTGTAAATCAATAATAGACGCAACCAAAAAATTATTGTGATTTCATAAGAGGTTAATGGTACATTCGAAAACGCCTGATTTTGCCTTTATACTGCGTGATTTTTATGGATAAAGCTGATTTAAGCGATTTAATTGCCTCCGTAGCCATGTATTCCGGAGATAACGAGGGGATTCTATCTGCATTGGTTGTGAAAAAATACGTGTTCTGACGTAACGCTGTGTAGGAATTTTGTTTACATTACTACGAAGCCGGCTGTCAGATTCATCGCAGCATGGCGAGTGCGGGTACAATGCTAAAATGACAACACATAAGGCGGTACTGATGACCAAAGAAACTGCGCCAGAGGGACCCCCGGAGCGGGAGCAGATAGGCACACTGGAGTTTGTGCGCGATCCACTCTATCCATACCCGTTCAAAGTAGCAGTCGCACCACACTTCTGGATGACCGAACAAACGGGAGTGTTGGCTGCAGCGATGGAAGCCTACTTCCATGGTGAAATGCCATCCCCAAACCATCGTGACGCACTCAAAACGTATTTGCGCCAATTCGTGGAACGGGCTATTTTGTTACCAGGGACAAAACGTGAACCGTTGTTGGCCGAGATAGGAACATTACGGACGCAGCGTGAGTTCGAACACTACGCAGATGAGCTTGCAGCAATCGGCATTGAGGCGTTCTAGGAGCAGCCGATTCAGATGAATTGTCCATTTGACAGTGCAACATGCGGTAGCGTATGATGTATTTGTTGTGGTCAACGGGGCGTAGCGCAGCCTGGTAGCGCACATGAATGGGGTTCATGAGGTCGGAGGTTCAAATCCTCTCGCCCCGACCAGAAGCTCGATTGGGCACCAGAACGCCGACTCTTGTCGGCGTTTTGTGTACCTAGATTTGTTGCGAGGATATATGGTACGACGATTTGTAGTAATACTGATGATGTGTCTCGTTGGCCTGACTCGGATGGCGACGCCGAGCCATGCCGCAGAGACATCGGGGCAATGCTTTGTCGAGACGGGGTTCTGTATCGACGGGCGCATCCGAGAATATTGGCAAGCGCAGGGCGGATTGCGTGTCTTTGGCTATCCCATAGGGCCACAAGCTACAGTCCGTATCGAAGGCAAATCATTTACAGCACAGTCGTTCGAGCGTAATCGACTCGAGCTCCATCCCGAGAATGCTCGGCCGTATGATGTGTTGCTTGGTCGGCTCGGGGCAGACCGATTGGCACAGCAAGGGCGCGACTGGTATCAGTTCCCCAAATCAGCAACGGCGGAATGCAAGACATTCGATCAGACCCAGCACGCCGTGTGTGGGCGTATCTGGCAAGTCTGGCGCCAATATGGACTCGAGATGGACGGTCAGGCCGGCATATCGGAGGCTGAGAGTCTAGCCTTATTTGGTTTGCCGTTATCTGGGTTACAGACTGAGCGCTTGAGCGATGGGAATGAATATCAGGTTCAATGGTTCGAACGCGCTCGATTCGAACTCCACCCCGAAAACGCTGCACCGTATGATGTACTGTTTGGATTATTGGGGAACGAGACCCGTGATCATGTGCCCGCGACCCCTCCCGCGGACCTGCCCATTATCGGCGCACCGAGTGGGACGGTAAGCGAAGCAATCCGTGTCTTGGCACCCAGAGCCGCGCTGAATGGCTATAGCTATGACGACGTCAAGAATATCGTCGAAGCATACCAACGGGTAGGCAATAGTGTCGGCGTCGATTGGTTCCTCGCTATTGCGCAGATGGCACACGAGACAGGATATTTGACGAGCTACTGGTCGGCACGGCCGCAACGTAATCCGGCGGGGTTGGGCGTCGAGGGTAAGAACTCGGCGTCTGACCCGGGAGAACCGGGCTGGGTCTACAACACGCAGCGAAATATTTGGGAAAAGGGGCTGAGCTTCGCGACGTGGGAAGACGACGCCGTGCCGGCCCATATCGGGCGGATGCTAGCCTATGCGCTGAAGGACGATCAGGCAACGCCCGAGCAGAAAGCACTCATCGACCGCGCACTCGCAATTCGACCATTGCCGGCATTTCTCCGTGGTTCGGCCCAGACAATCGTCGGCTTAAATGGCCGCTGGGCCTTCCCTGGGACCACCTACGGGCAGCGGATTTTGGAAGTCATGATGAAGTTGCGTGCAGTTCCCTAGCAGCAGACGATAAACTATGTTGTGTAGTATTGCATTGCTGATGATTCGATGCTATGATTCGTTACACTATTACTACACCTATACGTATATTCGCATGAGGCAGGCGAAAAGGATCTGATGATGGGCGATATGAGTCTCATTACAGCGTATGAGCAGATGCATGATGCATCAGCAAACGGGAATCATGGGGTGGTGCTGCGCACCGCACGCCATGTGTTGTCGTACTTCCCGCATATCATCAAGACCAAACTTTGCCTTTGCGAGAGTCTCCTCGCGGTGAATGAATTAACCGAGGCCGAAGAATTGTATCGGGATGTGTTGCGCACCGACCCCGAGAACATCGATGCCCATGTGGGGTTGAGCATTATTGCAGAGCGCCAGGGTGATTTGACGGGTGCGGCAGGGCACTTGGAACACGCCATCGAGATGCGACCCGAAGTCGTTGATGTGCGTACCCGACTCGTCAATTTGTATCGGCGTGCATCGCGCCACGATGTATATTTGCAGCTGAGTCGTATCGGTTTGGCACGATTATTTGTCAAAGGGAGCATGTTCGAACAGGCGATTAGCGAATTCCGTAGCCTGCAAGCATTGCACCCCGCTCGTATTGATATATCGATTGCTCTTGCCGAGACACTGTGGCGGAACGGCGACGAGCGTGAAAGCTTCGAAATCAGTCAAGCACTGCTCAAGCGCGAGCCAGACATCCTCAAAGCACAGTATTTTGTCGCGCGGTACCAGGCGGGTCGAGACAGTGAGGCAAGCCAGCAGAGCTGGATGCACGCACAGTCGCTTGACCCGTTTTTTGATGTGGCCCGTGATTTGTTTGGTCATGCCACCCTGCCATCAGCCTCGTCGTGGGTACTCCCCGAATTACCGGTTGATGCGATGCAGTCCAAGGGGATGCAACGCCGTGCAGGTGTTTCGATCGAGAGCAAGGAAGTGTTGTTCCCTGCGATTACAGAACTCGATCATGTCGCTGTGTTGCAGCATATGCGCACTGAGCCGCGGCATGGAATCTATGCACGCACGGATGATTGCGCATGTATGGGCGAAGCGGGATTCCCCGACCTGCCGGCAGCGAGCGCCGCCTCGCAACCGGCGTCGGACGTTGAACCTGAGTTGTTGGCTGGTATGCTTGATTGGAAGCCCGTCCAACCTGCAACGACCGAAGACGCTGCGACCAATGCACTCCCGCATGTCCCAAGTCACGATTTGACAATGGAAATGGTCCGTGGCGGCAGAGTAACGACACCGGTCTCACCCGATATGAGCGAAGTCATTACCGAGACGGTGCAGTCATACCAGCAGGTGGCCGGCAATCGTGGCATGCCGTTTGTCACCCACATGCCCATTGATGACGACGACCGGTTTTTGGCGAACGTCCTCGGCACGAACGAAAGTGGTGCCGTTGCGACAACGCGCCATGCATCCGAGCCGATAGTTGCTGCCTTGGCAGAATTGGCTCCACTCAAAATAACTATAAACACGACCCAATTGCAGACAATATCTTCGCTCGACGATTTGTATGCATTATTGGCTCGGCTCGAAATTAGCCACACCCCTTCTCCTACCGAAGACCTGCGCGAGGTGGTCGCCCGGATTTTGGGTGGGGGATTTGTGGATTCCAAAAAAGTAACGCCTATACCCGATCCTCGCTTTACTCGGCAAGCGTCATATGCAGCGGCAGCGACACTTGATACCATGATGGAGCGGAGCAAGGGCGAACGGCCTCAGGTACAGCCACGTTCCGGTAGGGAGCAGACGACATCCTCTGCCAAGGCTGCCAAGCAGGTAGCCCAAGCGCCGGTGGCGGAATCGGTTGCTGATCCATTATTGGCAGATTTGTTCTTGTCGTCGCGCTCAGGTGAAATGCCGTTGAGTGTATCGTCAGCGTTGCCACGCGCAGGCAGCGTTCCTGCACCTGTCGTTGCTCCTGTACCTGTCGTATCGACCGCTCCAACGCAAAATAACGCAATGCTCCAGTCATTGCTCGCGAGCCAAACACCAGCAGTGCAGGCAATTGAATTGCCGGGGAGTCAGACCGGTTATGATCGATTGAATGGCGATAATGGTCGTGCCAATGGGGGCGTGCAGGCGTTCGACATGAGTAATCTGGCAGTGAGTCAGGGCATGCGCTTGCAAGACTTCCCTGAGGCTGGGAGTCGGCCTGCATTTGATGCGAACGATATTTTGCGAGACGTTGGAGTGACGACAGGCGAGCTCAGTCGCGCTGCAGCGCTGCCACAGGTAGCCCCAAGCGCGCCCAAGTCTGCCCCGACGATGTCGCACCAGCCGCCCATACAGACCAACAAACAACAAACCAGTGGCTCGACGACTGCGCAGATGAACGAGTACCTGCGGGCACTGCAAAACGACCCGGAGAACGCCTCGTTGCGCTTGTCGGTTGCACGGGCAGCGACGCCGTGTGGCATGTTTGAAACGGCAATGGTGCAGTATCGCCATCTCATCAGGACGACGATGCTACTCGACGATGTAGTCGCCGATTTGTGTAGCATCTTGGCCGATGAGGTAGATGGCCAAAAGCGCCGTGAATGTAGCCGATTACTTGGCAACGCATATGCACGACAGGGTCGTGTCCAAGAGGCAGTCGAGGCCTACCGGATGACCAATCTGAGCGGACCACCGCCGTCGTTGTAGGCTACGAGAGTCTGACCCCCGATGCGTGCGCATCGGGGGTTTTGTGTTGTTGCGGTGCGCACTCAGGTTGCGAAGGGTGGTATGATACACAATGGAAAAGGAATTGCAGTAAGGAGTCACTTCGTGGAGCGTTCTCTCATTATTTTGAAGCCAGATGCCGTACAGCGTGGCCTGGTTAGCGCCATTTTGGGTCGTCTGGAGCAGCGCGGTCTGCAAATCGTCGGTTTGAAGCTGATGCGCGTGACCGAAGCCCTGGCCCGCAAGCACTATGCAGAGCACGACGGCAAGCCGTTCTTTGCTGGCTTGATCGAATACATCACCTCCGGCCCCGTCGTTGTCATCAACGTCAAAGGCAAAAACGTTATCGAGACCGTCCGTACGATGGTTGGTGCTACCAATCCGGTCAAGGCTGCACCTGGCACCATTCGTGGTGACTACGGCCTCGAAATCGGCCGTAACTTGATTCATGCCTCCGACAGCCCCGAGAGCGGCGAACGCGAGACAGCTATCTTCTTTTCATCGAGCGAGCTGTTCACCGTCGAGCGCAGCGTGGACCGCTGGATCTACGAGTAAACGAGCATGAAAATTGCGATTATCGGTTTGGCCAATAGTGGCAAAACCACGGTCTTCAATGCTTTGACCCGCGGCACTGTCGAAACGGCAGCGTTCAGTTCGGGTCAGCTCGAGCCGAATGTCGCGACCGTCAAGGTGCCTGATGGGCGCCTTGATCGTTTAGCGATAATGTTCAAACCACGCAAACTGACACCAGCCGATGTCCAGTATGTCGACGTCGGTGGCATGAGTGGCAGTAGCAACCGGAGCGGGTTACCGCCGGCGTTGCTCAACTTCATCAGCAGTGCCGATGCGTTGTTGCATGTGGTCCGTGCATTCCAGGACAATGCAGTGCCGCATCCTGACGGGAGTGTGGACTTCCGTCGCGATATTGAGTCCGTCGACTTGGAGTTGACCTTCTCGGACCTGGCGATTATCGAAAAGCGCTTGACCAAGCTCAATGCCGAAATCAACAAGATGGCTGGCCGTGAGCGTGAACAACGGACGATAGAAAAAGACGCGTTGACGCGCTTGCAGACCGCACTCGAAGCTGGTCAGCATGTGCGTGATGTGGCGTTGACCGAAGAAGAATCGCGGCTGCTGCGCGGCTATCAATTCCTGACGGCCAAACCGATTTTGCAAGTAATCAATGTCGGCGACGATGCGATTACCACGATGTTGGATGTGCAATACAATCATGCACAAAGCGCCGTGGCGGGTATCTCGGCCAAGATTGAAGCAGAATTGGCGATTATGTCGGACGAGGATGCGACGGTCTTTATGGAAGACCTCGGCATCAAAGAACCGGCACGCAACCGGGTTATCAATCTGTCGTATGATCTGCTCGGATTGATGAGCTTTTTGACTGCTGGTGACGACGAATGTAGAGCATGGACCATCCGCAAAAATACGCCGGCTGCAGAAGCTGCTGGTGCGATTCACTCGGATATCCAACGTGGCTTCATCCGCGCCGAGGTGGTTGCCTACGACGATTTGATCAAAGCTGGGGATATGGTCGCCGCCAAAAAAGCCGGTACTGTACGCCTCGAAGGCAAATTGTACATCGTGAAAGACGGTGACATCTGCCACTTCTTGTTCAACGTCTAGCGCATCAGCCTCACGGTGTGAAACCCCCCCACAACATGCCGCAAACCCCCACGGTATGCCGTGGGGGTTTTTGCGTCATGGTACACTGACTACATCAGCATCTCTTGAATACTGAGAATACCGCATATGAAAGCATTACGACGGGCTCTGCGCCTGGACGAAATAGGACTCCTGTTGTTGGTACTCGTGGTATATGCGGTGGGCTACATTCAGCTGACATTGACCACCGGCAGTGCCGAACTCGTGCCCAATGCGCGTGGGGTGTTACGGATTTTGTGGCCATCAATGGCGCCGTTGCTGTGCTTTGTGGTGCTGTCGGCCTTGACGCACCGCTACCAGCCACGTGTTGATCAGTTGTTGTTGCCGCTGACGGCATTTCTCAGCGGGATGGGACTGCTGATGAGTGCCCGGCTCGACCCGAGTCTGGCCATTCTCTACCCCAACACCTATCCCAATATCGATGTACGCCAGGCAATCTGGATTACCGTCGGTTGTGTGATCTATGGTGCCATCGTATTGATTCCGTGGGACACGCTTTTGCGGGCACGCACACGGATGACGTTGTTTGACTGGTTGGCGCACTATCGCTACGCCTGGCTCTCGATGGGATTGTTGTTGATTGTGGCGACGTTTGTGTTTGGATCGGACCCCAACAACAGCGGTGTGCGGGCCTGGTTGACCATCGGCCCACTGACCTTTCAGCCGTCGGAATTACTCAAAATCTTGCTCGTGATATTTTTGGCGTCGTATCTCGAAGAACATCGCGGCCAGATCGATGGTGGCATGCGGATCTGGGGGATTGCATTGCCATCGCTCGCGGCTTTGGTGCCGTTGCTGGTGATGTGGGGTATGGCGATGTTGCTGATTGTGTTGCAGCGTGACCTGGGTGCTGCGTTGATGTTATTTAGTGTGTTTTTGGCGATGATCTATGTGGCCACGGGACGTGGCTTGTATGCACTCGGCGGGGTCGTGGCCTTTTTGGTGGGGGCAGTGGTGTTGTACCGTGTCTTGCCGATTGTGCAGTTGCGGGTGGGATTGTGGTTGGACCCGTGGACGCAGACGCGTGGCTACCAGTCGATACAAGCGATATTTGCATTTGCTTCGGGCGGCATCTTTGGGAGTGGTATCGGTCAGGGGATGCCGGGGATTGTCCCAGCCGCGCATACGGACTATGTCTTTGCGTCGATTGGTGAGGAACTCGGCTTAATCGGTGCGGTGGGAGTGTTGTTGGTCTATTTGTTGCTGGCCGTACGCGGGTACGGGATTGCGTTGCGTCTGACGGGAGAATTTTCGACCTTTACGCAGTTGGTGGCGGTCGGCTGTACGACGATTTTGGTGGTTCAGGCGTTCATTATTATTGGTGGGAATGTCCGTTTGATCCCGCTGACCGGTATTACGCTGCCGTTTGTATCGTATGGCGGTTCGGCGGTGTTGATGAATTTTGTGGTGATGGCGCTGTTGGCGCGGGTGTCGGTGCTGCAACGTGGGGTGAGTGAAAGTTCGTTGTAACTGCGACAAGGGAATTGTGGACTTTACAACACCACTACGCAGGCAGTATGACCCCCACACCGTCTGTGCTGAGCGGGGGTGCTGGGTGGGAACAGTGGATGTGTCGTGTGCGGAGTGGTGTGCCGGGGGTACAGAATCGGCACACGGGGAATGTTGGCGGTGCGAACGGTGGTGTGCCCAGACCTTTTTCCCTCCATCATGATTGTAGTAGGGTGCGATTTGGTATGATAGACGCAGAAGTAACCGAGAGGAGCACCACGTGACGACCTTGCTATTGATTCGTCATGGCGCCAATGATTGGGTGCATGGGCGTTTGGCTGGCCGCATCCCCGGCATTCATTTGAACGAAGAAGGACGGGCGCAGGCGGTTGCGGTAGCGCAGCGCATCGCCATCGTGCCGTTGGTTGCGGTGTATGCCAGTCCGTTGGAACGCACGATGGATACGGCCGAAGCGATTGTTGCCGGGCGTGACATTGCGATTACACAGGTGCCAGATCTGCGCGAAGTGGACTACGGCGAGTGGCAGGGTGCCGAGCTCAAAGTGTTGTACGAAGACAAGCGCTGGCCGGGTGTGCAATATTATCCGAGCGGCACACGATTCCCCGGTGGAGAGTCTCTGAGTGAGTCCCAGATGCGGATGGTACGGACGTTAGATGGTCTGCGCGCACAACACGGCGAGCACGAGGTGTTTGCGGTGGTGTCGCATGCGGATTTGATAAAGCTGGCGTGCGCACATTACATCGGGATGCACATGGACTTGTTCCAACGGCTCGAGATCGGGACGTGCTCGGTCACAGCGTTCCGCTTTACCCCGATGGGACCGCGCTTGCTGGCATTTAACGAGATGGGCACATTGGCCCATGTTATCCCCAAGCCACCTGAACCACCTGTAGCGGAATCTGCAGCAGGAGAGCCAACACATCCATGAATTACACCTATGAATTTGACCCTGCCGGGCATTTAACCGTGGGGACGGTGGGCAAACCGGGGCAGCGGACCTTTTATATCCAGGCCCGCAAAGGGCGTGATATTTTGACGTTCACTGCCGAAAAAGAGCAAGTGCGTGCGTTGGGGCAAGCCTTTGACCGGCTTCACGACGACATTGTGAGCAACAATCCGTTGGTATCGACCAGCGAAGATGCCGTGTTGATTCGTGACATGGCGTTGCTCGAACCGCTCGAGCCGGTGTTCCGCGTGGTACAGATGGGCTTGGGTTACGACGCCGAGCACGATACTTGTGTGTTGATCATGCAAGGGATGAGTGAGGACGAAGACGAGGATGAAAATCCATCGGCGCGTATCAGCATCCCCCGCGAACAGGTCCGTGGGATAAGCCAACACATCCACGCGGTGCTCAATGGCGGCCGTGCGGTGTGCGGGAATTGCGGGCGTCCCAAAGACCCCGACGGGCATTTTTGTCCGCAGATGAACTGAACACTGACGCGTACATGGGGTGGAACGATGAGTAATGAGCGCCCGGCTGCGAGCATCAATGAGATTTTGGCGTTCTTGACCTATGCCGAGTTGACGCCACAGACCTCGATGCCGTGGAGTAGCAACGCGACGATTTTGTGTTTGGCGACGTACCAAGAGACGCAGGGGTTGGTTATATATAAACCACAGCGTGGCGAGCGGCCGCTGTGGGACTTCCCACGCGGGACATTGTGTCAGCGCGAGGCTGCGGCATTTGTGATTAGTAATGACCTCGGCTGGAATCTCGTGCCGCCCACGGTGTTGCGCGACGGGCCGTATGGAATGGGATCGGTGCAGTTGTTTATCGAAAACGATGAACAAGAACACTGGTTCACCATGCAGAAGGAAGGCGGCTACGACCACTACCTGCCGCTGCTGGCGGCATTCGATGTGATTATCAACAATGCCGACCGCAAGAGTGGCCACTGCCTCAAAGGGGCCGACGGCCGGCTCTGGGCGATCGACCACGGGGTGACATTCCACCACGAAAACAAATTGCGTACGGTATTGTGGGATTTGGCCGGTTCGCCGGTACCGGCTGCACTGCTCAATGATGTGGTGTTTTTGCAGCAGCGCTTGACGCTCCGCGAGGGTGCCTTGAAGCTCCTGGAGCAGATGCTCAGCGACGAAGAGATGGCCGCATTGCAGCGACGGATCGACCGTTTGGTGGCCAAAGGCAAGTACCCACAGCCAACATCGGAACGCAGTTACCCGTGGCCACCGGTCTAGCGGAACAGAATGACCGTCGCGACCGTCTGTGGAGTGAGGAGCACACGATGACAACACTGGGAACCGAACAACGTCCGTTGTGGATAGCCGTAATCGGCGCTGGACCGGCAGGATTCTATGCCGTCGAGGCGCTGCTGAAAGGTGACGCGCACGTGCGCGTCGATATTATCGAGCGTTTGCCCACGCCGTTTGGGTTGGTACGTTCGGGCGTTGCGCCTGACCACCAATCAATCAAGGGGGTGACCCGCATTTATGAAAAAATACTGGCTGACCCGCGGGTACGCTATTTTGGGAATGTCTCGATGGGCAGCGACATCAGCCATGATGAATTGCTGACCTACTACGATCAGATTATCTACGCCGTCGGTGCGCAATCCGATCGCAAAATGGGCATACCCGGCGAGCATTTGATCGGCAGTGCACCGGCGACCAGCTTTGTGGGCTGGTATAACGGGCATCCGTACTATCGCAACAGCGAATTCAACTTGAATACGCACCAGCGTGTGGTCGTCATCGGGAATGGCAACGTGGCAATGGACGTCACGCGTGCATTGCTGGCACCGGTCGACACATTGGCGACCACCGATATGGCAGACCATGCGCTAGCCGGTTTGCGTGCCTCGACGGTGACACAGGTGGTTGTCGTCGGTCGGCGTGGTCCGGTCCAGGCAGCCTTTACAACACCGGAATTAAAAGAATTTGGCGAGCTACCTGGGGTGGATGTGCTGTTGGACCCAGTCGACTTTACCCTCGACCCGATCAGCGAAGCGCAACTCGCCGAAAACAAAGTCGCCGGCCGGAATCACGAGGTGATGAAGGGCTATATCGAGCGTGGTCTGAGCGGTGCCACGAAGAGTATCCACATGCAGTTCCTCTGGTCGCCGCTCGAGATTGTTGGCCATTACGGGCACGTCACTGGTGTGGTGATGGAGCGTAATCGGCTGGTAGATGATGGTAACGGCAACGTCAAAGCCGAAGGCACCGGCGCTACGCGCACCATCGCATGTGGCATGGTGTTGCGGTCTGTGGGGTATCGGAGCGTTGCCTTGCCCGGTGTGCCATTCGACGACAAGCGTGGCCTCATCCCCAATATCGACGGTCGCGTCATCGACACTGCCAACCAGACGCCCATCGACCGGACGTATGTGGTGGGTTGGGCCAAGCGCGGCCCCTCGGGCATCATTGGAACCAACAAACCAGACTCTGTAGCGACCGTGACGAGCATGAAGGCCGATTGGGAATCGTTGAACGGTATTGCCGATGGTCATCGTACGGGCTATGCAGTAGCGACGCTGCTGACGTCACGCAGTGCACAGATCGTCACCTACGCAGACTGGCAAAAACTCGATGCCTACGAGACAACGAATGGGAATACGCAGCATCGGCCGCGGGTAAAGGTCGTCGATATCAAAGAAATGTTAGACATCATCAAACGGTGATGGTGTGTGGGATGGAAAACCCCTCTCGTGCTCTGCACGAGAGGGGTTTTCGTCTATTTACCACATTACGGGGCGAGGCGGTACTTGGCGACGACGGGGTAATGATCGCTGGGGAAGCGACCATCGGGCGATTGGAGGGTGATGATGTGCGCCGAAGCAATCGCCATGCGTTGTTCGAGGTCGCGGAGAAGAATCCAGTCGATGCGGGCGTCGTCGCGCTCACCCGAGATGTTGGGCCAGGCGGCACCGCGGAATCCATGAAAGGTCATCACGCCGTTGCCGTCACGGTGCCCGGCTGCCTGCCAGCTATCGACAAACCCCGCCGTGGTTGCTTTGGCATGGACGGGACCGTCGGGCGGCGTGTTGAAGTCCCCCATCACGATCGTGGGCAAATGCGAAAGGTGTGCTAACTGCTGAGTGATGACGTCGATCGAGGCGAGTCGGGATTGTGCCCCAATGTGGTCGAAATGGGTATTGCAGACGCAGATATCACGGCCGCTGAGGCGGTGACGCAGGACGACCCAATTGGCCACACGCATCCACGACGTGTCCCACGACCGCGAGGGGACGCGGGGCGTCAGACTGAGGTGAAATGCCCCTGATGACTGCAGGTGAAAAAGGGAAGTGCGCCAGGCAATCGCCGTGTATTCGTACGGAGCGTAATTCCCATAGGGCAACCCGCTGGTGATGGTATGTTCGGGGAACGTCGCACCGAGCCAGTGCCGTTGGACGTCCATACATTCTTGGACCCCGATAATGTCTGGGCTGAGAAGCTGGAGCGTCTGTGCCAAAAAAGCCTGACGGTGTTCCCACGCATCTGCGCCGTCGTTGGCGTTGGCGTTGCGGAGATTGGCAGAGCAGAACGTCAATGGGTGCATGATTGTCCTTTGTGGCTACAGGCCGAGGGTCTGTAGGTAACTCCGATTGCGTGCGGCACTGTCACGTGGAGCACCCATGCCTGGCAAAATGTCTTGTTCGACGACGATCCAGCCGGAATACCCGATTTCGTCGAGGGCGTTGTTGACTGCATCGAATTGTACTGCACCTTGCCCCAGCTCACAAAAAATACCGGCTTGGAGTGCCGTAAAGTAGTCGCCCTTGGTCGCGCGCATGGTGTCTGCTACCTGTGCGCTACAGTCTTTGAAGTGTACCAGGCGGATGCGTGCGGCGAAGGCATGCAAGAGGGCCACGATGTCCGTACTGTTGCCACCAGAGCCATAGAGCATGTGACCGGTGTCGAAGACGAGCCCAAGCAACTCTGTATCAACATGATGGAGGAATCGTTGTATCTCATCGGGTGTCTCGATGATGCCGGCACAGTGATGGTGAAACGCACTCTGCAAGCCACACCCTGCATGAATTGCGCGAGCTGCCTGACTGGCGACTTTGGCAGCATGGACGAGGATGCCGGAACGCGTTCGTCCGCTGATTCGACCCGCATTGGCAGTGCGTATGGGGTCCGTGCCATTTGTGTCGGCGAGGATGACCAGTGGTTGATGCGT